>CAWFCX010000027.1:0-70268 GCA_963814385.1 uncultured beta proteobacterium
AGGCCGAGCCGAGGCCGAAGCCCGCCGCCCCCACCTCATGGTAGGCGCGCATGCCTTCGGGCGTGATGCCGCCGACGGGCAGGAGCGCGGTGCCCCGAGGCAGGACGGCGCGCATCGACTTCAGCGCTGCCGGCGTGACGAGTTCGGCCGGGAACAATTTCAACGCGTCGGCCCCGACAGCCAGCGCCGCAAAGGCCTCGGTGGGCGTGGCCACGCCGGGCACACAGACGAGGGCGGCCGCCTTGGCCGCACGGATGACGACGACATCGGCATGCGGCATGACGATCAACTCGCCACCGGCGGCCTGGACCTCGGCTACGGCATCGACGCTCAGCACCGTGCCCGCGCCGACGAGCGCCTCGCCGGGCAGTTCACGGCGCAGCGTGGCAATGCTCGCCAGCGGATCTGGCGAATTCAGCGGCACTTCGATCAGCCGGAAGCCGGCGTCGTAGAGCACGCGTCCGATCGGTGCCGCCTCGGCCGGCGTGAGGCCGCGCAGGATGGCCACCAGAGGCAGCTGGGCGCAGGCGGCGACGAATCGGTCCTGAAGTCCGGTGGTCATATCTTGATCAGATGAGCAGCACAGGCCAGGGCCCAGAGCCCCGCCGGCGCCGTGTTGTCGAGCACGGCATCGGTGGTGATGCCGAAGTGGCGCAACGCCTGAGCGTAGCGTGCGCAGAGGGCGGGTTCGCCGACCAGCACCAGCGGCGCGGCGCCGTCGCGTGCCTCGAGGGCGTGCACCAGTTCGTGCCCGATGAGCAGGCCCGACAGGTAGTCGGCGAGGCCGGTGCGCGGCAGGCGCTCGGTCAGGCCGAGCGTGCGCACCGCGAACAGCTGGTGCAGCAGGCCGCCATGCGATCGCGCGTGTGTCGTCGAGGCCGCGGGCGAAGGCACTGGCGTCTTGCTCATCGCCTGGCGTCATCAGCCGGCCAAGGATCGAGTGCGTGCGCAGCAACGCGAACATCTCGCCGGTCATCGCGGTGGCGACCGACGACGATGCGGCCCTCCTCGACCCGCACCCACTTCGAGTGCGTGCCAGGTAGCAGGAAGGTGGCGCCTGCAGCCCACACCGGCTGCAGCAGCAATGCGCCGGCGACCTGCGTTTCTTCGCCACGCATCACGTCGGGTGCACCTTGCGCGGGTTCGAACAGCACGCCCGGGGCAATCAGAACTTCAGGTCCGACGCTGCTGGCGACGCGCGCGCCATGCGCGGCGAGCGCACGCGCATCGACCGGACAGCGTGCATACGGTGCTTCACGCCAGCCCTGCGCGCTGCCGACCATGCCGCAGGCGACAACGGGCAGCGCCGGCCAGCGCCGCAACCATTCACCCGCGATCGCGGCGAAGACACGCTCGAACTCGTCGGCGCGACCGCAGAGACTCTGCACACCGTCGCGCGAGTGGCGCGTCTCGACGGCGTGGCCATCGGTCATCAGGAACGCGCGCAGGCTCGACGTGCCCCAGTCGAGGCCGATCAGCGAAGGGGCCGCGTCGCTCACCATTCGGCCACACTGCCGTCGGCGTGGCGCCACAGCGGGTTGTGCCAGTCGGGCGCGTTGAGGCTGGCATGCACGACGCGCGCCTCGTCGATCTCGACACCCAGACCGGGCTTCGCCAGCACGCCCATGTGGCCGTCGGTGATGCGGAAGTCATCCTTGTTGACGACGTAGTCGAGCAGCTCGGCGCCGCGGTTGTAGTGAATGCCCATGCTCTGCTCCTGCAGCATCGCGTTGTACGCGACGAAGTCGAGCTGCAGACAGGCAGCGAGCGCCACCGGCCCCAGCGGACAGTGCGGCGCCAGCGCCACGTCGTACGCCTCGGCCATGGCCGCGATCTTGTGGCATTCAGTGATGCCGCCGGCGTGCGACAGGTCGGGCTGCAGGATGGCGATGCCGCCGCCTTCGAGCACGCGCTTGAACTCGAAGCGCGAGTACATGCGCTCGCCGGCCGCGAGCGGGATCGACGTGCTGGCCGCCAGCCTCGGATAGTGCTCGGCCTGCTCTGCCAGCACAGGCTCCTCGACGAATAGCGGACGCAGCGGCTCCAGCGCCTTCAATAGCGGCTTGGCCATCGGCAGCGCGACGCGGCCGTGGAAGTCCAGCCCGAAGTCGATGCGCGTGCCGAAGGTCGAACGGATCTGCTCGACGACGCCGACCGCGCGGTCGATCGCACGCACCGAGTCGAGCATCGCCATCTCCTCGCAGCCGTTGAGCTTGAAGGTGTCGAAGCCGCCTTCCATCAGGCGGTGGATGTTGTCCACCACCTCGCCGGGCCGGTCGCCGCCGACCCAGCTGTAGACCTTCATGCGGTCGCGCACGCGACCGCCGAGCAACTCGTGCACCGGAACGCCGCGCGCCTTGCCCAGGATGTCCCACAGCGCCTGGTCGATGCCGGCGATGGCGCTCATCAGCACGGCGCCGCCACGGTAGAAGTGGCCGCGGTACATCGACTGCCAGTGGTCATTGATGCGCAGCGGGTCCAGGCCGATCAGCGTTTCGCCGAGTTCGCGCACCGCCGTCTCGACGGTGCGGGCGCGGCCTTCGAGCACTGGCTCGCCCCAGCCGCTGATGCCTTCGTCGGTCTCGATCTTGAGGAACATCCAGCGCGGCGCCACGCGGTAGGTGGCCAGCGAGGTGATCTTCATGCGCATGCGACGGCGTGGGGCTGGCTTGTGCAAAGGCAGCAGTTCCCGGAGGTCGCCTGCTCGGCGCTCTCGATCAAGACGATCGCGGCACGCTCGGCGGCGGCGGCATCGCCACGCTCGATGGCGACGCAGACCGCTTCGTGCAGCGGCAGCGACTGCGCCGGGCCGCCGGGCTTCTTCGAGACGATCGCAAACGCTGCTTCGAGCATCGCCGCCATCGCCTCGGTCATCTGGCGCACGTACTGGTTGCCGCAGGCCGAGAGGATGGTGGTGTGGAAGGCCAGGTCGGCCTCGACATAGTCGCCCTTGCCGGCGACCGCGCGCGCCATTGCCATGTAGGCGGCTCGCAGCGTACGGCGCTCCTCCGCGCTCGCGCGTTCGGCGGCCAGCCGCACGGCGGCAGGCTCGACGATGCGGCGCAGTTCCATCAGGTCTCGCGCCATGGTCTCGTCGAAGTCCATCGAGGCGGCACGCCAGCGGATGATCTGCGGATCGAAGAGGTTCCAGCGTGTCGGCTCCAGCGCCAGCGTGCCGACGCGGCGGCTGACTTCGAGCATGCCCTTGGCGACCAGCGACTTGATCGCCTCGCGGATGACGATGCGCGAGAAACCGAAGCGCTCGCCCAACTCAGGCTCCGACGGCAGCACCGCACCCGGCGGGTAGCGGCCCGAGCAGAGGTCGCGGCCGAGTTGCTCGACCACCTGCTCGTGGAAGGTGGTGCGGGGGGCGGATGGGGGGCTCATGGATTTTTATATCACGTATGACGTTTAAAGCGCAACTGGGTTTCCATCAGCCCGCATTCTGCGAAGACGCCGCCTATGAAAATGAGGGTTTTCACGAATCACTCAAACGTCATACGTCATATAAATTGATGCCATGTCAACGCCGTCCAGCCGCACCCTGTTCGACCTTTCCGGCCGCACCGCCCTCGTCACCGGCTCGACGCGCGGCATCGGCTTTGCCCTCGCCCGCGGCCTGGCCGAGTCCGGCGCCCAGGTGATCGTCAACAGCCGCCAGCAGAGCGCGGTCGACGAGGCGGTGGGCAAGCTGCGCGAACTCGGCATCACCGCGCTTGGCGCCGCGTTCGACGTGGCCGACGAAGCGGCGGTGGTCGCCGCCTTCGAAGGCTTCGACAAGCAGGGCCTCGAAGTCGGCATCCTGATCAACAACGCCGGCATCCAGCACCGCAAGCCGATGCTCGAACTCGAGCTGGCCGACTGGCAGCGCGTGATCGACACCAACCTCACCGCGGCCTTCCTGGTCGGCCGCGAGGCAGCGCGGCGCATGGTGGCGCGCAACCGCGGCGGCAAGATCATCAACATCGGCTCGCTCACCAGCGCCGCGGCGCGCGCCACCGTCGCGCCCTACACCGTGGCCAAGGCCGGCATCAAGCTGCTGTCCAAGGCGATGGCGGCGGAGTGGGCCAAGCACGACATCCAGGCCAACTCGATCGGCCCCGGCTACATCCTCACCGACATGAACGAGGCCTTGGTCAACAACAAGGACTTCGACGCCTGGGTCAAGGCCAGCAACCCGGCGCAGCGCTGGGGCAAGCCGGAAGAGCTGGTCGGCGCGGCGGTATTCCTTTCGTCCGCTGCATCGAACTACGTCAACGGGCAGATCATCTACGTTGACGGCGGCTGGCTGTCGGTGCTGTGAATGCAACCTCATTCACCGCAGAGACGCAGAGAACGCAGAGGCTCCGCAGAGGAACGGCCGACGATCGGCTGTCCTCTGCGGAACTCTGCGTTCTCTGCGTCTCTGCGGTGAATGAAACTGAGATGGGCACGACCCTCATCACCGACGTCAAGGTCGTCCTGACCGCGCCCGAGGGCATCAACCTCGTGGTCGTCAAGGTCGAGACGAATCAGCCCGGCCTCGTCGGCTACGGCTGCGCCACCTTCGCCTACCGCCACCTCGCGGTGAAGTGCCTGGTCGAGGAGTACCTGAAGCCGCTGCTCGTCGGCCGCGATGCCGAAGCGATCGAGGAGCTTTGGCAACTCATGCACCAGAACGCCTACTGGCGCAACGGCCCGATCGAGAACAACGCGCTCTCGGGCGTCGACATGGCGCTGTGGGACATCAAGGGCAAGCAGGCCGGCATGCCGCTGTACCAGTTGTTCGGCGGCAAGGTGCGCGCCGGCGTGCCGGTGTACCGCCATGCCGACGGCCGCGACATTGCCGAACTCAGCGACAACATCGCGCGCTACCGCGAACAGGGCATCACCCACATCCGCTGCCAGAGCGGCGGCTACGGCGGCGGCGCGTTTGGCGACGCGCCGGCGCATGCCGCGGCGAACGCGCCCAAGGGCATCTACCTCGACCAGCGCAAGTACATGCGCGAGACGGTCAAGCTGTTCGACGAACTGCGCAGCCGTCTCGGCTTCGAGGTCGAGCTGGTGCACGACGTGCACGAGCGGCTGAAGCCATCGGATGCGATCCGCTTCGCGCAGCAACTGGAGCCGTACGAGCTGTTCTTCCTCGAAGACGCGATCCCGCTGGAAGACGGCGAGTGGATTCGGCAGCTGCGCGAAAAGACGAGCACGCCGCTGGCGCAGGGCGAACTCTTCAACCACCCTTTCGAGTGGCGCACGCTGATCAGCGATCGCCTGATCGATTTCATCCGCGTGCACCTGTCCCAGATCGGCGGCATCACGCCGGCGCGCAAGCTGCAGATCTTCGCCGAGCAGTACGGCGTGCGCACCGCGTGGCATGGCCCGGGCGACATGTCGCCGCTGGCGCATGCGGCCAACATCCACATCGACCTGGCCGCGCGCAACTTCGGCGTGCAGGAATGGTCGGGCACCGAGCCGCCGAACTTCGTCATCCAGCAACTGAGCGGGCCGCGCAACGCGCTGCTCGACGTGTTCCCCGGTCTGCCCGAGTTCCGCCAGGGTTATGTCTATGCCAACGACAAGCCCGGCCTCGGCGTGGACCTCGACGAAAGAGAAGCCGCGAAGTACCCCTGCCACAGCGGCGTGACCACCTGGACGCAGACGCGGCTGCCCGACGGCAGCCTGCAAACCCCTTGATTCCTACCTGATCCCAACGGAGACCAACCCATGAACTTCAAGACCCCGACCCGACTCGCGCTGGCTGCCATCGCCGCGCTCGCCCTGACCTCCACCGCCGCGCTGGCCGAAGTCAAGGCCAAGATCGGCCACGCCATGCCCGAGACGCACCCGCAGGCCGCGGCGATGAACAAGTTCGCCGAACTGGTCGGCACCTACACCAAGGGCAACGTCAAGGTGCAGGCCTTCCACAGCGCCGTGCTCGGCAGCGACGAGAAGCAGCTGCAGGCCGTGCAGTCCGGCACGCAGGAGCTTTACATCGGCACGCTGGCACCGCTGTCGGCGAAGGTGAAGGAAGTGCAGGTCTGGGACCTGCCCTTCCTGTTCGCCAACGAGAAAGAGGTTTACGCGGTGCTCAACGGCGCGTCGTCGAAGAAGATTTTCCAGGCCATCGAGCCGAGTGGCCTGGTCGGCCTGACATGGACCGGCATGGGCTTTCGCAACCTGTCGAACAGCAAGCGCAGCGTCACCAAGATCGATGACATCAGCGGCCTGAAGGTGCGAGTGATGACCAACCCGGTGGCCCTGGACACCTGGAAGACGCTCGGCGCCAACGCCACGCCGATGGCTTTCGCCGAAGTCTTCCCCGCGCTCGAAATCAAGGCGCTCGACGGCCAGGAGAACCCGCTGCTGCACATGTACTCGAACAAGATGCAGGAGGTGCAGAAGCACATCTCGCTGACCAACCACGTCTACACGCCGGTGGCGCTGGTGGCGTCGAAGAAGTTCTGGGACACGCTCTCCGCGGCCGACAAGGAAGGCGTGCAGAAGGCCGCCACCGAGGCGGGCGCGCTGCAGCGCAAGCTGCTCGACGACGGCAATGCCGACGTCATCGCCAAGTTCAAGGCTGCCGGCGTCACGGTCGACGCGATTCCGCCGGCCGAGCTGACGAAGATCCAGGACAAGGTCAAGCCGGTGATGGCCAAGTTCGCGCCGCAGATCGGCGAGGACTTCGTCAAGGGCTTCCAGGCCGAGATCGAGAAGGCACGGGCCGCGAAGTAAGGCGCAGGCTCGACCACCAACCACGGCCATGGGCAACACCTTGAAGTCGATCGCCGACGCGCTGACGCGCGTGCTCGAAGCGGTGATGGTGCTGTGCCTGGCCGTGATGCTGGTCATGGTGTTCGGCAACGTCATCCTGCGCCTGTTCTTCAACACCGGCATCGACCTGTCGGAAGAGATTCCGCGCTTCGCCTTCGTCTGGATGACGTTTCTCGGCGCCGTGGTCGGCATGCGCAAGCGGGCCCACCTCGGTGTCGACATCGTCGTGCAGTTGCTGCCGTCGTTCGGCCGCCGCGTGTGCTGGGGCATCAGCCAGGCGGTGATGCTCGTGTGCTGCGTGATCATCGTCTACGGCACGTACCTGCAGCACGACATCATCAAGGGCAACGCCTCGCCGGTGGCGCAACTGAGCATGCTCTGGGTGTTCGGCGTGAGCTACATCACCGGCACGGCCATCGCCATCATCTGCGCCTCGAACCTGCTGCGTCTTTTCGCCGGCAAGGTCGCTGACGACGAGCTGATCGACGTGCACGAAGAAGGCATGGCCGACGCGCAGGAAGCACAGCGCGAGATGGCGGCGCACCCGCTGAACGAGAGTACTGAGGGCAGCAAGCGATGATCATCTTCATCTTCATCGCCTCGCTGCTCGGCTTCATGGCGCTGGGCATGCCGGTGGCGTTCGCGCTGATCGCCTGCGGCCTGTCGATGATGCTCTACATGGGTGCGACCGATCCGCAGATCGTGATCCAGAACATGTGGGACGGCGCCAACAGCTTCCCGCTGCTCGCGGTGCCCTTCTTCATGCTGGCCGGCGAGTTCATGAACGCCGGCGGCATGACGCGCCGCATCATCCTGATGGCGATGAGCTGGATCGGGCACATCCGCGGCGGCCTCGGCTACGTTGCGGTGGCGGCGGCCGTCATCATGGCCTCGCTGTCGGGCTCGGCCGTGGCCGACACCGCAGCATTGGCCGCGGTGCTGGTGCCGATGATGCGCAACGCCGGCTACAACATCAACCGCTCGTGCGGCCTGATCGCCTGCGGCGGCATCATCGCGCCGGTGATCCCGCCGTCGATCGCGATGATCTTGTACGGCGTCACCGGCGGCGTCTCGATCACCAAGCTGTTCATCGCCGGCATCGTGCCCGGCATCCTGATGGGCGTGGCCATCATGCTGGCGTGGCGCTGGTCGATCGGGCGCGAGAACGTCAAGACCGAGCCCAAGCGCACCACGGCCGAGCGCCTGAAGGCCACACGCGAGGCGCTGTGGGCGCTGGTGCTGCCGATCGTCATCATCGGCGGCCTGAAGTTCGGCATCTTCACGCCGACCGAGGCGGCGGTGATCGCCGCGGTCTACTCGCTGTTCGTCGGTCTCGTCGTCTACCGCGAGATCAAGCCGTCGCAACTCTTCCACCTCTTCTACCGCGCCGCCGAAACCACCGCGGTGATCATGTTCCTGGTCTCGGCCGCCGGCGTGTCGGCGTGGCTGATCACCACCGCCAGCATTCCGCAGCAACTGGCCGAGCTGGTGCAGCCGCTGATGGACAGCCCCAAGCTGCTGGTGTTCACGCTGATGCTCATGGTGCTGCTGGTCGGCACCGCGCTCGACTTCACGCCGACCGTGTTGATCATGACGCCGGTGCTGATCCCGGTGCTGAAGCAGGCCGGCATCGATCCGGTGTACTTCGGCGTGCTCTTCATCATGAACAACGCCATCGGCCTGGTGACACCGCCGGTGGGCACCGTGCTCAACGTCGTCTGCGGCGTTGCCAAGATACCGATGAGTGGCGCGATCAAAGGCGTGCTGCCCTTCATGACGGCGCAGGCCATCGTCATGTTCCTGCTGGTGCTGTTCCCGCAGATCGTGATGTGGCCGCTGCAATGGATGACCCGATGAACGACTGGAGACTTCGATGAAACTTTCTCGCTACTTTGTCGCCGCCGCTGCGGTGCTGATGTTCGCCGGTGCCTCGGCGCAGGACGTCAAACGCGCCAAGCTCGGCCACTCGTTTGCCGACACGCACCCACGCGCGGTGGCGATGAAGCAGTTCGCCACGGCCGTCGAAAAGGCCACCGGCGGCAAGGTCGTGGTCGAAGTCTTCGGCAGTGCGCAGCTCGGCTCGGAAGACAAGATGCTGATCGCGACGCAAAGCGGCACGCAGGACCTGTACATGGGCTCGCTGGCGCCGATCTCGGCGCGCAAGAAGGAGCTGCAGATCTTCGACGTGCCCTTCGTCTTCGGCAGCGACGCCGAAGCCGCCTACGTGCTCGACGGCGCGGTGGGCCGCAAGATGCTCGACGGCCTGGACGACATGAGCCTGCGCGGCCTTGTATGGGCCGGCGGTGCCTTCCGCAACATGAGCAACAGCAAGCGGCCGCTCGGCACGATGGCCGACATGAAGGGCCTCAAGGTGCGCGTGATGCAGAGCCCGATGGCGCTGGCCAGCTTCAACGCGATGGGCATGAACGCGGTGCCGATGGCCTTCACCGAGGTCTACCCCGCGCTCGAGACCAAGGCGCTCGACGGCTACGAGCACCCGGTGGTCGACATGCACGCCAACAAGATGTACGAGGTGCAGAAGTACCTGACGATCACCAACCACGTCTACACGCCGGTGGCGCTGGTGGCGTCGAAGAAGTGGTGGAGCAGCCTGACCCCCGAGCAGCAGCAGGCGGTGCAGAAGGTGGCTGAAGAAACGCGCACCTTGCAGCGCAGCGCCGAGCTGAAGCAGGCCGGCGAAGTCGTGGGTGAATTGAAGGCCAAGGGCATGTCGGTGGCCGAGATGCCGGCCGCTGAACTCGACAAGATCCGCGTCGCGGTGCAGCCGGTGGTGGACAAGAACGCCGAGGCGATCGGCACCGAGTTCGTGCAGTCGTTCTACGGCGAGTTGAAGAAGTACCGTGCCACCAAACGCTGACACCCGGGCAACTCCTTGAAGATTCTCTTCCACGGCCAGAACGCCACCAACTTCCGCGACGGCTTCGATCGCATGATCGATCCGGCGCACACCATCGTCGATGTCAGCGATGCGCTGTCGGCGCCGGGTGAAGCCGAGCACTTCGAGTCAGCCGACGTCATCGTCGGCATCAAGCTCGATGCCACGATGCCCGCGCCGCGCCAACTGCGGCTGTACCAAGCCCCGGCGGCGGGCACCGATGCGATCGACCTGTCTTTGCTGCCCGAGCGTGCTGCGCTGTGCAACTGCCACGGCCACGAAGACGCGATCGCCGAGTACGTCTTCGCCGCGCTGCTGACGCGGCACGTTCCGCTGGTGCAGGCCAACGCCGACCTGCGCCGCCAACAATGGACCTTTTTCGCCGGCCGGCCGAACGCCCTGCGCACAGAACTCGGCAGCCAGACGATCGGTCTGCTCGGTTTCGGTCACATCGCAAAGGCGATCGCTTTGCGCGCCAAGGCCTTCGGCATGCACGTGCATGCGGCCAACCGCAGTGCAGTGGCGAGTGAGCATGTCGATCGCGCGTATGCGCTGTCGGACCTGCGCGCCTTCCTCTGCGAAGTCGATGTCGTCGTCGTCACGCTGCCACTGACACAAGAGACGCAGGGCATCGTCGATGCCGCCGCGCTGAACGCGATGCGGCCATCCGCGTGGCTCGTCAACGTCGGCCGCGGGCCGGTCATCGAGGAACAGGCCCTCTACGATGCGCTGAAGTCACGCCGAATCGGCGGCGCGATCATCGACACGTGGTACCAGTACCCGACACCGACACAGCCCGAGTGTTCGCCATCGAAGCTCGACTTCGCCGCGCTCGACAATGTGGTGATGACGCCGCACATGTCCGGCTGGACATCCGGCACCGTCCGCCGGCGCCAACAGACGATGGCCGACAACATTTCCCGACTGGCCTCAGGGCAGCCATTGCAGAACGTGCTCAAGCCCGCTTCCCCTCAATAAACCCACGGAGACTGACGATGACCATTTCCCGACGCACCCTGACCAGCATCGCCGCCGCTGCGGCCCTGGTTTGCCTGACACCCAGCGCCTTCGCCGCCAAGTTCAATCTGAAACTCGGGCACGCCGTCAACACGACCGACGGCCAGCATGCAGCGGCCGTGAAGATGGCCGAGCTGGTCAAGGAGCGCACAAAGGGCGATGTCGAAATCACCATCTACCCGGCCAACCAGCTGGGCAACGACGCGGCCATGATCAACGGCGTGCGCGGCGGCACGATCGACATCGTCTCCAGTGGCGCCTCCAACTACAACGGCATCGTCGCCAACACGGCCGCGATGGAGTTGCCCTTCGTCTTCCGCAGCGCGCAGCACGCCTACGCCGTGCTCGACGGGGCGGTCGGCACCGGTGTGTTGAACGAACTCGCGCCGCACGGCCTGAAAGGCCTGGCCTATTGGGAAAACGGCTGGCGCGCGTTCACCAACAACAAGCGCCCGGTGAAAACGCCTGACGACCTGAAGGGCCTGAAGATCCGCTCGACGCCCAACCCATACCACATCCAGGCCTTCAAGCTGCTGGGCATGAACCCGTCGCCGATGGCCATCGCCGAGCTCTACACCGCGCTCGAAGTCGGCACCTTCGATGCCCAGGAGCACCCGATCAACGTCACCTGGTCGGCCAAGTTCTACGAGGTGCAGAAGCACCTGACGATCAGCAACCACGTCTACTCGCCGCTGATCCTGGCGATGAACAAGGCCAAGTTCGAGACCCTGCCGGCCGACTTTCAGAAGATCGTCGTCGACTCGGCGCGCGACGCGGCCAAGTACCAGCGCGAGCTGAACGCCGGCAATGCTGGCAAGGTCGTCGCCGAGCTGAAGAAGTCGGGCATGCAGGTGGTCGAGAACGTGGACATGGCGCCGTTCCAGAAGATCGTCTCCGAGTCGATCGCCAAGACCTTCGCCGAGAAGAACGGCCCGGCGCTGCTGCAGGCCATCGAGGCCACGAAGTAGTCAGCATGAACTGGCGAGGCCGCATGAAGAAACTCACCGATCTCTTCTTCCGGCTCGCCGAAGCGCTGCTGGTGCTGATGCTCTCCGCCATGGTGGTCATGGTGTTCGGCAACGTCGTGCTGCGCTACGGCTTCAACTCGGGCCTCGACTTCTCGGAAGAGCTGTCGCGATTCTTCTTCATCTGGATCACGTTCCTCGGCGCCATCATCGCCATGCGCCAGAACGCGCACCTCGGCCTCGACACGCTGATCCGCGTGCTGCCGCGCGCCGGCAAGAAGTTCTGCTTCGGGCTGTCGAACGCGCTCATGCTCGGCTGCTGCGCCCTGATGTTCTACGGCACGTGGCGCCAGCACCACATCAACGCGACGACGATGTCGGCCGTGACCGGCATCCCGATGATCTGGGTTTACGGCGTGGGCTACCTAGCGAGCCTGGCGATGGGAGCGCTGATCGCGGGCAATCTCTTCAAGCTCGCCACCGGACGCATCACCGACACGGACCTGATCCAGGTCCACGACTCGGAAGAAGACGCGCTGGCGCATGTGAAGGACGCGGTGAAATGAAAAACCGAACCTCCTTCACCGCAGAGGCGCAGAGGACGCAGAGGTTCGCAGAGGAAAACCGTTCTGAGGTTCCTCTGCGAACCTCTGCGCTCTCTGCGCCTCTGCGGTGAAGGAAACTGGGGGCCCACGAAATGACCATCCTCGTCTTCGTGATCTCGCTGCTCGGCGCCATGGCGCTGGGCATGCCGCTAGCGTTTTCGCTGCTGGTCTCGGGCGTGGCGTTGATGCTGCACTTGGACCAGTTCGACAGCCAGATCGTGTCGCAGAACCTGATCAGCGGCGCCGACAACTTCCCGCTGATGGCGGTGCCCTTCTTCATGCTCGCCGGCGAGTTGATGAACGCTGGCGGCATGAGCCGGCGCATCGTCAACTCGGCGATGGTCTGGGTCGGCCACTTCCGCGGCGGGCTGGGCTACGTGGCGGTGTTCGCTGCACTGGTGATGGCCAGCCTGTCGGGCTCGGCGGTGGCCGACACCGCGGCGCTCGCGGCCGTGCTGCTGCCGATGATGCGCAAGGCCGGCTACCGCATGGACCGCTCGGCCGGGCTCATCGCCGCCGGCGGCATCATCGCGCCGGTGATCCCGCCGTCGATCGGCTTCATCCTCTTCGGCGTCATTGGCGGCGTCTCGATCTCCAAGCTGTTCATGGCCGGCATCGTGCCCGGCCTGCTGATGGGCGCGGCGCTGATCGTCACCTGGTGGCTTGTCGCCCACAACGACAAGGTCGAGGTCGCGCCCAAAGTGCCGATGCGCGAGCGTGTGCGCGTCACGGCCGACGCCTTCTGGAGCTACCTGCTCGCCTTCACGATCATCGGCGGCATGAAGGCCGGCATCTTCACGCCCACCGAAGCGGCGGTGGTGGCGGTGGTCTATTCGCTGTTGGTCGGGTTGTTCGTCTACCGCGAGATCAAGTTCAACCAGCTCTACGCCATCGTGCTCGCCGCCGGCAAGACCTCGGCCATCGTCATGTTCCTCGTCGCCGCGGCGCTGGTCTCGGCCTGGCTGATCACGGTGGCCAACATCCCGGCCCAGATCGTCACTTTGATGGAGCCCTTCATCGACAACAAGACGTTGTTGATGGTGATGCTGATGCTGCTGGTGGTCATCGTCGGCACCGCGCTCGACTTCGCGCCCACAGTGCTGATCCTGACGCCGGTGCTGATGCCGCTGGTGCGGCAAGCCGGCATCGACCCGGTCTACTTCGGCGTGCTGTTCATCATCAACAACGCCATCGGCCTGCTGACGCCGCCGGTGGGCACGGTGCTGAACGTGGTCTGCGGCGTCGGCCGCGTGCCGATGCACGATGTGATCAAAGGTGTCTGGCCCTTCCTCGTGTCACAGTTGGTCGTGCTCGCGTTGTTGATCGCCTTCCCGGCCATCGTCATGGTGCCGCTGAAATTCCTAACGGGCTGACGCCCCTTCCCGGACTGAACTCATGGACGCACTCGTCATTCACGCCGCCGGCGACCTTCGTGTCGAAGACGTTGCCACGCCCGACGTCGGCGCCGGCCAGTTGCGCATCCGCGTGCGCACCGGTGGCATCTGCGGCTCGGACCTGCACTACTTTCAGCACGGCGGCTTCGGCACCATCCGCATCAAGGAGCCGATGGTGCTCGGCCACGAGGTATCGGGCGTCATCGAGGAAGTCGGCTCAGGTGTTGCGGGGTTCACGGTCGGCGATCGCATCGCCGTCAGCCCGAGCCGGCCTTGCACCCTCTGCCGCTTCTGCCAGCTCGGCCTGCAGAACCATTGCCTGGACATGCGCTACTTCGGCAGCGCGATGCGCATGCCGCATGTGCAGGGCGCGTTCCGCAAGGAGCTCGTGATCGAGACGCACCAGGCGCACAAACTGGTCGATGGCGTCAGCGATGCCGAAGGCGCGATGGCCGAGCCGCTGGCGGTGGCCCTGCACGCCGTCAACCGCGCTGGCCCGCTGCTCGGCCGCACGGTGCTGGTCACCGGCTGCGGCCCGATCGGCGCGATGACCATCATCGCCGCGCGCCGCGCCGGCGCCACCCACATCGTCGCCACCGATGTGGTGTCGCAGCCGCTGCGCAAGGTGGCCAAGGTCGGCGCCGATCAAACCATCAACGTCGCCGAGGACGGCGCGGCACTGTCGCGCTACGCGGCCGACAAAGGCCAGTTCGACGTCATGTTCGAGTGCAGCGGCAACCAGCACGCACTCAAGGCCGGTTTCGACGTGCTGCGCCCGCGCGGCATCCTCGTCCAGCTCGGCTTGTCGGGCGGCGAGCTGACGCTGCCGTTCAACACCGTGGTCGGCAAGGAGTTCGACCTGCGTGGCGCCTTCCGCTTCCACGAGGAGTTCGCGGTCGCCGTCGCGCTGATCAATCAGGGCCTGGTCGATCTGAAGCCGCTGGTGTCGGCGACCCTGCCCTACCGCGACGCCGGCCGCGCGTTTGCGCTCGCGGCCGACCGCACGCAGTCGATGAAGGTGCTGCTCAGTTTCGACTGATCACGCGCGATCGCTAGCGCTTCAAATCCTCGAAGAAGGCCTTCGAGTTGCTGTCGCGGCCGAGGAACTCGCGCACCAGTTGTTGCGGCGGCTTTTGCCCGCCGTTGGCCAGCACGATGTCGCGGTAGCGCCGGCCCACCTTCGCGTCCAGCTTGTCGGTACCAAAGGCGGTGCGCAGATCGGCCGCGACGACTTCGCTCCACAGGTAGCCGTAGTAGCCCGCGGCATAACCGCCGGCCACGTGGCTGAAGCCGGCCGGGCCCATGGTGCCAGGCACATGGCCAAGCTGAGAGGCCCCTTCCATCTTGGCCCACAGCGCCATCGGCTCCGGCGCGTCGGCATCGTGCAGCGCCAGATCGAAGCTGGCGTAGAACTGCTGGCGCGCGTAGCGCACGCCCTTGCCGTAACGGTCGGCCACCTTGGCCTTGGCCAGCAGCTCGTCGGGCACCGGCTTGCAGGCCGGGCAGACGTCGCGCATCAGCGCCAGCACGCGCGGATCGTAGATCCACTCTTCGAGCATCTGAGAGGGCGCTTCGACAAAGTCTCGCAGCGTGCTGGTGCCTGCGTGCGTTGAGTGGCGTGTGCTCGATAGGTTGCTGTGCACCGCGTGACCGAACTCATGCAACAAGACCTGCATGTCGTCGAGCGTCAAGCCCTTGCGGTCGAGGTTGACCACCAATGCGGCCTGCGGCGTGCGCTTCAGGCGGGTCGATCCGCCGCGATACGACCATACCGCGGCGTGGTTGTACTTGCCCTCGCGCGGGTATAGATCGATCAGCAACGACGCCATCGGCTGGCCGCTCTTCGCATCGGCCACCTGCCAGGCCTGCGCATCGGCATGCCAGAGCTTCACGCCGGGCACACGCGTGTACTTCACGCCCATCGTGGTTTCGATCAGGCGCATGACGAACATCATGCTTTCCTGCGGCGGAAAGTAGGCGCGAAAGGCGTCCTGATCGACGCTGTAGCGCTCGCGCTTGACGCGCTCGGTGTAGTAGAGCAAGTCCCAGCGCTCGAACTTCACGTCCGCGAGCGGCTTGCCGATGTCGCGCGCCTTGGCTTCGCGCAATTCATTCAACTCGCCCTTCTCGCGCTCGGCCACCGCCGATTGCACCTCCGCGAGAAAACGCTTGGCGTTGCCGGTGTTCTGCGCCATGCGGCGGCGCAGCGTGAAATCGGCATAACTCTTGAAATCGAACAGCTGCGCGTATTCGAGGCGCAGCTTCGCGATCTCGGCCAGCAGCTTGAGATTCGGCTCACCACCTTCGTTGACCTTGGCGCGCCACATGCGCTCGCGCGCCGCGCCATCCACCGCACGCTGCATCACCGGCACATAGGTCGGCTCATCGACGCCGAGCAGGATGCGGCCTTGCGCGTCGCGCTTGGCGTCTTTCCACACGCCCTCTGGAACACCCTTCAACTCGGCCTCGGCATACGCCACCTTCACGCTGGCGTCGCGGATGTTCTTGTCGAAGGTCTGGCCGAGCTCAGTGATGCGGTCGCTGATCGCCTTGGCGCGCTGGCGCTTGGGCGGGGGCAGGCTCACCCCGGAGTCTTCGAAGGTTTCGAGCGTGGCCTTGTGCAGTTCGCGATCGATCTCGTCGCGCGGCTTGAACTGCCTTGTCGCCTTGAAAAGTTTCTCGTTCTGGCCCAGCGTCGAAGAAAAGTCCTGCCATCGCAACTCGCAGGCCTCGCTGGCATCGCGCATCGGTTTGTCCGGATGCACGTTGGACAGCAGGTAGATCGGGTAGGCCAGGTCCTCGATCTTGGCATTCAGGTCGTCATAGGCGGCGAGCCAGCGCACGTCGGGCTTGCGGCGTTCCAACGTCTTCACCGCGGCTTGCGCGATGGCCAGGTTCTTGGCGCACGTGGCGCTGAGTGCCGCCGGGTCGGCGTACAGCGGAAAGGCAGGACCCGGCAAAGTCGGCGCGGCGGCCCAGCCGCTCGTGGCGGCCAGGACGAGCGTGAAGAAGGTGATGCGGGTGCGCATGTCGCCTCAGAGGGGTGTGTCGAAGGCGCGGATTGTGCCCGCGCGCGCGACAGGGCAAACCTGCGATGCGACGAAACACGCATCCATTGGGATGGGCCGCGGCGCTCAGACCAGGTCTTTGATCTGCTGCAGCGCCGACGGGTCTTCGATCGTCGTCAGGTCGCCAGGATCGCGCCCTTCGCACACCGCTTGAATGGCGCGCCGCAGCAGCTTGCCGGAGCGCGTCTTCGGCAGCACGGTGACGAAGCGCACGCGCGACGGCCGAGCGACCGCGCCGAGCTGCTCGTCGACGACTTTCATGATCTCGCCTTCGAGCTTGAGCGCATCGGCGGACGTCGCCGCACGCGACGCATCCTTCAGCACGACAAACGCCATCGCCACCTGGCCCTTGAGCTGATCGGCCACGCCGACCACGGCCACCTCGGCGACGCTGGCGTGGCTCGAGATGCTCTCTTCAATTTCGCGCGTGCCCAGGCGGTGCCCGGCGACATTGATCACGTCGTCGGTGCGGCCGAGGATGAAGAAGTAGCCCTCTTCGTCGCGGATGCCCCAGTCGAACGTCGAGTACACCTGCCGACCCGGAATGCTTTCCCAGTAAGTCTTGACGAAGCGCGCGTCGTCGCGCCACACGGTCTGCATGCAACCCGGTGGCAGCGGACCTTCGATTGCGACCACGCCCTTCTGGTTCGCACCCGTCAATTCCTGACCGGTGTTCTCGTCGATCAACTTCACGTTGTAGCCATAGACCGCTTTGCCCGGCGAACCGAACTTGGTGGCAGCCTTCTCGATGCCGTTGCACAGGCCGAGGATCGGCCAGCCGGTTTCGGTCTGCCAGTAGTTGTCGATGATCGGCCGGCCCAGGCCTTCTGCGATCCATTGCGCGGTGGTTTCGTCGAGCGGCTCACCGGCGAGGAACAGCGCACGCAGCGACGACAGGTCGTACTTCTTCAGCAGCGCTGGGTCGTGCTTCTTCAGCACCCGCACGGCGGTCGGCGCCGAGAACATCGACGTCACCTTGAAGCGCTCGACCAGGCTCCACCAGATGCCGGCGTCGGGCCGGATCGGCAGGCCTTCATAGAGGATCGTCGCCATGCCCGCGATCAGCGGGCCATAGACGATGTAGCTGTGGCCGACCACCCAGCCGATGTCGCTCGTGCTGAAGTACGTCTCGCCCGGGTTGCCGAGAAAGATGTGCTTCATGCTCGACGCCAGCGCCACCGCGTAGCCGCCGGTGTCGCGCTGCACGCCCTTGGGCTTGCCGGTGGTGCCGCTGGTGTAGAGCGTGTAGCTCGGGTGCGTGGCGTCGAGCCAGGCGCAAGGCACACGCGCCGTCCTTGTGCTGCTCGCGCAGCAGCGTGTACTCGACATCGCGGTCCGCGGTGCGCGCCATCGGCGCCAGGCCCCGATCGACCAGCAGCACCTTGCCCGGCTTGTGCGACGACAGGCGGATCCCTTCGTCGAGCAGGCCCTTGTACGGCACCACCTTGCCGGCGCGCGAGCCGGCGTCGGCGCTGACGATCACGCTCGGCTGCGCGTCTTCGATGCGCGTGGCCAGGCTGACGCTGGCAAAGCCGCCGAAGACCACCGAATGGATGGCGCCGATGCGCGCACAGGCCAGCATCGCGAACGCCGCCTCCGGAATCATCGGCATGTAGATCAGCACACGGTCACCCTGCTTGACGCCGAGCGACAGCAGCATGGACGCCATGCACTCCACCTCGCGCTGCAGTTGCGCAAAGGTGTAGATCCTCTCTTGCTCGACTTCGGTCGAGACCCAGATCAGCGCGTTGCGGTCCGGGTGCGTGGCGGCGTGGCGGTCCACTGCGTTGTGGCACAGATTCGTCGTACCGCCAACGAACCAGCGCGAGAACGGCGGGTTCGTGTTGTCGCAGACCGTGGTGAAGGGTTGCTGCCAATCGATCAGCTTGGCCTGCTCGGCCCAGAAGGCGTCGGGCGTGTCGATCGAGGCGCGGTAGAAGTCTGAGTAGTTCATGAGGTTTACTTCGTGATGCGGACAACGAGGCGTCCGCGAATCTTGCCGTCGATCAAGTCGGCGGCGCGCAGGGTGGCTTGCGCCAGCGCAATCTCTTCGGTCATGGACTCGAGCAGTGTCGGATCGAGGTCACGTGCCAGCCGCTGCCACGCCGCTTCGCGCTGCGCCAGCGGCGCCATCACGCTGTCGATGCCAGCGAGAGTGACACCCCGCAGGATGAACGGCGCGACGCTCGACGGAAAGTCCATGCCCTGCGCGAGCCCGCACGCAGCCACCACACCGCCGTAGCGCGTTTGCGCGCAGGCATTGGCCAGCGTGTGCGAGCCGAGCGTATCGACCACTGCGGCCCAGCGCTCTTTTTGCAACGGCTTGCCTGCGGCTGCGAGACTCGCGCGCTCGATCACCTCGGCGGCGCCAAGCGAGGTCAGGTAGCCGGTCGCCGAGGCCTTGCCGGTGGATGCTACGACGCGCCAGCCGAGCTTGGACAACAGCGCCACCGCCACGCTGCCGACGCCGCCCGTCGCGCCCGTGACGAGCACGTCGCCGTCGGCGGGCGTGGCGCCGTGGCGCTCGATGGCCAACACGCAGAGCATGGCGGTGTAGCCCGCCGTACCAATCGCCATCGCCTGCCGGGACGTGAACGTTTCCGGCAATCGCACCAACCCGCTGCCCGGCAGCACGGCGCGCTCGGCCAGACAGCCCCAGCGGGTTTCGCCAGCGCCCCAGCCGTTGTGCACCACGCGGTCGCCAGCGCGCCACTTGGCATGCCGGCTCTCGATCACTGTGCCCGCGCCATCGATGCCCGGCACCATCGGCCACAGGCGCACGACCGGGCCTTTGTTCGTCAGCGCCAAGCCGTCCTTGTAGTTGAGCGTCGAGTACTCGACGGCCACCAGGACGTCGCCCTCGGCCAACGCCGGCAGGCGCTCGTCGGCCATCGATTCCACCGCGGCGTGAAAACCGGCGTCATCCTTTTGCAGGCACAGTGCATTGAACATGTCAGGTCGTTCCTCCGGGCGCGATGCGGTGCGTGAGTGTGGCGACTATTGGCGCGGTTGGCGCTGACCTGATGCTGACGCTGCCGTGCCGGGCAAACACCTAGAATTCACCTGCAATCCATTGCTTAAACCGTTGTCGGGATTGAGATTTCATCCCCACACCGCTACGCTGCAAGACATGTCCACGCGCCGCACCTTTCAAGCCGCCACGCTGACAGCACTCGTCGGCTTGGGCGCCTGCGCGACGACCGACAAGCCGCCACCGCCACGCACCGCCTTTGACCGGCGCACCAGCACCGAAACGGCGCCGCACCCGCAAGTCGCCGAGCTGCTGGTGTCGGCGATCGGCCTGGTCGGCGTGCCGTACCGCCTGGGCGGCAACGACATGGAGAACGGTTTCGATTGCAGTGGCTTCACGCGCCACCTCTTCCAAACGCACCTCGGCGTAACGCTGCCGCGGCGCTCGCACGAACAGGCCGGTGCGGCGCGATTCGTCGACGTGCCTGGCTTCGAGCTGCAGCCCGGCGACCTGGTGTTCTTCAACACGCTGCGGCGCGCCAACTCGCATGTCGGCATCTACATCGGCGACGGCCGCTTCATCCACGCGCCGCGCACCGGAGCTGTGGTGCGTCTGGAGCCGATGCGCAGCAGCTACTGGCTGCAGCGATTCGACGGCGCGCGGCGCCTCGTGATCTGACCACCCGAAGCGGCTCCGCCGCTCCCCCTCAGCGGGGCTGAAGCCCGCGGCTCCAAGCCGACCTGCGTCGGCTTGGACGGGCCGAAGAGTGGCCGCGTCTCGCGGCCACGCGGGCTGCAAGTCAGCGGCCCGGCATCCGCGGCGGTCGCTGGCAATGCGCATGCAGCACAATCTCAGCATGGGCGAAGCCTCCTTGCCACCCTCCCCGAACCGCAAACCGCTGGTGATCCCGATTGCCGAAGCGCGCCATCGCGCGCTGCTGCCGCGCGTGCCGGCGCAGGCGCGCCCTGCCAATGGCCTGCTCACCGACGCGCTCGGCCGCCCACTGCGCGACCTGCGCATCTCGGTCACCGACCGCTGCAACTTCCGTTGCAGCTACTGCATGCCCAAGGAGGTGTTCGACCGCGACTACGCCTTCCTGCCGCAAACCTCGCTGCTGAGCTTTGAAGAGATCACGCGGCTGGCGCGCGTCTTCGCCTCGCATGGTGTGAAGAAAATTCGCCTCACCGGCGGCGAGCCGACCCTGCGCAAGCACCTCGAAACGCTGATCGGCATGCTTGCTGACCTGCGCAGCGCCGACGGCGAGCCGCTCGACCTGACGCTCACGACCAATGGCTCGCTGCTGATCAAAAAAGCACAGGCTCTCGCCGATGCCGGTCTGAAGCGCATCACCGTCAGCCTCGACGCGCTCGACGACACGATCTTTCAGCGCATGAACGATGTCGGCTTCCCCGTGGCCGATGTGCTCGCCGGCATCGACGCGGCGCTGGCCGCCGGCCTGTCGCCGGTGAAGGTCAACATGGTCGTCAAGCGCGGCACCAACGACGGCGAAATCCTGCCAATGGCGCGCTGGTTCCGCGAGCATTACGGCAGCGCGGTCGTGCTGCGCTTCATCGAGTACATGGACGTTGGTGAAACCAACGGCTGGCGCATGGACCATGTGCTGCCGTCGCGCGAACTGATCGGGCGCATCGGCAGCGTCTATCCACTGGAGCCGATCGGCGCCCAGGCCGACGGCGAAACCGCGGAGCGCTGGCGTTATGTGGACGGCGGCGGCGAAATCGGTGTCATCTCGAGCGTCACGCAAGCTTTTTGCCACGACTGCAATCGCGCGCGGCTGTCCACCGAAGGCAAGCTCTACCTGTGCCTGTTCGCGACACAGGGCCACGACCTGCGGCATCTGCTGCGCGAGGCCGATGCGAGCGATGAGCAGCTTGCCGGCGCGCTTGCAGAAATCTGGACGCATCGCAGCGACCGCTACTCCGAACTGCGCAGCGCGGGCCTCGCCGCGCCCTCTTCCGAGCGCAAGGTCGAGATGCACTACATCGGCGGATGATGCATGCACACGCCCGACGCAGCAACGCCGCTCGCCCTCGAGGGGTATCGCCAGCGGCCCGGCGCTGCCTTCGATACCTCAGCGATCAGCTTGGAAGACCGCACTTCAGCGCGGCGGTTGATGATCACAAGAGCGCATCGATGATTCCGTCAGCAAGACATCACCGGCTTGATCCTCGCCGGCGGCCGCGGCAGCCGCATGGGCGGCGTCGACAAAGGCCTACAGAACCACCGCGGCATGCCGCTGGCGATGCACGCGTTGATGCGATTGCAGCCGCAGGTCGGCGCGATGCTGATCAATGCGAATCGCAACCTCGGCGCTTATGAAGCGTTCGGCGCGCCGGTGCACCCAGACTCGAGCCAAGACTTTGCCGGGCCGCTGGCGGGCGTCCTGGTGGGGCTTGAGCAATGCCAGACGCCGTGGCTCGTCACCGTGCCCTGCGACACGCCGGACTTTCCGCCTGACGTGGTGGAGCGGCTTGCGCATGCCGCAAGCGAACAGGACGCCGACATCGCCTACGCCGTGACACTCGAAGCCGACGGCCGCGAGCAGGCTCATCCGGTGTTCTGTCTGCTCAAGAACGAGTTGATGGAAAGCCTGATGGCGTTCACACAAGGCGGCGGCCGCAAGATCGACGCCTGGTTCGCGCAGCACAAGGCCGTCGGAGTGCGTTTCCCCGACGCGCAGGCCTTCTTCAACGCGAACACGGCGCAGGAACTGGCGCAGTTGCAGCAACGATGACCGCCGTGCCCGACCTGCGCGTGCGCGAGCTGCAACACAGCGACCTGGACGCCTACAAAGCGCTGCGCGATCACGCGCTGGCGCACAACGACGAGGCGTTCACGTCCGACGCAGCCACCGAGGCGCAGCGCACATCGCAGAGCTACGCGGCGCGCCTGGGCAACGACCAGACTCGTGCCTTCACACTCGGCGCCTTCCGCGGTGACCGGCTCGTCGGCGCCGTGACCTGCGATCACGATGCGCGGATCAAGGTGCAGCACATCGGCCATGTCACCGGCATGATGGTTCACGCCGATGAACAGAGCCGGGGCGCCGGCCGCGCATTGATCGACGCGTTGATAGATCGCGCGAGCGCCGACGCCGAGCTGCACCAGCTCACGCTCAACGTCACTGCCGGCAACGCCGTGGCGGAGCGCCTGTACGAGCGCAGCGGATTTGTGCGCTACGGCACGCTGGCGCGCGCGATCCGCGTCGGCGGCAAGTTCTTCGACAAGCACCACATGCTGCTGAACCTGAAATGAGTGCTCAGACTCTCGAACAGATCGCTTCGTGCGTCGCTGGCTACGACCCGAACGCGCTGCCCGTGGCACAGGCGCAGGAGTTCATCGCGCGCCTGGTGCCACGCGTCACGGCCATCGAAAGCATCGCATTGCGCTCGGCGCTCGGCCGCGTGTTGGCGCGCGACATCGTGTCGCAGATCGATGTGCCCTCGCACGACAACTCGGCAATGGATGGCTACGGATTGCGCGGCAGCGACCTCGCGGCCAACGCCGACACGGTGCTGCGCATCGCGGGCACGGGCTTCGCCGGCCAGTCGTTCAGCGGCGCCGTGCCCGCCGGCCATTGCGTACGCATCATGACCGGCGCGGTGATGCCGGACGGGCTCGACACCGTCGTGCCGCAGGAGTTCACACAGCCCGACGGCGCACAAGCGGTACGCATCCCCGCCAACGTCGTGCGCAGCGGCGACAACCGGCGCCTGAAAGGCGAAGACCTGGCACGCGGCTCGTCGGCGCTGCGCGCCGGCCGCCTGCTGCGCCCGGCCGACCTTGGTTTGCTGGCCTCGCTCGGCCAAGGAGAAGTGCCGGTGTTGCGCAAGCTGCGCGTCGCCTTTTTCTCCACTGGCGACGAACTGCGCTCGATCGGTGAGCCGCTCGACGCCGGCTGCGTGTACGACAGCAACCGCTACACGATCTGGGGCATGTTGCAGCGCCTGGGCTGCGAAGTCATCGACCTCGGTGTCGTGCGCGACGACCCGGCGGCATTGCGCGCCGCGTTCAGCGAAGCGGCGGCCAGCGCGGATGCTGTCATCACCTCCGGCGGCGTCAGCGTCGGCGAGGCCGACCACACGAAGAAAATCATGGCCGAACTCGGCGACGTGCTGTTCTGGCGCATCGCGATGCGGCCCGGCCGGCCGATGGCGATCGGGCGCATCAACAACGCCATACTGTTCGGCCTGCCCGGCAACCCGGTGGCCGTGATGGTCACGTTCTACGCCTTCGTGCGCGAGGCGTTGCGCACGATGAGCGGCATGGCCGAAGCGCCGCCGCCGACGCTGCGCGCCGCCTGCGTCACGCCGCTGCGCAAAAAACCCGGCCGCACCGAGTACCAGCGCGGCATCGTCACACGCGCCGCCGATGGCCGCTGGCAAGTCGCCATCACGGGCAGCCAGGGCTCGGGCATTCTGTCCTCCATGAGCGCCGCCAACGGCATGGTCGTGCTGCACCACGAGCAGGGCAACGTCAATGCGGGCGATGAAGTCGATGTGATCCCGTTCGACGGGCTCGTGTGACGTTCACGCCGACCTTCTCGCAAGCCTGGTGGCTGCTCGCCGCCGCGATCGTCTTCGAGATCTGCGGCACGGTCAGCATGCGCCTGTCCGACGGCTTCACGCGCCTCACACCGTCGGTGCTGATCTTCGTCTTCTACGCCTTCTCGTTCGCGCTCAACACCTTCGTCGTGCGCACCCTCGGACTGTCGGTCGTCTATGCCGTCTGGTCGGGGGTCGGCACGGTGGCCACCGCAGCCATCGGCATCTGGTATTTCAAGGAACCGGCGACGGCGATGAAGCTGGCCAGCATCAGCCTGATCGTCATTGGGGTATTCGGTGTGCACGCCGCGTCGCGTGCGGGCTAAGCATCGATCGCGCTTGGCCCGTAGCGCAGCTAACGGCAAGCCTCTGCACTGCGCCCGCGGTCCGCCCGTCGCCTTGCAAGCACAACCCTACTTCGCCGGCACCGCGTCCTCGATCGCCTGCTCGGTGATCTCTCCGGGCACACGCGTCCTCGCGAACCACGTGTAGACGGTCGGCACGACGAAGATCGTCAGCAGCGTGCCGACGCTCATGCCGCCGACGATGACCCAGCCGATCTGCTGGCGGGACTCAGCGCCGGCGCCGCTGGCCAGCGCCAGCGGCAATGCACCGAGCACCATCGCGCCGGTGGTCATCAGGATCGGACGCAGGCGCAGCGTGGCGGCTTCCATCACCGCCTCTCTCACCGCCTTGCCCTGCTGCCGCAACTGGTTGCTGAACTCGACGATCAGGATGCCGTGTTTGGTGATGAGTCCGATCAGCGTCACCAGACCGATCTGCGAATAGACGTTGAGCGTGCCACCCGCGAGCTGCAGCGCGGCGAGCGCGCCGACCATCGACAGCGGCACGGCGAGCAGGATGATGAAGGGATCGACAAAACTCTCGAACTGCGCCGCCAGCACGAGAAAGATGAACAGCAGCGCCAGCACAAAGACCAGGCCGAGCGCGCCACTCGACGCACGGAACTCGCGGCTGACGCCGTTGAGCTCGGTTGCATAGCCGGGTTGCAACACCTTGGCCGCCGTGCTGTCCATGAACTGCAGCGCCTCGCCAAGCGAGTAGTTCGGCGCCAGGTTGGCAGTGATGGTCACCGAGCGGCGCTGGTTGAAGTGGTTCAGCTCTCGCGCCGCGACGGACTCACGCACAGTGACCAGCGACGACAGCGGCACCATCGTGTCGTTGCGCGTGCGCACGAAGAGTTTTTCGATGTCGTCAGGTGTCGCGCGGCCCGCAGCCACGGTCTGCACGATGACGTCGTACTGGTCGGAGCCGCGCTTGTAGCGCGTGACGTTGCGCCCGCCGAGCATGGTCTCGACCGTGCGCGCCACCTGGTCCACGGCCACGCCGAGATCGGCCGCACGGTCGCGGTTGACCTCGATCAGCAACTCGGGTTTGTTCAGGCGCAAGTCGGTGTCGGGCTGCACGAAGCCGGGGTTCTTCTGCATCTCGGCGACGATGGCCTGCGTGGCGCGCTGCAGGTTCTCGTACGACTCGTTGGTGACGACGACGAAGTTGACCGGCTGCGAGCGGAAGCCCTGGCCGAGGCTCGGCGGCGTGATCGGGAAGGCCGTCACGCCCGGCAGCGCCGAGAGCTGCGGCTGCATCGCCCGCGCCGCCTCCTGCGTGCTGCGGGTGCGTTCGCTCCAATCCTTGGCGCGCAGGATCACGGTGCCCTGCGCGACGCTGCTGTTGCCGCCACCCCCGCCGACGAAGACAAACACGCGGTCGAAGTCCGGCTGCTGCATCGCGATGTTGCCCACGGCGTCGAGATAGCGGCGCGTGTAGTCGAGCGTCGAGCCTTCGGGCGCGGTCACCGGCAGGATGATCACGCCGCGGTCTTCCATCGGCGAGAGTTCGCTCTTCGCGGTGCTGAACAACCACCAGCTGCCTGCGGCGCTGGCCAGCATGATCACGAGCACGATCCAGCTCTGGTTGAGCACCGCACCGAGCACGCTGCGGTAGCCGGCCGTCAGCTTCACCAGCAGGCTTTCCATCGTGCGGTCGAACCAGCCGGGGTTCGGGTTGTGGCGCAACAACTTGCTGCACAGCATCGGCGTCAGCGTCAGCGCGACAAAGCCCGAGACGATCACCGCACCGGCCAGCGTCAGCGCGAACTCGACGAACAGGCGCCCGGTGCGGCCCGGTGTGAAGGCCAGCGGCGCGAACACGGCGGCGAGCGTGAGCGTCATGGCCACCACCGCAAATGCGATCTCGCGCGCGCCCTTGACTGCGGCTTGGAACGGGGTCAGCCCCTCTTCGATATGGCGGAAGATATTCTCCAGCACCACGATCGCATCATCGACCACCAGGCCGATGGCCAGCACCAGCGCCAAGAGGGTGAGTGTGTTGATCGTGAAACCAGCCGCAGCCATCAACGCAAACGCCCCGATCAGGCTCACGGGAATCGTCACCAGCGGGATGATCGACGCGCGCAGCGTGCGCAAGAAGACAAACACCACCAAGGCCACCAGCGCCACCGCTTCGGCCACCGTCGTGTAGACGCTCTTGATCGAGCGGTCGATGAAGACCGAGTTGTCGTTGGCCTGGACCACCTTCAACTGCGGCGGGATGTCGCGCTGGATCTGCGGCATCAGGTCGCGCACGCCTTGCGAGACTTCGAGCGGATTCGCGGTGGCGTTGCGGATGATGCCCGTGGAGATCGACGGCAAGCCGTTCAGGCGCACGTAGCTGCGCTCGCTGGCCGCCGACTGCTCGATCCGCGCCACGTCGCGCAGGCGCACCGTGTACGCGCCGGCTTGCTTCAAGGCAATGTCGGCGAACTGCGGCACCGTGTTCAAGTCGGTGCGCGAGGTGACGGAGAACTCGCGCTGCTGGCTTTCGATGCGGCCGGCCGGCACTTCGAGGTTCTGCTTGCGCAGTGCATCTTCCACGTCGGCCACCGTGATGCGGTAGGCGGCCAGGCGGTCCGGGTCGAGCCAGATGCGCATCGCGTACTTGCGGTCGCCGCCGATCTGCACGTCAGCCACGCCGGGGATCGTCTGCAGCCGCGGCTTGACAACGCGGTTGATGATGTCGGTGACCTCGAGCGGGCTCATCGTCTCGCTGGTGAAGGCCAGAAAGATCACCGGCGAGGCATCGGCTTCCACCTTCGAAATTTGCGGCTCGTCGGCAGCATCGGGCAGGCGCGCGCGCACACGTCCGACACGGTCGCGCACATCGGCCGCCGCGGCTTCGGGAGGCTTGGACAACTTGAAGCGCACCGTGATCTGGCTCTGCTCGGCGCGCGAGATCGACGTCAGGATGTCCACGCCGTCGATGCCGGCGATCGAGTCTTCGAGCGGCTTGGTGATCTGCGACTCGATCACTTCGGAAGACGCGCCCACCAGCCGCGTGCTCACCGTGACCACCGGCTCGTCGATGCGTGGGTACTCGCGCACGCTGAGTTGATTGAACGAGACCAGGCCGAGCAGCACGATCAGCAGCGACATCACGCTGGCCAGCACAGGGCGGCGGATGGTGATTTCGGACAGGCGCATGACCGCGTGCTCCTATGCCGGCGCGCCGACGCGTGGCGCCGACGCGCTGCCCGCAGGCGCACTCGCGCCCGCCGCCGGCTTGCGGCTGGGCTGCGGCTTGTCGATATCGATGACGCGCAGCGGCAAGGCGTCGCCACGCATCACACGGGCCTGACCCGCGGTGACGATCATGTCGCCCGCCGCCAGGCCCTCAAGAATCTCCACCTTGCCCGCCTGGCGCACGCCGAGCTTGGCCTCCAGGCGTTGCGACACCAGCGCGGGGCCGGCGCCCTTGAGGTCTCCGTTCGCTGCAGCGGCCGACGCCGCGCCGCCCGGCGCCTGCACCGCCTTGATCAGGTACTGCTTGCCGCCCTGCGGCACCAGCGCTTCTTCCGGCACCATCAACGCGTTCTCGCGCACCGCGAAGACGATGCGCGCCCTGGCGAACATGCCTGACTTCAACTCCGCACCCGGTTGATCGACGCGCGCGCGCACCAGCAGCGAGCGGCCGTTGGCATCGACCAGCGCGTCGAGCGCTTCGACCTTTGCGACAAGTGGCTTGCCCGCCATCGCGTCAAGCGAAACTTCGACCGCTTGCCCCACCTTGGTCTGCCCGACAAAGCGCTCGGGCAGGCGGAAATCGACCCACATGCGCGAGCGGTCTTCGAGGCTCACCAGATCGGCGCCGTCCTTGACGTAGTCGCCGAGCGCGACGCTGCGGATGCCAACCACGCCGTCGAACGGCGCCATGATCG
Organism: uncultured beta proteobacterium; assembly: GCA_963814385.1. Lineage (GTDB taxonomy): Bacteria > Pseudomonadota > Gammaproteobacteria > Burkholderiales > Burkholderiaceae_C > CADEEN01. The sequence continues at coordinate 28,472 of CAWFCX010000027.1, forward strand.
CCAGCCGCGACAGTTGTGCGCGCGCGAGCGATACCTGCGCTTCGGCCACTTCGAGCGCGGCAGCGTTCTGATCGACTGCACTCTGGCTGACGAAGTTCTGCGACTGCAATTCGCGGCTGCGCTGCAGGTTGGTGCGCGCGATGTTCGATTGCGCTTGCGCCTGCTTCAACTGCGCGAGTTGCAGCGTGTTGTCGAGTTGCACCAGCAACTGGCCTTTGCGCACGCGGCCACCGTCGGTGAAGCCAAGTTTGGTGATGCGCCCGCTGACCTCGGGCCGCACGATCACCGTCTGCACGGCGCGCAGCGACCCGACCGCTTGAGCGTCGTCTTCGATGCGCAGCACTTGCACTTTGGCCACTTCGACGGCGGCGGGGCCGCCCCCGCCGGGACCACCCGGCGAACCAGCGCCACCCTGCCCGCGCCCCGGCGCGCTCGCACCGGTCGCCCCTCCCGGCGCCGTCGCCGCGCCAGCCTCCTTGCGCTCGACGCCGATGCCACGCTGCTGGTACCACCACGCTGCGCCGCCGACGACCGCGATGCCGACCACGGCCACCACCGTGTGGATTTTTTTCATTGCCATGCGACCAATGTAGCGGTTGCCGGCAAACCCGGAATCGGGTCGGCTACTGCCCGACCCTCATCCTTGCTCGGCGGCGCCCCGGTTGGCCAGTGCATCGGCCCGCTCGTTGCCGGGGTCACCGGCGTGGCCCTTGACCCAGCGCCAATCGACCCGGTGCTGCGCCGCCAGCGCATCGAGGCGCTGCCACAAGTCGATGTTCTTCACCGGTTGTTTGTCGGCCGTCTTCCAGCCGCGCTGCTTCCAGTTGTGGATCCATGTCGTGATGCCCTGGCGCACGTACTGGCTGTCGGTATAGAGGTGCACCTGGCTGTCGCGCTTGAGTGCCGCCAAGGCTTCGATGACCGCGGTCAGTTCCATGCGGTTGTTGGTGGTGACCGCTTCGCCGCCCCACAGTTCCTTTTCGTGCGCGCCGGTTTTCAGCCAGGCGCCCCAACCGCCAGGGCCCGGGTTGCCTTTGCAGGCGCCGTCGGTGTAGATCGTGATCGTCGTCATCTTTCCTGACTTCGCTTTTCTTTACGTTGGATGTTCGTCACCACCGCCGGCGCCGCAACGGCTTTGGTGCGTTCGCGCTTGGCCAGCCCGATCAGGCGCATGCCGCGCACGCGCTTGACGGCCACCACCATGTAGACCGCGCCGAAGACCGGCCACCAGCGGTCGCCGATGCGGTCCATCCAGGCGAACCGATCCAGCCAGCGTTGCGATCCGAGCGCGGGCCGGTACGCACCGAAGCGCCCGCCTTCAACCTCGAAGCTGAGCAGGTGAAGCCAATCGCGCAAGCGCCAGTAGCCGATCAGTTCGCCTGGCCGCGGCAGAAACGGGTCGCCCTTGCCACCGAGCAGGCGGCGCACGCGGCCCAGGCGCTGGCGCAGGCCCCACAGGCTGGCGCCGTTGAAGCCGAGGATCACTAATCGCCCTTCGGGCATCAGCACGCGCTCGACCTCGGCCAGCGTGCGGTGCGGGTCGCGCGCCAGTTCGAGCGTGTGCGGCAGCACGACGAGATCGAGACTGCGTTCCGGAAACGGCAGCGCATCACCATGGGCGAACACGGCGGCAGTGCGCGGCGCATGGCCGGCATCGAGCGCCACCCAGCGGTGCGGCATGCGGTTGGCGCATAGCGCATCGAGCTCGGGCAAGCCGATCTGCAATGCATGAAAACCGAACACGTCGCTGACCACGCGGTCGAGCTGCGCCTGCTCCCAGGCCAGCAGGTACTGGCCGGGTGGCGTTTCGAGCCAGGCGCTCAGCGCTTCGATGCCCGGTTGCGTGTCAGACATGGTTGCTCGCGCGACGTGCGACCCACATCGCAAGCAAACCGCCACTGCCAAGCGAACACCGCAGAACCGGCTCTGCCGGGCCGCTGGTGGGCCTTGCAGGCCGCGTGGCCGCGAGACGCGGCCACTCCTCGCCCCGTCCAAGCCGACGCAGGTCGGCTTGGAGCCGCGGCTCTCGGCCCCCTTGAGGGGGAGCGGCTGAAGGCCGCTTCGGGGGTGGTCCGTTCCTAGACATTCGCTTGCAAAAGAGGGGTTGCGATCAGGGGAATGCCTTCTGACGTGCGTTTCTATAATCCGACCGCCGATGGAACTGATTGCCCTGCCCGCGTTTTCGGACAACTACATCTGGATGTTGCACGACGGCGCACGCGCGCTGGTGGTCGATCCGGGTGTCGCCACGGTCGTAGAGCGGATGCTCGACACACGGCAACTTGAACTCGCCGCGATTCTAGTGACGCATCACCATGCCGACCACGTGGGCGGTGTGGATGCGCTGCGCGCGCGACTGCGTGGCCCCCTCTTCGGCCCGGCACGCGAGAACATTCCGAGGCCCTATACGGCGATCAACGGCGGCGACAGCGTCGAAGCGCTGGGCCTGCGCTTCGACATCTTCGACGTGCCCGGCCACACGGCGGGCCACATCGCGTATCTGCACCGGCCCGAGCAACCGCCGGACCCCCAGGCGGGACGGTCGGCGCGCAGCGACGACCTCGGGGGCCAGATGAATGGTGACGCGCCGCTGCTGTTCTGCGGCGACACCCTGTTCTCCGCCGGCTGCGGCCGCCTGTTCGAAGGCACGCCGTCGCAGATGCATACCTCGTTGTCGCGCCTGGCTGCCTTGCCTGGGGCCACGAGGGTGTGCTGTACGCACGAATACACGCTGTCGAACTTGCGCTTTGCGCACGCGGTCGAGCCTGGCAATCGCAACATCGCGTCTTACGCCGCATGGTGCCAGGCTGAACGCGCAAAGGGCCTACCCACATTGCCCTCCACCATCGAACGCGAAAGACAGATCAACCCGTTCCTGCGTTGCCAGGAGCCGGCCGTTGCCGCCAGCGCCCGCGCACAGGGGGCGGCCAACGACGATCCCGTAGCCGTATTTGCCGCCTTGCGTGAATGGAAGAACCAATTTCGATGACCCGCCACTCTTCCATCTCGATCGAGCGCCGCTGGCGCTGGACCGTTGCGCTGCTCGCCCTGGTGCTCACGCTGCCGGCTTGCGCCCAAGCGCCCGTGGTCACGCTCACGCCCAAGCCGGTGCAGGCCGAAGACGGCACGGCAGCAGCGGTCACGCCAGCGGCCGCAAGCAATGAGGACCCGGCCAGCGCTGTGGCCGCGCCGATCGACCCGGTGCGCCCGGATGCAAGGATCGACCTGGACGACCGCGGCGCGCGCACCGACTTGTGGCAGCGCATCCGCGGCGGCTTCGCGATCCGCGACATCGATGACCGCTATGTGCGCCAGCGCGAAAAGTACTTTTCGAGCCAGCCGGAGTACATGGGCCGGATGACCGAACGCGGATCGCGCTATCTGTTCCACATCGTCGAAGAGGTGCAGCGCCGCGGCCTGCCCACCGAGCTGGCGCTGTTGCCCTTCATCGAAAGCGCGTTCAACCCGGAGGCCATGTCGTCGGCGCGCGCCGCCGGCATGTGGCAGTTCATGCCAGCCACCGGCCGCCACTATGACTTGAAGCAGAACCTGTTCAGCGACGAGCGCCGTGATGTGATTGCCTCGACCAGCGCCGCGCTCGACTACCTGACGCGGCTGCACAAGATGTTCGGTGACTGGCACCTGGCACTGGCGGCGTACAACTGGGGCGAAGGCAATGTGCAGCGCGCCGTGCGTTCCAACCGTGCGGCCGGCCGGCCCGCCGGGTACGCCGACTTGAAGATGCCGCACGAGACACGCGACTACGTGCCGAAGCTGCAAGCGATGAAGAACATCGTGCAGCGCCCGGCCGACTACGCGCTGACACTGCCAACGCTTGAAAACCATCCCTACTTCCTCGTCGTGCCGATCTCGCGCGACATCGACGTGGCACTGGTCACCCGGCTGTCCGGCCTGCCGCTCGACCAGTTCAAGGCGCTCAACCCGCAGATCAACAAACCGCTGATCGTGGCCGCCGGCACGCCGCAGCTGCTGCTGCCTTACGACAACGCCAACACCTTCGTCAAGGCGCTGCCGCTGCACAAAGGCCCGCTGTCGAGTTGGACGGCGTGGACGGTGCCCAAGACGATGAAGGCCTCCGACGCCGCCGCCGCCGTCGGCATGGACGAAGACGATCTGCGCGAACTCAACGCGATTCCGCCGCGCATGCTGGTGCAAGCCGGCTCGACCCTGCTGGTCGCGCGTGGCAAACACCGCGACGCCGATGTCTCGGTACGCCTGGCCGATTCCGCGATGATTTCGTTCGCGCCTGACGGGCCGGCGTTGAAGCGAGTGGCGCTCAAGGTCGGCAAGGGCGGCGACAGCGTGGCGGCCGTCGCCAAGCGTTATGCCGTCAGCACGCAGCAGGTGGCGCAGTGGAACAAAGTCGCCGTCAACGGCCGGCTCGCTCCGGGCAGCACGGTGGTGGTGTTCGTGCCCAACACCAAAGGAGCCCCGGCACGCGTCGCCAAGGCTGCGCCTTCGTCGCGCGCCAAAGCCACGGCCAAACGAGGCAGCAAGCCGGTTCGCGTGGCGAGCAGCAGCGCGACGCGCAAGCGCTGAGTTCGCTAAACGTCGATCAGTCAGCGCCGATCGATCATCGACGGTCGCTCATCGCATGAGCGATCGTCGACAGATCGACATACTCCAGCTCGCTGCCCACCGGCACGCCGCGCGCCAGCCTTGTGACCGTCTTGCCGCGCGCCCGCAGCGCCTGCGCCAACGCATGCGCGGTGGCCTCGCCTTCGGCGGAGAAGCCGAGCGCCAGAATCACTTCCTGCACCGCGGCGTCGGCGGAACGCTCCAGCAACTCGGCCACCCCGATGTCGCGCACGCCCACACCGTCGATTGGCGACAGCCGCCCCATCAGCACGAAGTAGTAGCCGCGGTAGCTGCCGGTGCGCTCCAACGCGGCCTGGTCGGCCGGCGTTTCGACGACGGCAAGCTTGCTCGGATCGCGATGCGCGTCGGCACAGACATCGCAAAGCGTTTTTTCACTGAAGGTGTGGCAGCGCTCGCAGTGGTGCACCTGCGCGACCGCGCCGTCGAGCGCGCGGGCCAGCCTGATCGCGCCATCGCGGTCATGCTGCAGCAGATGAAAGGCCATGCGCTGGGCTGACTTGATGCCGACGCCGGGCAAGCGGCGCAGGGCTTCGATCAGCGCAGAGAGGCTAGGCTCCGACACGGGATGATCAGAACGGGAACTTCATCCCTGGTGGAAGCGGCATGCTGGCGGTGAGTTTGCCCATCTTCTCCGTGCTGACCTCTTCGGCACGGCGCACGCCGTCGTTGAACGCGGCAGCGACGAGGTCCTCGAGCATGTCTTTGTCATCCGCCAGAAGACTCGGATCGATCGTGATGCGCTTGACATCGTGCTTGCAGGTCATGACGACCTTGACGAGCCCGGCGCCGGAGACGCCTTCGACCTCCATCAGCGCCAGCTCATCCTGCGCTCGCTTCATGTTGTCCTGCATCTGCTGGGCCTGCTTCATCAGGCCGGCGAGTTGTTGTTTCATCATGGTGTGAGACCTCTGGGTTTGACTGAACCGGGGACGATGCGCGCCGACGAAAACTCAGCCAGCATCTGCTGCGTGACCGGGTCGTCGCGGATGATGGCGTCGGCTTCGTGTTGCGCGCGTTCGCGTGCGGCGGCTTCGCGCTTGGCCGGGCTGTCAATGACGGCACCGGGCTCGACCTCGAGTTGCAGCGGCGCGATGCCGAGCGCTTCGGCCAGCGCGGCGCGCAGTTTTTCAACATGCGCTGGCGCGCGCAGCGACTCGCGCTCGACACGCAGGCGCCACAGCGGCTGCGCTCCATCACGTTGCTCGATGAGTTGCGCCTGCATCGCCAATTCACGCACCAGCGCGCTGATGGACTGGCGCTGGTTGAGCATCGCGACGAGCGTGACCCAGCGCTCGCCGAGCGGCGTGGGTTCGAGCGGCGTGGACGTCGGCACCGGCGAGGGCTTGGCGACTTGCCGTGCCTCGGCTTCGTCCTCCAACGGTGCTTCGTCCATCCAGGACGGAGGCGTGGGCTCCCTCACCTGCATGACCGGTACGGGCGCAGGCGGCGCATAGGTGGTTCGCGGTGTCGGCTTGGCCAGCGCCGCGCTGGCGGGCGCCGGCCTTGGAGCCGCAGGCGCAGCAGCCAGCGGAGGCGACGCCTTGGTGGGCGCGCCGCTGCCGCCGACCGGCACGACCCCAGGCGCAGCTCCTCCTGGCGCGAAAGCCAGCAGCCGCAGCAGCACCATCGACAGGCCGGCATACGCGTCCGGCGCCAACGTCAGCTCCTGGCGGCCATGCAGCGCAAAGCTGTAGAGCAGTTGCGTTTCATCGGCCGGCAACAACGCCGACAGCTCGCGCGCGATCGGCGTGTCGGGGTCGGTCTCAGGAAGCGCGCCGGGTACGGCCTGCTCGATCGCCATCTGTTGCAGCAGCGCCGTCAGCGCCTCGAGCGCACCGGCCGCGGACAGACCGTGCTCGCGCAGCGCATCGACGCCGCTGAGCACCGCGCGCCCATCACGCACCGCCAGCGCGCGCACAAAGCGCTCGGCATGGCTACGATCGACACTGCCGAGCATGGCGCGCACGGCGTCGGCGTTGAGAGAACCGCCGGCATACGCGATGGCTTGGTCGGCGAGGGACAACGCATCGCGCATCGAGCCGCGCGCTGAGCGCGCCAGCAAGCGGATCGATGCCTCGTCGAAGGCCACGCTTTCTGCCGTCAACACATGCTGCAAGTGTTCGGCCACCGTGTCGGGCGCCATCGGCCGCAGGTTGAACTGCAGGCAGCGCGAAAGCACGGTCGGCAGCATCTTCTCCGGGTCGGTCGTGGCCAGCACGAATTTCAAGTAGTCCGGCGGCTCTTCGAGCGTCTTCAGCAGCGCGTTGAACGAATCCTTGGTCAGCTGGTGCGCTTCGTCGATCATGAAGATCTTGAAGCGGCCGACGCTCGGCTTGTAAGCCGCACGTTCTAGCAGGTCACGGATCTCATCGATGCCGCGATTCGATGCGGCGTCGAGCTCGATGTAGTCGATGTAGCGGTCGGCGTCGATTTCGGTGCAGGCAGTGCAGACGCCACACGGCGACGCGGTGATGCCGCCCTGGCCGTCAGGGCCTGTGCAGTTCAGGCTCTTGGCAAGGATGCGCGACACCGTGGTCTTGCCGATACCGCGCGTGCCGGTGAACAGGTAGGCGTGGTGCAGGCGGTTCTGTTCCAGCGCATGCGTCAGCGCGGTGACGACCGCGCCTTGGCCGACCATCTCCGAAAATCGCCGCGGGCGGTATTTGCGTGCGAGGACGACGTAAGACATCAGTGCCCGCCCAGCCGCCCGAAAGGCATTGACGCAGCCTCGGGGGGCAGCGAACAGAGTGAGCTTGGGAGCGCCATCAACTCATTCTAGGGGGACGGGTGCCGGATAATCTTGCGCCATGACCCCGTTGACCTACGAACAAGCCGGCGTCGATTACGACAAGATCGATCCGCTGAAAGTCGCCGCACAGCGCGCCGCCGCCTCGACCGCATCGCAACTCGCGCAGCACGGCTTCAGCGAAGTGCAAGCGTCGCGCGGCGAATCCGCCTACGTGGTCGATGTCGGGCCGTTTTACCTCGCCAGCATCGTCGAATGCCTGGGCAGCAAGGCGCTGGTGGCCGACGAGATGGCGCGTCTGACGGGCAGGAGCTACTACGCAAGCATTGCGCAAGACACGATTGCGATGGCGGTCAACGACCTCATCACCGTCGGCGCAACGCCGCTCGTCGTGCAGGCTTATTGGGCCGCCGGCGGCAGCGATTGGTTCGGCAATGCCGAGCGCTCGCGAGCATTGGTCGATGGCTGGAAACGCGCTTGTGAGATTTGCGGCGTGGCCTGGGGCGGCGGCGAAACGCCGGCCTTGGCGGGCATCGTCGAGGCCGGCCGCATCGACCTGGCGGCCAGTTGCACCGGCATCGTGAACCCGAAGCAACGCCTGTCGGTCGGCGACGGATTGGGTGACGGGGATGCGATCGTGATGCTCGGCTCCTCGGGCATCCATGCCAATGGTGTCAGCCTCGCGCGCAAGATTGCCGAGCGCCTGCCGCAGGGCTGGTTGACGCCGATCGACGACGGCGGCCAGACCTATGGCGACGCCTTGCTCGCGCCGACGACGCTGTACTCTCCCGTGACCGAAGCGCTGTGGAAGGCCGGCATCACGCCGCACTACAGCGCCAACATCACCGGCCACGGCTGGCGCAAGTTGCTGCGCCACCCCAAGGCGCTGACCTACCGCATCACACAGGTGCCGCCCGTGCCACAAGTGCTTGCCTTCATCGTCGAGCACGCCGCCCATGACGCGCAAGAGGCCTACTCCACCTTCAATATGGGCGCCGGATTCGCTTTGTTCGTGGCGCCCGGTGAGGCGCAGCGCTGCGTCGATGTGGCCCGCGCGCACGGCATCGAGGCCTGGGTGGCCGGCCGCGTCGAAGCCGGACCCAAACAACTGCTGATCGAAGCGCTCGCGCTGCGCTTCGACGATCAGGCGCTGCAATTGCGCTGAACCTGCGTGACGAGGCCCGCTTGAAAACCACGTTCGCTTTGCTGCTGCTCCTTGCTGCCGCCACGGCAGCCCCTGCGGCCGACGACGCAGCCGTCATGCGCTGCCGCACCTTGGCGGACGCCGCCGCGCGGCTGGCCTGCTACGACGCGTTGCCGCTGGCCACATCCGCAACGCCCGCCGCGCAGCGCGACTTCGGCCTGCCTGCGCCGCAGACGCCTGCGACCGCGGACCAAGCCATCGAGAGCAGCATCGCCGGCCGGTTCGAAGGATGGGAGCCCGATCAACAGATTGCACTGGCCAACGGCCAGGTCTGGCGTATCGTCGATGGCAGCAGCGCATTTGTCATCCTGTCCAATCCGAAGGTGCGCGTTGAACGCGGCGCACTGGGCGCGTTCTACCTGGTCGTCGATGGGTTGAACAAGACGCCGCGGGTGCGCCGCGTGCGCTGAAACCTTCCGCGCAGCGCCCGACTACAATTCGCCCCGACGGGCCTTCCCGCATGGAAGTACGCCCAACCGGGTCAGGTGGGGAACCAAGCAGCCCTTAGCGTTGCAACCAGTGCCGGGGTAAAGGCTCGTCACCCCCTCGCTTTGTTTTGGGGATGGGCCGCGTAGGCCAATCGCTGCACATTCGCGCACCATGCACCGCTCTGCCTCCCGCCCGCTGCGCACGCGACTCGTCGAGTCGATGCAAGAACTGATCATCGGTTTGGCCCGACCCTACATCCTGCGCGAGATGCCGGGCTGGGGCTATCTGTATCGCTGGGCCGTCGGCAGCGAGCAGCAGCGCGAGTGGTTCTGGGCCGAGGCGCCGGTCCGCACCGTGCGCGGCAAGGTGCACGGCTTCGAGATGCAGCTCGAACTTTCGCATTGGTCCGACCGCTCGACCTTTTTCCTCGGCCGCTGGATCGATCTCAACAACCAGTTGTTCATGCGCGACCTGCTCGAGCCCGGTGATACGGTGGTCGATGTCAGCGCGCACCGTGGCAGCTTCGCGTTGGTGGCGTCGCGTCTGGTCGGGCAGCGCGGCAAGGTCGTGTGCTTCGACGCCGACCCGGGCAACACGGCGCATGTGGAGCGCGATATTGCCGCCAACGGCATCGCCAACATCGTCGTCGAGCATGACGGCCTGAGCGACCACGTGCTGCTGCAGGAGCATCCGGCGCTGATCAAGATCGGCGGCGAGGAAAACAACTTCCATGTCATCGCCAACCTGTCGCAGACCATCGAGCGCGACCGGCCTGTCCTGCTGACGGAGGTGCCGCCGGCGCGGCGCGCCGAGCGCGACGCGTCGATGCTGGCGCTGATGGCGGTGATGGACCAGCGCGGCTACAGCGGCTTCACGCTGACGCTGCGCCGGCACGGTCTGCTGCAGCATCGCTGGGGACTGGCGCCACTGCAAGGCGCCAAGCGCGCGTTGAACGCCGTCTGGTTCCACGCCGACTTTTTGCAGCGCCACGCCGCGTCGCTGCAGCGCTACGGGCTGCCAACGGCGGTTCACTGACCTGCGTTCGCGCTGCTGGCTGTTGGCGCTCGGGCAGCTGGTGGCGCAGCGGCGCTTGTTGTTTTCGCACTGTCGCGCAGCGCGGCAGTGAGGTCGCGCGTGTTGAGGTCGAGCGCGCGCGCGTAGCGTTTGGCAACGCGTTCGATGGCCGCCCCCTGGCGCGCGGCTGGCAATGACAAGACGTCGACCGCTTCGTTGGCCGCGCTGGCCAGCGCGCGCAGCACATCGTCGTCGCTGTCGAGGGCGCGCACCGGCTTGTCCAGCGGCAGGCGATGCATCAATTGCAGCACGGCGTCGTCGGCGCCGCCCAGGCCCATCCAGCGCGCCACCGCCAGCGCCATGCTGTCGATGTCGGCGCCGAGCACGGCAAAGCCGGCGGCCTGCTCCGTCATGCCGGGCTGATCGGCCTGCCCGGACTCGCTCGCCGTCAACGGCTGCATCAAGCGGCGCACCTGGCGCATCTCTTCGGGATAGTGGTATTGCAAGACCAGGCGGCCAAGGTTTTGCAGCAGCGTCACCAGCGCGGCCATCTCGGCGTCGTAACCGGCCGGCCGCAAGGCCTGCGCCAGCCGTGCCGCGCGCTGCGCGGCGGCCAGCGCGAGTTCGAGTTCGGCCGCGCCGTCAGCATCGAGCGGGCCGGGCCAGTGGCGCATGGCCAGCGCGCTGCGGCGCACGCCTTCCAGGCCCAGCATGGCGATCGCCCGGCGCACCGTCAGCACGGGGCCGCTGCCCGACACCTGCGTGCCGCGCATGTCGGCAACGTTCATCGCGCTGTTGACGGCGCGCAGCAATTCGAGTGTGAGCGCGGCGTCGTGCATCACCAGCGCCGCCAGCTCTTCGGTGTGTTGGCGTTCCATCAACGCCAGGCGCGCCGCGCGCACCGCGGCGCCCGGCAATGCCGGCAGCACACCGAGCTGGCGCACGCGCTCGATGAGTTGCGCGTGCGCGTCGTCACCTTGCTGCGCATCTTGTTCTAGCCAGCCTTCGAGCGCGCGCACCAGCGTGCGCGCGTTGCGAAATCGTTGCCGCAACTGCCGGTCCGTTGCCCGGTTGGCAATGGCGCGCAGCCCCTCAGAGAACGGCCGCGGCACGTCCCACGGCAGGCGCATCGACTCGCGGCCGGCAGGCGCCAGGCGCCGCAGCGCGGCGCCGATGTCGGGCTCTCCCAGCGCCGGCGCGCCGGCCAGCAGGCCATGCAACAGCACGGCCAGCGCCAGCACGTCGGCCTCGGCGGCATCGCGCGCGCCGCGGCGCAGGCGCTGCGCCACCGTCTCCGTGTCGTCAGCCGTGGCCGGTGGCAGCGGCGCCGGCGTCAGGCCCAGGCCCATCAGTCGCACGGCCCCGTTGTCGCCGATCGCAATCAACCACGGTTGCACGTCGTTGTGCGCATGCCCGGCATCGTGCGCGAAAGCCAGCGCGATCGCGCACTGCACGACCCAGCGCGCGGCCTGTTGAGGCGCCTCGCCGTTGCGCGGCGGCTGGCGCTCTGCCAGTGTCGTGCCCACCGCAGCGTCGTAGGCGATGTAGGGCCACTGCTCTTGCTCGCCAACCTCGACCGCATGCGCCAGATGCGGGTGCTGCAAGCGCGCGGCGCGGCGCGCTTCGTTCAGGGTCTCGGCCAAAGCCGCGGCGCCGGCAGGCTGGCGCCGTGGCAACACGAGAACCAACTCCTGCTCGCTGCGCGGGTCGTGCACACGCCAGGCCATGGCCTGCGCGCTGCGCCCGATCAGGGCACGCAGCGTGAAACGGCCAAAGCGGCGCGTGGCGGCGGTGGGGTCGAGGTGGGGACCCATATGCATCGCATTGGATCGCGAGCGCGGCGCTGGCAATGCGTCGAACAGCGCCGCTTTTTCGCGGCAAACCTCGCCCTGCCCATGCTCAGGCCGCGGGTTCGATCAATTCGCCGGCAGCTGTGATGAAGGCCGCACGCACCGGCTCGCCCGGCGCCAGCGCTGCCACCGCCGCGCGGTAGTCGGCGAGTTGCCCGATCAGTGCCGGATCGTCTTGCGGCGACGTAGTGAGCTTGTAGTCGAGCACCCACCAGCAGCGCTCGGGCGGGGCCAGCAGCACCAGGCGGTCGATGCGGCGCGGCTGGCCGTCGGGCGACGCGACCGCAACTTCACTGCCGGACCACAGGATCCGATTGCGATCGAAGAAGGGCTGGCACGTCGGACTCGCCAAGATGCGCTGCGCGATCGTCTGCACGACACGCGCATCTGGCACCGCGAAGGCCAGCGCAGCCGCGTGCGCCAACGGCGCCAGGTCGCGCGCACCCTGGCGCGAAGCCCACTCCAACGTGCGGTGCACCGCTTGACCGAGCGCCGCAGCGGCCGCGTCGTCGGTCTTCGGCAACGCCTCGGAAGCGACCGCACTCTCGCGGCGGTGCAATGGCAGCGACACCACCTCGGCCCGGCCGTCGTCCTCTGCAGCGACGACCACCGGCGGCGCGACCCAGGCGGTGGCCGAAGGATCGAGGCGTGTCCACCACGAGGGTGCCGCCTCCTCGGCGGCGCGCGGCGGCGTTCGGCTGATGAACAAACGCTCTTCGGCGCGCGTCAGCGCAACATACAAGGCATTGGCTTCTTCGCGTGCACGCGCCGCCATCTCGTGGGCGAGCAGCGGCTGCAACGACGGCGGACAGCGCGTGTGCGACGCGACGAAAGCAACCGACGACGGCTGTGCCGACTCCACCGGCCAGTCCACCAGCAGCGTGGTGGTCTCGGCCCTGGGTGGCTCGGGCTGCGTGTCCATCAGGAACACCATGCGCGCCTCCAATCCTTTGGCGCCATGGATCGTCAGCAGGCGCACGGCACCGTCCTGCTGCGATGCCGGCGCCTGGACCATGCGTGAACGCAGCGCGCGCACGAAACCATAGGGCGAGGTGTAGCGTCCGCCATCGAGTTCGAGCGCCGCCGCGAGCAGCGCACGCACCGCGTCCTGCGCCCGCGCGCGGCGCTCGGGCGGTGCCGCGGCGGCCAGACGCGGCATGAGCGCGCCTTCATGCACGATGCGGTCGAGCAGATCGTGCGGCGGAAGCGTCGGCGCAGCGCGGGCCCAATCCGAGCAGAGCATCGCTGCACGGTGCAAAGCGGCCCCGGCATCGGTGCCACAGGCCAACAGTGCCGGCCACCAGCCACGCGCATCGCGTGCACGTCGCGACAGCTCAAGCAGCTCCTCATCGCTGACACCGAACAGCGGGCTCTTCAACGCGCGCGCCAACGACAGCGATTGCGCCGGCGACGAAATCGCATCCAGCAGCGCCAGCAAGTCCTGCACTTCAGGCAGCTGCGACAAGCGCAAGTCTTCTGGCGCGACATGCGGCACATGCAGCAGCGCAAGCGCGTCGGCCGCCAACTGCAGCACCGATCGTTTGCGCGCCAGCACGAGGATGTCCTTCGCCCGCACACCTTGCACGCGCATCAGGTGATCGATCGCCTGCGCCACCTGCGCCGCTTCGGCCTCGCGCAACACGGCTTTGGCTTCGACACGCGGCGTCGTCAACGAAGGCCGCCAGACGCGCTCTTGCGGCGCCCCGGGCGGCGCCCTGGGCGGCCGCTCGGCGGCTGGCAAGCTCGTCAGCGCCGGCGCGTCGCCATCGTGCATGACCTGCGTCGTGTGATCGCGCCACTGCGGCAGACCGTCCGCGCCCACCCAGCCACCGAAGACACGATTGACCACTGCAACCACACCGGGCGCACAGCGCCGCGTGTGATCGCACGCCGCCAGCGTGCCACCGAGCGCCTCGACCACGAAAGCCTGCGCGGCGGCGAACACGCGCGGCTCGGCGCGGCGAAAGCGGTAGATGCTCTGCTTCGGATCGCCGACGATGAAGACACGCGGGCCGTCCATGCCGCCACCGGCGCCGGCGTACGCCGCCAGCCACGATTGCAGCGCATGCCATTGCAGCGGGCTCGTGTCCTGGAATTCGTCGATCAACAGATGGCGCACTCGCGCATCGAGGCGCTGCTGCACCCAGCCCGACAGCGTGTGCTCGGACAGCAGGGCCATCGCCACACGTTCGAGGTCGCTCATGTCGACCATGCCACGACGCTGCTTCAGTGCGGCGTACTCGGCGAACAAGAGGCGCGACAGGCGTGACATCGCGGCATGGTCTTCGTGCGCGTCCTGCTGCAGGGTGTGCTCGCGTATCTGCTCCAGCGCATCACACAGCGCGGCCTGCTCGGGCAGCTCGCCGAGCTTCTGGCGAGGCGTGCCCTTCTCGGTGAACAAGGCCTTGCGCAAGCGCTCGAACGCCTGGCGGTCATCGACCAGCGCCAAAGCCTCGACCAGACCATCCGCTGCAGGTTGCGTCAGGTTCTTGTACTTGTCGCGCTGTGACAGGCGCCGTGCAAGCGAGTGCACCTTCTTCACGAACGCCGGCTCGCGCACGCGCGACGCCGCCAGCGGATCGCCCGCTGGCGGCACACTTCCATCAAGGGTACCGGCCTGCGCGGCCAACTCGATCTCGGTCCGCCGCTGCAACGCCACACCGAACCACTGGCCGAGCGCAAACCGGCCGTGGCGCAACGCCAAGCGGCGGTAGTCGGCGAGGCGCGGTGCGTCTGCCAGCAGCGCCGACTGAAACGATTGCATCAGCGCCGGCATCAGGTCGGCGTTGTCTTCAACCGGCGTCAAGCCCGGCGCGAGGCCCATATCGGCCAACATATCGAGGGGCGCCGCGGCAAGCAATTGTGCGTACCAGGCGTGCATCGTGCGCAACTCGACGCTGCGCCCGCTGTCGAGCACCCGCTCGTGCAAGCCGATCAATGCGCTGCTCTGCTGTTGCGCTTGCGCCGGGCTCATGCCGAACTGCACCAGGCGCTCGGCGGCCTGCGCCGATGTCAGGGTGGCGCACTCGCGCAACCACGACGACAAGCGCGTGCGCATCTCGCCCGCAGCCTTGCGCGTGAAGGTGATGGCGAGGATTTCCTGCGGCTGGGCGCCATCGAGCAGCGCGCGCACGATGCGCGCGATCAGCATCCAGGTCTTGCCGGCGCCGGCGCAGGCTTCGACGGCGATGTGGCGGCGTGGATCACAGGCCGCGGCGTAGAACGCTTCGCGCGGCGCATCGCGGCCGTCGAGCTGGTACGCAGGGTTCATTCGCCCGTCCAATGGTCGCGTCTGCACAGACCCCGCGCCTCGCAGGTTCGACAAACCTCGCCCTCGCCCGAAGCCGGCGCACCGGCGCCGGCGCGCAAGGCAGCCAGATCCGCCGACAGGCCATCGATCAGCAGCGCCGCGCTGAGCGCAACGTCCTCGTGCTCGAAAGGTTGCGGCTCTCCTCGCTCCGCCAGCGACAGGTAGATCGCGCGTGGCGGCGCGTCGTGGCCCTCGTCGGTCAGCAGCGCTGCGTAGAACGCGAGCTGCGTGTCTTCGAGCGGCTCGGTCACGCGCTTCCTGACCTTGTCGCGGCTGCCGGTTTTGTAGTCGATCAGCATCGCGGCGCCGTCACGGTGTACGTCGACACGATCCAGCCGCCCGTCGAGCACGAGCCCATCGAGATCGGGCGGAGCACAGCGGCGATCGACTTCGCCACTTTGAAAGCGCCAGCCAGCGCTTTCGTGTTCTTTGAGCCACTCCTGGTAGTCGGTGGCGAAGGAGTCGAACGCGGCACGGTAGGGCAGCAGCGCGGCCGCGTCGAGTTCGAGCGCGGCCTGTTCGGCATCGGCCGCGGCGAGCAGCTCGGCGTGATCATGTCCGCCGCTGCGTCGCGTGTGAAAGCGGAACAGCAGGCCATGCATCCAGCGTCCATAGTCGCTCTGGTCGATCTGTGCTTCCAACTCATTGCCCTCGGCCAGACCCAGCGCCACGCGGGCGAAGAAGCGGTACGGGCAGTCGCGCAGCGCTTGCACCGCGGTCGCCGACAGGCGCCGCGGCATCGCGCTGTCCATCGCCGGCGCCGGCCGCGTCACGGGCTGCCGCGCGACGCGCTCCAGCGGCAGCACGACGGTCTGCTCGTCGTCGATGACGGCTCCCAAGCGCCGCCGCGCTAACACCGCCCGCTCGACGAGCGCGCTCGGCGCCAGCGGCTCGCCGCCTTCTTGCATGCGGCGCAGCAGTGTCAGCTTCGGCGAACGCAGCAGTTGCGCAAAGGCCAGCGTCTCCTGCAAACGGCGCTGCTCGGCATCGGCAATGCCGAACTGCCGCGCCACAGCGCCCGGCAACAGGCCCGGTGCCGCGTCGGCTGCCCCCAGATGCTGCGCGTCGCAACCGGGGAAGACGATCGCCTCGAAGGGCCGCAACACCGCGCGTGCCAACGGCACGATGCTCACGCGCGCGCCGGCCGCCGGCACGGGCCGCCACATGCTGCCCTCCAGCGTCTCATCGACCCAGGCCGTGAAGCCGGCGAGGTCGAAGCGCGTGGCTTGCGCGGCGCCTTGCCAACTCGCCGTCGGGGTGCCCTGCAGTTGCAAGACGGCCAGGACTTGGCGGCCGGCGGCATCGGCATCCTGCATGGCCATGAGTCCTGGCGCCACTTGGCGAAGTGACACCAGCCATTCGGTCAGGGCCTTCGCCTGGCTCGGCTGCCAGCGGTCGATGCGCTGCCTCAAGCCGTCGAATGCAGCCAATGCAGCGGTGGCGGGCGGCCGCTCGCGCCGCCAAGCGTCCTCGAGCGCGCTCACGGCCGCTTGGTCATGGCCTTCGGCGCGCAGCGCTTCGATCGACGCGTCGCGGCTGGCCCCGGGCGCTGCAGCGCGCAGCCAGGCCATCAGATGCGCCGCAGCGCGCGTTGTCGACAAGGTCCAACCGGTCTCATCATCGATCGCCACGCCCGCGCGTTCAAGCAAGGCACGGATGCGGCGCACGACGAGTCGGTCTTGCGCGATCAACGCCACCGAGCAGGCACCGTCGTCCAGCGCTTCGAGCACGGCGAGCGTCGCCGCACTGGCCTCGTCTTCGCGGCTGCTGGCACACAGGCGCCGCGGCGGCGGCAGCGCGGCGGCCTCGTCGAATGGCCGTGCAGGCTCGCCATCGGCGTCAAGATGCAGCACGGCAGCACCGTGCGGCAACGGCACACCGACCGTGCCCGCTGCGCTCAACACCACCCAGGCAGAGGCGCCGAGCGAGTGCAGCGCATCGGTCGCCGGGGCTTCGGCCGACATCGCCCACTCGATGGCCATGCGCGCCAACAGGCGTTCGCTCGCGCCGGGTCCGCTCGACGGCGGCAAGGCCTCGCGCAGCGCAGCCCACCACGCAGCGCGTGCTTCGGGCGCTTGCCGTGCACTGGCGTCATGCGCCGCCTGCGCCGTGCTGACGAAGGCATCCACCGCTGAGCGAAACGCCCGCGGGTCGCGTGCGGCCCATGCCGCGCCGAACGACTGCCAGCGCAACAAAGCCGCGGCCGTGAGCTTGTCAGTCGCACGATCGCCGCTGAGCATCGCTGGCGCCGCCGTGGCCGGCGGCGCCAGCGATGCGGCCAGCGTGGCCGCCGTTTCGATGCGCGGCTGCCAGCCGCCGCGCGCCGCATAGGCTGCGCGCGCCGGCGCCAGCAAGCCAGTGTGCGGCAGCAGCAGCACAGCGTCGCGCGGCTCGGCCGCGGTCGATCTCAACCACGCGTCAACGGTGCCCGCCATTCGCAGCCAGAAAGCGCCATCGACGGGACCGCTGTGAAGGCGCTGTGTGGCTATGGCTGTCATTGAGAACCGGGCGTCCTTGCAGGCGGTGTGCACAGAGGGCTTGTGTCAGAATCATTGTGCCTGCCGACAACGTAGGCACAACGAGGAACCCCGATGAGCAGCGACCTGATCAAGCATGTGACCGACGCCAGCTTCGAAGCCGACGTCCTGAAGTCCGGCAAGCCGGTGCTGGTGGACTACTGGGCCGAATGGTGCGGGCCTTGCAAGGCCATTGCCCCGATCCTGGACGAGTTGTCTACGCAGTACGGCGACAAGCTGCAGATCGCCAAGATGAACGTCGATGAGAACTCCGAGGTGCCGGGCAAGTTGGGCATTCGCGGCATTCCGACGCTGATGCTGTTCAAGGACGGCCAGTTGGCCGGCACCCTGGTTGGCGCGCACCCGAAGGCCAAGTTCACGGCCTTCCTCGACTCTCACCTATAATCTGTGCATTGCCGGGTTTATAGCCCGGCTGCAGAACAGCCACCGCGGCGCTCGAAGACCGCCTCAGCCCTGAGGCACCAGGCCCGCGGTTCCGGCCCCTCCCCTGAAGTTTCGGCACGAGCGCGCCATTGACGCGCTCTGTCCCTACACAGGACCAGAGCATCCCCAGGGACCGGCCACAAGGCGGCAGCGCATGGCCAAGCGCACCGTCGCATCGAGGGTTCCACCTTCCTATGCATCTTTCCGAACTCAAAGCCCTGCACGTTTCCGCCCTCATCAAGATGGGCGAAGAGCTGGAAATCGAGAACGTCGCCCGCCTGCGCAAGCAGGAACTGATGTTCGCGATCATGAAAAAGCGCGCCAAGGCCGGCGAACAGGTCTTCGGCGATGGTGTGCTCGAAGTCCTGCCCGACGGCTTCGGCTTCCTGCGCTCGATCGAAGCCAGCTACATGGCCTCGACCGACGACATCTATTTGTCGCCAAGCCAGGTGCGCCGCTTCAACCTGCACACCGGCGACATGATCGAAGGCGAAGTGCGGGTGCCGAAAGATGGCGAGCGTTACTTTGCGCTGGTCAAGGTCGATCGCGTCAACGGCGTGACGCCCGAGGAGAACAAGAACAAGATCATGTTCGAGAACTTGACGCCGCTCTTCCCGAAAGAGCAGTTCAAGCTGGAACGTGACGGCCTGAAGGCCGAAGAGAACATCACCAGCCGCATCATCGACCTGGTGGCCCCCATCGGCAAAGGCCAGCGCGCCTTGCTCGTCGCGCAGCCGAAGACCGGCAAGACGGTGATGATGCAGCAGCTCGCGCATGCGCTCGTCGCCAACCACCCCGAGGTCCACCTGATCGTTCTGCTGGTCGACGAGCGTCCGGAAGAAGTGACCGAGATGGTCCGCACCGTGCGTGGCGAGGTCATCAGCTCCACTTTCGACGAACCCGCCGCGCGCCACGTGCAGGTGGCCGAGATGGTGATCGAGCGCGCCAAGCGCCTGGTCGAGCTTGGCAAGGACGTGATCATCCTGCTCGACTCGATCACGCGACTGGCCCGCGCCTACAACAACGTGCTGCCGTCGTCGGGCAAGGTGCTGACCGGCGGTGTGGACGCGAACGCGCTGCAGCGCCCGAAGCGCTTCTTCGGCGCGGCGCGCAATGTCGAAGAAGGTGGCTCGCTCACCATCATCGGCACCGCGCTGATCGACACCGGCTCGAAGATGGACGAGGTCATCTACGAAGAGTTCAAGGGCACCGGCAACTGCGAGATCCACCTCGATCGCCGGATGGCCGAGAAACGCGTCTACCCCTCGATCCTTATCAACAAGAGCGGCACGCGGCGCGAAGAGCTGCTGCTCAAGCCCGAGATCCTGCAAAAGACCTGGATCCTGCGCAAACTGCTCTACCCGATGGACGAAATCGAGGCGATGGAGTTCATCCTCGACAAGATGAAGGCGTCGAAGAACAACTTGGACTTCTTCGACATGATGCGGCGCGGCGGCTGAGCTCGTGCCTCGCCTATAATTTTCTTTTCTCTGACCCCGGAAAGTGCGTTGTATTGAGCAGCGTGGCTACCGCAACCCCTGAAGAGGTTTCCCCCCATGAAAGACGGCATCCACCCCGGCTACCGCGACGTTTGTTTTCAAGACCTGTCCAACGGCTTCCAGTTCGTGACGCGTTCGACGGTGCAGACCAAGGACAACATCACCATCGAGGGCAAGGAAATGCCGCTGTTCAAGATGGAAACGTCCAGCGAGTCGCATCCGTTCTACACCGGCACGCAGAAAAGCGTGGACAACCTGGGCGGCCGCGTCGAGAAGTTCCGCAACAAGTTCAAGGTCGGCATCAAGAAGTGAGCTTCTTGTCCGCCGGAGATCGGGGCAGCTTCGGCTGCCCTTTTTCTTTCGCCACTGCATGATCGCGGCGTGAATTCCGTCACGCCCAATCCCGCCCTGGTGACGCAGCAAGCGGTGCAGCGGCTGCCGCGCGTGCTGCTGCTGCTGTTCTGCGCGGCGTATGTGCTGCCAGGCATGTTCGGCCGCGACCCGTGGCGTGGCGCCGATCAATCGGCCTTCGGCTACATGCTGTCGATGGCCGAAGGCCGCAGCCCGTGGACGGCGCCGAACATCGGCGGCCTGCCGCTGGAAACCGCGTTGCTGCCACATTGGTTGGGCGCCGGCAGCATTGCGCTGCTCTCGCCGCTGATCGGTGCGCCGCTCGCCGCGCGGGTTCCTTTCGCGATCCTGCTGGCGCTGGTGCTCGTGCTGACGTGGTACGCCGCCTTCCAACTGGCACGCACCGAGGCCGCGCAGCCGCTGCCATTTGCGTTCGGCGGGGAAGCCGATGCCGTGGACTACGCGCGCGCGATGGCCGACGGCGCGCTGCTGGCGCTGATCGCCACGCTCGGCCTGCTGCAGCTCGGCCACGAAACCACGCCCGAGCTGGTGCAGCTCTTTGCTGCGGCGCTGGCGCTGTGGTCCCTGGCCGCGGCGCCGTTCCGGCGCTATCGCGCGCGCCTGGCTGCTTTCATCGCCTTACCGTTGATGGCCGCCAGCGGCGCGCCAACGATCGCCGTGCTGTTCGGCATGGCCGCGACTGTTGTCGCCGCCCGTTCGGCGTACGAGCAGGGCCGCGCCTACGCGCCGTGGGCGGCGGCCGCAACGCTTGTCGCGGCCACGCTGGCGTGGTGGCTCAAGACCTGGGCCTGGCGTGTCGGCTTCGAGACGACGGGCGCGCAGGTGTTGCAACTCGGCCGCCTATTCCTCTGGTTTCTCTGGCCGGCATGGTTGCTCGCGCTCTGGACGGTGTGGCGCTGGCGGCGGCATCTGACCAAGCGCCACATTTCGGCGCCGCTCGCGCTGGCTCTCATCTCTCTGGTGGCGTGCGTGGCCGGCGGCGGATTCGACCGCGCGCTGATGATCGGCCTGCCCGCTTTCGCCGTGCTCGCCGCATTCGCACTACCGACGTTGAAGCGCAGCACCACGTCCGCGATCGACTGGTTCTCGGTGTTCGCGTTCAGCATCACTGCGCTCGTTGTCTGGGTGTTCTACGCTGCAATGCTCACCGGCACGCCAGCCAAGCCGGCCGCCAACATCGCCAAGCTCGCTCAGGGCTTCGAAGCGCGTTTCTCGTGGTTCGCATTCACTGTTGCGGTGGCCGCCACGCTGGCCTGGATTGCGCTCGTGCGATGGCGCACGGGACGCCACCGAGCAGCCCTGTGGAAGAGTCTGGTGCTGCCCGCCGGGGGTGTGGCGCTGGCATGGCTGCTGCTGATGACGCTGGGCTTGCCGCTGCTCGACTACGCGCGCAGCAACCGGCCGTGGGTGGCGCGCATCGCGCCGCACGTTCCGGCCGGCGCCTGCGTCGATGCGCCCGGGTATTCGCGCACGGCGGTGGCGTCGCTGGAGCAATACGGCGACTGGCGCATCGAAGCGCGCGCCGATCACACAGGGGGCTGCCCGGTGCGCTTGCGCCAGGAGCGGCGCGGACAACAGGCGCAGATTCCCGCGGGCTGGAACGTCGCCGCGCGGGTGCGCCGCCCTACCGATCGCGATGAAGTGACACTGGTGCTGCGACGTTCGCCTTGACCTCGGCAATGGCGCGCACGCGCGCCGCCGGTAGCACGAGCCTGAACACTGAGCCCTTGCCGGGCTCGCTCTGCATCTCGATCTCTCCGCCGTGGCGCTGCACGACGTGCTTGACGATGGCCAGCCCCAACCCCGTGCCACCGGTTTCCCGCGAGCGGCTGCCGTCGACACGATAGAAGCGCTCGGTCAATCGCGGCAGGTGTTCACGCGCAATGCCGATGCCGTTGTCGCGAACCTCGAACACCGCGCAGCCATCTGCCGCGCGCACCTTCCACTGCACCGCGATGCGTCCACCATCCGGGGTATAGCGCACCGCGTTGCCGAGCAGGTTGGCCATCGCACTGGTCAGCTCGCTCTCCTTGCCGGCGATTTCCAGGCCTGGTTGTGCATCGAGGCTGAGTTCGTGATGCCCAGCGGACAGCAGTTCAGCCTCGCCAAACACGCGAGCCACCAGTGCATCGCCCGGCACCCACTGATCGGACGACGGCCGCGGGCTGCCTTCGAGTTGCGCCAGCGTCAGCAGATCGTCGACCAGCGACTGGATGCGTGTCGTCTGCTGTCGCATCAGCGCCAGCACACGCGGCTGCTCGGTGGCCGAAAGCGGCACGCTGGCCAGCGTGTCGACAAAACCGGCCAGCACCGTCAGCGGTGTGCGGATCTCATGCGAGACGTTGGCCACGAAGTCGCGCCGCATCGACTCCATGCGCTCGCGGTCGGTCACGTCCTGCGACAGCAGCAGCTTCTGGCCCGCGCCGTACGGCCGCACGATCACCTGGATCGTGGCTCGGCCGCGTGGGCTCGTGAACTCGATCGGTGCCTCGTACTCGCCGCTTTGCAGGTAGCTCACAAAGGCCGGCGTGCGCAGCAGGTTGGTCACGGGCTGACGCTGGTCACGCACGGGGTCGAGCCCGAAGTGATCGGCCGCGCGCGCGTTGCACCACTCGATGCGTTCATCCGCATCGAGCAGCAGCACGCCGTTGGGCGAGGCATCGATGGCCTGCAGGAACAGGCCCAGGCGTTCGCGCTCGGCGGCCAAATCTTTCTCTCGACCACGCAGCGCCTTCTCGACGCGGTAGCCGGTTTCACCCCAGAAGCCGGTGTCGCGCGGCGCCGGCTGAGTCTGCGCACCGCGCAGCCACGCCATCAAACGCTTGGCGCGCAGGGCATCGATCGATGCCGTGAGCGCCACACCGGCTGCGGCGCCACAAGCCACGCCCCATCCGCTGGCGCCGAGTCCGCGGCCAATCATCCAGCCGAGAGCGGCGCCCGCTGCCAGTCCGAACAGCAGCGCAAAGACGCGGCCGAAGGAGTCGTTCATCGCCCCGGCAACGCCACCATTCGGTAGCCTGCGCCGCGCACCGTTTCTACCAGGGGAGCGCACCTCACCGGTTCCAGCGCTTCGCGCAGGCGCTTGATGTGCACATCGACCGTGCGCTCTTCGATGAACACGTGGTCACCCCACACACGGTCGAGCAGTTGCGCGCGGCTGTGCACGCGCTCGGGGTGCGTCATCAGGAAGTGCAGGAGGCGGAACTCGGTCGGCCCCACCTTGGCTTCGCGCGGCGCGCCATCGACGAGGCGGGTCACGCGATGCGTCGCTGGGTCGAGCACCAGGCCCGCCACTTCCACAGCCTCGTCAAGCGCCTGCGGCGCGCGCCGGCGCAGGAGCGCCCGTGAGCGGGCCAACAGCTCTTTCACCGAGAACGGCTTGGTCAGGTAATCGTCGGCGCCGCCGTCGAGGCCGGCCAGCTTGTCTTTCTCGTCGGCGCGCGCTGTCAACATGATGATCGGCAAGGACTTCGTGCGCGCCTGCGCGCGCCATGAGCGCGACAGCTGCAGGCCCGACTGGCCGGGCAGCATCCAATCAAGAATCACCAGGTCCGGCAAGCGCTCATCGACTTGCGCTGTGGCTTGTGTTGCATCGATGGCAACGCTGACCTCGAAGCCTTCGTGACGCAGGTTGATCGCCACCAACTCGGCGATCGCGGGCTCGTCTTCGACGATCAAAACACGTGTCATCGGATCGCGTCTTCGACATCGGACATCGACGTGTGCCGTACATCGGCACCCTTGACGATGTAGATCACCGCCTCCGACAGATTCTTCGCATGATCACCCACGCGCTCGATCGCTTTGGCCACGAACACGAGATCGATCGACGACGAGATCGTGCGCGGGTCTTCCATCATGTAGGTGATGAGCTTGCGCAGCAGGCCGTCGAACTCCTGGTCGATCTGGTCGTCGCCCTTCAATACCTGCAACGCCTGCGCCGTGTCGAGGCGCGCAAACGCGTCGAGCGCCTTGCGCATCTGCGCAATCGCCAGGTCGGCCCCAAAGCCAAGGTCTGCCACCGGCAGCCGCAGGCGGCTCGACACCCCCGTGTTGATCAGGCGCTGCACCGTGCGTGCGATCCGCGCGGCCTCGTCGCCGACACGTTCGAGGTTGGCGATGATCTTGCTGATGGCGATCAGCAGTCGCAGGTCGCGTGCAGTGGGTTGGCGCCGCGCGATGATGGCCGAGAGGTCGTGGTCGATCTCGATCTCCATCTGATTGACGCGCTCTTCCTGCCGCAACACCTGGGTGGCCGTTTCACCGCTGAAGTTGGACAGCGAATACACCGCTTGCACCACCTGCGACTCGACCATGCCGCCCATCTCGAGCACGCGATTGGAGATGCCGGCCAGTTCGGCGTCGAACTGGGTCGACAAGTGCTTGTCGCTCATTGGAGTTCCTCGGTCGACGAATACATCGCCCGATCCCCCGAGGGGATGCGGGCCGGCTTCGGAGCGGCCGTGCGCACCGCCCGCAAACGCTTCGCGTTCATCCAAATCTCCCGGTGATGTAATCCTCAGTCTCTTTCTTCTTCGGCTTCATGAACAGCTCGGTCGTCCTGCCGAACTCGATCAGGTCGCCGAGGTACATGTAGGCGGTGTAGTCGGAGACACGCGCCGCTTGCTGCATGTTGTGCGTGACGATGACCACGGTGTAGTCGACCTTCAGCTCGTGGATCAGTTCCTCGATCTTGCCGGTGGAGATCGGGTCCAGTGCCGAGCACGGCTCGTCGAGCAGGAGCACTTCGGGCTTGATGGCAATGCCGCGCGCGATGCACAAGCGCTGCTGCTGGCCGCCGGACAGGCTCGACCCGCTCTGGCCGAGCTTGTCCTTGACCTCGCCCCACAACGCGGCTTTTTTCAGCGCCCATTCGACGCGCTCGTCCATCTCGACACGCGGCAGGCTCTCGAACAGGCGCACACCAAAGGCGATGTTGTCGTAGATCGACATCGGGAACGGCGTCGGCTTCTGGAACACCATGCCGATCTTGGCGCGCACCAGCGACACGTCGAGCTTCTTGTCGAGGATGTCCTGGCCGTCGAGTGTGAGCACACCTTCTGCGCGCTGCTCGGGGTAGAGCTCGAACATGCGATTCATCACGCGCAACAGCGTACTCTTGCCGCAACCCGACGGGCCAATGAAGGCCGTGACCTTGCGGTCGGGGATGTCGAGCTGGATGTTCTTCAGCGCGTGAAAGCTGCCGTAGTAGAAGTTCAGGTGGCGCGCCGCGATCTTGATGCGCTCACCGACGGCGGCTTCGACTTTCATGTCCATGACGATGGTCTGCCTCTAGTGTTTGTTGCGGAACAGCACGCGCGCCAGGATGTTCAGCGCCAGCACGCCCAGCGTGATGATGAAGACACCGGCCCAAGCCAGCTCGCGCCAGTTCTCGTACGGGCTCATCGCGAACTTGAAGATCGTCACCGGCAGGCTGGCCATCGGCTCGCCCAGGTTCGTGCTGAAAAATTGATTGTTCAGTGCGGTGAACAGCAGCGGCGCAGTCTCACCGGCAATGCGCGCCAGCGCCAGCATGACGCCGGTGATGACGCCGGCACGCGCCGCCTTCAGCGTTACCGACCAGATGACCTTCCACTTCGGCGTTCCCAGTGCGTACGCAGCTTCGCGCAACGCGTTGGGAATCAGCACCAGCATGTTCTCTGTCGTGCGAATGACCACCGGAATCACGATCAGCGCAAGCGCGAGCACGCCGGCCCAGCCGGAAAAACTCTTGAAGCGCGCGACGATCACGGCGTAGATGAACAGGCCGATGACGATCGACGGCGCCGACAACAGGATGTCGTTGAAGAACTGCGTCACGCGGCCCAGCAGCGTCTTCTGGCCGTACTCGGCGAGGTACACACCGGCCATGACACCGATCGGTGTGCCGATGGCCGTGGCCAACCCGACCATGATGCCGGAGCCGACGATGGCGTTGGCCAGGCCGCCGGAGACTTCCTGCGGTGGCGGTGTGCTCTGTGTGAACACCGTCAACGCCAGGCCGCCGACGCCCAGGCGGACGGTCTCGAACAGGATCCAGGCCAGCCAGAACAATCCGAAGGCCATGGCGCCGAGCGACAACGTCAGCGCGATCGCATTCACGCGCTTGCGGCCGACATGCTTGCGCATGCGCGCGGCGTCGAGCGTGGTGAGGGTGTTCATGTCCGACCCCCTTCCTTCTTCTTCAAGCTCGACAGCAACACCTTCGACAGCGCCAGCACGACGAAGGTGATGAAGAACAGCACGAGGCCGAGGTAGATCAGCGAAGCCTGGTGCAGCCCCGGGTTGGCCTCGGCAAATTCATTGGCCAGCGCCGAGGTGATGCTGTTAGCGGCCTCGAACAGCGACAGCGAATCGAGCTGGTTCATGTTGCCGATGACGAAGGTCACCGCCATCGTTTCGCCGAGCGCGCGTCCCAGCCCGAGCATGATCGCGCCGATGACCCCGGTCTTGGTGAAGGGCAGCACGACCTTCCAGACCACTTCCCAGGTCGTCGAGCCCAGGCCGTACGCGGACTCCTTCAACATCGCCGGCGTGGTCTCGAAGACGTCACGCGTCACCGAGGCGATGAACGGAATGATCATGATCGCCAAGATGATGCCGGCCGACAGGATGCCGATGCCGACCGGCGCGCCCGACACCAGCGCGCCGATCAGCGGCCAGTCACCGAACCAGCGCTGCATGGGTTGCTGGACGAAGGTGGCCAGGATCGGGCCGAAGACCAGCAGGCCCCACATGCCATAAACGATCGACGGCACCGCCGCCAGCAACTCGACGGCCACGCCGAGCGGTCGGCGCAACCACCCGGGTGACAGCTCGGTGAGGAACAACGCAATGCCGAAGCTCACCGGCACAGCAATCAGCAACGCGATGGCCGAGGTGGCCAACGTGCCGTAGATCATCACCAGGCCACCGTACTTGTCGTTGACCGGATCCCACTCGCTGCGCCACAAGAACGACAGGCCGTACTCCTGGATCGCCGGCCACGCGCCGATGACCAGCGAGACGATGATCCCCACCAGCAGCGCCAGCGTCAACCAGGCCGCAGCATGCGCCGCAATGGCAAACAGGACATCGGCCCAAGGGGCGCGGCGTTGACGCGTCGGCGGCGTGCCGCCGGAGACGGTGGACGACATCTTCTTGTCTGCCGAAAAACCCCCAATCGGGGCGGCGGGGAGTGTAGCGGCCATGGTCTCAGCGCTATGCGGTTCGCGTCACTTGAAGGCCACTGCCTTGCCGGATCCGTCCTTCACGTCGGCCCAGACCTTGCGCACCTGCGCCTTGACCGCGTCGGGCATCGGCACGTAGTCCAGATCGGCCGACATCTTGTCGCCATTGACAAAGGCCCAATCGAAGAACTTCAGCGATGCGGCGGCCTGCGCCGGCTTGTCCTGCGCTTTGTGCATCAGGATGAAGGTGGCGCCGGTGATCGGCCACGCCTCCTTGCCCGGCTGCTCGGTGAGGATCTGGTAGAAACTCTTGTCCCATGCCGCGCCGGCCGCAGCGGCCTTGAAGGTGGCGTCGTCCGGGTTGACGTAGTTGCCGGCCACGTTGCGCAGCTGCACGTGCGCCATCTTGTTGGCCTTGGCATACGAGTACTCGACGTAGCCGATCGAATTGGGCAGGCGCTGCACGAACGCGGCCACGCCTTCGTTGCCCTTGCCGCCGGCACCTGTCGGCCAGTTCACGGCCGCACCCTCGCCGACCTTGGCCTTCCAGTCAGCGTTCACCTTCGACAGATAGTTGGTGTAGATGAAGGTCGTGCCCGAGCCGTCGGCGCGGCGCACGACGGCGATGGTGGCGTCCGGCAGCGCCACACCCGGGTTCAGCGCGGCAATCGACGCGTCGTTCCATTTGCCGACCTTGCCGAGGTAGATGTCGCCGAGCACAGCACCGGTGAGCTTCAACTGCCCGGGCGTGATGCCCTTGACATTGACCACCGGCACAACACCGCCCATCACCGTGGGGAACTGCACCAGACCGTCCTTCTCGAGCTCGGCATCGGTCAGCGGCGCGTCCGAGGCGCCGAAGTCGACCGTCTTGCCGCGAATCTGCCGCAGACCGGCCGAGGAGCCGACCGACTGGTAGTTGATCTTGGAGCCGGTGACCTTGTTGTAGGCATCGGCCCACTTGGAGTACAGCGGTGCGGGGAACGAGGCGCCAGCCCCGGTCACATCTTGAGCAACCGCGGCGACGCCCACTGACAGCGCGGCAGCAGCGAAGGAGAAAGCACGGATCGAGCGCAGAGCTTGCATATCAGGGAGACCTCGTGAGGTTTGTTGATTCGAAGAGACTTTAAAAAGCCTGTGTGACACCACCATGACAAACAGAATCGATGACGAAACGTCTCCCGGGCGCGTCGAGCGGACATGAGACCGTCACATCAAAGTCACGGTGCTGTCACACACCCTTTGTAGGCTTGCAGCAACATGTTCAACGGAGTTCTATCCATGACCGTCCTGCGCCCGTTGCTGGCCATGACCACTGCAGCCCTGATGGCCGGCTGTGCCACCACCTCGCCACCGGCCACGATCACCGACACGGCGGCACGAACACCCAGCCTGTCCACACTGAACAAGCTGGTCAATGACGCAGGCCTGGCCGAGACGCTGCGCGCCGCCGGCCCCTACACCGTCTTCGCGCCGAGCGACGAAGCCTTCAAGGCCGTGCCGGCGGCGACGCTGCAAGCGCTGGCGAACGACAAGGATCTGCTCAAATCGGTGCTGACCTTTCACGTGCTGCCGGGCAAGGTCAGCGGTGCCGACGTAAAGAACGGCAGTGCGAAGACGGTGCAAGGCGCCAACGTCGCGCTGTCCAAGTCGGGCGGCTTCATCACCATCGAAGACGCCGTGGTCACGCAAGCCGATGTGGCGGCCAGCAATGGCGTCGTGCATGTCATCGACCGCGTCCTGATGCCACCTAAGCGCTGAGTTTTCATCAGCGCGTCATCGCGCGGCGACACAGTCGTGGCACACCCCACGAAAGGCCTGCGATGCAAATCCAGCTCTCACCCGCGACACCCGCCCAACGGCGCATCCAACCTGCCGGCGATGGGCCTTGCACGCTGCGTGTCGAGTGGGCGCAGTCGCTGGCCGACGTCCGTGCCGCACAGCGCCTGCGCTACCGCGTCTTCGTCGAAGAAGGCGGTGCGCAGCTCGCCAGCTCGGTGCTGCACCACGAGCTCGATGCGTTCGATCCATGGTGCGAGCACCTGCTGGTCAGGCGCACGAGCGATAGTGAAGTGGTCGGCACCTACCGCGTGCTGACACCGCAAAAGGCGCAGCTCAATGGCGGCCTGTACTCCGATGCTGCGTTCGACCTGACGCCGCTTTGGGCACTTCGCCCTCGGCTGATGGAGTTGGGCCG
Source organism: uncultured beta proteobacterium (assembly GCA_963814385.1). Classification (GTDB taxonomy): domain Bacteria; phylum Pseudomonadota; class Gammaproteobacteria; order Burkholderiales; family Burkholderiaceae_C; genus CADEEN01. The sequence continues at coordinate 57,842 of CAWFCX010000027.1, forward strand.
GGCCTGCGTGCACCCTGCACACCGCACCGGCGGCGTAATTCTTGCGCTTTGGCGCGCGCTGGCGCAGCTGATGCAGCAGCGCGGCCTCGAGACGATGATCGGCTGCGCCAGCGTGCCAATGCGCGACGGCGGGCACACCGCCGCCAGCCTCTGGCAGCGTCTTCGCGCCAACCACCTGGCGGTGCCTGCACTGCTGGTACGCCCGCGCCTGCCGCTGCCGATCGAGCATCTCGACCGCACGCTCGACGTTGTCCCGCCACCACTCATCAAGGGCTACCTGCGTCTGGGCGCCAAGCTGCTCGGCCCGCCGGCGTGGGACCCGGATTTTCAGACGGCGGACCTGCCGATGATGGTTTGCCTCGCCGATCTGCCCGCGCGCTACCGGCGACACTTTCTCGCCGAGCGCTGAGCACGACCCCAAACTCGCATCGCTCGCTTCCCCCGAGGGGCCGAGTGCCGCGGCTCCAAGCCCGCCTGCGCGGGCTTGGACGGCACGAGGAGGCGTTGTGCGTCCCACAACGCCGCGGCCTGCAAGGCTGGCAGCCGCTGGGGAGCGGCCCTGCGCTGACCGGCCTATGCGCAGGCCGCGACAATGCGCTCGGCCGCGCTGCGGGCCTGCGTGGCGTCGCGGGCCTCGACCATCACGCGCAGCAGCGGCTCGGTGCCCGAGGCGCGAATCAGCACACGACCGCTGTCGCCGAGTTCGCGCTCGACCGCGGCCTGCGCGTCCTTCAAGCGCGGGTTGCCTTGCCAATCGCTCCCCGCCGCAATCCGCACATTGATCAGCGTCTGCGGGAACAGCGCCACACCTGAGAGCAGCGCGGCGAGCGGCTTGCCGCCGCGTTTGACTGCCTCGAGCACGAGCAAGGCACTGACGATGCCGTCGCCGGTGGTGTGTTTGTCGAGCGCAAGCAGATGGCCCGAGCCCTCGCCGCCGAGATGCCAACCGCGTGCGCCGAGTTCTTCGAGCACATAGCGGTCACCGACCTTGGCGCGCACGAAGGGCACGCCCATGGACTTGAACGCCACCTCGACGGCCATGTTGGTCATCAAGGTGCCGACGGCGCCGGCCACGTTTTCGCCGCGTGAGCGCCGGTCGGCCACCATCAGGTACAGCAACTCGTCGCCATTGAACAAGCGCCCAGTGGCATCGACGATCTGCAAGCGGTCGGCGTCACCATCCAGCGCGATGCCGTAATCGGCGCCATGCTCGGCCACAGCCGCAACCAACGCACCGGGTGACGTGGCGCCAAAGCCGCTGTTGATGTTGGTGCCGTTGGGCGCACAACCGATCCTCACCACCTCTGCGCCCAGCTCATGAAAAACATTGGGCGCGACCTGGTACGCCGCGCCATGCGCGGCATCGATCACCAGTTTCATGCCCTTGAGCGACAGCTCGGCGTCGAAGGTGCTTTTGCAGAACTCGACGTAGCGCCCTCCCGCGTCGTCCAGGCGACGCGCGCGGCCGAGGCCGGCCGAGTCGACCCAGCCCGGCGTTTCACCCAGCGCCGCTTCGACAGCCAGCTCCCAGGCGTCGGGCAGCTTCGCGCCAGCCGCGGAGAAGAACTTGATGCCGTTGTCGGGGAAGGCGTTGTGCGAAGCGCTGATGACGACGCCAAGGTCCAGGCGCAGCGCGCGTGTCAGGTAAGCGACGCCAGGCGTCGGCAGGGGCCCCGACAGCAGCACATCGACGCCCGCAGATGCAAAGCCTGCTTCGAGCGCCGACTCGATCATGTAGCCCGAGATGCGCGTGTCCTTGCCGATCAGCACCGTCGGCCGCGTCGTTTCGCGCTTCAACACGCGGCCCACGGCGTGGCCCAGGCGCAGCATGAAGTCGGGCGTGATCGGGCTCTGGCCCACGGTGCCGCGGATGCCGTCGGTGCCAAAGAATTTTCTGCTCATGGTGGTGTAGGGCCTGTTGATGCAATCGTCGCACACCAGACTTTCAGCGCGTCGGCCGTGGCCGCGACATCGTGCACACGCACGATGCGCGCGCCGCGCTCGGCGGCCAGTACGGCGGCGGCGATGCTGGCGTGCACCCGGTGCCCGACGTCTCGGCCTGTCACGGCCCCAAGCGTGGATTTGCGCGACCAACCCACCAGGACCGGCGAGCCGAGCGACACCAATTCGCGCTGACGCGCCAGCAAGGCCAGGTTGTGCGCGACGCTCTTACCGAAGCCGATGCCGGGGTCGAGCGCGATGCGGTCGAAGCCGATGCCGGCGACGAGCGCGGCATCGCGTCGCGCCGCCAGAAACGCCACCACCTCGAGGACAGGGTCGTCGTAGCGCGGCGCGGCCTGCATCGTGCCGGGTTCGCCCTGCATGTGCATCAGGCACACACCGGCCGTGGGGTGCGCCGCCACGCACTCAAGCGCACCGGGCCGTTGCAAGGCACGAACGTCGTTGATGATGTCGACGCCGAGTTCGAGCGCGGCGCGCATCACCCGCGGCTCGCTTGTATCCACCGACACGGCAACGCCCAGCGTCAGCGCATGCCGCAGAACGGGCAACACACGCGCCAGCTCTTCGTCTGCGCTCGGCGCGCGCGCGCCAGGGCGAGTCGACTCACCGCCGATGTCGAGGATGCCTGCGCCCTCGCCCACCAGCTGTTCGCAATGCGCCATCGCGTCACGCTCGTTGGCGAACTGACCGCCGTCGGAGAAAGAGTCCGGCGTGACGTTGACGATGCCCATCACCCGGGGCAACGACAGGTCGATCGAGAACCGCGACGTGCGCCAGATGGAGGTCATCAACGAAGAACGGGGCCGCAGCCCCGTTTGGTGTTCATTGCGCGCTCGGGCTCACGCCGTGTGCGTCACCGCTTCGCCACCGACAGCCGGCGCGGTGCCGCTGCCGCCACCGGACGGCGGCGTGCTGCCGGACCAATCCTTCGGCGCACGCGGGGGACGGCCCTGCATGATGTCTTCGATCTGCTCGCCGTCGATGGTTTCCCACTCAAGCAGGGCCTTGGCCATGAGGTGCATCTTGTCCGAGTGGTCCTCGATCAGCTTGCGCGCAATGCCGTACTGCTCGTCGATGATGCGGCGCACTTCTGCATCGACCTTGCGCATCGTCTCTTCGGAGATGTTGGTCGTCTTGGTGACCGAGCGGCCGAGGAAGACTTCGCCTTCGTTTTCGGCATAGACCATCGGGCCAAGCGCATCGCTCATGCCGTAGCGCATGACCATGTCGCGCGCCATGTGCGTTGCGCGCTCGAAATCGTTCGAAGCGCCTGTCGTCATCTGGCCCATGAAGACTTCTTCGGCGATGCGGCCGCCGAACAGCATCGAGATCATGTTCAGCATGCGGATGCGGTCGGTGCTGTAGCGGTCTTTCTCAGGCAGCGAGATCGTGACGCCGAGCGCTCCGCCGCGCGGGATGATCGTCACCTTGTGCACCGGGTCGAGCTTGGGCAGCAGCTTGCCGATCAACGCATGGCCGGACTCGTGGTACGCGGTGTTCTTGCGCTCGTCTTCGTCCATGACCATCGACTTGCGCTCCGCGCCCATCATGATCTTGTCCTTGGCCTTCTCGAAGTCCTGCATCTCGACGACTCGGCCGTTGCGGCGCGCCGCGAACAGCGCCGCTTCGTTGACGAGGTTGGCCAGATCCGCACCCGAGAACCCGGGCGTGCCGCGGGCCAGGATGTCGGCGCGGATGTCGGCGCCCACAGGCACCTTGCGCATGTGCACGTTGAGAATCTGCTCGCGTCCACGGATGTCGGGCAGCGTGACATAGACCTGGCGGTCGAAGCGGCCCGGACGCAGCAGCGCTGGGTCGAGGATGTCGGGCCGGTTGGTGGCCGCCATCACGATCACGCCGAGATTGGTGTCGAAGCCGTCCATCTCGACCAACATCTGGTTCAGCGTCTGCTCGCGCTCGTCGTTGCCGCCGCCGAGCCCCGCGCCACGATGGCGGCCGACGGCGTCGATCTCGTCGATGAAGATGATGCAGGGCGCGCTCTTCTTGGCTTGCTCGAACATGTCGCGCACGCGCGCCGCGCCTACGCCGACGAACATCTCGACGAAGTCCGAACCGGAGATGGTGAAGAACGGAACCTTGGCTTCGCCGGCAATCGCCTTGGCAAGCAAGGTCTTGCCAGTGCCCGGAGGGCCGACCAGCAGCACGCCGCGCGGGATGCGGCCGCCGAGCTTCTGGAACTTCTGCGGATCTTTCAGGAAGTCGACCAGTTCCTTCACTTCTTCCTTGGCCTCGTCGCAACCGGCGACATCGGCGAAGGTGGTCGTGTTGTTGGCCTCGTCGAGCATGCGCGCCTTGCTCTTGCCGAAGCTGAACGCGCCGCCCTTGCCGCCGCCTTGCATCTGGCGCATGAAGTACACCCAGACGCCGATCAGCAGCAGGAACGGCCCCCAGCTGATGAGGATCGTCATCAGCAGCGACTGTTCTTCGCGCGCCTTGACTTCGAACTTGACGTTGTTCTTGATCAGGTCACCAGTCAGGCCGCGGTCGAGGATGGAGCCGATCGTGCGCACTGTGCCGCCGTCGGTTCGCTTGGCCCGGATCTCGATGTTGCCCGGCCCTTCCTGGATCTCGACGGTGGCGATGCGGCCCGCATTGACTTCAGTGAGGAACTCGGAGTAGCCGATGCCATCGGCCCGTGCGGCGCCCTTGTCGAGCTGCTTGAAGACCGTGAACAGGACCAGTGCAATCACCAGCCAGACAGCGATCTTCGAAAACCATTGATTGTTCACCGCGGCTCCTTGTGCCTTTACCCAGACCAAAACAGGTTGGGGTCAGATGCGGACGATTTTAGTCCGATCAAGAGAATGGGGTTTCGGCAAGATTCAGCGCTAAATCCTTGTCAGCGCGGAGGATTCTTGAGACCAATGCCGACGATGAAAGTTTCCGATGAACGGTCTCGCGAGGCTTTGGGCTTGATCGGCTTGACGACGCGGAAGGTTTTCTTGAAGACCTCGACCAGCTGGCTGTAGCCGCTGCCATGGAACATCTTGGTCACCAGCGCGCCGTCGGGCTTCAAATGCAGGGTCGAAAAATCGATCGCCAGCTCCACCAGATGGGCCATGCGGGCGGCATCCGCGCTGTCGATGCCCGACAGATTGGGGGCCATGTCCGAGACCACCACGTCCACTGGCCGGCCGGCCAGCGCCGCAACCAGCTCGGCCATGACCTCGTCTTCGCGAAGGTCACCCTGGATGAATTGCACGCCCTCGATGGGCTCGAAGGGCAGGATGTCCAGGGCAATGATCGTGCCGTCAAGCTCGCCAACAGCCGCGCCGCCCACGCCCGCCGCTTTGGGCGCGAACTTGCGACGCAGGTATTGACTCCAGGCCCCGGGCACCGCGCCCAGGTCAACGACCACCTGCCCCGGCTTGATCAAACCCAACGCCTCGTCGATTTCCTTCAACTTGTAGGCCGCACGCGCGCGATAACCCTCGCGCTGCGCCTGCTTTACGTAGGGATCGTTGATATGGTCGTTCAACCATGCCTTGTTGACCTTCTTGCTTTTTGTGTTGACTTTCATGGTGACCGGATAATGCGCTCATGCCCGCCCTCATTCTCACCGCCGCCCAACGCCGCGAACACCGCGCCGCTTCTCATCACCTCGATCCGGTGGTGGCGATCGGCGGCGACGGCCTGACCGCCGCCGTGCGCAAGGAAACCGACGCTGCCCTCGATGCCCATGGATTGATCAAGGTGCGTGTCTTCAGCGATGACCGCGCCGCGCGCGAATCGATGTTCGCCGAGCTGACCGACAAGCTGGATGCCGCGCCGGTGCAGCACATCGGCAAGCTGCTGGTGCTGTGGCGGCCAATCCCTGCGAAAGACAAAGCCGAACGCGACGATCGCGGCGCCGGGCCGCGCGTCGTCAAGGTGCTGAAGTTCAGCAAGAGCGGCAATCATCGGCCGCAGGTCAAGAAGCTCACCGTGCGCGGGAACGAACGGCTCACCGCGGGTGGCACAGTCAAACGAGCCAAGAAGCGGCCGGCGCAGACCAGTGTCAAGAAAAGAGCACTCGCTCAGACGTAGGCCAGCGCCGGGCCACTCCCAAGCGGCCGAAGCTCCCCTCGGGGGATGCGAGCGCAGCGAGCTTGGGGCTCACACATAGCGGACTTCAATGATCTCGTAGCTTTTGGTGCCGCCGGGCGCCTGAAACTCGGCGCTGTCGCCGGCTTCCTTGCCGATCAGCGAACGCGCGATCGGCGACGAGATCGAGATCAGGCACTGCTTCAAATCCGCCTCGTCGTCGCCGACGATCTGGTAGGTGACCTTGGCGCCGCTGTCTTCATCTTCGAGATCGACCGTGGCGCCGAAGACCACGCGGCCATCGGCTTCGAGCTTCGACGGGTCGATGATCTGTGCGGCGGCGAGCGTCGATTCGAGTTCGAGGATGCGGCCTTCGATGAAGCCTTGCTTGTCCTTGGCCGCTTCGTATTCGGCGTTCTCCGACAGGTCGCCTTGCGCGCGGGCCTCGGCGATGGCCTGAATGACGGCATGACGCTCTATGGTCTTGAGCCGCTGCAATTCGGCCCTGAGTTTTTCCGCGCCGCGCACGGTGACAGGAACAGTGGCCATGGTGTGTTGGATTCGTCTGTCTGAAATGAAGCCGCCGCCGAGGCCATGCCCCGGCGGCGGAGGAATATGGCAGATTCTAGTGAAGCTGCGCGTGCAGCTCTTGCAATGACATCACGCCGAAGTCGGCTTGGTGCTTGAGCGCTTCGGTCGCGGCTTCGCAGCCGGCCATCGTCGTGTAGTAGGTGATGCGATGCGCCAGCGCCGCGGTGCGGATGTAGCGCGAATCGGCAATCGCGGTGCGTGTTTCGTCCACCGTCGTAAAGACGAGCTGGATCTCGCCGGCCTTGACCATGTCGGCAATGTGCGGCCGGCCGTCCTTGACCTTGTTGACCAGACGAACCGGCACGCCGGCCGCTTCGATCGCCGCGGCCGTGCCCTTGGTGGCGACGACATTGAAGCCAAGATCGTGCAAGTCCGAAGCGACCTTGACCGCGCGGTCCTTGTCGCTGTTCTTGACGGTAATGACGACGGTGCCCTTGTCGGGCAGTCGCGATCCCGCGCCGAGCTGGCTTTTCAGCATCGCCTCGCCGAACGTCGTGCCGACGCCCATGACCTCACCGGTGGAGCGCATCTCGGGGCCGAGAATCGGATCGACGCCGGGGAACTTGTTGAACGGGAAGACCGCTTCCTTGATGCTGAAGTACGGCGGAATGACTTCGCCCTTCACGCCGTGACGTGTCTTTTGGTCCTTCAGCGTCATGCCGGCCATGCAGCGCGCCGCGATCTTGGCCAGCGGCTGGCCGGTCGCCTTGCTGACATACGGCACGGTGCGCGAGGCGCGCGGATTGACTTCGAGCACGTAGACCACGGCCTCGTCGCCCTCGCCTTGAATGGCGAACTGCACGTTCATCAGCCCGATGACCTTGAGCGCCTTGGCCATCAGCGTCGTCTGGCGGCGCATCTCGTCCTGAAGCTCGGGCGACAGCGAATACGGCGGCAGCGAGCAAGCCGAGTCACCACTGTGGATGCCGGCGGCTTCGACGTGCTCCATGATGCCGCCGATCATCACGTCGGTGCCGTCGCTGATGCAATCGACATCGACCTCGATCGCATCGTCGAGAAAGCGATCGAGCAGCACCGGCGACTTCTCCGAGACCTGCACCGCCACGCGCATGTAGCGCTCGAGGTCCTTGTCGCCGTGCACGATCTCCATCGCCCGGCCGCCGAGCACATAGCTCGGCCGCACGACGAGCGGGTAGCCGATCTCCTGCGCCAGCAGCATCGCCTGCTCTTCGGTCCGCGCGGTGCGGTTCGGCGGCTGGCGCAGCTTCAGCTCGTGCAAGCAGCTTCTGAAAACGCTCGCGGTCTTCGGCGATGTCGATGCTGTCGGGCGAGGTGCCGATGATCGGCACGCCGGCACGCTCCAGATCGAGCGCGAGCTTCAACGGCGTCTGGCCGCCGTATTGCACGATCACGCCGGCCGGCTTTTCCTTGTCGACGATCTCGAGCACGTCTTCGAGCGTCACCGGCTCGAAGTACAGGCGGTCGCTGGTGTCGTAGTCGGTGGAGACGGTCTCCGGGTTGCAGTTGACCATGATGGTCTCGTAGCCGTCTTCGCGCATCGCCAGCGCCGCGTGCACGCAGCAGTAGTCGAACTCGATGCCCTGGCCGATGCGGTTCGGCCCGCCGCCGAGCACCATGATCTTCTTGTTGTTCGTCGGCTCGGCCTCGCACTCTTCGTCGTAGGTCGAGTACATGTAGGCGGTCTGCGTCGCGAACTCTGCCGCGCAGGTGTCCACGCGCTTGTACACCGGCCGCACGCCGAGCGCATGGCGCTTCTCGCGCACGGCATGCTGGTGTGTCTTCATCAGGCCGGCAATGCGCTTGTCGGAGAAGCCCTTGCGCTTCAGGAAGCGCAGTTCGTCTTTGCTCAGGCTGTCTAGCGTGCGCGCCGAAAGCGTTTTCTCGACGCTGATCAACTCCTCGATCTGCGCCAGGAACCACGGATCGATGTTCGTCTCTTCGAAGACTTCGTCGAGCGACATGCCCAGGCGAAACGCGTCACCGAGGAACAGGATGCGCTCGGGCCCGGCACTGCCGATCTCTTCGATGATTTCGTCGCGGTCGGTGCTGCGCGAGGTCAGGCCGTCGATGCCCGTCTCCAAGCCGCGCAGCGCCTTCTGAAAACTCTCCTGGAAGGTGCGGCCCATCGCCATCACCTCGCCGACCGACTTCATCTGCGTCGTCAGGTGCGGGTCGGCGGCGGGAAACTTCTCGAACGCGAAGCGCGGGATCTTGGTCACCACGTAGTCGATGCTCGGCTCGAAGCTCGCCGGCGTGGCACCGCCGGTGATGTCGTTGCGCAACTCGTCGAGCGTGTAGCCGATGGCCAGCTTGGCGGCCACCTTGGCGATCGGAAAGCCCGTGGCCTTGCTCGCCAGCGCCGAAGAACGCGAGACGCGCGGGTTCATCTCGATCACCGTCATGCGGCCGTTCTTCGGGTTGATCGAGAACTGCACGTTCGAGCCGCCGGTGTCGACGCCGATCTCGCGCAGGATCGCGATCGACGCGTTGCGCATCAGCTGGTATTCCTTGTCGGTCAGCGTCTGCGCGGGCGCCACGGTGATCGAGTCGCCGGTGTGGATGCCCATCGGGTCCAGGTTCTCGATCGCGCAGACGATGATGCAGTTGTCGGCGCGGTCGCGCACGACCTCCATCTCGAACTCTTTCCAGCCGATCAGCGACTCTTCGATCAGCAGCTCGTTCGTCGGCGACAGGTCGATGCCGCGCTTGCAGATCTCTTCGAACTCTTCCGGGTGGTAGGCGATGCCGCCGCCGGTGCCGCCGAGCGTGAAGCTGGGGCGGATGACCATCGGAAAACCGGAGCCGCCGATCTCGGCGGTGATGCGCTTCTGCACCGCCCAGGCTTCTTCGAGCGTGTGCGCGATGCCGCTCTTGGCGGAGTCGAGGCCGATCGACGTCATCGCGTCCTTGAACTTGAGCCGGTCCTCGGCCTTCTCGATCGCCTTCTCGTTGGCGCCGATCATCTCGACGCCGTACTTCGCCAGCACGCCGTGCTTGTGCAGATCGAGCGCGCAGTTCAGCGCCGTCTGGCCGCCCATCGTCGGCAGCACCGCATCCGGGCGCTCCTTGGCGATGATCTTCTCGACCACCTGCCAGGTGATCGGCTCGATGTAGGTGGCATCGGCCATGCCCGGGTCGGTCATGATCGTCGCCGGGTTGCTGTTGACGAGGATGACGCGGTAGCCCTCCTCGCGCAGCGCCTTGCAGGCCTGCGCGCCGGAGTAGTCGAACTCGCAGGCCTGGCCGATGACGATCGGGCCGGCGCCGATGATGAGGATGCTTTTCAGGTCAGTGCGCTTCGGCATCTCAGTTCTTCTCCATGAGCTTCACGAAGCGGTCGAACAGGTAGGCAATGTCATGCGGGCCGGGCGATGCCTCCGGGTGGCCCTGAAAGCAGAACGCCGGCTTGTCGGTGCGCGCCAGGCCTTGCAGCGTGCCGTCGAAAAGGCTCACATGCGTTGCACGCAACGTCGAAGGCAGCGACTTCTCATCGACCGCGAAGCCGTGGTTCTGGCTGGTGATGCTGACGCGGCCCGTGTCGAGGTCTTTCACCGGATGGTTGGCGCCGTGGTGGCCGAACTTCATCTTGAAGGTCTTCGCACCCGAGGCCAGCGCCAGGATCTGGTGGCCGAGGCAGATGCCGAACGTCGGCATGCCGCGCTCGATGATCGTGCGCGTGGCGGCAATCGCGTAGTCGCAAGGCTCGGGGTCGCCGGGGCCGTTGCTGAGAAACACACCGTCGGGTTGGCGCGCCAGCACGTCGGCCGCGCTGGTCTGCGCCGGCACGACGGTGATGCGGCAGCCGCGGCTGGCCAACATGCGCAGGATGTTGTGCTTGACGCCGAAGTCATAGGCGACGACGTGAAAGCGCGGCTCGTTCTGCACACCGTAGCCGCTGCCGAGTTGCCACTCGGTTTCGGTCCACGGATAGGGCTCGCGTGCCGACACGACCTTGGCCAGATCGAGGCCGGCCATGCTCGGTGCGCCGCGCGCGGCGGCGACCGCAGCGGCAATCTCGTCGGGGCCGACCTTCGTGCCGACCGGAAACGCGACGATGCAGCCGTTCTGCGCACCATGCGTGCGCAGCCGGCGCGTGAGCTGGCGCGTGTCGATGTCGGCAATCGCCACCGTGCCTTCGCGCTGCAAGTACTGCGACAGCGTCAGCCCGGCGCGGAAGTTCGAGACGCGAACCGGCAGGTCCTTGATCACCAGGCCGGCCGCGAAGACCTTCCTCGACTCGACGTCTTCGACGTTGACGCCGTAGTTGCCGATGTGCGGATACGTCAGCGTGACGATCTGCTGCGCGTAGCTCGGGTCGGTGAGGATTTCCTGGTAGCCGGTGAGCGCGGTGTTGAACACCACCTCACCGACGGTGCGACCGGCGGCGCCGATCGAGGTGCCTTGAAAGACCGTGCCGTCGGCAAGAGCGAGCACGGCGGGGGGCAGAACGGGCAGCAAATCGGAACTCCGGGGCACTGGCGGTGGCAGCCCGCGGTTTCTTTCTTCACCCGCCCTGAGGCGCGCGCGCTATTCCGGTGTTGGCGTTCAGAAAACCGAGGGCTTCGTCGGTTGAAGAAGCCCCGAATTATAAGCGGCCGGTCTCAATCACCCAGCGCAGCGATGCCAGCGCGAGCGATCTGCGCGTCCTCGCTCGACTTCACCCCGCTGACGCCGACCGCGCCGACGCAGTGGCCTTCGATCATCACCGGCACGCCGCCTTCGAGCATGCCGTCGAGCGTGGGCGCGCTCAGGAACGCCGCTGCGGCCACCGTTGATCATCTCTTCATAGACTTTGGACTCACGCCGCCCAAGGGCGCTCGTGCGCGCCTTGGCCGGCGCGATCAGCGCCGAGATCGGGGCGGCGCCGTCCAGGCGCTGCAACCACAGCAGGTGGCCGCCGTCGTCGACCACGGCAATCGTCACCGCCCAGCGGTTGGCCTTGGCCTCAGACTCTGCTGCGGCGGCGATGCGGCGCACATCCGCATCGGCGAGGAATGGTTTTTGTTGCATGGCTCGGGTGGCAAAAACGTCGATCCCCCCAATGTACGTGCTCTGACCCTGCCGATTCCGCTACGGCGCGGATGGTCATTCCTGACTGCGATGGTGGGGAACTAGAATCCGGCCGCTGGCTCTGAGCCTGTATTACTTCATCAACGGAGGCTTGTCATATGGACGATCGTCTGCAACCCGCTTATGCCAACACAGCTGGCTCTGGCGCGCTGAGTGCCGAGCGCAACCGCGTACTGCGCAACACCTACTGGCTGCTCGCGCTGTCGATGGTTCCCACCGTGATGGGCGCCTGGATGGGCATGGCGCTGGGGATCAACAAGATCCTGACGCCTGGGATCGGCCTGATGGTCTTCCTGGTCGGCGCCTTCGGATTCATGTTCGCGATCGAGAAGAACAAGAACTCCGCCGCGGGCGTGCCGATCCTGCTCGCCTTCACGTTCTTCATGGGCGTGATGCTGTCGCGCATGCTGGCGGTGGTGATGGGCATGGGCAACGGCGCCAGCCTGATCATGATGGCCTTTGCCGGCACGGGCGCGATCTTCCTTGGCATGGCGACGCTGTCGACCTTCGTCAAGCGCGACCTGTCGAGCATGGCCAAGTTCATGTTCATCGGGGCAGTCCTGGTGCTGGTGGCGGGCATCGCCAACTTCTTCATCCAGAGCGGCGCCTTGATGATCACGCTGGCAGTGCTGATCATCGGCATCTTCTCGTTCTTCATCCTGTACGACCTGAAGCGCGTGCGTGATGGCGAAGAGACGAACTACATCACCGCGACGCTCGGCGTTTACCTGAGCATCTACAACATCTTCCAGTCGTTGCTGGCGTTGTTCGGCATCGG
>CAWFCX010000028.1:0-112294 GCA_963814385.1 uncultured beta proteobacterium
GGCGGTGAACGACGCGCTCGGCCAGGCCGACGTGAAGGAAAAGTTCGCCGTCTTCGGCTTCGTGCCCAGTCCCGGCCCGGTGCAGCAGGTGGTGGACTTGATGCAGGGCGACCGCGCACGCTACGCCGAAGTGCTCAAGCGCGTTAAGGTCTCGATCGACTGAGCCACCACCCACCGGAGCACTCATGCCCCAACGCAAAGTCATCATCACCTGCGCCGTCACCGGCTCGATCCACACGCCATCGATGTCGCCGCACCTGCCGATCACGGTGCAGCAGATCGCCGACGAGGCGGTGGCCGCGGTGCAGGCCGGCGCGGCGATCGTGCACCTGCACGCACGTGACCCGAAGGACGGCCGGCCGGTGCAGACGCCCGAAGCCTTCCTGCCCTTCGTCACCGACATCAAGCGTCGCTGCGACGGCGTCATCAACATCACCACCGGCGGCGCGCCGACGATGACGGTGCAGGAGCGCATGCGCCCGGCGCTGGAACTCAAGCCCGAGGTCGCGTCGCTCAACATGGGCTCGATGAACTTCGGCCTGTACCCGATGTTGAAGCGCTTCAAGGAGTTTCAGCACGACTGGGAGCGTGCCTACCTGGAGAAGACCAAGGACCTGGTGTTCAAAAACACCTTCGCCGACATCGAGTACGTGCTGTCCGAGGGCACCGCCAACGGCACACGATTCGAGTTCGAGTGCTACGACACCGCGCACCTGTACAACCTGGCGCACTTCGTCGAGCGCGGCCTGGTGAAGACGCCGTTCCTCGTGCAGACGGTGTTCGGCATCCTCGGCGGCATCGGCGCGCACCCCGACGACGTGGCGCACATGAAACGCACCGCGGACCGCCTGTTCGGCAACGCCTACCTGTGGAGCGTGCTCGGCGCTGGCCGCGCGCAGATGCCAATGGCGGCCTGGCGGCCGCGCAGGGCGGCAACGTGCGCGTGGGGCTTGAGGACTCGCTGTGGGACGGGCCGGGGCAACTGGCGCGCAGCAACGCCGATCAGGTGCGGCGCGTGCGCGGCATCGTCGAGGGGCTGGGCCTGCCGATCGCGTCGCCGCGACGAGGCGCGCGCGATGCTCGGGCTGAAAGGGAAGAACGAGGTCGGGTTCTGACAACACCGGGGCGCTGCGCCAGCGCGCGCACGGTCGTGCGGCCGACGACGCCGGTGCTGCCGAGCACGAAGACGCGCAGTCTGCTCAAGCCGGGCGTGTGTGGGCCTGGTGTCAGCCGCAATGGGCAAAATGCGAGGCAACCCACCCAGGAGCCCGCCCATGGCCAGCCAGCAGCCCACGATCATCTACACCCTGACCGACGAAGCGCCGATGCTGGCGACCTGCGCCTTCCTGCCGATCATCCGCGCCTTCACGGCGCCGGCCGGCATCCAGATTGCCAAGGCCGACATCTCGGTGGCGGCGCGCGTGCTGGCCGCTTTTCCGGAGCACCTCACGCCCGAACAGCGCGTGCCCGACACCCTGGCCGAGCTGGGCGCCAAGACGCTGGAGCCGGACGCCAACATCATCAAGCTGCCCAACATCAGCGCGTCGGTGGGCCAGCTGATCGCCTGCGTGCGTGAACTGCAGGCCAAGGGCTACAAGCTGCCCGACTACCCCGAAGACCCGAAGACCGACGAAGACAAAGCCATCCGCACACGCTACGGCAAGTGCATCGGCTCGGCGGTGAACCCGGTGCTGCGCGAAGGCAACTCCGACCGCCGCGCGCCGCGTGCGGTGAAGGAGTACGCGCGCAAGAACCCGCACAGCATGTCCGAGTGGGCGCAGGCCTCGCGCACCCATGTCTCGCACATGCACAGCGGCGATTTCTATCACGGTGAAAAGTCGATCACGCTCGACAAGGCGCGCGACGTGAAGATGGAGCTCATCACGAAGAGCGGCAAGACCGTGGTGCTCAAGCCCAAGGTCTCGCTGCTGGCGAGCGAAGTCATCGACAGCATGTTCATGAGCAAGAAGGCGCTGTGCGAGTTTTACGAGCGCGAGATCGAAGACGCGCGCAAGTACGGCGTGATGTTCTCGCTGCACGTCAAGGCCACGATGATGAAGGTGTCGCACCCCATCGTCTTCGGCCACTGCGTGAAGATCTTCTACAAGGAAGCCTTCGAGAAACACGCCAAGCTGTTCGACGAGCTGGGGGTGAACGTCAACCACGGCATGGCCAACCTCTACGACAAGCTCGACAAGCTGCCGCAGAGCCAGCGCGAAGGCGTGGTGCGCGACCTGCACGCCTGCCACGAGCACCGCCCCGAGCTGGCGATGGTCGATTCGAGCAAGGGCATCACCAACTTCCATTCACCGAACGACGTGATCGTCGATGCGTCGATGCCCGCGATGATCCGCAACGGCGGCAAGATGTACGGCGCCGACGGACGCTTGAAGGAGGTCAAGGCGGTGATGCCCGAGAGCACCTTTGCCCGCATCTACCAGGAGATGATCAACTTCTGCAAGTGGCACGGCAACTTCGACCCCAAGACCATGGGCACCGTGCCCAACGTGGGGCTGATGGCGCAGCAGGCCGAGGAATACGGCTCGCACGACAAGACCTACGAGATCGCCGAAGACGGCGTCGCCAACATCACCGACCTGGCCACAGGCGAAGTGCTGCTGACGCAGAACGTCGAAGCCGGCGACATCTGGCGCATGTGCCAGGTCAAGGACGCGCCGATCCGCGATTGGGTGAAGCTGGCCGTCACGCGCGCGCGCAACTCCGGCATGCCGACGGTGTTCTGGCTCGACCCGTACCGCCCGCACGAGAACGAGCTGATCAAGAAGGTCAAGCTCTACCTGAAGGACCACGACACCACGGGCCTGGACATCCAGATCATGAGCCAGGTGCGCGCCATGCGCTACACGCTGGAGCGCGTGGTGCGCGGCCTGGACACCATCAGCGTCACCGGCAACATCCTGCGCGACTACCTGACCGACCTGTTCCCGATCATGGAGCTGGGCACCAGCGCCAAGATGTTGTCGATCGTGCCGCTGATGGCCGGCGGCGGCATGTATGAAACGGGGGCCGGTGGCTCGGCGCCCAAGCATGTGCAGCAGCTGGTGGAAGAGAACCACCTGCGCTGGGACTCGCTCGGCGAATTCCTGGCGCTGGCCGTGAGCCTGGAAGACCTGGGACTGAAGACGGGCAACGCCAAGGCGAAGATCCTCGCGACCACGCTCGACGCCGCCACCGGCAAGCTGCTCGACAACCGCAAGTCACCGAGCCCGAAGACCGGCGAGCTCGACAACCGCGGCAGCCAGTTCTACCTGGCGATGTACTGGGCGAAGGAACTCGCCGCGCAGGGCGAAGACAAGGCGCTACAGGCGCAGTTCGTGCCACTGGCCAAGGCGCTGGCCGACAAGGAGAAGGCGATCGTTGCCGAACTGGCAGCGGTGCAGGGCAAGCCGGTGGACATCGGCGGCTACTACCTCGCCGATGACGCGAAGTGCAAGGCCGTGATGCGTCCGAGCGCGACGCTCAATGCCGTGCTGGCAGCGGCGCGGGGCTGATTTCGTTCACGCGCCCGGTGACGACTCATACCGGTTCGCTTTCATGCGTGGAAGAAGCGCGCGTCTGCCACCGGCCCATTGCGGTCTTCGAATGTCCGCTTGGTCGACGTGCTGGCTTGCGCCAAGCCGTGGGCGGGTGTGCGCTGGCGCGCCACTGCGGCGGTCGGCGCCAAAGGCGCGCCGACTTCGCTGCGGTGCTCGGGTTTCGGTCGCGCTGCGAAACTCGCTTCACTCACTGCGTTCGTTGCGCTCGGACAGTCGCAGCGAGTCAGTTCACGAAGTGCGCGGGTACGCGCGCCGACCGAAACCCTGCGCTCCTCGCCGCCGCACAGGCGCGCCAGCGCACACCCGCCCACGGCTTGGCGAGGCACCGGTTTTCTTTGTTGGAGAAGGTCACAAGCCGGGCATCGAGCCCGGCTCGCGCCCGGCGAGCGCGCCTGCGGCGCGCGGCAAGCCTCGGGCTCGATGCCCGTGGCTGGCCCAACACTCCCCCCCAAGAACGACTGTTCCCGCAAGGCGGCGGGTGGGGAGCAGGCGGGGCGAATGGCGCCGCCGAGAAGCACAGGGCTGAGGTCGGCGCGCGTAGCGCGCTTCGTGATCTGACTCACCGCGAGTGTTTGAGCGCAACGAGCGCAGTGAGTGAAGCGAGTTTCGCGGTGCGACCTCAGACCGAGCATCGCAGGGAACCCTCGCGCAGCGAGGGCGAGCGACGGCTGAGCCCCGACTGCGCCCTGCCCGCCGCCTTGCTCGCGCACCGACCACTGCGAAGAGCATTTCCGGACGATCGCGAACGCACACAAAGGGCCGATTGCGGCCGACCATTTCTATGCGATTGAAAGCGAATCCGTATCGCTCGGCGGCCTGCCGCTACTGCAGTGCGATGTCACCGTCGAACGTCAGCGCCAACCCCAACGCATCGATCTTCAGCGTCATCGTCGCGAGGAAGGTTTCGCTGCCGGCGAGCCTGCCGTCGGCCAGCGCCTTGGCCACCGCCTGCTCGATCTCGCGCTGCGAGCCGACGCCAACGGTCTTGAGGAACTTGCGGATGCTGAGGTTGAAAGTGTCCTGGTCCATGCGAGCCTCCGTGATGCGGTTGCCGTGATCAAGCCTCGAGGCGGAAGCCCACCTTCACGGTGACCTGGAAGTGCGCCACCTTGCCGTCGGCCACATGGCCGCGCGTCTGCACCACCTCGAACCAGTCGATGTGGCGCAGCGTCTTGGCCGCGGTCTCGATCGCATTGCGGATCGCATCGTCGGTGCCGGTGGCCGACGAGCCAACCAGTTCGACCATCTTGTAGACATGGTTTGCCATCGCGCGCTCCTGGAGTGGTTGCCGAGAGCGCAGCAGCGTACACCCGGGCCTCGCGCGGCACCAACCCGATGGCGCCGGCCCCGCGGGTCTTGCACGGCGGCGCGAGAAGTCCAGAATCTGCAGCGTCCAGACCGCCAGGGAGAACGACGATGGAACGCAGTCACGGCCAGTTCTGCACCGTGGCGCGCAGCGCCCAGGTGTTGTGCGAACGCTGGACGCCGCTGGTGCTGCGCGAGCTGCTGTGCGGCAGCCGCCGCTTCAACGACCTGCACCGCGGCGTGCCGCGCATGTCGAGCAGCCTGCTGGCGCAGCGGCTGCGCCAGCTCGAAGCCTTCGGCGTGGTGCGCCGCACGCCGCTGGGCAACGTCTGGGAGTACAGCCTCACGCCGGCCGGCGAGGACTTGCGGCCGATCATCATGGCGCTCGGCCACTGGGGCGCGCGCTGGATCGGCAGCCGGCTGCGCAAGGACGAACTCGACGCCGGGCTGCTGATGTGGGACGTGCGGCGCTCGGTGCACGTGGAGGTGTGCCCGGCGCAGCCGATGGTCGTCAACTTCCGCTTCCGCGACGCGCGCGCCGGCGAGCGGCAATGGTGGCTCGTGGTCGAGGACGACACGGTGGACCTGTGCCGCGACGACCCGGGCCGCGACGTGACCGTCGTGGTCGATGCCACCGTGCGCGGCCTCACCGAAGTCTGGAGCGGCGACCGCACGCCCGAGGAGTCGATCGCCGCGGGCACCATCCGCATCGACGGCGCACGGCGCGACGCCACCCGGCTGTGGAGTTGGCTCGGCGCGAGCGCGTTTGCGCCGACACGGCGCCGGGCGGTGGCGCTGTTGGCGGCTCCCTAGTTCCGGGCCCAACGCTTCAGAACCTGGACTGGATCGGCCGAGCGGCGCACGCGTCAAGCTGGCGTGCCTGTCGCCACACCATGACGACGCTCGAAGGAGAGACCCCATGACGCTTCCCCTGACTGGCCTGAACGGCAACACCCTCACCTTGGCGCCCGAAGCGCTGCAGGCCTTCAAGACCAGCTTCAAAGGCGCGGTGATGACGCCCGACGATGCCGCCTACGACGAGACACGCAAGGTCTGGAACGCGATGATCGACCGCCGGCCCGGGCTGATCGTGCGCTGCACCGGCACCGCCGACGTGGTGCAGGCCGTGCGCTTTGCGCGCCAGCACGGGCTGCTCAGCTCGGTGCGCGGCGGCGGCCACAACATTGCCGGGCTGGCGGTGTGCGAAGGCGGGCTGATGATCGACCTGTCGCTGTTGCGCGGTGTCTGGGTGGACCCAGCGCGGCGCGTGGCCCAGGCGCAGGCCGGCTGCACGCTCGCCGACGTGGACCGCGAGACGCAGCTGCATGGCCTGGCCGCGGTGCTCGGTTTTGTCTCGGCCACCGGCATTGCCGGGCTCACGGTGGGCGGCGGCTTCGGCTACCTGACGCGCCGCCACGGCTGGACCTGCGACAACGTGGTCTCGATGGAAGTCGTGACTGCCGCAGGAAAAGTGCTGCGCCTGTCCGACAGCGAACACGCCGATCTGTTCTGGGCGCTGCGCGGCGGCGGTGGCAACTTCGGCATCGTCACCTCGTTCGAGTACCGGCTGCACCCGGTGGGCCCGGAGATCCTCGGCGGCGCGATCGCGTGGCGCGGCGAGGACGCGCCGCAGGTGCTCGCCGCGTTCCGCGATTTCAGCGCCAACGCGCCGCGCGAACTCACCAGCGTGGCCGTGCTGCGGCGTGCGCCGCCCGCGCCGTGGCTGCCCAAGGAAGTGCATGGCCAGCCGATCGTGGCGATCTTCGTCTGCTACAGCGGCAAGGTGGAAGATGGCGAGGCGCTGCTCGCGCCGCTGCGCGCTCTGGGCCGGCCTGTCGCCGACATCGTGACGCGGCGGCCCTACACGCAGATGCAGAGCCTGCTCGACGGCACGCAGCCCAAGGGGCGGCGCTACTACTGGAAGTCGCACTACCTGCCGCGCGTGGACGACCGCATGATCGCGCTGGCCACCGAACATGCCGCGCGCATCAGCTCACCGCACTCGGCGATCCTGATGTTCCAGATCGGCGGCGCGCTGAACGAGCTGCCCGCCGGCCACTCTCCGGCCGGCAACCGCGACGCCGCCTACGTGCTCAACATCGCCGGCTCGTGGGAGCAGTCCGCCGACGACGCGCAAAACATGGCCTGGGCCCGCGACTGCTTCGAGGCCACGCGCTCCTGCTCCACCGGCGGCACCTACGTCAACTTCCTCACCGAGGAAGAGGGGCGCGAACGCATCGCGGCGGCGTACAGCGCGGCGGACCTGGACAAGCTGGCGACGTTGAAGCGGCAATACGACCCGGACAACCTGTTCCGGCACACGAAGCCGATTGCGGGGTGAGCGCGCGTTGGCGACATCGCCAACGCGTTCGTGTCCGAGTTGCGAGCGCTGATCGACAGCCAACTGCCGATCAGCGCTCGCAGGTCTGGGGTTGTTTGAACCCGGCTACGGATTCGCGGCGCGGTACTGCTCGCGCTTCGCGGTGTGGGCGGCGACCCGTTCCTTCGCGCCCGCGACGCCGCGCTTCGCATCGCGCTCGGCGCGCTTCAGCCGGTCACGCAGCACGTGAAGGCGGCCTCGATGGCGGCTGTTGCTTGTGGCGTTGGACATGGCTGTCTTTCAATGGTTTGGGTGGGGCAGTATGCGCGGTCCGGTTTGTGGGGACCGCTCTCTAGCGAAACAGCCTTTTTTGGGTGCCGCCCTCTAGGCATCTGCGGCAACACTTGCGCCACCGATGAACATTCATCACAACGCAGGAAGCTCGCCACCATGAAAAACCAATACCTCAGCCACGTCACGCTCGAAACCCTCGAGAACTATCGCACCGCCGCGGCGCGCAGCGTGGTGGCCTACCGCTCGGGCGGCCGCCGCCTGATCGGCGCCGTGAACGGCGCACTGCAGCACAGCGTGTACCCGCGCACCGCCAAGCTGGCACCGCGCGCCACCGAGTTCATGAACGATGTGCGCGGCAACGTGACCCAGATCGTCATCAAGGGTCTGGACCAGACCGCCGCGCGCGCCGAGACCGCCATCGAGTTCGGCGCCAACACCGCAGGCACCCAGGTCAACAAGCTGGCCCAGTTCGCGGCGAAGGTGGCCAACCCGGCCGTCTCCAACGGTCTGCAGACCGCGGCTCGCCTGACGATGCCGGGTGCCAAGGTCGCGCTGGCGATCTCGGGCAAGGTGGCGGCCGGCGCCATTGCGCTGGCCGACGCCGCCGGCGCGCGCCCGGTGCGCCGCGCCGCCCGCAAGGCCGCTGCCGCCCCGCACCGCGTCGCCCAGCGTGTGGCGCAAGCTGCGAAGGCGCAGGGGGCCAAGGCACGCCGCACCGGCGTCGCTGCCAAGAAGGCCGTCAAGCGCGCTGCGCGCGGCTGATCACGAAGGTTCCGTTCGGGCTGAGCTTGTCGAAGCCCTTCGACAAGCTCAGGATGCTCGGGAAACCTCCGTTCGCCCTAAGGCGATACGAGCTCAGGGCGAAAAGGATTCCACCGCGGGCCGTGGCGAGGCAACCCGCAACGTCACCCGCGTGTTCTTGAGTTCGTACAGGTACGCGGCCCGGCAGGCCTGACCCTGCGCCGTGGTGCGCAGCAGCTTGTCGGCGTCGATATCGGCGATGCGCGTCGCAGCTCACGCGCCATCTGCGCCGCGCCCCAGGCCGCCTGTGAAGCGCAGACCCTGGGGACTTCGGCGGCCGAGGACAGCGCCAGGATGAATCGAGCGCAGCGCCCCGTGGCAGCGCGCAGCGACTCTTCATGCGCCTGCACGGCCCGCGCATTCGACACCGCGCGCCAGACGGATGGCCAGGCTCACGGCGTGCAGCTCACACGACGCCGTCTTGCGATTGAAGCGCGACAACATCGCGGAGCCCGCGTGCGCGCTCATCAAGTGGTCGTTGACCGACTCCACGCCAGCCCTCGCCAGACGTTGTTCGAGGTCGGCGATGAGCGGGTCCGCGGCGAGCGCGATGCACGGCAGCGCAGCCATCACCCCGCACAGGGCGAGTCGGCAGAGCGCTCGCTTCACGCGTCGAGCGCCGCCAGGTTCAGCTCGTACGAGCGGCCCAGCCAGATCGCGCGGTCGCGGTGGTCGCCCAGCGGATCGCCGGTGTTGGGGTGCACGAAGACGTCGAGGCCGCTGCGGTTGAGCGTGAGCCACCCGACAACGTGAGCGAACTGCGCCGGCGCGAACGCGAGCTGGTAGCTCCACAGCGGGTGCGGGCCGACCGGCCGCTCGTGAAAGCGCCCCAGCTCCATGCGCCCGGCCAGCGCCGTGACGATGACTTCGCGCAGCGCCCAGGCCGCGTCGCGGCGAGGGGCGTCGAAGTAGACGTGCGCGTGCCAGCTCTGGATGACGGTGGAGGGATCCAGCGGTGTCATGGTGAAGGCGCCAGCAGAGTGCGGATGCACACCATAGCGCAGCGACGAGCTGACCCAGCCGCCGCGGGAGGTGCGCTCGGCCTTGCTCTCAGGCCAAGGTCTTGCGTGATGCGGCCGAGGCGACAACTAAAGTCGGCCGCTAGCCTTCGCGCGCGCAACTTCGGCCGTTCCCTCAGAATCGGTGTCCGATGCCCGTTGCGCGGGCACGTCCGTTGCGCCCGCGGAACTCGCGGGCGTGTAGCGCCCGGTGGAGCCGATGTACTTCTTGTGGCCTCACAACCTGTGGTGGATGCTGGTGCTGCCGTTGCTGCCGGCGCTCTACCTGTGGCTGCTGAGCCGGGCCGGCAAGCTGGCGCTCCCGTTTTCCAGCTTGCGCATCGTTCGCGAGGCCGCAGGTCGCCCCTGGCGGCGGCACGTGCCGCCGGCAATGATCTTCCTGGCCATTGCGCTGCTGCTGCTGGCCCTCTCGCGCCCGACGGCGCCCGTGCCGCTGCCCTGGGCCAAGTCCACGATCCTGCTGGCGATCGACATCTCGCGCAGCATGCGCGTGCAGGACGTGAAGCCCTCCCGCATGGTGGCTGCCCAGGACGCGGCCAAGGCGTTCCTCGCCGAGGTGCCCAAGCACATCGAAGTCGGGTTGGTCACCTTCGCGGGCAGCGCGCAGGTGGCCCAGCGGGCCACGATCGACCGCCCCTCGCTCGTCGGCGCGATCGACGCCATCCAGATGCAGTTGGGCACGGCCATCGGCAACGCCATCGTGGTCTGCCTGTCGGAGCTGTTCCCGGACCACGGCATCGATCTGGCCGAGATGACCTTCGGTTCTTCGCGCCGCGAGACGACGCGCAGCCTGGATGACAAGCAGGCCGGTAAAGCGCCGCCGAAGGAGATCACGCCCGTGCCGCCCGGCTCCTACGAGTCGGCCGCGATCATCCTGCTCTCCGACGGCCGCCGCACCACGGGCGTCGACACGCTGGAAGCGGCGAAGATGGCCGCCGACCGAGGCGTGCGCATCTACGTCGTCGGCCTGGGCACGCCTGAAGGCCATACCGCCCTGGGCGAGGGCATGGCGATCTACCTGCAACTGGACGAACCCACGCTGCGCCATGTGGCGCAGATCACCGGCGGCGAGTACCACCATGCCGGCACGGCCGAGGCGCTGCGCAGCGTCTACCAGAAGCTCGGCTCCAAACTGCAGGTGAGCAAGCGCGACACCGAACTGACCGCGCTGCTCGCCGCGGTGGCGGCGTTGCTGCTGGTGGCGGGCGCGGGGCTGTCGGTGCTGTGGTTCGGGCGAATTGCGTGAGCATGCCGATCCAGCTCTACGCCTTCGACACCCCCAACGGCCGCAAGATCAGCGTCGCGCTGGAAGAGATGGGATTGCCCTACAACGTGCACGTGGTCGACATCGGCAAGCGCGAGCAGTTCGACCCCGCGTTCCTCGCCATCAGCCCCAACAACAAGATCCCCGCCATCGTCGACCCCGACGGGCCGGGCGGGGCACCGGTGAGCGTGTTCGAGTCCGGCGCGATCCTGATCTACCTGGGCGAGAAGACGGGGCTGTTCTGGCCGCGCGAGCCGCGCGCGCACATCGCCACGCTGGAATGGCTGATGTTCCAGATGGGCGGCTTCGGGCCGATGCCGGGCCAGGTGCACCACTTCATCGCGCTCGACGACGAAGCCGACCGCCGCTACGGCCTCGAGCGCTACATGGCCGAGACCCGGCGCCTGTACGCCGTGATGGACCGGCGGCTCGCCGGCAACCCGTACTTCGCCGGCGCCGAGCTGACGATCGCCGACTTCGCGATCCTCGGCTGGGCCTGGCGCCACCCGCGCCACCGCGTTGACCTGGCCGACTTCCCGCACGTCAAGCGCTGGTACGACACGTTGATGGCACGCCCGGGCGTGCAGCGCGGCTTCGCCGTGCCGCTGAAACGCTGAAGCGCTAGCTCAGCGCCCGATCAACTCGCGCGCGATGTCCAGCGCTTCGTCGCGCGTGTCGCCGCGGCGCGATGGCCGGCCCGCGCGCCGGTACCAGTAGTCGGCGTTGCCGAGATCGCCCTCCACGCGGTGCAGCCAGGCATGCACCCAGGCGCCCTGCGCATCGTCCTGCGCCTGGGCCAGCTCGTGTGCAGCATTCCAGTCGCCCAGCAAGCCGAACCACAGCGCGCGCAGCATCGGCGTGGCCTGCGGCGGCGGCGCATCGCCGTCGAGACTGCGAATGAAGTCATCCATCGCGTCGGTCATCGGCAGCCCCGGTTCGCAAACCCCTCAATAGAAGCCGACGCGGCGGCGGTAGCGCTCCGCGCGCTCCTGGTCGTACTGCTCCGCGTCGAACACCTCGCCCTGGATGGCGCGATGCACCTGTCCGCCGGTGGGCATGGTGCCGGGGTCGGTGAAGCGCTGCGGGTCCCACAGGTGCGCGCGCAGGAGCGCCTTCGAGCACTGGGTGTAGGCCTCGTCGATGTCCACCAGGATGCCGAGCAGCGGCACCTTGCCCTCCACGGCGCAGGGCGCGAGCAGATCGGCGTCGGTGGTGATCGTGGCGCGGCCGTTGACGCGGAACGTGTCGGTGACACCGGGCACGACGAAGAGCAGGCCGATGTGCGGATTGGCCAGCAGGTTGCGCAGCGAATCCGCCAGCCGGTTGCCGGGGCGCTCGGGCAGAAGCAAGGTTCGCTCGTCGAGGATGCGCACAAAGCCGGCGGGGTCGCCGCGCGGGCTCAGGTCGCAATGGCCCGCGGCGTCGCTGGTGGCGATGCAGACGAACGGCGAGCGCTCGACGAACTGGCGTGTCATCGCGTTCAGGCGATCGCTGATCTTGGCGCAGGTCAGCGCCGCGGGTTCACCGATGAGGGCGCGCAGCTGCGCTTCGGTACTGATGACCTGGGAGGTGCGGGGGTGAGGTGATGAAGCGGCGGCCATTGGTTGCGGGATGACGTGATCGAGGACGCCGATTGTGCGGCCCGGTACTGCTGGCGTGGCCTAACCTGCCGCGTCGTTCACCACCTCGGCCGCCGTGCGAAAGGCGTCCACCGCGGCTGGAAAGCCGCAGTACACGCTGGCGTGCAGGAAGATCTCCTGCAGCTCCTCCTTCGTCACGCCATTGTTCAGCGCACCGCGCACGTGGACCTTGAGCTCGTGCATGCGGCCCAGCGCCACCAGCATCGACACGGTGACGATGCTGCGGGTGCGCAGGTCGATGCCCGGGCGCTGCCAGGTGTTGCCCCAGGCGTGGCGCGTCACCAGTTCCTGCAGCGGCGCAGTGAAGGGCGTGGCCTTGGCCAGGGCGTTGTCGACATAGGTGTCGCCCAGCACGGCGCGACGCGTGGCGAGGCCGTTTTCATCGAGGTTCATGAATAACTCCTTGCAACGGGTTGAGTCGCAGGCGCGCCAGCGCTCATCGCTCCTGCCTTGCAGCGTCCACCGCTGCGATGAAGTCCGTGCCTTGATGTAGTTGCGCAGGATCGTCTTGCCGGCGTCCAGGTCACCGGCCAGCTAGCTAGAGCACCAACTTGACCATCGGGTGCGTCGACAGCGTGCGGTACAGCTCGTCGAGCTGCTCACGGCTGGTGGCGGTGACGGTGATCGTCAGACCAAGGTAGTTGCCAGCCTTGCTGGGCCGCGACTCGAGAGTGGTGGCGTCGAAGGCCGGATCGAACTGCTGCGCAATCGACACGATCGCCTCCGCAAAGCCTTCGACCTGCGCACCCATGACCTTGATCGGGAATGCGCTCGGGTACTCGATCAGGCTTTTCTCCGGCGGCCCCGCGCTCATACCGACTGCGTCAGCTTCGCCCGCTGATAAGCCTCGTGCAGCCGAGCGTACACGGGGCCTGGCTTGCCGCGCAGCGCGCCGTGGCCGACAGGCTCACCGTCGATTCGGGTCACCGGCAGCACTTCCTTCGTCGCCGAGCTCAGGATGACTTCGTCGGCCGAGTGCACATCAGCCTCGCTGATCGGCTTCAGGTTGTAGGCAATGCCTTCTTCCTCGCACAGCTCGTGCAGCAACTCCACGCGGATGCCCTCGAGCACATGCTCGCTTTTCGGCGGGCCGAGGAAGGCGCCGTCCTTGACGATCCAGACATTGCTCGCAGCGGCCTCAGTCAGCCAGCCGTCGCGGAACATGATGGTCTCCAGCGCGCCGTGGTCGGCCGACATCTGCCGCGCCAGCACATTGCCGAGCAGCGAGATGCTCTTGATGTCCCCACGTTCCCAGCGGAAATCGCGCGCCGTCGTGCAGGCCACGCCGCCGTGGCGCTGCTCGGCCGTGGGGTGCTTCATCGGGCTGCTCATCATGAACACCGTCGGCGCGATGCCCTCTGGCATGACGTGATCACGCTGCGCGACGCCGCGCGTGACCTGGACGTACACGACCTGGTCCTCCGCGCCTTCGGTTTCCGCCAGGGCCGAAGAGAGCTTGCGGCAGCGCTCGAGCCAGGCTTCGCGCGACAGCGGATTGGCGATGCGGACCTTGGCCAGCGAGCGCTCCAGCCGCGCCATGTGCTCGTCGAAGCGGAACAGCTTGCGGGCATAAACGGGCACCACGTCGTAGATGCCGTCGCCGAACAGGAAACCGCGGTCGAGCACGCTCACCTGCGCCTGCGACAAGGGCTTGTAGACGCCATTGAGGTAGCAGAGTCGGTCTGTTGTCATTGCGCGCTCCTGGCTGCGGACCATTGTGCTACGGCTACTTGATCCACAAGCGCACGGAATCCCAGGCGCGGCCGAAGAGGCCCGCCTCCTCCACCGCCTCCTGCACAACCAGCGGCACTTCGGCCACTGGAGCGCCGGCCGCGGTGGTGACTTTGAGCGTGCCGACGCGCTGACCCTTGGTGAGCGGCGCCACCAGTGGGTCGGTGCGTTGGACCTCGGTCTTCAACTTCTCGCCCTCACCGCGCGGCACGGCGATGGTTACCGAACCTTCTGCGCCGAGCTTGGCTTGCTTTTGCGCGCCCTTCCAGACCTCCGGCGTGACGATCGGTTTGCCGGCCTCGAACAGACGCACCGGATCGAACGCGGAAAAGCCCCAGTTGAGCAGCTTCTGGCTCTCGCTCGCGCGAACGTCGTTCGACGCGGTGCCGAGCACAACCGAAATCAGGCGGCGCTTGTTGCCCGCGCCGAGGTTCGGGTACTCGCGCGCCGCGCTGGCCACGAGGCAATAGCCGGCCGCTTCGGTGTGGCCGGTCTTCATGCCATCGACCGTGGGGTCGCGGCGCAGCAGCAGGTTGCGGTTGTCCTGGCGGATCTTGTTGTACGTGTACTCCTTGATCGAGTAGTAGCGGTAGTACTGCGGGAAGTCGCGCACGATGTGCGCCGCCACAGCGGCGATGTCGCGCGCGCTCGACTTGTGGCCGGCCTCGGTCAAGCCGGTGACGTTCTTGAACGCCGTGTTCTTCAGCCCCCACGCCTGGGCCTGGCGGTTCATCATGCCGACGAAGACGTCGAGGCTGCCGCCCACCGCTTCGGCCAGCGCCACCGACGCGTCGTTGCCGGAGACGACGACCATGCCGTGCAGCAGCTCATCGACCGTGGGCCGCATCGTCGTGTTGATGAACATCAGCGACGAGCCGCCCTTGCGCTCGTCCCAGGCGCGCACGCTCACCGGCAACGGCTGCTCGAGCGTCAGCTTCTTGTCGCGCAACGCGCCGAAGACGAGATAGGCCGTCATCAGCTTGGTCAGCGAGGCCGGGTCGGTGGCGACGTCGGCGTCGCGTTCGGCCAGCACCTGGTTGGTGGTCAGGTCCATCAGCAGGTACTGGCGCGCCGCCATCTCGGGCGGCTGCACAGCCTGCGCGTGCGTGACGGGAGTGGCAAGCACGGTGGCCGCAGCCACGAGCAGAGCGAACAGGGTTTTCATCGGATCGGAGCTTGGGGAGCTTGGTTATGGCAGTGCTTGCAGATGCCGCACCACGAGGTTCTTGAGCAACGGCAACTGGCCGTGGAAAAAATGACCGCCACCGGGGACCACGACCACCGGCTGCGATTGCGGGCGCGCCCAGTCGAGCGTGGCCGACAGCGGCACCACTTCGTCAGCCTCGCCGTGGATGACGAGTGTGCCTTGCGGCGCCGCAGCCACGGTGAAGTTCTGTGTCGCCGGGCCGATCAGCACGAGCGGTTGGGCTTGCAGGGCAGCCGCTGCGTGCGACGCGACGTAAGCGCCAAACGAAAACCCCGCCATCGCCAGCGGCTCACTGCCTTGCCGCAGCGCTTGCGCCACGGCGACCGCATCGTCCACTTCGCCGCGGCCCTCGTCCCATTCACCCGCCGAGCCGCCAATGCCACGGAAGTTGAAGCGCGCCGCGCGCCAGCCGCATTGCACGAAGGCGCGGGTCAACGTGACCACGACCTTGTTGTCCATCGTGCCGCCATGCTGTGGGTGTGGATGGCAGATCACAGCCAGCCCGCGCGCTGGCGCTTCGGGCGCGTCGATGGCGCAGACCAGATCGCCAGCGGGGCCGGCGACGGTCTGCTTGTGCGTGCGCGGGTTCATGGGTACCCCCTACGTCGCTGCGCGCCGGTCCCCCACGGTCCGACGAGGGGCCGCTTCGCGTCCATGGGGAGCGGCCGCCTCGGGAGCGGCCCAGCGGCGCTCATGTTTGCCCCCTTCGTCGCTGCGCGCCGGTCCCCCCGAGGGGGAGCGAGCGCCTCGGGAGCGGCCCAGCGGCGCTCACCGGCCCACGTCAGGTGCAAGCCGCAAACGCTCGACCACTTTGCCTTCAACCAGATGCGACTGCACGATCTCGTCGATGTCGTGCCGATCGACATACGTGTACCAGACGGCCTCGGGATAGACCACCGCCACCGGCCCGCCAGCACAGCGGTCCAGGCATCCGGCCTTGTTGACGCGCACGCCGCCGGGGCCGTTGAGGCGCGCCGCCTTGACCAACGACTTGCAATGATCGAATCCTTGCTGCGCGTCGTGGTCGGCGCAGCAGGCTTCACCGCCGTCGCGCTTGTTGAGGCAGAAGAAGATGTGGCGCTGGTAGTAGCTGGGCTCTGACATGCACGAAATTGTAGGTGGCGCACCGATCGGTCATGGCTTTGCAGGCCTTACCAGGCGCAGCAGCAGCCACGCCATCGCCCCATACGGCCACAGCCAGCCGACCCACTGCGCCAAGCCGTGAAAGCGCACCAGCCGCCCCTGCTCCCAGCCGGCCAGGCTGGCGGCGAAGTACGGGTCGTTCGGCGCCCTACCCACCAGCGCGACAACAAACGCCAGCACCAGCACACCCAGCGCCGCCGCCGAGCGCGGCCCGATCGCCGCCAGCGCCGCCGCCAGCGCCGCGCCGCCCAGCAGCGCCGGCCCGGTGTGCGGTGACCACCAGGCCCAGGCGTGCTCGGGGCCGAAGTTCAGTGCCGTGGACATGGTCATCATGCCGACCGCCAGCACGGCGGCACCCGCCACGAGGAACAGGCGGTGCCAGCCGGCGCGCGTGGTGGCGTAGGCCACCAGACACGGCGCCAACAAGCCCAGGCCGCTGATCAACAGCTCCTGCAGTCGTGTCAGTGGGCGCCCGGTTTCATCGGCGGGAGGAAACCACAGCGCGGCGTCGTCCGCCCACGGCGTGTCGGCCAGCAGCGTCTGTAGCCAGCCGTGCACCTCGCCCCAGATGTGCCCCAGTGCCAGTGGCGCCGGTGCAGGGAACAGCAGCGCCACCGGCCACAGCAGCAAGAGCACGAAGGCCCAGGCGCTGTCGCGCTCGAACCAGCGCAGGCGCACGGCGTGCCAGTGTTCGAGGGTGCCGGCGGCGTGGATGGCCACCGCCAGCGCGGCGCCGGCCAGGGCGCCGCCGAGGTTGAACAGGCAGTCCTTGGCCGAAGGCACGCGCGGTGGCAAGAACTGCTGCGCCAGCTCGACGCCATACGAGAGCGCGGCCGACAGGCCCAACGCCGTCGCCAGAGCCAGCACGAGTCCACCCCCACTGCGCAACACCGCGATCACCAGCAGTGCGCCGATGGGCACGTAGCCAAGAAAGTTGGAGAGTTCGTCGAAGCGCAGGCGCCCCTTCGGCCACGGCAGCAGCAACCAGTCTGCGCCGACCATGCCCTGCGGCCAGCGCCAGCCGACAAACGGGTACAGGCTTGCATACAGCACCAGCGCGGCCAGCATCAGCGCCAGCGGCCAGGCTGTCGTGCGGTGCGTTGCACTCAAAACGGCTTGACCACCACGAGAACGACGGCCGCGATGAACAAAAGCACCGCGACTTCATTGAACACGCGATACCAGCGTTCGCTGCGCTGGTTGCTGCGGTTCTCGAATTTGCGCAACAGCGCGCGACAGGCATGGTGGTAGCCGATCACGGCCAGCACGACCACGAGCTTGGCGTGCATCCAGCGACCCGTCACGCCATAGCCGAGCCACATCCACACGCCCAGGATGAGCGCCGGGATCATCAACAGCGACGCGAACCGGTGCAGGCGCTGCGCCATCACGATCAGGCGTGCGCGCTCGGCAGGGCTGTCGTCACCGACCTGCGCCAGATTGACGAAGATGCGCGGAAGGTAGAACAGACCCGCGAACCAGCTCGCGACGAAGACGATGTGAAAGGCTTTGATCCAGAGGTACGAAGTCGTCATGCGTCAATTATCGGAAGTGCCCGCCGCGAGTAAAAAAGCCCCAGCCTTGCGGCTGGGGCTGCAATGCCTTATCGCTGTCATCACGCTAAGGCACCTGCTCAGGGAGGTAAAGCAGGGAACGGCAGCCTCGCGGCTATCATTCGCCGACCAATTTAGCTGAGTCGGTGACTTGTGTAACGCCTCGGAAACACCGATGCCGCACGGCCGCCAGCCCCTGTTTCGACTGCTGGGACCGCCGCATGAGCCCTGTGCCCCCCCTGCCCCCGTTTCCTGCCAGCCGCCCGCGCCGGCTGCGGCGCGACGCAGCGATCCGCGCGCTGGTGCGCGAGTCGCAGTTGGCGCCGTCGGACTTCATCTACCCGGTGTTCGTCCTCGATGGCAAGAACCAGGCGCAAGACGTGGCCTCGATGCCGGGCGTGCAGCGCCTGTCGGTGGACCGGCTGTACACCCAGGCCGAAGCCTGCATCACGCTCGGCGTGCCGGTGATGGCGCTGTTCCCGGTCATCGACCCCGCGCTCAAGCACGCCGACGGCCGCGAGGCGCTGAACGCCGATGGCCTGGTGCCGCGCGCGGTGCGCGAGTTGAAAGCGCGCTTCCCGCAATTGGCGCTGCTGACCGATGTCGCGCTCGACCCTTTCACGTCGCACGGCCAGGACGGCTTGATCGACGACAGCGGCTACATCCTCAATGACCAGACGGTGGCTGTGCTGGCACAGCAGGCGCAACTGCAGGCCTCAGCCGGCGTGGACATCGTCGCGCCGAGCGACATGATGGACGGCAGGATCGGCGCGATCCGTGCAGCGCTCGAATCGAGCGGCGCCATCCATACCAAGATCATGGCCTACAGCGCCAAATACGCGAGCGCTTTCTACGGTCCGTTCCGCGATGCCGTCGGCTCAGCCAAGAACCTCGGCAAGAGCGACAAGAAGGTCTACCAGATGGACCCCGGCAACAGCGATGAGGCCCTGCGCGAGGTGCAGTTGGACATCGCCGAAGGCGCCGACATGGTGATGGTCAAGCCCGGCATGCCGTACCTGGACATCGTGCGCCGCGTCAAGGAGACCTTCCGCATGCCGACCTTCGCTTACCAGGTCAGTGGCGAGTACAGCATGTTGAAAGCGGCCGCGGCCAACGGCTGGCTCGACCACGACGCCGTGATGATGGAGTCGCTGCTGGCCTTCAAGCGAGCCGGTGCGGATGGCGTGCTGACGTACTTCGCGCTCGATGCAGCGCGCTTGCTGCGTGCTTGAGCTGCTGCGGGCCAAGCGTCGGGCCGCGCCCGAGCAGGCCCGCATCCCCTCGGGGGATCGGCCGACGTACCCGTCGGACGAGGGGCACCGGTAGTGCGGGTGTTCCACGTCAGCGCGGACCGGTTCACCGAACTGCCCGGCCTACCAGCGCAAAAACCCGCCAGCGGCTTTTTGTGGATCGGCGCCGCGCGCGTTGAATTCGAGTCGCATCTGTCGGACGTGCAGGAGCGCTTGCAGGCCTGGGAGAGTGGGCCGATCGTCGATCTGCACGTCTCCGACCTGCTCAATGCGCAACTGCCGAGCCAGTACGACTACACGTCGTGGTACGACCTGTTGGTCTTTCGGCGGTTGCTGGCGGGCGCCCCGGCAGACAAGGGCGTGAACACCGGCCAGTCAGGCAAGACCTTGTTGGTCGAGGCGCGCCAAACACTCACCTCGGTCGAGACCAGTCCCGTGGGGTTCGCGCTGTTCGACACGATCCTGGTCACCGTGCACCCCGGCGACTGCGCGGTGCGTGAACACTTTGCCCAGCGCCTGGCTGCACTTTCGGGCGGCAGCGAAGGCCGGACCGCCACGCGCATGCCGGCCAGCCCCGCGGACCTGATGCTGCGCATGGTCAACCACATGGTTGACAGCTACCTCGACCTGCGGCGCCTGCTGACGCGCCACCTCGGCACGGTGCAGCGCGAACTGCTCAACCCAAACAGCCGCTTTCACGACTGGCCGCTGCTGCTCGAAGCGCGCAACGCGCTGCACCAGTTGGAAGACACCTGCGAGGACCAGCGTGCCGCCATGCAGGAATGGATCGACGCCCTCGACGAATGGCCCGACGCGGCCGACGCCACGGCGCGCCGCGAGCGCGAGCTGTTGCGCGTGCGTTCACGCGACGTGCAAGAGCACATCGAACGCGTGCTGACGCATGTGCGCCGGCTCGAACAATCGGCCGAGAACGCGGTGCAGATGCACTTCTCGGCGCTCTCTCACCGCACCAACGCCATCATGCGCACGCTGACCGTGCTGACAGCGATCTTCTTGCCGCTGAACCTGATCACCGGCTTTTTTGGCATGAACTTTGACGCCATGCCGCTGATCCACGACAAGACCGGCATCTGGATCGCGCTCGGCCTGATGGCGCTTGTGGGATTGAGCCTCGGCGCGTTCTTCTGGCGCAAGCGCTATCTGGGCACTCAGGGACGATAGGGATTGCTGTAGCCCAGTGCTGCCAGCAATTCGGCTTCGCGCGCTTCCATTTTCTTCGCGTCAGCCGCGCGCTCGTGGTCCCAGCCCTGCGCGTGCAGCGTGCCGTGCACGAGCAGGTGGGCGTAGTGCGCTTCGATCGGCCGGCGCTGCTCGCGCGCCTCGCGCTCGATCACCGGCGCGCAGAGCACCAGGTCGGCCAGGGTTACTGGCTCACGCTGGTAGTCGAAGGTGAGCACATTGGTTGCGTAGTCTTTTTTGCGGTAGCCGAGGTTGAGCGCGCGGCCTTCGGCTTCATCGACGACGCGTACCGTGATTTCGGCCGGCGCTTCAAGTGCGGCGCGAATCCAGCGCGCAACACACGAGCGCGTCAACACGCTGCGGTGCCGCCCATCGGGCTGCTGCAGCGACAACCGCAGCTCAGATGTCTTCGTTTGTCGCACGCTCATACGCTTCGACGATCCGCGCCACCAGCGGGTGCCGCACCACATCGGCGGCCGTGAATCGCGTGAAGGCGACCCCGCTGACGCCGTGCAGCACCTGCTCGGCCTCCACCAACCCGCTGGTGGCGCCCTTGGGCAGATCGATCTGGCTGGTGTCGCCGGTGATCACCGCCTTGCTGCCGAAGCCGATGCGCGTCAGGAACATCTTCATCTGTTCGGTCGTCGTGTTCTGCGCCTCGTCGAGGATCACAAAGGCGTGGTTCAAGGTGCGCCCGCGCATGAAGGCCAGCGGCGCGATCTCGATCGTGCCCTTCTCGAACGCCTTGGTCACACGCTCCAGGCCCATCAGGTCGTACAGCGCGTCGTAGAGTGGGCGCAGGTAGGGATCGACCTTTTGCGCCAGATCGCCAGGCAGGAAGCCCAGCCGTTCGCCAGCCTCGACGGCTGGCCGCGTCAGCACGATGCGCTGCACCTGCGTGCGCTCCAGCGCATCGACGGCGCAAGCCACCGCTAGAAATGTCTTGCCGGTGCCAGCCGGCCCGATGCCGAAGGTCATGTCGTGGCCAAGGATGTGGCGCAGGTACTGGCGCTGGTTTGGCGTGCGGCCTTCAAGGTCGCTGCGGCGCGTGCGCAGCACGACAGCGTCGGGATCGTCCGCGGCAGCATCGCTGCGGCCCACCGCGTCGGCAATCGCCATCTGCAGCGCCTGCTCGCCGATCGGCCGCGCCGCGCGCGCGTACAGCGCTTGCAGCAGCGCCAACGCGCGCTCGGCCATCGGCTGGCCGCCGTCGATGCGGAAGGCTTCGTGGCGGCGCGAGATGCGCACGCCGAGCGCACTTTCGATGGTGCGCAAGTGCGTGTCGAGCGCGCCGCTCAGGTGCGACAGGCGGGCGTTGTCCGCGGGAGTGAAGGCGTGGCGAAGGATCACAGGATGAAATGCCAACGATGCAACGAAAGCGCGATTGTGGCGGCCTGCCGCGACAGAGGCCTCCTGCACAATCGTTCGCTTCATGATTCGTCACGCCGCAATGCTTCTCGCCTGCCCGCGCGCCATGCTGCTGGCGGCCCTGCTCATTTGTAGCGCGGCCTTTGCACAGGCCAGCATTGAAGCACCGATCCAGCGCTTCGCCGATGCTCTGGCCGTCGAGGACACCGGCAGCACGACGTTTCCTGGCGACGCGGCCACACGCGTGGTCACGCTGCCCGATGAGTGGGCGCTGTCGCGGCCGGGTGCCGACACGCCGCTGTGGTATCGGCTGCGCTTCGACGCACCGGATGCCGGCGCCAGCCGCGCCGCGCTGGGCTTGTTGATCGAGCGCATTTGCGGCGACGCGAGGGTGCAGCTCAATGGCCAGACCCTGTTTGGCGCAAACCGGGTGCCAGACCCGATCGCGCTCGACTGCGAACAACCGCTGCTGCTGGCGCTGCCGCCCGCCTTGCTCGAAGCGCGCGGCAACACGATCGACCTGCGCCTGGCCGGCTATGCGCTGGAAAAGGTGGCCTCGCGCCAACGCGCCGCAGCGCTGGCCGCGCCACAGATCGGCGCCTATGAAGCTTTGCATGCGCAACAGCGCCAGACCGTGCTGGTCAGAGCCGTGCTTCCGCAGCTGGCTTCGAGCGCTCTGCTGATGATGGGACTGGTGATCCTCGTCGTCGGCGGCTGGCAGCACCGTGAGCCGCACCTGCTGTACTTCGGCGCGCTGTCGATGGCGTGGGCGGCCGTGACGCTGCGCCCGTGGTGGCACAGCGTCGGCCTGGGCCGCTTCCCGACCGAGGCCGCTGTGGTGACGCTGATCGGGCTGGTCGCGCTGGCGGCGATCGAATTCCTGCTGCGCTTCGCGCGCCGCCGCGTGCGCGCCGTGAGTACGACGCTGTGGCTGCAATGCGCCGCCGTCCCGCTGTCCTTGTTGCTGGCCGGGCCAGACCGCGTGTACGCCGCGGCCAGCACCTGGTACCTGGTGTTCGTCATCGAGGCGCTGCTGGCGATCGGCTACTTCCTGTACTCGGCGCGCACGGCGCAGCGGCGCGACTTCTGGCCGATCCTGCTGCTGGTGCTGGTGGCGGCGACGATGATCGCCGTCGAGTTCGCAGCGCAGCGGGAATTGCTGTCGCCGCTGTGGCGCACGCTGCCGCATGTGACCACGCCGCTGGCCTTCATGGGCATGGGGTTGTTGCTGGTTCACCAGTACGGCCGCGAGCTGCGCAACGCCGAAGCCCTTCGCAGCTCGCTCGAAACGCGCATCCGCGACAGCACCGCGGCGATGGAGCGCAACTACGCGCAGATGGCCGAGTTGCGTGTCGAGCAGGTGACGCAGCAGGAGCGCAAACGCATCGCCGCTGACCTGCACGATGACCTCGGTGCCAAGCTGCTGACCATCGTCCACACCAGCGAGAGCGAGCGCATCTCGACACTCGCCCGAGAAGCGCTCGAGGAGATGCGCCTGTCGGTGCGCGGCCTCACAGGCAAGCCGGTCAAGCTGATCGACGCCCTCGGCGACTGGCGCGCCGAAGTGGTGGGCCGCTTGTCGCAGGCCGGTGTCGAAGGCGAGTGGCAGGCCCCCACAGAAGAGCTGCCGCAGACGCTGTCGGCGCGCGCCTACGTCCAGACCACGCGCATCCTGCGCGAGGCAGTGAGCAACATCATCAAGCACAGCGCCGCGTCGCGCTGCTCGATCCGCTGCAACATCGTCAGCGGCGACTTCCACCTCAAGATCCAGGACAACGGCAAGGGCATTCCGCTCGAGCTCGACGGACGGCTGGACCGCGGCCACGGCATGACGACGATGAAGCACCGCGCCAAACAATTGCAGGGGCAGTGCCTGGTCGAGTCGGGCCCCGGCTATGGAACCGTGATCCGCCTCACGATTCCACTGGAAAAGCACACGCTTGCGGCGTGATGCGGCGGCCTCCGGCTGCTAGCATCGATCGACTCTATTCCCATCTCGGGAGACCACGCCATGAAGACCATTCTCTTGCTCGAAGACCTGCCCGAAATCCGCGCCTGGATGAAGGATCTGGTGCTGCGCGTGTTCCCCGACGGTCAGATCTCCGAAGCGGCGCGCGTGCACGATGCGCGAGAACTCGTCTCAGCCATCAAGTTCGACCTGGCGCTGATCGACCTCGGCCTGCCCGACGGCTCGGGCGTCGATGTCGTCGAGAAGCTGCGTGAGACGCAAAGCGAATGTCAGTCGGTCGTCGTCACGATCCATGACGACGACGATCATCTCTTCCCGGCGCTGCAAGCCGGCGCCTTCGGCTACATCTTGAAAGAGCAGGCGCGCGAGCTGATCATCGAGCAGTTGCAACGCATGGCCCAGGGCGAGCCACCGCTGTCGCCGTCGATCGCGCGCCGCGTCATCGCCTACTTCGCAGCGCAGAACAAGCCGCAGGCCAACGCTTTGCCGCATGTGTCGCTGACCGAGCGTGAAAGCGAAGTGCTGCTGCGTGTCGCCAAGGGCTTCACGCTGCCGGAGATCGGCGTGCAGCTCGGCCTGTCGCGCCACACGATCGCCGACTACGTCAAGCAGATCTACCGCAAGCTCAACGTGAGCTCGCGTGCGGAAGCGGCGCTCGAAGCGCAGCGCCTGGGCCTCTTCCGACGCTGAACTGACGGCGCACCGATAATCGCCGCCCATGATCGGACGGCTTACAGGCACTCTCGCGGAAAAATCTCCGCCCAAACTGCTCATCGACTGCAACGGCATCGGCTACGAAGTCGATGTGCCGATGAGCACCTTCTACAACCTGCCCGCCATCGGCGAGCGCATCACGCTGCTGACGCATTTCGTCGTGCGCGAAGACGCCCAGCTGCTGTACGGCTTTCTCACGGCGCCCGAACGGTCGACGTTTCGCGAGGTGCTGAAGATCAGCGGCATCGGCCCACGCACCGCGTTGTCGGTGTTGTCGGGTCTGTCGGTGAGTGAGCTCGCACAGGCCGTAGCGCAGCAGCAGGCGACGCGGCTGACGAAGGTGCCGGGCATCGGCAAGAAAACGGCTGAGCGGCTGCTGCTCGAACTCAAGGGCAAGCTGGCGCCGGACCTCGGCTCACCGTCGTCCCTGGTCGGTGATGCCCAGGGCGATATCGTGCAAGCCCTCATCGCGCTGGGCTACAGCGAACGCGAAGCCGCCGCGGCCATAAAGGCCCTGCCGGGCGATGTGGCCGTGGCCGAGGGCATCAAGC
The DNA here is from genome assembly GCA_963814385.1 of uncultured beta proteobacterium. GTDB lineage: Bacteria > Pseudomonadota > Gammaproteobacteria > Burkholderiales > Burkholderiaceae_C > CADEEN01. The sequence goes on from CAWFCX010000028.1 coordinate 24,887, forward strand.
TCGCGCTGAAGGCGTTGTCGAAGTAAGCCCAGGAATCAGGGCTTGTGCGTGTCGTGCGGCGCCGCCGCCGCAGGGCGCGCCATGACATCGAACTGCACCGTGATCGCGCCAGCCTTCTCGAACCTCAAGGTCACCGGCACCTTGCTGCCCAGGGCCAGCGGCTGTTTCAAGCCGATGAACATCACGTGCAGCCCACCGGGCTTGAACTCGACAGTCCGGCCGGCCGGCAACTCGATCGCATCGACCTGGCGCATCTCCATCACTTCGCCCTTCATCGCCATCGTGTGCAGTTCGAAACGCTCGGCCAACGGCGTGTTGCCGCCGATCAGCTTGTCGGCGCTCGCGCTGGTAATCGACAGATACCCGCCGCCGCCTTGCTGACCCGGCACCGTGGGCCGTGCCCACGCTCGATCGACCTTGACCTGCGCCGAAGCGGCGGCTGCCGCCAACGACAGCAGGCAGACAACGGCTGATTTGTGAAGCGTAGAGGTGTTCATGAAGACGATGGTAGCGGCCGGATAATCAACGCATGAGCATCCATACCGATGACATTGGCAGCGGCGCACCCGTATCGGCCGCGCGCCGCATCGTCAGTGCGGCGCCAACGTCGCCGAACGAAGAAGCCATCGAGCGCGCGCTGCGGCCGAAAGCGCTCGATGACTACGTGGGTCAAATCAAGGCTCGCGAGCAACTCGAAATCTTCATTGCTGCGGCGAAGAAGCGCAGCGAAGCGCTCGATCATGTGCTGCTGTTCGGCCCACCGGGGCTGGGCAAGACGACGCTGGCGCACATCGTTGCTGCCGAACTGGGTGTGAACCTGCGCCAGACATCAGGCCCGGTGCTCGAAAAGCCGAAGGACCTGGCGGCGATCCTGACGAATCTTGAAGCGCACGACGTGCTCTTCATCGACGAGATCCACCGCTTGTCGCCGGTGGTCGAAGAGATCCTCTACCCGGCGCTCGAGGACTACCAGATCGACATCATGATCGGCGAAGGTCCAGCCGCGCGCTCGATCAAGCTGGAGCTTGCAACCGTTCACGCTGATCGGTGCGACCACGCGCGCCGGCATGCTGACGAATCCGCTGCGCGACCGCTTCGGCATCGTTGCGCGGCTAGAGTTCTACACGCCGCAAGAACTGGCGCGCATCGTGCACCGCTCGGCCGGCCTGCTCAACGTGCCGATCGACGAGGCCGGTGCCGGCGAAATCGCGCGCCGCTCGCGCGGCACACCACGCATCGCCAACCGCCTCTTGCGCCGCGTGCGCGACTATGCCGACGTCAAGGCCGAGGGCCGCATCGGCAAGACCGTGGCCGACGCCGCGCTGGCGATGCTCGACGTCGATCCGCTCGGCTTCGACGTGATGGACCGCAAGCTGCTCGAGGCCATCGTGCAGCGCTTCGACGGCGGCCCGGTCGGGCTGGACAACTTGGCCGCAGCGATCGGCGAGGAGAGCGGCACGATCGAAGACGTGATCGAGCCCTACCTGATTCAGCAGGGCTACCTGCAGCGCACGCCGCGTGGCCGCGCGCCACCCTGGCCGCGTACCGGCACCTGGGGCTGGCGCCGCCCAAGGTCGCGAAGGCGACCTGTTCTAGGAACGGCCGCAAGCCGACCTGTTCTAGATCAGGTCTTCGATCACCAGCCGGTGGTACTTCTCAGCCATCAGCGCGCCATGGGTCCGGGCCACCTCGGCGACGCGCGAGGCCCGGTCGTCTTCAGGCGCGTAAACGATCAGCCAGCTCGCACCGTCCTTGGCCAGCTCCTGGTAGCGCCGCATCAGACTGACTTCGTAGCCGAAGCCGGCGAGGTCGCTGGCTTGCGCGAGCATGCGGTCCATTTCGTCGTCTTCTTCGGCGGCGGTGTACTCGAGGATGTCCCCGGGCTCGAAGCCGGCAGCGCGCAAGGCCTGCACTGCGGCAGCGGCGCGATCGTCGTCGGGCATCGCGACCACGACATGGCCGACCGGCTTGAAGGCGCCGAAGGACTGCGGGTGATCGGCCTTGGTCATGCGTTTGATGGTCATGGGCAGGACCTCCTTTCGCAACTCGACGCGTCCGACTCTACGCCGCTGATCCCCTGCGTCAACCGGCGCAGCCGCGGGCATCAGAGGGCATCAGCGCGGATCATGCGCGCGACGACATCGTGATCGATCGCTGCGTTTGTCACGCCGCGCCCTCGTCGAGCACCGCTCCGCCTGCAAGATGGAAGTCGTCGTTCCAGCCCACCAGTGTGAAGCCGCGCTCGCCATGCAGCACGCGGTTGATGCTGGCGTTGCCGAGCTGCCAGGTGCGCGGCGCGTCGAGCGCGATGCGCGACGCGGCGCGGTACAGCGCATCGAGCACGCCGCCATGGGTGACGATCAGGATGTGCTGGCCGCGATGGCGCGCCGCGATCGCGGCCAGCGCCCCGACCGCGCGCTCGTAGAACGCGGCCAGGGTCTCGCCGCCCGGTGGCCCGAAGGCGGCGTCGCGCTCACGCCAGCGCCGCGAAGATTCGGGGTGCTGCTGCTCGACCTCGGCCCAGGTCAGGCCCTCGAACTCGCCAAAGCCGCGTTCGCGCAACGAAGCCTCGGTGCGCAAGGCCAGGCCGTTGCGCTCGGCCACCGCGCGCGCCGTGTCGGCCGTGCGCTGCAAGTCGCTCGCATACACCGCGTCGAAACGCTCGTCGGCGAGGGCACGCGCCAGACGTTGCGCCTGCCAACGGCCGGCATCGTTCAAGCCGATGTCGAGCTGGCCCTGAATGCGTGTCTGCACGTTCCACGCGGTTTCGCCGTGGCGCACGGCCACCACGCGGGTCAACGCGTCGTCCTTCAACGGGCCAGGCGCTTGTTCAGCGTGTAGGTGCCGGAATACGTGGCCGCATCGATCACATGGCCGGCCAACGCCGCGCGCACCTGCGCGCCGTCGAAGTTGCCGTCAACGGGCAACCGCGCCGTGTTGAGCGCGTACAGCGTGAACACGTAGTGATGGACCAGCGAGTCATTGAACGGAGGAAACGGCCCGTCGTAGCCGAAGTAATTGCCGGCGCGTTCGGCATCGCCAGCGAACCAGCCGGTGTAGTCGTTCACGCCCTGGCGCGCGCCGTGCGCCGCGCCTGGGCCGGGTTTGCCACGCGGCGTGAAGCCGCGGCTGTACTCGCCCTCGGCGATATGCGCCACCGCCGGCGGCAGGTCGACCAGCAGCCAGTGGAAAAAGTCGACACGCGGCAGATCGCTCGGGATCTCGCGGTCGGTCTTGTTGACGTCATCGCCCTTCGACGGCACGTCAAAGTCGTGGCAGATCAGCGCCAGGGATTTCGTGCCCGCCGGCAGGTCGCTCCAAGCCAGATGCGGGTTGATGTTGTCGGAGAAGCCGACGCTACTCTTGTCGTCGAGCCGGCCCGCGGCGTATTGCGCGCCGATGCGGTCGCCATTGGTCCACGAATCGCTCCACAGTTTCACTTCAATTGCTCCTTGCGCGGTGCGCTGACTGTCCAAGCAGCCGCCGCAGATCCAGCTTTGCCGGGCCGCTGGCGGTGCCCCTACGCTTCGGGGTGGGTTACGCTCCCCAGGTGATGACCTCTTGGGCCGCATGGCAGCGGCGCAGCATGTCGACCAGCGGCCAGACGCGTTGGCGCAGCGAGACGCCGTCACCTTTGCCGCGCCGTTCGTCGTCACTGTCTTGCTTGTGCGCAGCCTCGTCGGCGGCCACGGCTTGTTCGAGAGCTGCGATCAGCTGCGGCATGTGGGCGACTTCGAAGATGCCCTTGGCAGCGGGTTCGCGGCCGACCAGACGCATCACCTGGTCGCCGTTGCCGGCCAGCATGATCACGTCGCCGGCGGCTTTGGACCTGAATTTGTAGAGCATGTTGTCAGCGGCGCCGAGCCGCCCCAAGGCGCTGAGCGGTCCTCTGGGGGCGCGAACGCTGAGAGCTGGGGGCGGGCATAGACGTGGTCGCGTGTGAACGGGTAGGCCAATTGTGCCCCTGCCCGCGCAGCCAGCACCTGATGCAGGCACAGCCAGCCACGCTCGAAGGCCATCGCGCTGCCAGCCAGGTACAGGCGCCAAGCGCGCAACGTGCCGTCCGTGGTGAGCAAGCGCGCGTCGTCAAGCCGCGCTTCGAGCGCGTCGGACCAGGCCCACAGCGTCTTTCCATAGTGAGGGCGCAGGTTCTCGACATCGAGCATTTCCCACCCGGCATCGCTCATCGTCTCAAGCACAGGCGCGACATGAAGCAACTCGCCGCCGGGGAAGATGTGGCGCTCGACAAAATCGCCGATGCCGGCGCCGAGTTCGTGGTTGGCGGTGCCGCCGGCCGTGATGCCGTGGTTCATCAGCAGGCCACCGGGCGCGAGCAAGCGCTGCAGCTTGGCAAAGTAAGTTCCCAGGCGCGCGCGGCCGACGTGCTCGAACATGCCGATCGAGGCGATCTTGTCGAACGGCTGGTCTTCGGGCAAAGCGCGGTAGTCGAGCAGCAGGGTGCGCACACGCCCACCCAGTCCGCGCTCTTCGATCAGCCGGTTGACAAACGCGTGCTGGTGCTTCGACAAGGTGATACCGGTCGCACGCACGCCGTAGTGTTCGGCCGCCCACAACAGCAGCGCGCCCCAGCCGGCGCCGACATCGAGAAAGCGCTCGCCCGGGCGCAACATCAGCTTGCGGCACACCAGATCGAGCTTGGCTTCCTGCGCGGCGGCGAGGCTGTGCACGCCGGCCGGCCAGTAGGCGCAAGAATAGACGCGGCGCGGGTCGAGCCAGAGCGCGTAGAACGCGTCGGACACGTCGTAGTGAAACTGGACTTGCCGCGCGTCGGCCGTCGGCGTGTGACGCAACCGCGATTGCCATGCCGACAACCAGCGGCTGCGGCGCACCCGCGTCGGGTCCGTGTCGATCAGGGCGGCCGCAGCCTCGACAATGTCACGCATCGACCCGCTGAGATCGACGCGGCCCTGCACATGGTCCTCGGCCAGCCGGCCAATCTGCCCCGTGACGAGATGCGCCAATGGCGCCCACCCTTTCAATGCCAGGCGCACGCGCGCGTTGGTGGCGCCCAGCCACGGGCCCGTGGGCAGGCGCACGGCCATCATCGGCGCGCGGCTGGCGATCCGGCTTTTGAGGGCGTGGGCGAGCGGGTTCATCGCAGTCGTTGACGGCGACCGTGCCGGGACGCCGCCTCAGGCCCAACTGTAGGCAAGGAGCCCGCGGCTGCGCAACTGGCGCGGGTCGGCCTTGCGCCGCGTCAATGACGCGTCGTGACCGGCGGCGTCTCGCCCTCGCTGGCTTCGAAGAACCAGGCCGCGCGGCGCGGCGGCATCAGGTGCTCGCGCACGGCCGACGGCAACTGCTCGGCCGACAGCGCGCGCCGGATGCCCAGCGTGCGCTCCTGCGCCAAGTCGAGCAGCGGCGCCTCGCCGTGAGGCGCTTTGGCCTCATGGACCTGCACCTTGGGCCGCAGCGGGCGTGACGCGCTGACGCTCTCGACCACCGCATAGCGGTCATCCGTGAGCTGCACCACCGAGCCCGGCGGGTACACGCCCATCATGCGCACGAAGGCGCTGAGCAGCGCCGGGTCGTACTGGCGCTGGCCCTGCGAGAACAGCAGTGACAGAGCTTCGTGCGGCGTCATTGCCAGCGTGCGCGCCGAACCTTGGCACAGGTTGTCATAGCGATTGACCAGCGCCACCACGCGCGACGGCACGCTGATGCGCTGCCCGCCGACGCCTTGCGGAAAGCCGCTGTCGTCCAGATGCTCGTGGTGCTGGCCGATGACCAGCATGGCACCGGGCGTCAGACCCATGCGCGTGCCCAGCGCCATCCCGAGGCCGACATGCTCGCGGTAGCGCGCCATCTCGGCCGAGGAAAAATTGGGGTCGGCGCGGTGCAGCGCCGCCGGCAGCTCGGTCTTGCCAATGTCGTGTGCGAGCGCGCCGACACCGAGGTCGTGCATCTCGGTTTCCGACAGGCCGCACTGGCGCCCCATCAGCAGCGCCAACACGCCGACGTTGGTCGCGTGGCGGCTGCCTTCGTTGGGCGCAGCGGTGACGGCGCGGATCGACAGCTCACGCGCGCCGAGCATCTTTGTCACCAGGGCCTGTGACAACGCCGCCATGCGCTGCCCGGCAGTCACCGGGTCGCGCACGGTCAGGTCCGCGGTGACCCGCCAGTCGCGCGCGGCTTCGGCGTACTGGCGCTCGACCAAGCTGGCGGCGCGACGCTGCGCGGCGGCTGTGTGCTTCGCCGCCACGGGCTGCGGGTCGGCCATCGTTGGCGAAGCGGCCAGTTCGCGCGGGTCGGCGCTCGGTGTGGGCAAGCGCGATGGCACCGCAGGTTCATCGCTCTGCTCGGGGCTCCAACGCACGCGTGCCAGGCCGAGCGCACGAATCGAGGCGATCTGCCCTGCATCGGCGATGCGAAAGCTCGATACCGCGAACGGGTGCGACATCCAACCCAGATCGAGGTGAACGAACATGCCGACTTGCAGGTCGGCGGTGGCGATGGTGGGGGCTGCGTTCACGGCGTCGGTGTATCGAAGACTCCCGACACATTTCGGCACTGCGCCTGTGAACTTGACGGCGTGCGCGAATGAGCGCGTGGACGCGTGCACAACGCACGCCGCGCTGGCGCGATACGTCAGCTCGCAGTACGGGCGCGCGCGCCAGAGGTTCCAGGGCCGTTCGACCTGGCCTTCGTTGGTGGCCTGCGTGGCGTCGGCCTCGCCAGAGGTCAGCGCCTGCACCTCGCTCAGCCTCAACGCCTGCAACTGCAGGCGCGCATCGAGTTCGGTGTAGATGGGGAGTCCATACGTGTCAGCGTATCTCCACTTGAATTGGCCCATCATGCGCGACTACCCTTGCATGCCTGACCCCAAGGAGATCTGCATGTTGTTCCACCTCGCGCGCTGCGGCACGCTGGCAATTCTGGCGTCTTCTTTCGCAGGCGCTGCGACGGCGCAGGCCGACTGGCCCGCCAAGACCGTGACCGTGATCGTGCCGTCGTCTCCCGGCGGTGGCACCGACGCCTACGGCCGCATCCTCGCGCAGGCGCTGACCGAGCAGTTGAAGCAGACCTTCGTCGTCGACAACAAGCCCGGCGCCAGCGGTGCCATCGGCGCTGGCGCAGCAGCGCAGGCGCAGCCCGACGGCTACACGCTTCTGGTGGCCTCGAATTCGTCGCTGGGCATCAACCCCGGCCTGTACAAGACGCTGCAGTACGACGTATGGCGCGACTTCGCACCGGTGACGCGCGGCGTGATCGCGCCGATGGTGATCGTGGCCAACCCGGACGCGAAGGTGAAGACGCTGGCCGAGTTGATCGAGCGCGGCAAGCGCGAGCCTGAGAAGCTTTTCTATGGCACCGCGGGCACCGGCAGCCCGCTGTACATCGGCGTGCGCATGCTCGAACAAACCAGCGGCGCGAAGTTCAGCCATGTGCCGTACAAGGGCGCGGGCCCGGCCTACACCGACCTGTTGGGCGGCCGCTTGCAGTTCATGCTGACCGACCTGGCCAGCGTGCGCCAGCACATCGATGCCGGCAAGCTGCTGGCGCTGGCGATCACCGACAAGAGCGCCTTGCTGCCCAACGTACCCAGCTTCGCCGAAGCCGGCGTGCCGAACTACAAGGCCTTCACCTCGTTCTCGGTGATGCTGCCGGCCAAGGTGCCACCGGCCCTGGTCAAGCGCATCGCCGACGAGGTGGCGCGCGCGATGCGCCTGCCGGCCACCGCGCAACGGCTCGAACAACAGGCGCTGCTGCCGGTGTTCGACACGCCCGATCAGTTCGCGGCGTCGTTGAAGGACGAGCAGCAGACCTGGGCAGCGTTCATCCGCCAGCAAGGCATCACCGGCGAGTGACGATCAGAGCTACAGCGTCGCTCAGACGCTGTAGCTCTCGTAGGTGTTGGGGTGGAAGAGTTCTTCCACCGCCATCGCGCGCGCCGACAACCCCTGCGCGTGGTGATGGCGCACAAAGGCCTCCAACGTGCGCCGGTTGGCCGCCACGCCGTAAGACCAGAAGTCCGTGCCGAGTGTTTCTCGCGCCGCCTTCAACTGCTCCTCGACGAAAGGCAGCGTGACCTTCGTCGCCGAGGTGTCGGCCAGTTGCTCGAGTGCGAGGGCCTTGGCCTCGCCGAAGGCCTTGAACACGGCGCCTGGCAACCAGGGATGTTCAGCGGCAAGTTCCTTGCGCACGCCGACGACATGCATGATCGGAAAGATGCCGGTGCGCCGAAAGTAGTCCTTCGCCGCGGCGGTCGGATCGTCGAACAGCCAGCCCACGTTGGGGTTCGTGGCCGCAGAACCGCCGGGTGGACGCGGCGCGATGAAGCCGTCGATCTCGCCGCGGTCGATCAGCGCCGAGATGGTCTGCCCTTCGGGCGCGTTCTCCAGATGCACACCGGACGGCAGTTGCAAGCCGATCTTCTCCGGCCGACCAGGGGTGCCGATGCCGCCGCGCACCCAGGTGATGTCTTCGGGCCGCACACCGAAATCGTCCTGCAACAGCGCACGCGCCCAGACGTTGGCCGTGAGCTGGTACTCGGGCAGGCCGACGCGTCGGCCCTTCAAATCTTCCGGCCGGCTGATGCGATCCTTGCGCACGTAGATCGACGTATGGCGAAACGCGCGCGACAGAAACACCGGCAGCGCGACATACGGTGACTCGCCGCGCGAGGCCTTGACCAGGTAGCTGGAAAACGAGAGTTCGCTGATGTCGAACTCGATGCCGCGAAAGGCGCGGAAAAAAGTCTCCTCCGGCGACAGCGTCATGCACACCGGATCGACGCCGTCGATCTGCACGCGGCCATCGAGCAATGCGCGCGTGCGGTCGTAGTCGCCCATGGCGATTGAGAGCTTCAGCTTTGCCATCGCGGCATTGTGCGCGCGCAACGCGGCGCGCTACTCCGCCTCGGCGACGACGCCCGGTGCGCGGCTGTGTGCGTTGTTGGCATCGACCAGCGTGCGCAACATGCGCAAGAACTCGGCGCGCTGGGATGTCGGCAGCGGCGCGAGCACGCGCTCCTGCGTGCGCAACATGCCCGGCGCCACGGCGGCAAGGACCGCATCGCCGACAGCGGTGAGCGTGAGCAGGCGCACACGCTTGTCGTCGGGCGAGGTGCTGCGCGAGAGCAGCCCGCGCGCCTCCAGACGATCGATCACGCTGGCGATGGTGGACGTGTCGAAGGCGATCGCACCGGCCAGCGTGCGCTGATCGATGCCCGGCTGGTCGGCCACGGTCTGCAAGGCGGCGTACTGCACCGGGGTGATGGCATGGCCCTCGGTCTCTTGCAGGAACACCGCCACGGCGATCTGCTGCAAGCGGCGGATGTAGTGGCCCGGCAAGGCGTGAAGGTCCATCGGCTTGGATTTGCGGCGTGGTTTGCTCATGGCGTCAAGAATATTTCCGGGCAAACCCTGATGCACTAATTGATCATTATGCTGATCATCAGTGTACTGATTAGTTGATCTGGATCAAGGCCCCGCGACATGCACACAAACCCGACATCTCTTCCCGTCCTGGTGGCCGGCGGCGGCATCGGCGGCGTGGCCGCAGCGTTGGCGCTGGTGCGCCAGGGCTTCGACGTCAAGGTGCTGGAGCAGGCGCCGCAGTTGGGCGAGATCGGCGCCGGCATCCAGTTGGGGCCCAACGGCTTTGCGGCCTTCGACGCGCTGGGCATCGGCGAGCGCGCCCGTGCGCGCGCCGTCTACACCGACGAGATGGTGATGCACGACGCCACCGACGAGTCGTTGGTCGGCCGCATCCCCACCGGCGAGGCCTTTCGCGCGCGCTTCGGCAACCCCTATGCGGTGATTCACCGCGCCGACGTCCACAAGTCCCTGCTCGAGGGCGCCGAGGCCACGGGCCATGTCGAGGTCGCCACGTCGACCACCGTTGCCTCGGTCGAACAAGACGCGAACAGCGTGACCGTGATCGATTCGAAGGGCGGGCGCCATCGGGGCGCCGCGCTGATCGGCGCGGACGGCGTGAAGTCGGCGGTGCGCGCGCAGTTCGTCGGCGATGCCGCGCGCGTTTCGGGCCACGTGGTCTATCGCGCCGTGGTCGAAAAGAAAGACTTCCCGGCCGATCTGCAATGGAACGCGGCGGCCATCTGGGTCGGGCCAAACTGCCACCTCGTGCACTACCCGCTGCGCGGCGGCGAGCAGTACAACGTCGTCGTCACCTTCCACAGCCGCGACCATGAGGAGTGGAGCGTGCGCGAAGGCAGCCGCGAGGAGGTGCTCAGCTACTTCAGCGGCATCTGCCCCCGCGCGCGCCAACTGATCGAGCTTCCCAAGGACTGGAAGCGCTGGGCCACCGCCGACCGCGAGCCGATCGCGCAGTGGAACTTCGGCCGGGTCACCTTGCTCGGCGACGCCGCGCACCCGACGCTGCAATACTTGGCGCAAGGCGCGTGCATGGCGATGGAAGACGCGGTGACGCTCGGCGAAGCGCTGCGCGTGCATGACCGCGACTTCGCCAAGGCCTACGCGCACTACCAGCGCTCGCGTGTCGCGCGCACCGCGCGGGTCGTGCTGTCGGCACGCGAAATGGGGCGTATCTTTCATGCGCAGGGCGTCGAACGCCTGGTGCGCAATGACCTGTGGCGTGGCCGCTCGCCGGAGCGGTTCTACGATGCGATGGAATGGCTGTATGGCTGGCGCGTCAGCAACTGCCTGGCCGACTGAATTCAAAGGAGATCTGACGATGAACTACGTTTTCCCCCCCGAACCCCAAGTCGGCGTGCCCGTTGTCGGCAGCGACGCGCAGTTCCCGGTGCGCCGCATCTACTGCGTCGGCCGCAACTACGCGGCCCATGCCAAAGAGATGGGGGCCGATCTGCGCGAGCCGCCGTTTTTCTTCTGCAAACCCGACAACACGATCGTCGTCTGCAAGCCGGGGCAAACCGTCGAGGTGCCCTACCCCACGCAGACCAGCGACTACCAGCATGAGATAGAACTCGTGGCGGCGATCGGCAAAGGCGGCAGCAACATCCCGGTCGAACGCGCCAACGAGCATGTGTTCGGCTACGCCGTTGGCCTGGACATGACGCGGCGCGATCTGCAAGGCCAGATGAAGAAGATGGGCCGGCCATGGGAAATCGGCAAGGCGTTCGATCAGTCGGCGCCGATCGGGCCGATCCATCCGGCCTCGAAGATCGGCCACCCGAACAAAGGCGCGCTGTGGGTGCAGGTCGATGGCGCCGACCGCCAGCGCAGCGACTTGTCGCTGCTGATCTGGTCGGTGCCGGAGACCATTGCCAACCTGTCAACGCTGTTCGAGTTGCAGCCCGGCGACCTGATCTACACCGGCACGCCCGAAGGCGTGAACGCGGTGGCACGAGGGCAGACGATGCGCGGCGGGATTGACGGCTTGGGTGACATAGCGGTCAAAGTGATATGAGCCGCGAGGCCTACTACGACCGCATCGCGCCGCAGCACATGGCGCCGCTGTGGACGCGCCTGAAGTCGCTCGTGCCGAAGGAGCCAACGCCGGTCGGCGTGGCGCACCGCTGGGCCTACAGCGACGTGCGGCCCTACGTGCTTGGAGTCGGCCGAACACATCAGCGCGAAAGAGGCCGAGCGCCGCGTGCTGATCCTCGAAAACCCGGCGCTGGTCGGCTCGTCGCAGATCACGCAGTCGCTCTATGCCGGGCTGCAACTGATCATGCCCGGTGAGGTGGCGCCCGCGCATCGCCACACGCAAAGCGCATTGCGCTTCATCGTCGAAGGCTCGGGCGCCTACACCGCGGTCGATGGCGAGAAGACGCTGATGAATCCGGGCGACTTCGTCATCACGCCAAGCTGGACCTGGCATCACCATGGCCACGAGGCCAGCGGGCCGATGGTGTGGCTCGATGGCCTCGACATCCCGATCACGCACTTCTTCGGCAGCACCTTCCGCGAAGATCACCACAACGATGAAGCCGCCGTCACGCGGCCGACCGGCGACGCGCTGGCGCGCTACGGCAGCGGCCTGATGCCGGTGGGCTGGCGCAACGGATCGCTGAACTCTCCTGTCTTCAACTACCCGTACAGCCGCACGCGCGAGGCGCTGCACGCGTTGACGAAGGCCGGCGCGCCCGATCCGCACCTCGGCCACCTGATGCGCTACGTCAACCCGGCCGACGGCGGATGGGCGATGCCGACCATGGCCACCATGATCCGCCTGCTGCCGCGCGGTTTTTCGACGCAGGCCTACCGCAGCTCCGACAGCGCCGTCTTCGTCTGCGTCGAAGGCCGGGGCGAGTTGCGCGTTGCCGATCAGCACTTTGCATTCACGCCGCATGACATCGTTGTTGTTCCCGGCTGGATGGCTTACACGATCAGCGCCGACGACGACCTGACCTTGTTCTCGTACTCCGACCGCGTCGCGCAAGAGAAGCTCGGCTTCTGGCGCGAACAACGATTTGCCAACTGAACCCTCAACCGAAGAGACAAACCCACATGATCCGCAGAACCTTCATCGCCGCCGCGCTCTTGAGCGCCAGCACCGCCTTTGCCCAAGGCGCCTTCCCCGACAAGCCCGTGACCCTGGTCACCGCGTTCGCGCCCGGCAGCGGCCCCGACGCCACGCTGCGCGTCGTCGCCGAGAAGCTCGGCAAGCTCTGGAACCAGCGCGTGGTGGTCGAGAACAAGCCCGGCGGCGGCGGCTTCATCGCGATGGACTTCGCCAAGCGCGCTGCGCCCGATGGCTACACGCTGCTGCAACTCGACAGCGACCACCTGGCTGCCGTGCCCCATCTGTACAAGCAGCGCGGCGCCACGGCGCTGGCCGGCTTCGAGCCGGTGGCGTCGATCTTTCGCACCACCTTCCTCGTGGCGGTGCCGACCGATTCCAAACTGAAGTCGATGACCGACCTCGTCGCCGCCGCCAAGGCCGCGCCAGGCAAAGTGACCTACGGTTCGTGGGGTGTCGGCAGCCCGGGCCACCTCGGCGCGGCGCTGCTCGAGCTGCAAACCGGCACCGACATGCAGCACATCCCGTACAAGGAAGTCAGCCAGCTGTTCACCTCCGTTGGCGCGGGCGACGTGCAGTGGAGCCTGGCCACGCTGCCGTCTTCTTCGGGCGCCTACAAGGCCGGCAAGCTGCGCTACATCGCAGTCGCCGCGAACAAGCGCCTGACGCAGGTGCCGGAAGTGCCGACGGCCAAAGAAGCCGGCGGCCCCGCGGACTTCGACGTTAACGCCTTCGTCGTGCTGGTCGCGCCCAGGGGCTTGGCCGCGCCGGTGCGCGACAAGATCAATGCCGACATGGCCAAGGTGCTGACCGACGCTGAAGTCAAATCGCGCTTCGACACCTTCGCCTTCGAGCCCATCAGCTGGTCACCAGCCGAGATCACCAAAGGCGCCGAGGCCAAGTCGAAGATCTATGAGCAGTTGGTGAAGAAGGCCAACATCAGTTTGGAATAGCGCTGCAAGTTTCATTCACCGCAGAGGAACGGAGGACGCAGAGGTTCGCAGAGGAAGTCAGCATTGTGTTCTCCTCTGCGGACCTCTGCGCTCTCTGCGCCTCTGCGGTGAATGAAACTCAGGACCGCTGCCCACCGAAGCGGTGATCGGCCTGGCGGCGGAACTCGCTCGGTGTCAGGCCTTTGACTTCGAGGAAGCGCCGGTTGAAGTTGGCGACATTGTTGAAGCCGACTTCGTAGCAGATGTGCGTGATCTGGCGGTCGGTCTCCATCAGCAGCTGGCCGGCGCGGTTGACGCGAATGCGGTTGACGAAATCGGTGAAGGTGTTGCCGGTGGCGCGGCGAAAGAAGCGCGAGAAGCGGCTTTCGCTCATGCCGAGTTCGGCCGCCAGGTCCGCCGCCGACAAGGGCAACGCATGGTCGCGCGTGATGCGGTTGACGAGTGCGTTGACCTGGTCGGTGCCGGTGTCGTCGTCTTCGCCCTGCATGCGCACGGACGACAGCAACCTGAAGTCGGTGCAGCGCGCCAGATCGCCCAGGTAGGCGCAGAACGCGGCCAGGCGCTGGATGCCACGCGCCGCCTTGACGGCATGGAAGTGCTGCAGGGCCCGCTCGCCCAAGCCAAAGAACTCAACGCCGTGGCGCGCGCGGTCGAGCAGCGCCATGACTTCGGCCAGTTCCGGAATGTCTTCGGCGGCATGCGCCATCGGCCCGTGTTCGAACTGGATCACCAGGTCGCGCTCAGCGACACCGCCCGTAGGGCACGTCCATCGAGATCCAGTTGTGCGGCAGGCGCGGACCGCAGAGCACGAGGTGGCCCGGCTGGAAAGGCCCGATCCAGTCGCCGATGAAGGCCTTGCCCGACGTCGCCGTGATCAGGTGCAGCTCGTACTCGTCATGAAAGTGCCAGCGCGCCAGCGGCGTCGGGAAGCCATGCGCCAGGCAGGTGATGAAGCCAGTGTCCTCCGCCGGCTCGTAGCCGAGCGCCGTTGAGCGCGCGTAGTCGTGCTCCAGCTCGGGCTGGCGCTGGCGGGGCAGGTGCTGGTCGCGCGCGGTCATGAACGAAGTGTGCGTCAAGACATGACGTTGCCGCCATCCACGTTCAATGTCTGCGCAGTGATGTAGCGCGCTTCGTCGCTGGCCAGGAAGACCGCGGCGCCGGCGATGTCGTCGGGCCGTCCCATGCGGCCCAGCGGCACGGCCAGGCCAACCGCCTTCTTCTTCTCGCCCGGTCGCCAAGTGCTCGTGCTTGGCAAACAGCGCATCGACGTGGGCCCACATCGGCGTATCGACGACGCCCGGCGCGATGCCATTGACGCGGATGCCATGCGGCGCCATCGCCAGCGCGGCGCTCTGCGTGTAGCTGATGACGGCGGCCTTGGTCGCACAGTAGTGCGACACCAGGGCTTCGCCACGGCGGCCGGCTTGCGACGCCAGGTTGATGACCGAGCCTTTGACGCCCGCCGCGACCATGTCCTTCAACACCGCCTGCATGACGAAGAACATGCCTTTGACGTTGACCGCGAACAGGCGCTCGTAGCTGGCTTCGTCGCTGTCGAGCAAGCGGCGCCAAGTCGAAAACGGCGGCGTTGTTGAACAGCAGCTCGACCGTGCCGAAGCGCTGGCGCGCGGCGGCCATCAGCGCGGCGATCGATGCGCTTTGCGTCACGTCGGTCTGCACATAGTGCGCGCGCTCGGCGTGCGCGGCGATCAGCGCCCGCACGCCCTCGCTCGGCTGCGCGCCGATGTCGGCGATCGTGCAGCGCGCGCCCTCGCGCACGAAGGCTTCGGCCACGGCCAGACCGATGCCGCCGGCCGCACCGGTCAGCAGCGCGTGGCGGTTGGCGAGACGTTGGCTCATCGGTGGTCCTTGACGAATTGTTCGACGCGGCCGCTGGCCACACGCAATGCGGCCACGAGCCGCGGGTCATGGGCCGTCGGCCCCCACAGCACCGGGTCGGCACAGAACGCAACCACCGGATCGGCGGCGTCGCAGATCGCGTGCGCCGCGGCTGGGTCCATCGCCTGGTCCTGGTAGGTGTAGGCGATCTGCCCGCGATGCCAGGATTGCAGGTAGGCCAGGAACAGCGCGGGCAGCATCGCGACACTCGCAATCGATTCGCTGCGCGCCAAGCGCTCGCGGATCGTCGGCGCGATGAAGCCGGGGATTTTCGAGAAGCCGTCCATCGCCACGCGCTGGTTGGTGTCGCGGATCGCGGCGTTGCCGAAACGGTCGAGCACGACGTCGCGATAGCGCGCCAGATCGATCGGGCTCGGGCTCAGGCACGGGATCACGTCGTCGGTGACGTAGTCGTGCGCAAAACCGCGGATCACCGCGTCGTGCGTGCCTTCGTGAATGAAGGTCTTGCCGACCAGCGTGCCGGCCCACGCGATGCAGCTGTGCGTGGCATTGAGGATGCGGATCTTGGCTTCTTCGTACGGCGCCACCGAGTCCACCATCTCGACGCCGACGTGCTCCCACGCCGGGCGGCCGGCGATGAAGCGGTCTTCGACCACCCACTGGATGAAGCTCTCGCCCATCACCGGCGCGGCGTCGGCCCAGCCGGTGGCCGCCTGCACCCGCTCGGCCACATCGGGCGTCGGCCGCGGCGTGATGCGATCGACCATCGCGTTCGGGCTCGTCGTGTTCGCTTCGACCCAACGTGCCAGCGCATCGTCGCCCAGCGCAGCGATGAACTGCATCAGACCCGAGCGCGACCGATCGCCGTTGTGGCGAAGGTTGTCGCAATTGAGCAGCGTCACGAGGCCGGCGTTGGCCCGCATCCGCGCCCGCAGGATGGCGGTGAGCGCGCCGTAGATCGTGCTGCCGGGCCGGCCGTCGCGCAGCGCGTCGATGTCGTGCGCGAGGTCGGCGAAGCTGCGGTCGAGGCGGTTGTCGGCATCGAGGTAGTAGCCAGCCTCGGTGACCGTGAAGGAGATGATGCGTGTGCTTGTCTCGGCGCCGGTGGCAACGAGGCCGGCCAGGTCGGGCGTGTACGCAATCACGCGCTCGATCGACGTGACGCGTTCGTAAGCGCGCTCCCCTGCCGGCGTGATCGTCTCCAGCGTGTAGACGCCGTCTTGCGCAGCCAGCGCCGCCATCGTCGTGGCCATGTCGTTGCGGATGTTGCCGCCGACGATGCGCCACGAACGGTCGCCGCTCTCGCGCAGGCGGTGCAAGTACACGGCCTGATGCGCGCGATGAAACGAGCCCAGCCCGATGTGCAGGATCGTGTTCATCGCGTGTTCACGCCGTGCGCGCCACCGACTGCCCCTGCCGATTGAACAGGTGCAGCGCCGACGGCACGATGTCCAGGCCGACCATGTCGCCCAGGTGCAGCGCCGTGCGCGTGTTCTGTGCAGCGACGATCTGCGTGTTATCGACGTTGGCGTAGATCAGCGTGTTGGCGCCGAGCGACTCGATCAGCTCGACGCGGCCGGCGAGCCGGCCCTCGCCGGCAGGCCGCACCAGCACGTTCTCCGGGCGCACGCCGACAAAACCGTCGTGCGCGCGGTCGTTGCCGACCAGGGTCTTGACCACCGGCAGCGCCGCGGTGTCGATGAGGTTCATCTGCGGCATGCCGATGAACTGGGCGACGAACTGGTTCGCCGGCTCGTCGTACAGCGCCAGCGGTGAGCCGGTTTGCTCGACCTGCCCATCGCGCAGCACGACCACACGGTCGGCCAGCGTCATCGCCTCGACCTGATCGTGCGTGACGTAGATCGTGGTTGCACCGAGTTCGCGGTGCAGCTTGGCGATCTCGACGCGCGTCTGGCCGCGCAGCGCCGCGTCGAGGTTCGACAGCGGCTCGTCGAACAGAAACACCTTTGGCGCGCGCACGATCGCGCGGCCGATGGCCACGCGCTGGCGCTGCCCGCCCGAGAGTTCGCGCGGCGTGCGCTGCAAGTACGGCGTGAGGTTCAAGATCTCCGCGGCGCGCTCGACCTTCTGCTTGATCACCGCCTTGTCGGCGCGCGCCAGACGCAGCGCGAACGACATGTTGTCGGCGACGCTCATGTGCGGGTACAGCGCGTAGCTCTGGAAGACCATCGCCAGGTCGCGCTTGGACGATGGCAGGTTGGTGATGTCGCGGCCATCGAGGTGGATGCTGCCGCCGTCGATGTCGGTCAGGCCCGCGATCATTCGCAGCAGCGTCGATTTGCCGCAGCCCGACGGACCGACGAAGACGACGAACTCGCCTTTCTCGATCGTCAGATCGACGCCCTTGATGACGCGTGCGCTGCCGAAGGTCTTTTCGACGCGCTTGAGTTGAAGGTAGGACATGCTGGTCGCTCCAGTTTCATTGCAGTTTCATTCACCGCAGAGGCGCAGAGAGCGCAGAGGTTCGCAGAGGAATGCAGATAAGGTCTTCTCTGCGTTACCTCTGCGTCCTCTGCGACTCTGCGGTGAATGAGTTTCGAAGTTCAAGGTCGTGCTCCCGCTACTTGACGGCGCCGAAGGTCAGGCCCTGCACGAGCTGCTTCTGGCTGAACCAGCCGACGACGACGATCGGCGCAATGGCCATCAGTGATGCGGCCGACAACTTGGCCCAGAACAGGCCTTCGGGGCTGGAGTACGAAGCGATCAACGCCGCCAACGTGCCGGCCTTGGCTGCGCTCAGGTTGAGCGACCAGAAGGCTTCGTTCCAGCTCAGCACCAGGCAGAGCAGACCGGTGGACGCCAGGGTGCCCATGGCGAGCGGCCGGATGACCTGCACGAACTCGTCCCACAGCGTCGCGCCGTCCATGCGTGCGGCCTCCAGGATGTCGGGCGGAATGTCCTTCAGCCCCGAATACAGCATCCAGACCATGATCGGCAGGTTCGACAGCGTGAAGACGATGACCAGCGCCGTCAGCGAATCGAGCAGGCCGGCGGTCTGCGCCATGACGTAAATCGGCACCAGCGCACCGACGGCCGGCATCATCTTGGTCGACAGCATCCACATCAGGATGTCGCGCGTCTTGCTGGTGCGAAAGAACGCCATCGAGTACGCGGCCGGCGCGGCGATCAGCAGGCCGAGCACCGTGGACAGCACACTCGTGATGACCGAGTTGCGCGCGTACAGCAGGTAGTCGCTGCGCGTGTTGACCTCGGCAAAGCTCTCCATCGTGGGTGTGAAGAACAACTGCGGTGGAATCGAGATCGCTTGCTGCTCGGTCTTGAACGCCGTGAGCACGAGCCAGATCAGTGGGAAGACGATCAGCAGAGTGACGGCCCAGGCGACGACGGTGCGCAGGATCAGAGCGGCGTGCTTCATGGCGATTCAAAGTTCACTTGTTGCGTTGTTCGTGCTTGGCCCGAGGACGGCGCGGCGCCCGCGCTCATGCTGGAGTACCAGAAATCGCTTGGTCGCCGCACCGCCCTCGGGCCGGTCGAGACGGTTTTTCTTCGCCACGCAAAGCACGAACAGCCGCCACCGGCAAGGTGATGGGTGGGCCGCGGGCGCTGCGCATAGGCGCCGCCGAGGAACGCAGCGTTTTGGTCGGCGCGTGTACTCACGCGCTTCGTGAACTGACTCACCGCGTCTGTTCGAGCGCAACGAACGCAGTGAGTGAAGCGAGTTACGCGGTGCGACCGAAACGTGAGTACCGCAGGGAACCCGTAGCGCAAGCGTTGGGCAAGCCTCTGCGCTGCGCACGCGGCACGCCCGTCGCCTTGCAAGCGCAGACGCAAACACATGCAGGACGGGATTCATATCAATCCAGGTTCTTGCCGATCATGCGGATCAAGAACACCGCCGCGATGTTGGCCAGCACGACTGCGAACAGCGCACCCGCCGAGGCCACACCGACGTCGAAGTTCATCAGCGCCTGCTTGAAGATCAGGAAGGCGAGGTTGGTGCTCTCGTTGCCCGGCCCACCGCCGGTGGTGGTGAAGATCTCGGCGAAGACGCCGATCAGGAAAATCATCTCGATCATCACGACGACAGCGATCGGCCGGCCCAGGTGCGGCAGCGTCAGGAACCAGAACTTCTGCCCCGCGTTGGCGCCATCCATGCCCGCGGCTTCCATCTGGTCGCGGTCCAACGATTGCAGCGACGTGATGAAGATCAGGCAGGCAAACGGCAGCCACTGCCAGGCAACGATGACGATCACCGAGAACAGCGGGAAGTCGGTCAGCCAATCGACCGGCTCGACGCCGAAGAACATCCAGACCTGGGCCAGCACGCCATACACCGGGTTCATCATCATGTGCTTCCACAGCAGCGCGTTGGCCGTGGGCATGACGAAGAACGGCGAGATCAGCAGCACACGCACGAGGCCGCGGCCAGGGAAGGCCTCGTTGATCAGCAGCGCCAGTGCGATACCGAGGATCACGGTGATGGCGATCACCGAGCCGAGCAACAGCAGGGTGTTGATCACCGATGCCGAGAAGTCCGGGTCGGTGATGAAGAACTCGAAGTTCGCGAGGCCGATGAAGTCCTTGTCGCCGGGCTGCATCAGGTTGTAGCGCACGGTCGAGAAGTACAGCGTCATCAGCAACGGCACGATCATCCATAGGAAGAGCGTGACCACGGCCGGCGCAAGCATCAGCCGGGGGAGTGAGCGATTCATGGCGAGTGCCCTCGAGGAGGGGGAACGACAGTCCAAGCGGCCGCCGTGGATCCGCCCTTCGACTGACTCAGGACGGTCCACCAGCGGCGCCCCCTGGGGGGAGCGCCGCAGGCGCTACGGGGGGGTCATTTGTAGTAGCCGCCCTTGCGCATCTCTCGATCGGCAACCACTTGCGACGCCTTCAGTGCTTGGTCAACGGTTGACTTGCCTGCGAGCGCCGAGCTCATCTGCTGGCCTACGGCCACACCGATCGCCTGGAACTCCGGGATCGCCGCGAACTGCACGCCGACGTACGGGCTCTTCGGCAAGGTGCTGTCGTTCGGGTTGGCGCTGTCGATCGCCTTCTTCTCGGCCTCGGCAAACTTTGCCGCCTTCAGGAACTCAGGGTTGGCGTAGGTCGACTTGCGCGTGCCGGTTGGCACCGAGGCCCAGCCCTTCTCCTTGCCGACCAGGTTGATGTACTCCTTGGACGTGGCCCAGGTGATGAACTTCTGCGCCGCGTCGGTGTTCTTCGTGCCGGCGGGAATGGCCAGCGCCCACGCCCACAGCCAGTTGGCACCCTTTTGCGTGGCCGAGTACGGGCCCTGCGCAAACGCCACCTTGTCGGCGACCTTGCTCTGCTTCGGGTCGGTGATGAACGACGCCGCGATCGTGGCGTCGATCCACATGCCGCACTTGCCTTCGTTGTACAGCGCCAGGATTTCGTTGAAGCTGTTCGACGCCGACCCGGGCGGGCCGTACTTCTTCAGCAGATCGACGTAGAACGTGACGGCGTCCTTCCACGGCTTGCTCTCGAGCTGCGGCTTCCACGACATGTCGAACCACTGCGCGCCGAAGCTGTTGGCCATCGTCGTCAGGAAGGCCATGTTGTCGCCCCAGCCCGGCTTGCCGCGCAGGCAGATGCCATACACGCCGTTCTTCGGGTCGTGGATCTTGGCGGCGGCGTCGCGCACGTCGGTCCAGGTCGGGCGGTCGGCGAACTTGATGCCGGCCTTGTCGGTGAGGTCCTTGCGGTACATCAGCATCGAGCTCTCGCCGTAGAACGGCGAGGCGTAGAGCTTGCCTTCGACCGAGAGGCCGTTGCGCATCGCGGGCAGCAGGTCGTCCACGTCATAGGCGGCGTCGGTCTTCAACTCTTTGAGCCAGCCCTTCTTGCCCCAGATCGGCGTTTCGTACATGCCGATCGTCATGACGTCGAACTGGCCGCCCTTGGTGGCGATGTCGGTCGTCACGCGCTGGCGCAGCACGCCTTCTTCGAGCGTCACCCACTTGACCTTGATGTCGGGGTTGGCCTTCTCGAATTGCGGCGTGAGCTTCTGCATCTCGATCATGTGGCCGTTGTTGACGGTGGCAACCACGATCTCGGTGGCGGCGCCTGCGCCGGCCGTCACGCCCAACCAGACGGTCAGGGCCAGCGTGTTCTTGAGCTTCATGTCTTGTGTCTCCTGGAAGCGAAGTGGGAAGGTTCGGGTGCGCCACAACGAGCGGGGCGACCCTGGCAACCATAGGTGCTGTCTGCTGCGGGGCAGGTACACCACGCGCATTGGTCGATACTCAATTGCATCATGGAGCCGGTGTTTACCCGAATTAGATGGTTGTGCGTATCGGATGGTCGCCTGGCTGGCAATGCACCGGCACCCAGTGGGAGTCAGGGTTGGCCGTTGACATGGGCACCTATGTACATATACTGTCCATGTACATCAAGCCACGTTTTGGAGAAAAGCCCATGGCAGCTGCAGTTCAGCGGATCGTGGTCCAGGCGACCACACAGGACAAGAAGGCGATCGCCGCGAAGGCAAAGAAGCTCGACATCCCGATTTCCGAGTTGATGCGGCGCGGCGCGTTTGCTTATGAGTCGAGCGCCGTTGACGAGGAGACGGGCATCCTCGCCGACGCCGCGAAGGCCGCCGCGGACCGGGCTGGGGCGTCGATCGACGAGGCGCTCGACTTCATCGAAGCGAGCAACAAGCGCATCGCGGCGATGGAAGCCAAGAGCGCGAAGCAACCCCGCAAGGCCGCCTGATGGGCGTGACAGACAAGGTCTGGGGCGCGCTGACCTCCATGATCAAGCTGGAGGACAAGGTCAACCGGCAGTCGGAAGCGATGAAGGTTCAGCAGCAGAAGATCGAAGACCTCACCGGCCGCGTGATCCGCCTGGAGGCGCACTTGGAACTGCTCACGGGAGCCGCAATGATCAAGAAGCTGAAAGGCGATTGATCACTCGACGGTCACGCTCTTCGCCAGGTTCCTTGGCTTGTCAACATCGGTGCCTCTTGCACACGCCGTGTGATAGGCCAGCAGTTGCAGCGGCACCGTGTGCAGGATCGGGCTCAGCGCGCCATAGTGTTCGGGCATGCGGATGACATGCATACCCGGCGCGTTTTCGATGCGCGTGTCGGCGTCGGCAAACACATACAGCTCGCCGCCACGGGCGCGCACTTCCTGCAGGTTGCTTTTCAGTTTTTCGAGCAGCTTGTCGTTGGGCGCGATCGTCACCACCGGCATCGCCGACGTGACGAGCGCCAGCGGGCCGTGCTTCAGCTCACCGGCCGGGTAGGCCTCGGCGTGGATGTAGCTGATCTCCTTCAACTTCAGCGCGCCTTCGAGCGCCACCGGGTAATGCAGGCCGCGGCCAAGGAACAGGGCGTGCTCCTTGCTCGTGAAGGCCTGTGACCAGGCGACGATCTGCGGCTCGAGCGCGAGCACGGCCTGCACGGCGGTCGGCAAATGGCGCAGCGCCTTCAACTCTTCGTGTTCCTGCGCGTCGGTCAGGCGGCCACGCGTTTGCGCCAACGCGAGCGTCAGCAGGTACAGGCCGACGAGCTGCGTCGTGAAGGCCTTGGTCGAGGCCACGCCGACTTCGACGCCGGCGCGCGTGAGGTAGGCGAACTTGCATTCGCGCACCATGGCGCTCGTCGCCACGTTGCACACCGTCAGCGTTGTCGTCATGCCGAGCGAACGCGCGTGCTTCAACGCGGCGAGGGTGTCGGCCGTCTCGCCGCTCTGGGTGATGGTGACGACGAGCGTGCGCGGGTTGGGCACGCTGTCGCGGTAGCGGTACTCGCTGGCCACTTCCACCTGCGTCGGCAGCGCGGCGACCGACTCGATCCACTGCTTGGCCACCAGGCCCGCGTAGTAGCTGGTGCCGCAAGCCAGGATCAGCACCTGGTCGATGGCCTTGAAGGCTGAAAACGCGCCATCGCCGAAGAGTTCGGGGCTGATGTTCTGCACCGCGTCAAGCGTGTCGGCAATCGCCTTCGGCTGCTCGAAGATTTCCTTTTGCATGTAGTGGCGGTAGGGGCCGAGGTCGGCCGCGCCGCTGTGCGCCTGGACAACGCGCACCGGCCGATCGACCGGGCGCAGCTTGCCGTCAGCCTGTTTGCCGACGATCCAGTGCTTGCCCATCTGCACATCGACGACATCGCCCTCTTCGAGATAGACGATCTTGTCGGTGACGCCGGCCAGCGCCATCGCATCCGAGGCCAGAAACGTCTCACCCTCGCCGACACCCAACACCAGCGGCGAGCCTTCGCGCGCGCCCACCACGCGGTGCGGCTCGTCGCGGCAGAACACAGCAATGGCGAACGCGCCTTTCAAACGCGGCACGGCCAGCTGCACGGCCTCGAACAGATCGCCCTGGTACAGCTCGGCCACCAGGTGTGCGATGACCTCGGTGTCGGTCTGGCTGGTGAAGACGAAACCCTTGGCTTGAAGCTCGGCGCGCAGCTCGTCGTGGTTTTCGATGATGCCGTTGTGGACCAGCGCGATGCGGCCCTGGGCATCGGCCGCAGCGCGCGCGCCGGGCGAGAAATGCGGGTGCGCGTTGGCCACGGCCGGCGCACCGTGCGTGGCCCAGCGTGTGTGCGCGATGCCGGTACCTGCGTCGATCTTTTCGGCCGCAACCTGTGCCTCGAGCTCGGCCACGCGCGCCGTGCTGCGGGCGCGCTTGAGTTGTCCGTCCTGGTGCACGGCGACGCCGCAGGAGTCATAGCCGCGGTACTCGAGCCGCTTCAGGCCCTCGACAAGGATGGGAACGATGTTGCGCGCGCTGACTGCGCCGACGATGCCGCACATGGTTAAGGCCTCTGGGGGTTGAACAGTGAGTAGGAGCTTAGTTATCCCACTTTGAAATCTGGATGCAAATTTCATCACATTGTGGCGTTTGATTTCAGAACTTCAGACGATTGCAATAAACTTGCACAAACTGCGCATTGAGTGCTGATGATCTCTCTCGACGAAACCGACCTGCGGCTGCTCGACCTCCTCCAAACCGACGCCTCGCTGTCGAACCAGGACCTGGCCGCCGCCGTGAACGTGTCAGCCGCCACCGGCTTGCGGCGTGTGCGGCGCCTGCTCGAAAGCCATGTGATCGAGCGCCGCGTGGCGTTGCTCGCGCCGTCGGTGGTGGGCGGGTTGCAGGCGCTGGTGGAGCTTCAACTCGACCGCCAGGGCGTCGAGCACCTCGACGCCTACGAGGCCATCGCCGTTGCCGACGCCGCCGTGCAACAGTGCTGGCGCGTCAGCCCCGGCCCGGATTTCGTGCTCGTGCTCTGGGTCGCCGACATGGCGGCCTACAACGCGGCCGCGGCGCGCCTGTTCACGCAGCACGCCAACGTGCGCAACGTGAAGACCTTCTTCGCCACCAAGCGCGCCAAGTTCGAGCCGCGCGTGGATGTCCGGGCTATCGCTTCAACACAGCCAGGCCCTTGAGGTACTCGCCCTCGGGAAACCACAGCGTTGTCGGGTGATCGCAAGCGGCTTCGAGCCGCGCGATCAGCGCCGCATCGACGCCAGCATCGATGCCCGCGCCGGCGACGATCTTGTGGAACAGCTCGGCGCCGACACCGCCGGAGCACGAGAACGTGAGCAGCAGGCCGCCGGGCGCGAGCAGCTTCAACGCCAGGCGATTGATGTCCTTGTAGGCGCGAGCGGCGCGCTCGGCATGCGCCGCCGTCGGCGCAAATTTCGGCGGGTCGAGCACGATGGCGTCGAAGCTAGCGCCGGCTTCGAGCTGCGCGCGCAGGTAAGCGTTGACGTCGGCATCGGCGAAATCGGCGCGTGAGGCGTCGAAACCGTTGCCAGCCACATTCGCGCGCGCGCGTTCGAGGGCCGGCGCGGAGGAATCAACGCTGACCACCCGCTCAGCACCACCCGCCAACGCCGCCACCGAAAAGCCGCCCGTGTAGCAATAGCAGTTGAGCACGCGCTGCGCGCCGAACTGTTGGACCCACTGCGCAAAGCGCGCGCGGTTGTCGCGCTGGTCGAGGTAGAAACCGGTCTTGTGGCCTTCATGCACATCGAGCGTGAGCTGCCAGTCGTGCTCGCGGATCGTCACGCCGGTATCGCCTTCGCCACGCAGCCAGCCGGTGACCGCCGCCAGCCCTTCCAACTTGCGCACGCCGGAATCGGAGCGCTCGTACAGCCGCGTGCAGCCAGTCGCCGCCAGCAGCGCATCGGCGATCTGCGGCTTCCAGCGCTCGCTGCCGGCAGACAGGAACTGCGCGACCAGCGTGTCGGCGTAGCGATCGACGATCAACCCCGGCAACCCATCGGCTTCACCGTGGACCAGGCGCACGCCGTCGCTTTGAATCGCCATGCGCCCACGCAACGCCACGGCCGCGGCCACACGCCGCTCGAAAAACGCGGCGTCGATGCGCTCGGCCTCGTCGAAGCTCCACGCCCGCAGGCGGATCTGCGAGCGCGCGCTGTACGCCGCCCAGGCCAGGAAGCGGCCATCGCTGCTCTCCACGCGCACCGTCTCGCCGCTGTCGCCGCCGCCACGATCGACGCTGCCGGCAAACACCCAGGGATGGCGCTTCAAGAGCGAGCGCTCCTTGCCTTCATGCAAGCGGATCGATTTCATGGCGCCGATTGTCCGACGAGCGCAGCATAGGGATGGCGAGGGCCGGCACCCGGGCACACCATCGGCACTCCACAACCCTGGAGGACGACCATGAATCGCCTCGCCTCACTACCCGTGGTACCCCTCGTTGCACTGCTCGCGCTGGCAATCACCGGCTGCGGCAAGGTGCAGGAAAAAGCCAGCGAAAAGATGGTCGAGAAGGCCATCGAGTCGTCGATGTCCAAGGACGGCACGCAGGCCAAAGTGGACCTGTCGCAAGGCGGCATGAAGATGAGCACCACCGACGCGTCGGGCAAGACGACGCAGATGGAAATGGGCAACGCGAAGATCAGCGAAGCCGATCTGGGCCTGCCGTTCTACCCCGGCAGCAAGCCGACCGAGGGTTCGTCGATGCGCCTCGTCAGCGGCACCAGCAGCACCCTGCAGATGGGGCTGCACAGCGATGACCGCCCGACAAGGTGGCCGCCTTCTACCGCGACAAGTTGAAGGCCATGTCCGAGGGCAAGCAGTTGATGGACATGAGCCACAACGACGGCGCGTCGCTGACCTTGGTCGACGAGAAGGCCAAGAGCACCCTGCAGGTGCACGTGAACAAGGCCGAGAAAGGCAGCGACATCGCCATCGCCGCCAACCGCGAGGGCGCGAAGTAGCCCGCGCCCTCCGATTCAGCCGCTGCGCTTCTTCGCCCGCGGGTGCGCGGCGTCGTAGACCTTGGCCAGGTGCTGGAAGTCCAGCCGCGTGTAGACCTGTGTCGTCGCGATGTTGGCGTGGCCGAGCAGTTCTTGCACGGCGCGCAAATCGCCGCTCGACTGCAGCAGGTGCGACGCAAAACTGTGGCGCAGCATGTGCGGATGCACATGCGTCGGCACACCGGCCGCGATGGCCAGCTGCTTCAGGCGCGAGCGCAGCTGGCCCGCACCGAGGCGCGTGCCGCGCCGGCTGACGAAGAGCGCAGTCTCGTCCGGCTTGGCGAGTCCATCGCGCACCGCCGTCCATGCGTCGAGTGCTTTCAATGCAGAGCGGCCCACCGGCACGCTGCGCCGCTTGCTGCCTTTGCCGAGCACATGGGCGGTGGTGTCGGACGTGTCGATCCAGCCCGCCGAACTTCGGCTGGCGCGCAGATCGAGGCCGATCAGCTCGGCCACACGCAGGCCGCAGCCGTACAGCAGCTCGACGATCGCGTGGTCACGCGCTGCGAGCCGTGCATCGCCGCTGTCCGGCGTGTGATCGGCCAGCGCCACCGCGTGGTCCACGGACAGTGCCTTGGGCAGTGGCTTGGCCGCCTTCGGCGCGCGCACGCCCTCCACCGGATTGCTGGCCACGGTGCCCTGCTCGCCCCACCAGCGGTACAGGCCGCGCCACGCCGACAGCATCATCGCAATGCTGCGCGGCGCCAGTCCGCCGCGGTGCAGCCGCGCCATCCAGCCGCGCACATGGTGCGGCTGCACCTGTTCGAGCGCCACACCGTCGGCGCGCGCGCTGGTTTCCAGGCGGCGCAGATCCAGCGCATACATCTCGCGCGTGCGCTGTGCCAGACGGCGCTCGACTTCGAGGTGGCGCAGGTACGCGAGCAGCGCGGGCGCCAGCGGGGCGGCGCCCTCGCGCTCCATCACGCACAAACCTTCATGCCGGAGCCGGCAACAAACGCGACAGCGCCGCACCCGCCACCTCGCCCAAGCGCGCGAGGAAGTCGGTGGCCATGTCGGCGCTGTAGCGCGTGGCGTCGGGCGAGCCGAGCGCCAGCAGGCCGAACACCGCATCGGCGCTCGAGCGGCGCAGCGGCACCAGCGCCAGCGAGGCAATCGGCGCCGTCTCGCCGTCGGCCGCCGCCATCCAGCGCACGGCTTCGGTGCCGGTGTTGGCGCCGCAATACGGCTGCATCAGTTCGGCCGCGAAGGACCTGGCATCGTCGCTCACCGCCGCGGCTTGTGGCAGCGCCGCATGCGCGGCATCGACACCCCAGACACGCAGCCCGGCGCGCGGCACCAGGAACTGCTGCTGCAACTCACGCAGCAACACCTCGGGCAGTTGCGACGCGTCCGGCGTGAGCATCAGCGCACGCGTCCAGCGGTGCAGGCGGTCGGCAATGGCCACGTTGTCCTGGCCGTTGCGGATCATCTCGACGATCTTTTTCTCCAGGCCCTTGATGCGGTCGCGCAGCATTTCCATCTGCCGCTCCTGCAGCGACACCGCACGTTGGCCGAAAGGGCTTTGCAGCTGGATCGTCGCCAGCAGCTCGGCGTGGCGCTCGAAAAACGCCGGCGTGTTGGCCAAGTAGTCGGCGATGTCGTTTTCGGTGATGCCGGTCATGACTGCCCCTCGGTCGTCGGGTACGTCGACCGATCCCCCGAGGGGATGCGGGCCCGCTTGGGAGCGGCCCGGCGCTCGGCCCGCTGCACGCAAAGTTGATCAGTCACAGTTCGATCTCTCCCTCAAAAGCCGTTTCGGCCGGGCCGGTCATGAACACGTGCCCGTTCGGATCCAGGGCGCCGGCCCACTCGATCGAGAGCACGCCGCCGCGCGTGTGCACATCGACCTTGGCGTCGAGCCAGCCAGCGCGCACGCCAGCGACAACCGCCGCACATGCCCCCGTGCCACAGGCCAGCGTTTCGCCCGCGCCGCGTTCGTAGACACGCAGCGCGATCTCGCGGCGCGAAATCAACTGCATGAAGCCAGCGTTGACCTTCTGCGCAAAGCGCGTGTGGTGTTCGATCAGCGGCCCGAGTGTGGCCACCGGCGCCTGATTCAAGTCATCGACACGACAGACCGCGTGCGGGTTGCCCATCGAGAGCACGGCGAGCTCGATGGTGCGGCCATCCACATTCACCGGCCAGAGCGCAAAGCCATTGACCTCACGCGGCGCCAGGCCGCTGGCATCGAACGGCACGCGCTCCAAATCAAAGACCGGCGTGTTCATATCCACCGTCACGCGGCCATCGCCGCGCCACTGCAGCTCGAGCTGGTTGTTCACCGTCTCGACGCGCACCGTCGCCTTGTCGGTCAGGCCTTTGTCGCGCACATAGCGCACGAAGCAGCGCGCGCCGTTGCCGCAATGTTCGACCTCGTCGCCAGAAAAACCGTTGTAGATGCGGTAGCGGAAGTCGATGCCCGGCGTGTCGCTCTTTTCGACGACAAGAATCTGATCGGCACCGACGCCGAAGCGCCGGTCGCCCAGGCGCTGCACCTGCTCCAAGGTGAGGTCGATCGGTGTGCGCGTGGCGTCGAGAACGACAAAGTCGTTGCCCGCGCCTTGCATTTTTGTGAAGGGCAATCTCATGGAGCGTGGATTATCCGGCACGTTTGCGCGATCAGGGCTGTAGCTTGCGCTTCACCGCCGCGGCGATGCGTGCCGGAAAAAAGCCAGAATCCAAGTGTTCGAGAAACGCAGTGCGCTGTGCGGCGGGCATCGGCTGCACTTCCTGCGCCAGCGCCGCCGCCACCTCCTCCTGCTCGGCCGGCGACAGCGCGTGCATCTGCTCGCGCGCCTGCCGCAGCTGCGGAATCATTGGTTTCATCATGCCCATCGCCATGCCAACGGCGGGCACGCTGGCCGGCACGAGCAACAGGCACTCCTTGAACTCGGCCTGCATCGCCTTGGGGAAGAAACCGAGGGCGGTCATGTCGTCGATAGTGGCCAGCGACTCCGGCAGCGTCAGCGGCTGGGCCATCGACTGCTGCAGGCGGGACATCATTTCAGCCTGCCGCGGGTCGTTGACGATGTCCGCCGGCAGCTGACCGACCGAGGGCATGCGCGCCCGCAGCGCGGCTTCCAGGTCCGGCGAGATGGCCGCCGCACCGCCGATCGTCGGCATGCCGGGCATTGCCGGCATCCCTGGCATCGACATGCCCGCAGGCAGCATCGGCATGGAGGCCGTTGCGGCACCCAGGCCTCCCAAGCCGCCACCCTTGCGCAGGTCAAGGGCGTTGATCGCATTCGTCAATGCAATGCCCTTGCAGCCCATGCCGCTCAAGCTCGACAGCAGCGCGTCCTTGATCATCGAAGTCGCCGCCTGCTGGGCAATCTGCTTGATCATGAACAGCAACGTCGGCGCCAGCGCGTTGCTGGTGGCCGGCAAGAGCGCGAGGGCGACGGCAAGCGCCAGCGCGAGGCGAGCAGTGGATCGATGCAACATGGTTCTACTCCTTGATTGCAGTGAATGTCCACACCGAGTGGATTGTGGTCGTGCCCAGGACCGAGGTGAACTGGCCCTCGATCGCCTGGCCGTCCGCTGCCACGCTGTACAGGCCCGGGTCATTGACACGCAGCCACTCCCAGGTCTGGTTGCCGACATTGGTGGTCGTGCTTTGCGGGCAGGTCATCGTCGTCGTGGTCGACATCACGGCGCTGCCCATCAGAGTGATCATCTTGCGGTCCGGCGGCTCGCCGCCGATGCCGCTGAAACCGAGGTCGAGATCGAGGTTGAAGTCGAAGCGGCCGGTGGTACCCGCACCGGGCACCACCGTCTTGTCAGCCGCCACCGAGGTTGTCGTGCACCCCAGCACCTGCGTCGAACTTGCCTTGATGAGGCCGGCGTTTGGCTCGAACACCAGTCGGCCGGGCAGCACCGAAACCACTTCGAGCGTCACGTCGCCGACCGCGCTGCCGTTGAGTTGAAACTGCGTGTCGGTGACCGTCGTCGTGGCGCGGCCCTGCCACTTCCAGCAGCCGACGTTGGAGGTGCTGACCCGCAGCGGCACTGTGACCGGAAACTGGAATGGCTGCTCGACGCCACGATGGACCTCGCTGTTGCTGACGATCAACAGCAGCTCTTCGAGGCGCTCGCTTTTCTTGTCGAGGCAGAACTGCTGGTAGGACTCCGGAGTCCAGTCCTCGGTGGCCTGCCACTGGCCGCCGATCTTCTTCTTGGCTTGAAGCCTGATGAACGCCTTGTTGGGAAAGACGGCGATCGGGTTAAAGACGAAGACCGAGTGCACGCTGGCGTCGCTGAACTTCAAGTGCTCGTAGTGGATGCTGCGCGGCTGGAATTCATGGTTGGCACCGACCCGCGTGTTGGCGAACAGCTCGAAGCTCGCGCGCGGCTGGCCCTTCTGATCGACTGGCAGCGTCTTCAGCTTGGCCGACGCCACGGTGGGGCTCGCCGTGGGCGAGTAGATCGCCGCCAGGCCGATGTCGTAGTTGTCCTGCGTGCGCCAGTAGTCGAGCACCTGGCCGGCATCGTCGTTCCACAGCGTCGTCGCGAACTCTGGCCAGACGGTTGTCATGCCGCCCTTGGCATCCACCACCGAGGCCACGGCCTCGACGCTGGCCATGCCAACGGTGGCGTCGAACATCTGCGCGATGGTCTCGGGCTGGTAGCGTCTCGCGAGGTACTGGAAGAACAGATAGTCGCCGTAGCCGTTGAGTTCCGGGTTCGATTCCGGCGATGCGTTTTCGATCGAGACGCGGTGGTCGTTGTACAGGTAGTTCATGAAGAACTTGCCCTGGCGGCGGGCGAACCCATTGACGCCGGGCACACCGCCGCCGTCTTCAAAGTTGCCCTGCGGATCGACATGGTCGATGACCCACGTGGCGGTGGCTTCGTCGAACCATTTGTAGTCAGCACAGGCGGCCTGCCGGTCCATGCCGAACTGCAGCACATGCAGGAACTCGTGCGCCATCACGCTCTTCCACTTCTGCTTGTTGCGTGCCAACGGGTAGGCCACAGTCGCACGGCCCATCGACAGCGTCATCGCGATCGGGTTGACAACGATGTAGGCCGGCACCTTCTCGCAGCGGTTCGGGTAGGCCACCGTCTGCGCCGGCATGCGGCCGGCCATGTCGAGCGGCGACAGGTAGATGTCGATCTTGCCGTCGCCGCCGTTGCACGGCTCGCTGGCGTCGGACAGCGGCAGCCGCTTGAACAGCGCGGTCTCCGAGCGGTAGATGTCTTCAACCACCGAGGCGATGAAATCGACGAAGGTTTCAGTGGTGGGCTGGCCGTCGTCGCCGCCCACCAGGCCGTTGCCGAAGTAGCTCCAAATCTTGAAATGCTCGGTGGTGCGCGTGGCGCCGGCGAACTGCGACACGAAACAATTGGTGGTCACGTCGGCCAACGGTTGCTCACGGCCAGCGGACACGCGAGCTGCTTTCGAAGACGCTGCGCGCTGCCGTTTCGAGTGCCGGCTCTCGGCGTAGATCGGCGGGATCAGGAACGGCAGCAGCAGGTCCTGCGTGGCTTTGGACAACGTGGGCAGCCGGCCGGCGACGTCGCGCATCAGCAGGTGGTCCGGGAGTTCGCTCGGCGCGCCCTCGAACTCTGCCGGCAACCGGCTGTCACCGAACAGCGCGAAGACGCGAAAGCTCAAGGCCTGCTCGGCGCTGATGCGGCTTGCCGCCAGCGCCTGCGCGATCAGGCTCTCGCTGCTCGGGTCCCGGTTGGCGCCTGCCGTTCGAAAGACCTCGAGCGTGGCGGTGGCGGTGTTGATGGCGGACGCTGCGCTGATGGTCGTGCTGCCCTTGGAGAGCGCCTTCACGCGGCCGGAGGCATCGACGCTGGCCACGCTCGGGTCGCTGGAGGACCAGACCAGCGCGCCCGGTGCGGCTTGCGCCATCAGCACACCTTCGTCGTCGATCGACAGGGCGAGCCGCTGTGGAAAAAGCGCGAAGCCCTGTGCGGACGGTGGCGTCGCCGGGGGCGCGGGCGGAGGCTCGACAACCGGCGGCGGCTCGCCACCGGCAGCCGCATCGGCGGCGTTGTCGCCGCCGCCGCAAGCGCCCAGCAAGACCAGCACCGTCGCCACCAGCGGACGCAGCCACACACTCGCACTGCTGTTCCCATCGCTCCTGCTCATCGCCGCTCCCCGCATCGCCGAAAGGAGTTCGGCGTGGGTTCACGGTAGGCCGTGGCCGATTACGAATCGCTTACCGATGGCGGCGGGCGCCGCGGGGCCCCTAGGTTGGGGGGCGGCCGAGCAACGGCGCCACCAGCGCCAGCGTCGCCGCCGACGGCGGCGCGCTCACGGCCGAGGCGATGGCGTCGCGGCAGCGATGGAACACGGCCAACGCGGCCGCCTTTTCGCCGCTGTCGATCAGCTCACGCATCAGCTCGCGCGCCAGGTCTTCGGCCAGGGGGTCGAACTCGAGGCCGCGTTCGAGCAGCGCGCGGGCTTCCCGGCGATCGCCGCGCGCCATGGCCGCCAGTGACAGCAGGCGCACGATGCGCACGAACTTGCTGGCCAGCCGAGCGCGGTAGAGCATCTGCCAGGCCTCGTCCTCGCTGTCGTGCAGGAAGGCGCCGCCGTAGAGCGCCTGGGCGCGCTCGGCGGCGGCGCGGGTGCGGGCGTCGAGCGCTTCGACGGCGATCGCCCCCACGCTGTCGGCGAGCTGCTCGAACGCCAGGCCATCGACCCAGACCAGCGTCGGGTTCAGGCCGAGCCGGCCGGCTTCGAGCAGCACGGCGTCGTCGCGTCCCAGCAGCTTGCGCAAGCGGTGCAACGCGATGTTCAGCGCCGCGCGCGCCTTGTCGCCGTCGAGCTCGCGCCAGAGTGCAAAGGCGGCGGTGGCTGTGGAGACATCGCTGCCGCTGGATGCGACGATGAAAAGCAGCAGTTGCAGCGGCTTGCGCGCCACCTTGCCCTTGAAGACCAGGTTCTCGCCGTCCAACTCGATGCGCAGACCACCGAGCACGCGAACCCGGATCGGCCACGGCCACGCCGACAAGTCAGGTCGCACCGACTGCAGCGAGCGCTCGGCGATCACCTCGCGCGCGAACGGCGCTTCGATGTCGTGTTCGAGCGCGCGCGCGCAGACCGCAGCCGCCACTTTTGGGCAGGCGCGAAAGAAGTTGAGCCACGCCAGCGCCTGCGCGATCGTCAGGCCTTTGCGCAGCGCCGCGCAGCCGGCGGCCGCATCGCCGGCATCGAAGTGCCGCAACGCATGGGCCAGGCTCGCCAGGCACCAGCAGAACTGGGCCTGGCGCCCGCTCGCCGCCTGCCCGGCACGCTCGAAGAACGGCACCGCCTCGGCGTACGCGCCGGCCGCCATCTGGACCTGGCCTTCCTGCATCACGGTGACACCCATCCAGCGCTCCGGCAACTGGCTCTCGGTGTCCAGGCGCAACGCCAGGCGCGCATGCATCAGCGCCTGGCGGTGGCGACCTTCGAGCAGTTCCAAACGCGACGACAGCAGATGCCACCAACTCGCCGGCCGCGGCGCGCGGGGGTGCAGCAGCGGCTCGGCTTGGCCGAGGGCAGCGCGGCCGGCCTCTGCCTGGCCGGCCCCGAGCGCGATCTGCGCGTCGAGCAGCAACAGCTTGAGTTCGATCGCGGGCAACATGGGCCGAGCCGAACCGACACGCTGCGCGCGCAGGGCTTCGGCGCGGGCCGCGGACTCGCACTCGTAGAGCGCCTGCACGAACAGATGATGCGTCTCGTCGGCCAAGCGCTCGCCGACCGCGGCCTCGTCGCGCAGCGGGCGCATCGAGAGTTCGACCCAGAGCAGGCTCTCGAGATCCATGCGTGCACGAAAGTAGGCCGCTGCCGACAAGCCCGCGCAGCAGCGAACCGGCGGCGCCAGCGCTGCATCGGCGAGCGCGCGCACCAGGTCTCGCGCCAGCGCCGGCAACGTCGGGTCGTCGAGGTCGGTGAAGGCGGCGGCCATCAATACCCCGGCGCGCGCGATGAGCCGCTGCTCGGTGTCGGCCACCTGCTCTGTCGCGTCGCTCAAGGTCGCCACGGAGTGCACCGCTGCCTCGAAGCCGGTGTAGTCGTCGTCGGCGATGCCGATGAACAGCACCTGCGCGGCGGCGGCGACAAGGCGCTGCGGCTCGTCGCCGGCGTCGGCGAGCCGCGCCTCGACCTCGCGCAGCTCGGCGCGTCCGGCGCCGAGGTCGCGCAAGGCCAACGACAAGGCGTCGCGCAGGCGCTGCGTGGCGTCAGTCGAAGGGGAGCGCCGCGTCGCCATGCTCAGTAGAACGGGACTCGCCACGCGGACGCGTCTTGAAACGCTTGTGCACCCACAGGTACTGCGCCGGGTGGCGGCGCACCTCTGCCTCGATCCACTGATTCAGGCGCAACGTGTCGGCGATGGCATCGTCGGTCGGCCAGCCGACCCACGGCTCATGGAACGTGACGCGCCAGCCGCCGCCTTCGCGCATCTCGGCCACCACCGGTTGCACCACCATGCCGAGCATCCGGGCCATGCGCGCCGGCGCGATCAACGTGGCCGCGGGCACGCCGAAGAAGGGCACGAACTCGCTGTCCTTGCGGCCGAAGTCCATGTCGGGCAGGTTGAAAAAGCCGAGCTTGTCCTGACGGATGGCGCGGATCAGCGGCTTGGCGCTGTCCTGGCGCGAAAACAGTACCGAATCGCCAAAGCGCTCGCGGCCGGCACGCATCGCGGCATCGAACACCGGGCTGCTCTGGCGCTGGTAGATCGTGGCGCCACGCCGCGACTGGAACAACTGCACCGCCATGGCCGCCGCTTCGAGCGCCATGAAATGAGGCACCAGCCACATCACCGGCGCTTCGCTGCGCTCGGCAAAACTCACATCGCCCTGCACTTCGATCAAACGCATCAGGCGCTCGCGCGGCGCGTACCAAAGCAGGCCGCGCTCAACGATGCTGCGGCCGAGCCATCGGAAGTGCTCTCGCAGCAGGCGCTCTCGCGCGGCCGCGTCGAGGGCGGGCAGGCACAGCTCGAGGTTGCGCTGCGCCACGCGCCGCCGGCCCGACGCCAGCCGGTACGCGAGCGCGCCGACCAGCGCACCCATGCCCGACTGCCAGCTTGCGGGCAACCAATGCAAGAGCCAGAGAGTCGCAATGGACAGCCGTGCACCCACGTTCATGACCGCCGTGGCCCTTTGAAGCGGTTGTAGCCCCACAAGTACTGCTCGGGACACTGGCCGATCAGGAACTCCATCGCACGGTTCATCACCGCTGCGCACGCAGTCTGGTGCGCAGCGTCATCACCGCCGAAGGCTTTTGCATCGGGCAAGGCTTCGGGCATGTCGAAGACGCGAATGCGCCAGCCCTGCGCTTGCGGCAGCCGCTCGCCCAACATCAACAACATCGGCGCGCCGGTTTGCAGCGACAGCTTGGCCGCCAGCGTCATCGTGTATGCAGGCCGGCCGAAAAACGGCGCCCACACGCCCATGCCTTCGGGCGGCACCTGGTCCGGCAACAGGCCGACGGTCTGGCCTTGCCGCAGCGCGCGAAGCATCTGCCGCACGCCGGCCAGCGAGGCCGGCGCGGTGAGCAGCCCGGGCCGGTGGCGCGCGGTTTCTTCGAGCTCACGCAGCCAGGCTTGTCGCGCCGGCCGGTAAAGCGCGAGCATCGGCTGGCGCGCGCCGAAGCGCTCGGCATAGGCCTGCGCGATCACCTCGAAGGCGCCGAGATGCGGCGTCAGCAACAGCAGCCCGCGGCCTTCGTCGAGCGCACGATCCAGCAGCTCGGCGCCTTCCCACTGTGCCGCTGGGGCCAGCGGCTGGTCGGCAGGACGCAGCCACAAGCGCGGCAGCTCGCCGACCATGCGCCCTGCGTGGCCAACCGACGCGCGCCATTGCGCAGCACTGGCCCCGCCGAGCAAGGCGTTGGCGCGCACGCGACGCCGGTAGCTGCCCGACAGCGCAAACGCAGTCCAACCGAGCAGCACACCCAATGCATGCAGGAACCCCATGGATCGGTGGGACAGCCAACGCAACACGGGCAGAGGGGACAGCATGTTTCTTATAATCAGCGCATCGCCGAGTTATGAACTACTTGCGGGGCGATTCAAAAATCCTGCTAAAGCGTTCGCCGCAAGCTCCTCCAGGTTTCGAGTCGGCGCCACGCAAGGCCCGGAAATCGAAACCTGTTTTCCTTTGAGGAGTTTACGAAGTGGCAAGCACCGACTTTCTGTTCACCAGCGAATCCGTCTCCGAGGGCCATCCCGACAAGGTGGCCGACCAGATCAGCGACGCGATTCTCGACGCGATCTTCAAGCAAGACCCGGTGAGCCGCGTCGCCGCCGAAACGCTGACCAACACCGGCCTGGTGGTGCTCGCTGGCGAGATCACGACCAATGCGCACGTGGACTACATCCAGGTCGCGCGCGACACCATCAAGCGCATCGGCTACGACAACACCGAGTACGGCATCGACCACAAGGGCTGCGCGGTGCTGGTGGCCTACGACAAGCAGAGCAACGACATCGCCCAGGGCGTGGACCAGGCCAGCGACGACGTGCTCAACACCGGCGCCGGCGACCAGGGCCTGATGTTCGGCTACGCCTGCGACGAAACGCCCGAGCTGATGCCCGCGCCGATCTACTACGCGCACCGCCTCGTCGAGCGCCAGGCGCAACTGCGCAAGGACGGCCGCCTGCCCTTCCTGCGCCCCGATGCGAAGAGCCAGGTGACGATGCGCTACGTGGACGGCAAGCCGCACAGCATCGACACCGTGGTCCTGTCGACGCAGCACAGCCCCGACCAGAGCGAGACCGCCAAGAAGATGAAGGCCTCGTTCACCGAAGCGATCATCGAAGAGATCATCAAGCCGGTGCTGCCCAAGGAGTGGTTGAAGGAGACGAAGTACCTGATCAACCCGACCGGCCGCTTCGTCATCGGCGGCCCGCAGGGCGACTGCGGCTTGACCGGCCGCAAGATCATCGTCGACACCTACGGCGGCGCCTGCCCGCACGGCGGCGGCGCGTTCAGCGGCAAGGACCCGACCAAGGTCGATCGCTCGGCCGCGTATGCCGCGCGCTACGTCGCCAAGAACATCGTCGCCGCCGGCCTGGCGCGGCAATGCCAGATCCAGGTGGCTTACGCGATCGGCGTCGCCCGGCCGATGAACATCACCGTCTACACCGAAGGCACCGGCAAGATCAGCGACGACAAGCTGAGCAAGCTGGTGGCCGAGCACTTCGACCTGCGCCCGCGCGGCATCATCGAGATGCTCGACCTGCGCCGGCCGATCTACGAGAAGACGGCGGCGTATGGGCACTTCGGGCGCGAGGAGCCGGAGTTCACGTGGGAGCGGACGGACAAGGCCGCTTCTCTCAAGGCAGCAGCGGGGCTCTGATCAGACCTCGACAACAGCGCACGGGCGGCGGGAGCCGCCCTGCGTCGTTGTCAGCGGCGATGCGATGATCGCGGCGACATGACGAATCGCAGCCTCGCCCTCTACAGCGCCGCCTTGATCGTGTTGCTCGCGCTGTCCGGCTACCAGCCGTTCGATCTGCCGACCTGGGCGATGGAAGTGGCGCCGGTGGTGATCGTGCTCATCATCCTGTGGATCAGTCGCCAGCGCTTCCCGTTGACGCCGCTGCTGTACACGCTGATCTTCGTGCACGCCGTCGTCCTCATGCTTGGTGGCCACTACAGCTATGCGCGGGTGCCGCTCGGTGACTGGATGCGCGAAGCCTTTCAACTCACTCGCAACCCCTACGACGGCATCGGTCACTTTGCGCAGGGTTTCATCCCGGCCATCGCGGCGCGCGAGCTGCTGCTGCGCCACACCGGATTGCAGCGCGGCGCGTGGCTGGCGGTGGTGGTCGTGCTCGCCTGCCTGGGCGTCAGCGCGGTTTATGAGTTGATCGAGTGGGGCGCGGCGGTGGCGCTCGGACAAGGCGCGGAGGAATTTCTCGGCACGCAGGGCGATCCGTGGGACACGCAGAAGGACATGGCGCTGGCCGGCGTCGGCGCAGTCGTGGCGCTGCTGACCTTGTCACGCTGGCATGACCGGCAACTCGCGGCACTGTGAACGCGCTGACGCCTTCGCATCACGATGCAACTCGTCCGCCCCGCCACCGAACACCTGGCCGACTACGTCGCTGCGCTGCGCCGCGGCTGGTCGGCCGACAACGTGCGCGGCGCAGTCGCCGCGCAAGAGCAGCTGGATCGTATCGAGCACGATGCCACCGCCTTCCTGGCGTCGCTCGATGACCGCGACGCCAAGGGACCGCCGATCACTTTGCCCGACGGCAGCACGGCGCAGCGCCTGCCTGGGTTCGTGCGCTGGCTGTGGGACGACGGCGAGTTCTGCGGCAGCATCGGCTTTCGCTGGCAGCCGGGCACTGCGGCGCTGCCGCCGCACGTGCTCGGCCACATCGGCTATGCCGTCGTGCCGTGGCAGCAAGGGCGCGGCCTCGCCACATCGGCGCTGCGCGCGTTGCTGCCCGAGGCGCGCGCGCTCGGCCTGCCGTATGTCGAAGTCACCACCGACCCCGACAACCTCGCCTCGCAGCGTGTGATCGAGAAGACCGGCGGCGTGCTGTTCGAACACTTCACGCGGCCGGCGGTGTACGGCGGCACGCCCGGCTTGCGCTACCGCATCGCTACTTGAGCGCGGTCAAGCCTTCGTCCCCTCGTCGATGGCGTCGAGCCACTCGCCCCAGTAGAACTTCCATTGCTCGACGCTCTCGGTGTTTGGCAAGCCGGTGTGCGACACCGTCACCTTGACCCGCCCCTCGTCCTTGGCCTCAAGATCGAACTGGGCGGTGCCGTCACCCAGGGCGAGCCGGATGGACTTGGAGCTGGGCTTCGACTTCAGGGTCGCCACATGACCAGGAAACAGGTCGGCGCGCCCTTGTGCATCCAGCAGCAGGCGGCGCAAAGCGATGGCGTCGCCGCTGATGGTGCGTGACTTGCCGGCCGTGAAAGTGCCGTCGGCCATCTGGTGCGGCAAACGCGCACCCGTGATGCGCTCCCATCCCACCGTCACCGACTGCGCCCACCACCGGCCCACGGCGTGTTGCTCGACCAGCCACAACGCGATGGCGGTGTGCCCCTGCACGCCGGCGGGGCGCGCGTCAATGAGGTCGCACCAATCGTTCCAGCGGCGGCCCGTGGCCTTGTGGACACCGGCGTCGTCGACCTCCGGGTCGGCGTGCCAAATGCGGCCGGTGCGGCGCGCCGCTTGTTCGAGCATCACGCGCCGCGCGGCGGCGTAGCGTTCGCCGGTGCGCGCCATGCGCTCGCGGATGCGAAGTTTGAAGGATGCGTGTTGGGTCATGATCGGCCTTTCGTCGCCCGCGATGGCCGGGACGGCTCCCACGCTGCCGACCCATGCCGCCGGGCACGAGGGTCGATGATGATCATGCCGAGGTCTCAAGGCCCCCTTTGCCTTCTGAAGCCGGTGGCGTGGGCACCGAACGAAGGTTGGGCGCAGCATGGCGCCTGCGCAGAAGTCTACTCGGCGCGCGAGGCCGCGGCAATCCGAAGCGCAGGCGCTACGCTTGCCGTCCATGCGCACCACCCTCACTCTCGACGCCCTGCGCCGCCACGCCGTGGCGCGCACGCTGTTCACGCCGACCACGCTGCCCAAGGCAATCGACAAGCTCGGTTTCGTGCAGGCCGATCCGATCCGCGCGCCGGCGCGAGCGCAGGACCTGACGCTGCGCCACCGTGTGCGCGACTACCGCGCGGGCGATCTGGAAGCGCGCTACCCGAAGCTCGCGATCGAAGAAGACTTCTTCGTCAACTACGGCTTCGTGTCGCGCGAGCTACAGCGACTGATGCACCCGCGCACGGCGCGCACGGTGTGGCCGAAGGCGCGCTGGACCAAGGCGCACGAGGTGCTGGCCTTCGTGCGCGAGCGCGGTGTGGTGCATCCGCGCGAGGTCGATGCGCAGTTCCAGCACGGCAAGACGCAGAACTGGTTCGGCGGATCGAGCAACGCGAGCACCCAATTGCTCGACGGCATGCACTACCGCGGCCTGCTGCGCGTGGCACGGCGCGAGGGCGGCACGCGCTGTTATGCGGCGCGCGACGTGCATGAGGCGGCGCCCGACGTCGCGGCGGCGATGGATGCGCTGGTGAATGTGATCGTCGCCAAGTACGCGCCGCTGCCGGCAGCGTCGTTCAGCGGCCTGGTGATGCATCTGGCCCTGGCCACGCCGCAGTGGCGCGATGCGCGCCGCGCCGCGCTGGCACGCGCGAAGGAGCGCTTGCCGCGTGCCACCGTCGATGGCGTCACGTGGTTCTGGCCCGCCAACGAGAACCCGCTGTCCAAGCGCCACGAGCCCGACGATGCCGTGCGCCTGCTCGCGCCGTTCGACCCGATCGTCTGGGACCGGCCGCGCTTCGAGCGGCTGTGGGGCTGGGCCTACCGCTTCGAGGCCTACACGCCGGCGCCGAAGCGTGTGCGCGGCTATTACGCGCTGCCGTTGCTGTGGCGCGATGTGGTCATCGGCTGGGGCAACGTGAGCTGGCGCGACGGCGCGCTCGATGCGCAGCTCGGCTATGCAAGCGGCAAGGCGCCGCGCGATGCTGCCTTCAAGCGCGCATTGGCCGACGAGCTCGGCCGGATCGAGGCGTTCCTACAGCCACGCTGAAGCCTCAGCTCGCCAGCGCCTTCATCTCCGCGTACAGATCGGCCTTGCCCTCGAAGCCGATGCCGGGCAGTTCGGGCAGCGTGACATAGCTGTTGTCGACCTTCACGCCGTCGGGGAAACCGCCGTAGGGCTGGAACAGGTCGGGGTAGGACTCGTTGCCGCCGAGGCCCAATCCGGCGGCGATGGCGAGCGACATCTGGTGCCCGCCATGCGGCACACAGCGCGACGGCGACCAGCCGTTGTCCTTCAACATGTCGAGCGTGCGCAGGTATTCGACGAGGCCGTAGCTCAGCGCGCAGTCGAA
This sequence comes from uncultured beta proteobacterium, assembly GCA_963814385.1. Lineage (GTDB taxonomy): Bacteria > Pseudomonadota > Gammaproteobacteria > Burkholderiales > Burkholderiaceae_C > CADEEN01. The sequence continues at coordinate 66,243 of CAWFCX010000028.1, forward strand.
CTGCAGCCAGTCGCGGTCCGGGCGCATGCCGCCGTAGCGGATCAGGTTGCGCGCGTCCTGCATCGAGAACAGGTTCTCGCCGGTGGCCATCGGCTTGGCGTAGTGGTGGGCCAGTTCGGCTTGCAGCGCGTAGTCGAGCGGGTCGCCGGCTTCTTCGTACCAGAACAGGTCGTAGTTCGACAGCGCTTTGGCGTAGTCGATGGCGGTCTTCAGATCGAAGCGGCCGTTGGCATCGACCGCCAGGCGCTGACCGGGGCCGAGCAGTTTCAGCACCGCTTCGATGCGCTGGCAGTCTTCGGCCAGCGACGCTCCGCCGATTTTTTTCTTCACGACCGAGTAGCCGCGGTCCAAGTAGCTGCGCATCTCGCGCTCCAGCCCTTCGAGGCCCTGGCCGGGCCAGTAGTAGCCACCGGCGGCATAGACAAAAACCTTGCGATTGGGCGTGCCGCTGCCGTAGCGCTCGGCGAGCAACTGGTACAGCGGCTTGTGCTCGATCTTGGCGACGGCATCCCAGACGGCCATGTCGATCGTGCCGACCGCCACCGAGCGCTCGCCGTGGCCGCCGGGCTTTTCGTTGCTCATCAGCGTGGCCCAGACCTTGTGCGGGTCGAGGTTGTCGCGCTCGCTGTCCATCAGGCTCGCGGGCTGCGCTTCAAGCACGCGCGGGATGAAGCGCTCGCGCATCAGCGCACCCTGACCGTAGCGGCCGTTGGAGTTGAAGCCGTAGCCGACGACAGGTTTGCCGTCGCGCACGACGTCGGTGACGACGGCCACCAGGCTCAGCGTCATCTTCGAGAAGTCGATGTAGGCGTTGCGGATGTTCGACTTGATGGGGCGAGTCGATTCGCGGATGTCGATGATCTTCATGAAGTGGCTCGCAAGTTCAGCGCGGCAGCGAAGCGCCGCCGCAAATCTGGATGTCCTGGCCGGTGATCGCGGCAGCGGCAGGCGACAGCAGGAAGCCGACCAGCGCCGCGATTTCATCGGGGCGGATCAGGCGGCCGATCGGCGGCAGCACCGGCGCGGCGCTCTGGCGCGCCGGGTCGTCGGTCATCGCGGTTTGTGTCGCGGCCGGCGAGACGACGTTGACCGTGACGCCGCCGGCCACGACTTCGGCGGCCCAGCTGCGCGCCAGTCCAAGCAGCGCTGCTTTGGTCGCGGCGTACTGGCTGCGGCCTGCCTTGCCTTGCGCGACGCGGCTGCCGACGAGCACGACGCGGCCGAGGCCAGCGGCCGACATCGCGGGCAGCAGCACGTCGGCCAGGCGCGTCACAGCTTCGACATGCAGGCGCCACATCAGCGCGCCGGCATCGGCATCGAGCAGACCCAAGGGGCCGACACGCAGCACACCGGCGGCGTGCACCAAGGCGCTCGCACCGGCAAGCTTGCGCGCCGCCGCGACGGTGGCGGCGCTGTCGCACAGATCAACCTGCATTGCCTCGAAGCCCGCACGCTCGATCTTTGGCGCAGAGATGTCGAGGCCGCACACGCGCCAACCTTGATCGAGCAACGCCAGCGCGATCGCCTCGCCGATCCCTGAACTGCTGCCGGTGACGACAGCAAGGCGCGAATCACTCGGCACGGATCTTCCCGTCGGCAATGATCTTGCCCGTCAGCTCCATATCGTCCTTCTGGAACTTCACGAAGTCGTCGATCGACCCCGGCGTCAGCAACAGGCCTTGTTGCGTCAGCTTGTCGCGCATGTCGCCGGCCAGCGCCTTGTTGACTTCGGCGTTGAGTTTCACGGCGATGTCTTTCGGCAGGTTGGCGGGGCCCCACAGGCCGTACCAGCTGTAGAACTCGAAGCCGGGCACGGTTTCGCCGACGGTCGGCAAGTCGGGCTGGTTCGGCACACGCGCCTTGGAGGTCACGCCGATCACCTTCAACTGGCCGGCCTTGGCAAAACCGGCCGAGCCGAGGATCGGGTCGATGAAAGCGTCGATCTGCCCGCCCACCAGGTCTTGATAGGCCGGCGCCGAGCCCTTGTACGGCACGATCACGTAGTCGAGGCCGCCGAGCGCGCTTGAGCAACTCGGTCGAGAGGTGGCCGGCCGAGGCCGCCGAGCCGATGGCAAACGTCATCTTGCCCGGGTTGGCCTTGGCATGGGCCAGCATGCCCTTGACGTCGGTGAACGGCAGCTTGTTGTTGACGGCGATGGCCAGCGGCGCCTTGGCCACCAGCGCCACCGCGGTGAAGTCCTTTGCGATGTCATACGGCGGCGTCTTCATCGTCGCCGGTGTGGTCGTGAAGGCCGAGGCGTTGAACAGCAGCGTGTAGCCGTCGGCAGGGGCCTTCTGCACCGCGAGGCCGCCGATCGTGCCCTGGCCGCCGGCCTTGTTCTCGACGACGAAGCTCTGGCCCGTCTGGTCGCCGAGGCGCTGCGCCAGCATGCGGCCGACCACGTCCAGCGTGCCGCCGGGCGGGAACGGGATGATCACCGTGACGGGCTTGCTCGGGTAGGCCTGCGCCATGGCGGCGCCGCACAGCGCCAGCAAGGCACTGGCGAGGGTCGAGCGGATGAAAGTCTTGCGTTGCATGGTGTCGTGTCTCCGTTGTGGTTGTGATGTGAAAACTCAGCGCTTGAGCAAGCCGGCGTTGGCCACCGCCGCGCGCAGCGCAGCCTGCTCGGCGGCGTTCGGCGCTTCGGTGGGCGGGCGCACGGTCGGTGAGTCGAGCACGCCGGCCAGGTACATGCCCATCTTCATGCGCGCATGCGCTTCGCCGGTGGGCTCGCCGCCGCCGTAGACGGCGTCCTTGAGCGGCGTGATCACGTCCTGCACCGCCATCGCGCGCTTCAGGTCGCCGGCCTTGACCGCTTCCCACAGCTCGTTGATCAGGCTCGGGATGAAGGTGGCAAAGCCGACCAGCGCGCCATCGACGCCCTGCACCATCGAGGCCAGCAGGTACTCGTCGTGGCAGGTCAGGATGACCTTGCTCGCATCGGCGGCGCGGATCGCCTTGATGTCGGCGGCGTACTTGTTCATGTCGCGCTGGCCGACCTTGAACGCCGCCACATAGGGCAGCTTGGCCAGCTGCGCCAGCGTCGCCGACGAATACGAAGCGCGGGTCCAGGCCGGGTACACGTGCGCCACCAGGTCGAGGCCGGCCGTGGCGATGGCCTCGAAGTAGTCGGTCACATGGTCGGGCCGAAATCCAAAGCGCAGCCAGTGGTGCGGCGGCATCACGTCCAGGGCCTTGGCGCCGGCTTCGCGCGCCATCGACGCATGTTCCTTGGCGTCGAGCAGGCCCTCGCAGACGATCGACGAGATCACCGGCAGGCGGCCCTTCAGCTCGTCGGCGACGATGCGGGTGACCTCGGCGCGCTCGCGCGGCAGCAGCGAGAAGACCTCGCCGGTGTGGCCGTTGGTCATCACCGCGACGACGCCAGGCTGCGTGGCCAGCCACGAGGCGTGCTTGCGCAGCGCGGGCTCGTCGATGCGGTGGTCGCTGGTGAAGGGACAGGCGATCGCGGGGATGATGCCGCGGTAGTTGGCAATGGTGGGCATGCGGTGGGTCTCCTTGTTCGACAATCAGTATTGGCCGGCGCACGCCGAACCGCCAATGCTGCTTGGGCCTGCTTGCATGCCGCCAAAGCACCGCCACTGAACCCGCCTTCATGAACCTGATCTGGCTCGACGACTTCCTGGCCCTGGCCGCGAGCGGCAACTTCTCGCGCGCCGCCGAAGAGCGGCACATGACGCAGCCGGCGTTCAGCCGCCGCATCCGCGCGCTCGAAGAGTGGCTGGGCGTGGTGCTGTTCGACCGCAGCACCCACCCGGCCACGCTGACCGAGGCCGGTGAGTGGTTCCGCACCACGGCGCAGGAGATCCTGGCGCGCGTGGCGCGCGTGCCCGACGAGGCCCGTGCCGTGGCCGACACCCACTCGGCCACGCTGCGCTTCGCGGCCACGCACGCGCTGTCGTTCACCTTCCTGCCGGCGTGGCTGCGCAGCCTGGAGGCGCGCACGAGCATCGGGCCGATCCAGCTCGTGTCCGATGTGCTGCAGCAATGCGAGGCGCTGGCCTTGCAGGGCCGCGTGCAGTTCCTGCTCTGCCACGCTCACGCGCGCGTACCGGGGCGGCTGGACGCTGCGGCCTACCCGAGCGTGGTCGTCGGCAGCGATGCGCTGCTCGCGGTCAGCGCCGCCGACAGCGCGGGCAAGCCGCGGCATCGCCTCGGCGCGCGCAACACCAAGGCGCGCGTGCCGGTGCTTGGCTACTCCACCGAATCCGGCATCGGCCGCATCCTGCGTTCGCTGCACGGCGCCGCGCTCGAACAGGCCGGCGCCGAAGCGGTGTTCACGGCGCATCTGGCGAGTGTGCTGAAGACGATGGCGCTCGATGGCCGTGGCCTGGCGTGGTTGCCGCGCAGCCTGATCGCCGCCGAACTCGACAGCGGCAAGCTGGTCGAGGCGGCGGATGCGCGCTGGCAGGTGGCGCTCGAGATTCGCTTGTTCCGCAGTCCGGCCGCGGTGTCACGCGCGGCCGAGGTCTTTTGGCGCGCCGTGGCGGACAGTGTGGGCTGACGCGCCGCGGCGCGCTCGTCTCGGGTTTGCCCGAGGGCGCGCCATAGCGGGCCATGTCACTCTCGGCAGCTCTTTCACCCAGGAGACTGCACTGTGAAACCGATTCGCGCGTTGACGGTCGCCGCCGCCGTTGTGGGCCTCGCGGGCCTGACACTGACCTCCACCGCCCACGCGCAGTGGAAACCGACCAAGCCGATCAACATCATCGTGCCGTGGGCCGCGGGCGGCGCCACCGACCAGATGATCCGCGTCACCGCGGCCGACCTCGAAGCCGCGCTGGGGCAGAAGATCGTCGTGCTGAACCAGCCCGGCGCGTCAGGCTCGATCGGCACCAAGAATGCGCTCGAAGCGCCGAAGGACGGCTACACCTGGACCTCGGGCGCACCCAAGGACCTCGGCTCGTACAAGATCCTCGGCATGGTCGACACCACGGTGCAGGACTGGCATCTCTATCTCCACCTGGCGCTGCCGACCATCGTCAGCGTGCCGGTGGCCTCGCCGCACAAGGACATGAAGGCGCTGCTCGAAGCGATGAAGGCCAAGCCCGGCGCGGTGTCGGTGGCCACCGCGGGCGTGAACTCGAGCGGGCACACGGCCATCGAGCAGATCGCGGCCGTCACCGGCATCAAGTACAAACACGTCACCTACGACGGTGGCAACCCGGCGGTGATCGCCACGGTGGCCGGCGAGACCGAGGTGACGACGCAGCTGTCGTCCGAGCAGTCGGAGATGATCCGCGGCAAGCGCCTGCGTCCGCTGGCGGTGGTTGGCGACAAGGCGATCGAGATCGAGGGCCACGGCATGATCCCGCCGCTGTCGGAGTTCGTGCCCGGCTTCAAAGTGCCGGTGAGCTACTTCGGCATCTTCGTGCCCAAGGGCGTGCCGGCCGAAGTGACCGCAACGATGGACGCGATCTGGCGCGACAAGATCGCCAAGTCGGAAGTGATCAAGAAGTACGCCACCAGCCGCGGCGCGTTGATGGTGGTGACCGCCGGCGCCGAAGCGCAGAAGATCGCCATGCCGGCGATCGCCGATTCGGCGTGGCAGAAGTTCAACGCCGGCGCGGCCAAGATCTCGCCCGACACCGTTGGCATTCCGAAGCCTTGACGGTCGTTGAGCTGCGTTGAGCGCTGACGAAAAGAAGGTCTCGCCGCAGGCCGATTTCATTGCTGCCTGGGTCTGGGTAGCGTTCGGCCTCGCGGTGCTGATCGGGGCGTGGCGCATGGACCGGCTGGAGAGCCAGGGCGCCACGCTGTACACCGCGCCCGGCCTCGTGCCCGGCATCCTCGGCGCGGTGCTGCTGCTGTTCGGCTTGCTGCTGGCGCTGCGCGCGGCACGTGCGGGGGGCTATCGGCTCGGCGACAGGCGATGGTCCCCATCCCCCGACGCGCGTGCCGTCGTCAAGCGCGTCGGCGCTTTCCTCGCGCTCGGCCTGGCCTACGCAGCGGGCCTCGTGGGTCACGGCGGCATTCCGTTCTGGCTCGCCACTTTCGTCTTCGTGACCGTGTCCGTGATCGCCTTCGACTGGACCCGCCGCCGCGACGCGGGGCAGACCTTGCGCGGCCTGCTGTTCGCCGCCGCCATCGGTGCGGCGACGGCGTTCCTGGTCAGCTATGTCTTTCAGGAAGTCTTCCTCGTGCGCCTGCCTTGAAAGACTGATTCGCCCTCATGTTCAGCGGACTCATCGCCTTCGGCCACTCGATCTGGAGTTTCGTCACCCCGGAATCGCTGTTCTATGTTTTCGGATCGACACTGATCGGCCTGGTGATCGGCGCCCTGCCCGGCCTGACCGCGACCATGGGCCTGGCGCTGATGACCACGCTGACGCTGAAGATGCCGTCGGCGCAAGCGCTGCTGGTCCTCATCTGCACCTACGTCGGCGCGATCTACGGCGGTTCGCGCTCGGCCATCCTGCTCAACATTCCGGGCACGCCGGCATCTGCCGCGTCGTGCCTTGATGGTCACGCGCTCGCGCGCCAGGGCCATGCCGGCCGCGCGATGGGCATCGCCACCTCGGGGTCGGTGATCGGCACCTTGATCGGCATGTTCTTCCTCGCGCTGTTCACGCCGCTGCTCGGCGAGCTCGCGCTCAAGTTCGGCGCCTACGAGTTCTTCTGGCTCGCGGTGTTCGGCGTCGTCATCTCGGGCACGCTCACTGGCGACGACCCACTCAAGGGTTGGATGGCCGGTTTTCTCGGCCTGTTCGTGGCCTGCGTGGGTCAGGAGGCGACCTACGCCTTCGACCGCTTCACCTTCGGCAACCGCGATCTGGCCGGCGGCCTGGCCCTGGTGCCGGCGCTGGTCGGCGCCTTCGGTTTTGCCGAACTGTTGACGGTGATGAAGTCGAAGCAAGTGCCGGTGAAGATCAATCCGTTCGACTCGGTGATCCCCAAGCTGGTCGACGTGACGCGGCACTGGAGAACCATCCTCCGTTCGGGCTGCATCGGCACTTTCATCGGCATCGTGCCGGGGGTCGGCGAGGATGTCGCCGCGTGGTCGTCCTATGCGGCGGCGAAGCGCGCGAGCAAGGAGCCCGAAATGTTCGGCAAAGGCTCGATCGACGGCCTGATGGCGGCCGAAACCGGCGACAACGCCTGCGTGCCCGGCGCGGTCATCCCGGTGCTCACACTAGCGATCCCCGGTTCGGCGCCGGCGGCGGTGCTGATGGCCGCGATGCTGATCCACGGCGTGCAGCCGGGCCCGATGATCATGGTGCAGTCGCCGCAGTTCGTTTACGACGTGGTGGCGATGATGCTGTTCGCCACCCTCGGCATCCTGTTCTACGGCCTGACGCTGACCAAGCTGATGGTGCGCGTGCTGCAGGTGCCGCAGACGGTGATGGTGCCGATCATCCTGGTGCTGTGCACGGTCGGCTCGTTCGCGATCGCCGGCCGGCTGTTCGACATCTGGGTCATGCTCGGCTTCGGCATCCTCGGCTTCATCCTGCGCCAGGGCAACTATCCGATGGCGCCGCTGGTGCTCGGCATCGTGCTCGGCGACCTGCTGGAGAAGAGCCTGCGCCGCGGCCTGGTGCTGTCCGACGGCAGCCTCGCCCCGTTCTTGACGCGCCCGATCTCGCTCGTGATCTGGGTTGGCATCGCGCTCATCATCGCGCTGCGCTTCGAGGCCGTTCGCGGTTTGTTTCGGCGGCTGAGGCCCCAGCGAGTCAGACAAGGAACATCACCATGACACTGCAAACCCCCGGCTTGCAAGCGCAGCACGAAAAGCTTGCACCGCAGTCCTCGCGCTACATCGATGTGGCGTCGCTGCCGTGGCAACCGACACGCTTTGCCGGCGTCGAGACCAAGGTGCTGATGGAAGACCCACAGACCGGGCTGCAGACGGTACTCACGCGCATGGCGCCGGGCGCGGTGCTGACCGATCACATGCATGTCGAGGTCGAACAAACCTGGGTGCTCGAAGGCAGCCTGGTCGATCACGAAGGCACCGCCACGGCGGGCAATTTTGTCTGGCGTCCGGCGGGCAGCCGGCACACTGCGACGGCGCCCGACGGCGCGCTGTTGCTCGGCATCTTTCAGAAGCCCAATCAGTTTTACTAGACCGCACATCCTCATGAAATTCGGCGACATCACCAAGATCAAGGCGCTGGAAACCACCAGCGGCTTTCGCGACAACCTGAAGCGACTCGGCGTGGACATGCCCTGCGACGATGTCGTCGCGTCGGGCCCCGGCGCGCCGCTCGCGGCGCCGCTGACGGTCGGCGCGTTGACGGTCGGCAACCGCTTTGCGATCCAGCCGATGGAAGGCTGGGACGGCACCACCGACGGCAAGCCCAGCGACAACACGGTCCGGCGCTGGCGCCACTTCGGCCTGTCGGGCGCCAAGCTGATCTGGGGCGGCGAGGCGGTGGCGGTGCGCCACGATGGTCGCGCCAATCCGAACCAGCTCGTCATGAGCGCCGACAACCAGGCCAGCATCGCCGCCTTGCGCGACACGCTGATCACCGCGCACCGCGAAGCGATGGGCGACGACAACGGCCTGGTCATCGGCTTGCAGCTCACGCATTCGGGGCGCTTCTGCAAACCCAACGACCGAACGCGCTTCGAGCCGCACATCCTGTACCGGCACCCGATCCTCGATCGCAAATTCCACACCGCGGCCGACCACCCGCTGATGAGCGACGGCGACATCCGCGCGCTGATCGACGACTACGTTGTCGCCGCGCGGCGCGCCTGGGACAGCGGCTACCAGTTCGTCGATCTCAAACATTGCCACGGCTACCTGGGCCACGAATTCTTGTCGGCCAAGACGCGCGCGGGCGAGTTCGGCGGCTCGCTAGACAACCGCACACGCTTCTTGCGCGAACTGGTCGCAGGAATTCGCGCCGAAGCGCCGGGCCTGGACATCGGTGTGCGCCTGTCGGCCTTCGACTTCGTGCCGTTCAAACCCGATCCGGCGCAGGCCGAAGCCGACGAACTCGGCCCCGGCGTGCCCGACGACCACGCGGCCTGCCTGCCGTACCGCTACGGCTTCGGCGCCGACGAGGCCGCGCCGATCCGCGCCGACCTGTCGGAGACGCGCGCGTTTCTCGAGATCGCGCAGGGCCTGGGCATCCGCCTGATCAACATCACGCTCGGCAGCCCGTACTACAACCCGCATCTCACGCGGCCGGCGATGTACCCACCGTCCGACGGCTACAAGCCGCCCGAAGACCCGCTGCTCGGCGTGATGCGGCACCTTGCCACCGTGCGTGATCTCAAGCGGGCGTTTCCACAGCTTGCCTTCATGGGCAGCGGCTACACGTATCTACAGGAGTTCCTGCCCAACGTGGCGCAGGCCGTGGTGCGCGAAGGCTGGACCGATTTTGTCGGCCTGGGCCGCATGGTGCTGGCCTACCCGGAGCTGCCCGCCGACGTGCTCGCCGGCCGCCCGTTGCAGCGCAAGCGCCTGTGTCGCTCGTTCAGCGACTGCACGACAGCACCGCGCAACGGCCTGGTGTCCGGTTGCTATCCGCTCGATGCGCACTACAAGAAGTCGCCCGAGATGGTGAAGCTGACCGCGGCCAAGAAGGCCGCGCATTTGGCCTGAACTCAGCGTTTGCGCGCCAATGCCAACCCATCGCCCACCGTCAACAGCGCGTGGTCGATGCGCTCGTCGCGCTGCAGCTGCGTGTTCAGCGCTTGCAAGGCGGCGGTGTCGGCATCCTTGGCTGGGCGCGCGACGCCGCCACCCCACAGCATGTTGTCGAAAGCGATCAGGCCCCCGGCGCGAACGAGGGCCAGGCAACGCTCGTAGTAGGCGTCGTAGTTCGACTTGTCGGCGTCGATGAAGGCGAAGTCGTAGGCGCCGGCCTCGCCGGCGGCCAGCCGCGCATCGAGCGTCTGCAACGCCGGCGCCAACACCAGTTCGATCTTGTGCTCCACACCGGCCTGCTGCCAGAACGGCCGACCGATGCGCGTGAACTCGTCGCTGATGTCGCAGGCCAGCACGCGGCCATCGTCGGGCAGTGCCAGTGCCACGGCCAGCGCGCTGTAGCCGGTGAAGGTGCCGATCTCGATCGTGCGCCGCGCGCCCAGCAGCTTGACGAGCAGGGCCATGAGCTGGGCCTGATCGGCAGCGATCTGCATGCCGGCGTGGGGATGGTTGCGGGTGGCCTCGCGCAGCGCGGTCTGCGCCGGGTGCTCGCGGGCGCCGTGGGCGAGCACGTACTCGAACAAGCGGTCGTCGATTTGCAGCGTGCGCAGCGTCATGGTCGAGCCTTCAGGAAGAAGCGGATTGTGAGCGTCCTGCGTCCCGGGCGTCAGCGGCCGACCATGTCGGCCGGCTTCACCCAGGCATCGAACTGCGCTGCCGTGACGTGGCCCAGCGCCAGCGCCGCCGCCTTCAGCGTCGTGCCCTCCGCGTGGGCCTTCTTCGCGATCTGCGCGGCCTTGTCGTAGCCGATGTGCGGATTGAGCGCGGTCACCAGCATCAGCGATTCGTTGACCAGCGCGTCGATGCGTTGCCGGTTCGGCTCGATCCCCAGCGCGCAGTGGTCGTTGAAGCTGCGCGCGCCGTCGCCGAGCAGACGGATCGACTGCAGCAGGTTGTGCGCGATCAGCGGTCGAAACACGTTCAGCTCGAAATTGCCGCTGGCGCCGCCGACGTTCACCGCCACGTCATTGCCGAAGACCTGAGCGCAGGCCATGGTCAGGGCCTCGCATTGCGTCGGGTTGACCTTGCCCGGCATGATCGAGCTGCCCGGCTCGTTCTCGGGCAGGCTCAACTCGCCCAAGCCGCAGCGCGGCCCGCTGGCCAGCCAGCGCACGTCGTTGGCGATCTTCATCAGGCTGGCGGCCAACGTCTTCAGCGCGCCGTGCGCATGCACCGAGGCATCGGCCGCGGCCATCGCCTCGAACTTGTTCGGCGCCGTGACAAAGGGCAACCCGGTGAGGCGCGCGATCACGGCCGCCACCTGCAGCGCGAACTTCGGATGCGCGTTCAGGCCGGTGCCGACCGCGGTGCCACCGAGCGCGAGTTCGTACAGATGCGGCAGCGCCGCCTGCAGGTGCCTGAGGTTCTGGTCGAGTTGCGCGACGTAGCCCGAAAACTCCTGGCCCAGCGTCAGCGGCGTGGCGTCCTGCAGATGGGTGCGGCCGATCTTCACGATGTCGGCGAAGGCCGTCGCTTTGGCGCCGAGCGTGTCGCGCAGTGCGGTCGCGGCGGGCACGAGGCGGTGCACGATGCCGAGCGCAGCGGCCACGTTCATGGCAGTCGGGAAGACATCGTTCGAGCTCTGGCCGAGGTTGACGTCGTCGTTCGGGTGCACGCGCCGAGCGGCGCCGCGGCCGCCGCCAAGCAGTTCGCTGGCGCGGTTGGCGATCACCTCGTTCAGGTTCATGTTGGTCTGCGTGCCCGAGCCGGTCTGCCACACCGCGAGCGGGAACTCGCTGTCATGGCGGCCCTGGATGATCTCGTCGGCGGCCTGCACGATCGCGCTCGGCCTTGTCCTTGGCCAGCAGTCCGAGCGACTGGTTGACCTCGGCCGCCGCACGCTTGATCCAGGCCAGCGCCGTGATCAGCTCGGGCGGCTGCTTCTCCGTGGAGATCCTGAAGTGGTGCAGCGAGCGCTCCGTCTGCGCCCCCCACAGCCTGTCGGCCGGCACGGCGATGTCACCGAAGCTGTCGGTCTCGATGCGGGTGTCGGCAGTCATGGCGAGCCCCTCGATATGTGGATGCGCAATTCTGGCTTCGCGGCTGCGGCCCAGCATGCTGTGGTGCCATGTGAGGCGGCGCAGAATGCGGCCGCAGCAACTTCAACCTGCGAAAGGTGCGCGATGGCAACGCAGAAGCTCTGGGCCGGCGCCAGCGGCTACGCCTACAAGGAGTGGCAGGGCAGCTTCTATCCGGAGAAGATCAAGGCCGAGGCGATGCTCGCCTGGTACGCCGAGCGCCTGCCGTCGGTTGAGATCAACAACACCTTCTACCGCATGCCCAAGGCCGAGGTGCTGGCGCATTGGGCCGAGGTCACGCCACAGACGTTTCGCTTCTCGATCAAGGCCTCCAAGCGCATCACGCACATGTCGCGGCTGGCCGCCGACAGCGCGGCCGAGCCCGTAGCGTATCTGTACAAGAACCTGGCCGTGCTCGGCGCCAAGCGCGGGCCGGTGCTCTTTCAACTGCCGCCGTTCCTGAAGAAGGACACCGTGCGGCTGCAGGAGTTTTTGCAGTTGTTGCCCGAAGGCCACCGCGCCACCTTCGAGTTCCGCCACGACAGCTGGTTCGACGACGACATCTACGCGCTGCTGCAGAGCGCCGGCGCGTCGCTGTGCGTTTCCGAGCGCGAAGACAGCACGCCGCCGCCGCTGGTGCAGACCGCGCCGTGGGGCTACGTGCGACTGCGCCTGGAAAACTACAGCGACGCCGATCTGGCCGCGTGGGCCGAGCGCTTCGCGGCCACGCAATGGCAGGAGGTGCACGCGTACTTCATGCACGAGCCGACGGCGCCGGGGTATGCGGCGGCGTTGTTGGCGAAGCACGTCGCCCGCTGAATCCACCGCGCTTCGCTCGCTTTGAGCGCACGGCCGCGCCCGAGCTGCGCTGGCTCAGAAGACGCGCTGAAGACAAACGGGTCCCACTGAAAGGGCGGGCAGGAGGCCACTCGGTCATGGTGCGGAGAAAGTGTCGCCCGCCCCGCTCCAACGCGAAGACCCTGAAGCCAGGTGTCGCAGTCACGCTCGCTCAGCCGCTGGCTGGATTCGAATAGCACGCATCCTTCGCGCCCGCCGGCCATGCTGCCGGACCATGGCCCTGCGTGTCGAGGTGAAACTGGCAGGGCCAGGGCAAGGCGATGGGCTGCTGCTTGGCTGGTCCGTTGCGGTCCCTGTACTCGCAGGGCGCAGCGGCCTGCCTGATCTTGCAGTGCCAACTGCAGACCACCGCTGGCCCATCGCGTGGGCGCTCACGGCGGTGTCGGCCCAAGCATTCGCGGCCGGGCTTCGCAAGCCGGCGACAGCAGCACCCGGAGCACGCCCAGCGGTCCACGGTCAAGGCAGCTCCCAAAACCAGACCTGGCGCGGCCTTGTTCCCAGGATCGCTGTAGTGCGGGCGGCTCCCTTGTTCCAGAGATCGATGTGGTCGCCGGTCTGCACCGTGCTGCCCGCTCGGTGAAGCAATGCCTTGAAGAAGATGATGCCGGTCTTGCCTGCCAAGGCCCTCTTGGCGTCGGCCCCGTTGGCGTACTTCTTGGGCGCCCCCAGGCGCGCTTTGCGCGAGAGCCAGTTGACCAGGGATTCCGCGCCGCGCGCATGCCCGTGCGCGCACTTGGGCTCGGAGTAGGTGTTCTTATTCACCTTCAATGTTCCTTCGGCGTTCAGCGTCACGCTCATACGGATGGCGCATTGGTTTTCCCAGGGCCCGTCGCAGGGCTTGTTCTCAGATGGGTAGCTGTTCCACAGGCTGACAAAGGGGGGTGCCACCATTTTCTTCTCCGTGAAGGTGCCACCACCAACCAGCTGGGGGCGGCACTTGCGCATTTTGAGCAAGGAAGCGCGGCTGTCGCGCGGTAGCGCATCGTTTGGATTGGGGATGGCGCACCGAAACCCGGCGCTGACGGACAGGCAGCGCTGTGCCTTTCACGCTCCTGGGCACCAGTTGACCGTTTCCGGCCGAACGCGGCGCGAGTCGCGCTCCCACCAATCTGCGCGCCATGGACGCGATCTTGTGACCGCCAGCGAACACCCGCCAGCATTGGACTTTCACCTCACCAATTCAGCGGGCCAGCGTCTCGCGCGCAGCCGTCAGCGTCTGCTTGCAGCGCCAGTAGTCTGCCCACGGATCGACGCTCTGGAACGACAGGTGCTCGCGCGCCGTGCGCACGTTCCACTGGTCGCTGCGCTTGAGTGACGGCAGGTCGTCCCAGGCGATCGGCATCGACACACCCAGCCCCGGCCGCGAGCGCGCCGAAAACGCCGCCGCCGTCGTTGCTCCGTGGTTGTTGCGCAGGTAATCGACGAAGAGCTTGCCCACGCGGTTGGCCGCGCCCATCTTGGCCGTGAAGCGCTGCGGGATCACGCGCGCGATGTGCTGCACGGCGGCCTGCGCGAAGGCTTTCACGGTCTCCCAGTCGTCGCGCGGCGTCAGCGGCACGACGACGTGCAGGCCCTTGCCGCCGCTGGTCTTCAGCCAGCTTTGCAGGCCCAGCTCCTGCAGCAGGTGGCGCACCAACGTCGCTGCTTCCTGCACGCGCTCCCAGCGTTCGCCTTCGCCCGGGTCGAGGTCGAAGATCACGCGGTCGGGCTGGCCGATCTTGCGCGTCGTCGCGTTCCAGGTGTGGAACTCGATGACGTTCATCTGCGCCGCGCCGATCAGCGCCTTCGCCGTCGGCACTTCGAGCAGCGACGCGTGACCGGGCCACAGCGCCGCATCGAGTTCCTTGATGCCGGTAATCTGCAGCGACTCGATGTGCTTCTGGAAAAACAGCTCGCCGCCAACGCCGCTCGGGCCGCGCACCAGCGAGCACGGCCTGCCTTTCAAGTGCGGCAGCATCCACTCGGCCACCGATTCGTAGTAGCGCACCAGTTCCAGCTTGGTGATGCCGGTGCTGGCGTCGATGATGCGTTCCGGGTGCGACACCTTGACGCCGCCGACGACGCTGCTGCCCGCGGTCACCAGCGCCGGTCCTTCGGGCATCACCGCGCTTTCGCGCTTGACCGTCTTCGCGTCTTTGTCCAGGCGCAGGCCGAGGAACTTGGCGTGCCTCACCTGGCTGTCGGGTGTCCAGTCGGAGAACTCGACTTCGGCGACGAGCGTCGGCGTGACGAAGTGCTGCGCCTTCTGCTCCTTCACCGCCCAGCGGTGCTGGTGCAGCGGCTTGGGTCCGAACGGCGATGCGGCGACTTCGATCTTCTTCAGTTGCGTCTTCAGCCGCGCCGCGGTCTTCGCGTCCCAGCCGGTGCCGACGTTGCCGACATAGACGAGCTGCCCAGCATCGTCGTGCACGGCGAGCAGCAGGCTGCCGATCTCGGCCTCGCCGCTCGAACGGTCGCTGTAGCCGGCGACGACGAACTCCTGCCGCAGCTTGTTCTTCAGCTTGAGCCATGTCTCCGTGCGGCGCGACTCGTACGGCGCGTCCTTGCGCTTGGCGATCACGCCTTCCAGCCCCATGCGCCGCGCTGACTCGAGGATCGATGCGGCGTCGGCATCGAAGTCGGCGGAAAAGCGCAGGTGCTCGTGCGGATGCTCGTCGAGCAGTTGCTTCAACAGCTGCCGGCGCTGCACCAACGGTGTCGCGCGCAGATCGTGGCCCTCGAAGTACGGCAGGTCGAAGAGGAAGTAGTCGATGCTCTCGGTGCGCGAGCGGTCGAAGGCGTTCTGCAGCGCGTTGAACTCCGGCGTGCCGTCCTTGCCGATGACGACGATCTCGCCGTCGAGCCAGGCGCTGTTCAACCCGAGGCTCTGCACCGCCTTGACCAGCGCCGGCATCTTGGCCGACCAGTCGTGGCCGCCGCGCGTGATCAGGCGCGCCTGGCCGTCTTCGATGCGCGCCATCAGCCGGTAGCCGTCGAGCTTGATCTCGTAAGCCCACGCGCCCGAGGTCGGC
This sequence comes from uncultured beta proteobacterium, assembly GCA_963814385.1. Taxonomy (GTDB): domain Bacteria; phylum Pseudomonadota; class Gammaproteobacteria; order Burkholderiales; family Burkholderiaceae_C; genus CADEEN01. The sequence continues at coordinate 81,810 of CAWFCX010000028.1, forward strand.
GCGGCGCTGGCCAGGCTGGCGAGTTGCGGGCGCCAATGTCTTCGGCATCGGCGCCTTGACCGCGCCCGTCGGGCCGGCGCTGCTCGTCGTCGTCGCTTTCAGCGGCTTGGCGATCACGCTGTCGGGCAGCGCGCTGACCACGTCGTATTCGGCTGCGCGGCCTGGCATGGCGGTCGCGTTTCTTGAACAGCAGCCACGCCTCCTGCTTGTCGCCTGGCTTGGCGATGCGCACCAGCTCCCACAGCCCAACCAGCTTGTGGCCGTGCAGCGTGAACACCAGCTTGCCGTCCTTCAAACCCTGCTGCGGATCGACCGTGGGCTCCCAGGTGCCGTTGTCCCAGACGATGACGGTGCCCGCACCGTACTGCTTGGGCGGGATCGTGCCTTCGAAGCTGTTGTACGACAGCGGATGGTCCTCGACGTGGATCGCCATGCGCATGTCCTTCGGGTCGACGCTCGGCCCCTTGGGCACGGCCCACGACAACATCACGCCATCGAGTTCGAGCCGAAAGTCGTAGTGCAGCCGGCTCGCATGGTGCTTCTGGATCACGAACGCCAGCGAGGACCCCGATGCGTCGACGCTGCCGCGTGGCTCGCTCGTGACGGCGAAGTTGCGCTTGGCCCAGTAGCGCGCCAGCGGGTCGGGCTGCGGCTTTTCGGCCATGCCGCGTCCTATCGCTGCAATCGCCGATAGGCGCTGAAGTGGCGCAATGCGCCGCGCTGGTCGCCGATCTGTTCCTGCAGCCGGCCGAGGTTGTAGTGCGCATCGGCCAGCGTCGGGTCGAGCACGAGGCTCTTCTCGTAGCTCACCATCGCCTCGGGCAATCGCTCCAGATGATCGAGCGCGACGCCGCGGTTGAAATGGATCAGCGACGACGCCGGGCAGTGCGCCACGGCCTCGTCGCACAGCGCCACCATCTCCGCGAAGCGGCCTGCTGTGCTCAACATCGCGCCCAGGTTCAGGTAGGCCGCCTCGAACTCGGGCGCCAGCGCCAGCGCCTGCCGGTACGCCAGCTCGGCGGCCGCCGTGTCGGTGCTCTCCAGCGCCACCGCGCGCTCGAACCACGCCGGTGCGCCGGGGCTTGCCGGCGACGCGCTGTCGCGTGCCAGGAAGGCGACGCTGCCGGCCACCGGCGCCACGTCGAAGTCCATCAGCAGCTGGCCACTGTCGGCCTGCCACTGGCCGCTGCGGTCACGCACCGCCACATCGGCGCCGATGGCCGTGATGCGCAGGCCGGTCAGCGGCAACTCCTGCGGCAATTCGGCTTTCAAGCGGGCCAGCGACCGCAGGATCCGGCGCGGCGGGATCTTCGACGCCTGCAAGGCGTGCGCCGTGCGCAGCAGCATCAGGTCCTGGAAGCTGAAGCGCAATTCATTGCGCGGGCCGCGCGTCGGCGCGACAAAACCCTCGGCAATCAACCCGGCGACGATGCTGCGCGACAAGCCCAGCATCGCCTGGACGCGGCGCAGGGTGTAGGTCGATGCGTGGTCGTCGCCGGCGCGGATCACTTCCTGGCGCGGGCCTGTTTTGGCGCTGCGGCGCTCTCTTCGGTCTTCGGCACTGATGTTGCCGTTGAAGCGCGCTTGGCGCCTTTGCGCTCCTTGGCCTCGGCCGCCGGCGCGTCGGCCGGCTCCACGACCACGGGCTGCGCCGCTGCCGTCTTCTTGCCCAGGCTGGCGCGCAGCGCTTCCATCAGGTCGATCACCTGCGCCGTGCTCGGCGCTTCGTCATGCGCCGAAGCCACGACCTGCTTGCCGGCGATCTTCGCGTCGATCGCCGCAAGGATGCGTTTGCGCTCCTCGTCGACATACTGCGCCGGGTCGTACGCGTCCTGCGAGATCTGGTCGATCAGTTGCAACGCGAGCTGCAGTTCACCCGCACTCACCGTCACCGGCTCGATGCCCAGATCCTTCAGCGAGCGCACCTCGTCGGCGTAGAGCAGTTGCTGCAGCACCAGGCCGTCTTCCACCGGCCGCACCTGCACCACGTATTGCTTGCTCTTCCAGGCCCACTTGGCCAGCGCACAGCGGCCGCTCTTGCGCATCGCCTCGGCCAGCAGCGCATAGGGCTTGCCGCCGCGCTTGTCAGGGGCGATCAGGTAGGCCTTGTCGTAGAACAGCGGATCGACCGACTTCTCCGGGATGAAGTTCATGATCTCGATCGTCGGGCTGCTGGCTTCCTCCAGCGCCTTCAGCTCCTCGGCCGAGAACAGCACGAAGCGGTCTTTCTCGAACTCGTAGCCCTTGACCATGTCGGCGCGCGCCACCACGGCCTGGTCCTTCTCCGACACGTACTGCTGCTTCAGGCGCGAGCCGTCCTTGGCCAGCAAGTTGAACTTGACCGAGCTTGCGGTCTCGGTCGCGGAATAAAGCTTCACCGGGATCGACACCAGGCCGAAGCTCAGCGTCAGGGATGCGATCGAACGGGCTGCTGCCATCACCAACCTCACCATGCGGAGTGCGAAGGGAGAACATACTAGCCCGATGCGCTTGGATTCGCCAACCAAGGAAGACGCTTCGGTGCAACGCCTGCGTGTCGACATCGCCGATGCGTCGTCGGTCTCGGCCCTGCTGCGCGTGCCCGACGGCGCCTGGGCAGGCTATGTTTTCGCGCACGGCGCCGGGGCCGGGATGGAGCACAGTTTCATGACCCGCTTCGCCGACGGCCTGGCCGCGCGCGGCATCGCGACGCTGCGCTTCCAGTTCCCTTACATGGAGCAGGGCTCGAAGCGGCCCGATGCGCCGAAGATGGCGCACGCGGCCGTGCGCGCCGCGGTGGCGCAGGCCGCGCAGTGCCTGCCCGGGCTGCCGCTGTTCGCCGGCGGCAAGTCGTACGGCGGCCGCATGACGTCGCAGGCCCAGGCGCTGTCGCCGCTGCCGGGCGTGCGCGGCCTGGTCTTCGTCGGCTTCCCGCTGCACCCGGCCGGCAAGCCTTCGGATGAGCGCGCCGCGCACCTGTTCGAGATCGATCGGCCGATGCTTTTTCTTCAAGGCACGCGCGACGAGCTGGCGGCGCTGGAGCTTCTGCAGCCGGTGCTGACAAGACTGGGCGAACGGGCAACGCTGGCGCTATTCGAGGATGCCGACCACTCGTTCCACGTCAGAGCGCGCAGCGGGGTGACCGATGGCCAGACGCTGGAGGCGATGCTCGACACGGTGGCAGGTTGGGCGCGGGCCAGAAGCGGCGCCGCGGCATTGCGGGTCGACCGCGGCAAGGCATGGCCGTGGAGCTGCCGCAAGGCGGCGGTGGCCGACATTGGGCATCAGGGAACCAACAGCACCTGCGCGCCGATGATGGACTTCGCAGCAATCGTGTGCAGCGCGCCGCTTGCGTGGACCAGCGGGACCTTGGCGGAACGGGTCAGGTGCGCCATCGCGGGGCCGAAGATGGCGTAGCACTCCGCCCCGTGCTGCTGGGCCGAGTAGTACACGACGCCTTCGTAGCCTGCGTTGTATGCGTCCTCGGCGAGCTCCCACGTCGGCGCATACCGCGGCGATTGCAACGCCGGCAAGTCGTGGGCATGCGGGCGCAAGTCGAGCAGGTTCAGCGGCCGCGCCGACTGGATCGTCGACACGCTGCGCTTCGCGAGTTCCGAGAGCGACACGATCGCAGCCGACCGACGGATCATCGTTTCGTACACGGCTGTTTCGGGTTTCGCGCTGAAGTAGCCGACGATGATGAGCTTGAGGTCGAAGCGGCCAGCCATGGTGCCGGCCGGCGGCACATGGAGGTGGCGGCCGACCGCGACACTACCGGGCCTGGTGCGCGTGAGTTGCACCCGGTAGAGCGTCGTAGGCGATGGCAGCGTGTGGGTGGAAACGAAGGGGAGCTGGGTGAGCTTCATGCGGAAGAAGCGTAGTTCGCGGAGCACTTGCCGTCACGCACCGGGATTTCGTTTGAGTTAGCTGACCTTCACTCGCCGAGCCTACTGACCCTCCGCCATGGCCAGCTGCAGCACGCGCTCGACCTTGCCCTGCTCGATCTTCGCGCGTGGCGTGTTGCCTTGCAGCGCTCCGAGCGGCGTCTCGAGAAACGCCAGGAGCGCCCAACCTTCTTTCGTGCCCAGTGCAGCAGAAAGCTGTGGCAGGGCATCCCAGAGCAGAGGCTCGAACTGCCACTTCGGCATTCGGTAGCCACGTTTGTTTTGAGTCAGGCCAATGGCACGGCCCTTGTCGATCCAGGCGTTGACCGTGACACGGCTCGTGCCGTTCAGAAGCGCCGCTTCCTCGGTCGAAATCATGTCGGCCTGCGCCAGGCGTGCCGTCCGGCCGGCCAAGCTTCCGGCCAGCAGGGCGTGGGTCTCGCCGATCGAGAGGTACGGCTCGGCGCCATCGCGGGCCGGAGCACGGCGCCGCGTGGCTGCCGCAACACGAGGGCGGCGCAAGGGCATCGCAGTGGACTTCATGACGGCGGTCTATGTAAAGTTCGTTAAGTACGCAATGTACGTCAAGACAAAAACTGCGGCCAGCCTCTCGGCGTTTTCAGCATCGTGGCGCCGCAATCGGCCGCAGAGCGCCGCCGCCGAGCGCCTGCTGGTGCGCGCAAGCGCGGCGCTTCAGCCCCAACGCAACGGCAGCGCCGCCGGATCGGTAAACAAGCGCCAGCGCTCGGCCGCCACGCCGCTGAATGCCAGCCGGTAGCGCTCGGCATCCGCAGGCTCATCGGTGACATCGCGGATCAGCACGGCAGCGATGCGTGACGGCTGTTCTCGCGCGACCTGCCCATAAACCTCCGGATCGCGCTCGCCGGAATCGCCGACGAGCACGAAGCGCCGCCGCGGGTGGTCGGCCAGCAACTGCGCGATCTCGTCGTGCTTGTGGCGCGAGGTCGCGTCGTCGTCGAGCAGCGCCAGGGGCGTCAGCGAGAAGCTGCGCAGGTGCATGCTGCCGTCGGCAAAGCGCGTTGCTGCGCAGGAACGCCAGCAGCGGCGGCATCAGTTGCAGCGGCGAGCCGGAGACGTAGTGGAAGGCGGTGCCGGGTCGGCTGCGCGCCCGCGCCTGCGCGTCCACGCCGCCATGCCGGGCACGGCGGTGAACTCGCGGGCGAAGGTGTTGAGCAGCATCTCGCGGCGCTGCCGCACCTGCGTGTGCTTGATCGTGTCGTCGATGTCGGAGACGACGCAGAGGCCTTCGTCGCCGATCCACTGCGCGCGGCCGGCGAAGCGGCGCCCGCCGAGGCCAGCGTCCAGCCGGTCCACTGCCCGGCGCAGCGCGGCGGCGCTGTGCACGACGGTCGCGCACGCGGCCCGTCGCCGTCGCTCGGCGGCAGCGCCAGCGCGCGCCGGCCCGGCGCGCAGCCGCGTCAGCTCGCGGCCGTCTTTGGCGTCGGCGCCGAACAGCGCCGCGCGCGGCTGAAGCGCTCGCGCTCGGGTGCCGTCATCTCGTCGAATCGAGCCCGAGCGCGCGCGGCCAGCAGGCGCGTGCGCGTCGGGTTGCGCTCGCGCTCGTAGACCCAGGCATCGATGCGCAGGTGCAGCGTGCCATCGGCGACGCGGTGCAGCAGCGACGGCAGCACGGTGACGTCGTCGCCGCGCGCGCAGCGGGCGGCGCGCGTGCGCCAGCACCGGCGTGCGAGCAGGCCGACTTCGTGCAAGACGCGCGCGGCGCGGAGATCATGCGTGCCGCGAGCACCGCGTTCGAGCACCTTCGCGCGCCGGCGCTGCGGCGCGGCCCAGCGCCTGTGCGCGCTCGCGCAGGCGCGAAAGGATCTCCGGCGCAGCCAGCAGTTGCTGCATGCGCCAAGCCAGCGCGAGTTCATCCATCGCCAGCCACGCCGCGCCCTGCTCGAGCAGGTACTGCGCGTTGCGCTCCTCCTGGCCGGGGATCGGCGAGATGAGCAGCATCGGCAGGCCCATCGCCAGGCACTCCGACGTCGACAGGCCGCCGGGCTTGGTGATGCACAGGTCGCTGGCCGACATCACACGCTCGATCGTCTTCGTGAAGCCGAGCGCGACCATGCGGCCCGGATGCTGCTGTGCCAAGGCCTCGTAGCGCGCGAGCAGCGGTGCGTTGCGCCCGGCGATCGCCACCACCTGCAGCTCACCGGGCAGGCGCAACAAGCGCTCGACCATCGCGCCGGCGCTGGCCAGGCCGGCGCCGCCGGTCATCACCATCGCCGTCAGGCGATCGGGTTGCAGGCCGAGTTCTCGCGCGCACTCGGCACGCGGCGCGCGCGCGGCAAACGCCGGCATGATCGCAATGCCGGTGACGTGCACGCGCACCTCCGGCAGCGCCTCGCGCAAGCGAAAAGCGATCTCGTCGCTGGCCACGCAGTAGCCGGCCACACCGCGCTGCACCCACAGCCGGTGCAGGTCGAAGTCGGTCACCTGCACCCACACCGGCGGCAGCGGCTTGCCGCGCAGCGTGGCCCGCGACAGCAGCTCGGCGGGCAGAAAGTGCGTGCAGATCACGGCGTCGGGCTGCGCCTCGCGCAACGCCGCGCCGAGCTCGCGCGTGCTGACGCGCTCGACGGCGCGGCGCAGCTTGTGCTCCCAGGCGTCGGCCGGCGTGCGGTCGCTCTTCTGGTAGAGGTGCGCCCACAGATTGGGGTGGCGCTCGACGAGATCGAGGTACCACTCGCCGTAGGCCTTGCGAAACCACGATGGCACCAGCGTCAGCACATCGAGGTGCGTGACGTCGATGCCACCGCGCGCGTGCGCCGCCGCTTCGATGGCCTGCGCCGCGCGCACGTGGCCGGCGCCGGCGGAGACGCTGAGCAGGAGCAGGCGTTGTGTTGTCGTCATGGTGCTTCAGTGTGCCGTGCGAGTGGTCGTTGCATGCTGGCCAGCACAGCGCCGAGCGCCAGCACGCCGGCGCTCGCCGCCAGGCCGCGCAGCAGCCCGCCGGCGCTGTCGGCCAGATGGCCGACGAGGGTCGGGCCGACGATCTGCCCGGCCGCAAAAACGATCGTGAAAGCGGTGATGCCGGCCGGCCACGCCGCGGCCGGCAGGTTGTGCCGCACCAGCGCGGTGGTGGCCGCAACGACCTGCAGGAACACGGCGCCGAAGAGCAGCCCCGAGGCGAACGCGGCCGGCGTGCTGCGCGACAGCACCGGCAGCAGCGTGGCCACGGCCAGCAAGGCGTTCGCCAGCGCCAGCACGCCGCCGCCGCGCCAGCGCTGCAACAAGCGCGCCCAGATCCACGACGACGCAATCACCGCGGCGCCGAGCAGCGCATAGAACGCGCTGAGGGCCGTGCTGCTCTGCCCCTGCTCGCGCAGCAGCGTGACGATGAAGGTCATGTAGCCGATGTAGCCGAGGCCGAAGCACAGGTAGCCGGCCAGGCCGAAGGCCAGCGACCGCCACGCAAAGCGGGCACGCTCGGCGCGCACCGCCGGCGGTGCATGCAGCTCGCGGGTCAATGCTGCGGTCACGGCCGTGCAGGCGGCGGCGAGCGCTGCGAGGGCCAGCCACGCGGCCGGCCATCCGGCTGCCGAGGCAGCGACGAAGGGCGGCACGAGCAGCGCCGAGGCGACGATGCCCAACCCTGTGCCGCCGTAGTACAGGCCGAGCACCGTGCCGGCATGCAGACCCTGGCCGGCGCCCGCCAGGCGCGCCGCGAGCAGACCGCCGCCGATGAACGAGGCCGCGCTGGCGATGCCGGTCAGCGTGCGCACGGCGTACAACGCCAGATCGCTGCGAGCCGCGGCATGCAGGGCCAGCAGCAGCGCCGCCGCCGCGCCGCCGATCAGCATGATCCGCCGCGCATCGTGGCGTGCCAGCCAGCGCGGCGCCAGCAACGCGCCGGCCAGGTAGCCGGCGGCGTTGACGGTATTCATCGCGCCGGCCGTGGTGTAGCTCCAGCCCAGATCGCTGCGCATCGGCGGCAGCAGCAGCGCATAGGAAAAGCGCGACAGGCCGAGCGACACCGCGGCCGCCAGCGCCAATGCCAGCGCCAAGCGCAGCGGTGCGCGGATCGAGCCCCTCTGGGTCATGTCAGTTGCTCGATCGCGCTGCGCGCGACCCGCGACGCATGGAGAAGCGCGATGCCTGTCCAAGCGAACGCCGCGGATCGGGCTTTGCCCGGCCGCTGGCGTTGCCCCCTGGGGGGAGGCGGCGAAGCCGCTTCGGGGGGGTTCATGTTCACGCGTCGAGCACGCGCTGCGCCACTTCGGCAAAGCCGGCGCCGCGCTCGCCTTGCGTGATGTACGCCGGCCACGTCGTCATCTGGTCGGCGAAATCGCGCAGGTTGGCCACGCCGACCGAGAGCGCGAAGTGGCCGAACATCGTCTGGTCGTTGGTCGAGTCGCCGACATAGACCCAGCGCGCGGCATCGAGTTCGCGGCCGAACAATCGCTGCGACATCCAGCGCGCCCCGGAGAGCTTGTCGTGATCGCCGAACCAGCCGTTGACGTGGATCGAGCTGACGGTGGCCGTCATGCCTTCGCTGCGCATCACGGCGACGACGCGCGCGATCGCTGCAGCGTCCAACCGCGCGAACTCGCCGTGGTCGACGGCGATGTCGGTCAGGCGCCCGGCGCTGTCGCGCGCCAGCGTGGCCGCGGGCACCTCGTGCAGCACGCGCGCCGCCGCCTCGCGCAGGCGCTGCGCGTTGTGCACTCGCGTGGCCTGGTCCTGCGCAAACTCGGTGACGAGGCCTCGGCCTGGCGTGGACCCTGGCGTGGCGATCAGCGCCACCGCGCCGTTCTCGGCAACGATCGCCGCCACCGGCCAGACGCGCGCAAACGCTTCGCTCCAGCCGGCCGGGCGGCCGGTGATCGCCACGACGGGCACGCCGTGTGCCTGCAACGCGAGCAACGCGCCGAGGGCGGCCGGCTCGATTGCGCCGTCCTTCGTCAGCGTGTCGTCGATGTCGGTGAAGACGCCGTGCAGCGCGGTCCACGCAGCGCGCGGTGACGACGACAAGGGTTGCGGCCGCGAACTCATAGGGCGGCGAGTGTGTCATGCAGGTCATCGGCGGCGCGGCTTGCATCCCCGGCCGCGATGCGGGCATCATCCGCGCGATGCACTCTGCTCGCGCGACGTCCCTGCCCTGTCGATCGGATCAGATATGACTGGCCATGGTGGCAGCCGCGCGTCTGCATCGCCGCCGCTGCTGCAACCTGCCACGGCGCGTGATGCGTCGTGGCGCCCGCTGCTGCCTTGGCTCGGCGCCGCCGCAGCGCTGATCGTCGCGCTGGCGGCGCTGGCCACCTGGCTCGCACGCGAGCGCCAGATCGGCGTCGAGGCGGTGCGGCTGGAAGCGGTGGCGGCGCTGCGCGCGCAGCAGGTCTCGGGCTGGGTGGATGACCGCCGCGCCCAGTTCGACGCCACGCGGCCGCGTGCTGCCGCGGGCCGACGACGCCGCGCAGCCGTTGACGGCACCGACGCGCGACGCCGCCCGCCGTGCCCTCGCCAGCGGCCAGCCGGCGATGTCCGAGCTGCACCGCCAGCCGGGCGCGGCGCCCGAGCTGCGCCTGGACTTCGTCGTGCCGCTGGCAGCGCCAGTGGCCCAGAAGATGCCGACGACGGTGACCGTGCTGCCGCTGCCGGTGACGGCCGGCGCGCTCACGGCCGCGCTCGAAGCGGTGCTGCATCTTTCGCCGCCGCGTGCTGCCGCGGCCCGCACCGGCGTCGCCACCGCGGCCGGGCTGCGCGCCCCGCACGCCGGCGCGCACGTCCTGCTGGCCGAAGACAACGCGGTCAACGCCGAGGTCAGCGTGGCGCTGCTGTCTGCCGCCGGGCTCGTCGTCGAGGCCGTCGTCAACGGCAAGCTGGCGCTCGAGCGCGTGCGCAGCGGCCGCTACGACCTGGTGCTGATGGACATGCAGATGCCGGAGATGGACGGCCTGGCGGCCACGCGCGCCATCCGCGCGCTGCCGCAGGGGCGTTCGCTGCCGATCGTGGCGATGACGGCCAACGCCTTCGGCGAAGACCGCGCGGCCTGCCTGGCCGCCGGCATGAACGACTTTCTGTCCAAGCCCGTGGAAACGGCACGCTTGTACGCGATGTTGCAGCAGTGGCTGCCGCAGCGCGCGGCTGGGCATGCCCCGGGCTGACGGCAGCGCCGCTACAATTGCGGCCATTCCGAGGAGCGTTGCAACCCCTTTCCCAGCGGCACCCGTCGCTGATGTGGGCCAGGCTCGGAACCTTCATGCAACAGCGCTCACCTGCTCGACCGTCGTCGAAGGTGAGGCCGAATCCCACCAACGACCGTTCGTGCAGGGCCTTCAACAATTGGAGCCCGAGATGAATGCCGTTCTGAAACCCTCTTCCCAGTCCACCCAAGACCATCACGTTGCCGACCTGTCGCTCGCCGACTGGGGCCGCAAGGAAATCAAGATCGCCGAGACCGAGATGCCCGGCCTGATGGCGATCCGCGCCGAGTACGCCAAGGCGCAGCCGCTCAAAGGCGCGCGCATCACCGGCTCGCTGCACATGACGATCCAGACCGCCGTGCTCGTCGAGACGCTGCAAGCGCTCGGCGCGCAGGTGCGCTGGGCCTCGTGCAATATTTTCTCGACGCAGGACCACGCCGCCGCAGCACTCGTTGCCGCCGGCACGCCGGTGTTTGCCTACAAGGGCGAGACGCTCACCGACTACTGGGACTACACGCACCGCATCTTCGAATTCGCCGGCAAAGGTGCCAAGGGCGAAGGCCCGAACATGATCTTGGACGACGGCGGCGACGCGACGCTGCTGATGCACCTCGGCAAGCGCGCCGAGAAGGACCTGTCGCTGCTCGACAAGCCGACCAGCGAAGAAGAAACCTGCCTGTATGCCGCGATCCGCGCCAAGCTGGCGGTGGATGGCACCTGGTACTCGCGCAAGAGCGCCGAGATCATCGGCGTGACCGAAGAAACGACGACCGGCGTGCTGCGCCTGAAGGAGATGAGCGTCAAAGGCGCGCTGATGTTCCGCGCCATCAACGTCAACGACAGCGTGACCAAGAGCAAGTTCGACAACCTCTATGGCTGCCGCGAATCGCTGGTCGATTCGATCAAGCGCGCCACGGACGTGATGATCGCCGGCAAGGTGGCCTGCGTCGCCGGTTATGGCGACGTCGGCAAAGGCTCGGCGCAGGCGCTGCGTGCGTTGTCGGCGCAGGTCTGGGTGACCGAGATCGACCCGATCAACGCGCTGCAGGCGGCGATGGAAGGCTACAAGGTCGTGACGATGGAGTACGCCGCCGACAAGGCCGACATCTTCGTCTCCGCCACCGGCAACAAGAACGTCATCCGCTACGAGCACATGGCGGCAATGAAGGACGAAGCCATCGTCTGCAACATCGGCCACTTCGACAACGAGATCGATGTTGCTGCGATCCTCGAGAAGTGCAAGTGGGACGAGATCAAGCCGCAGGTCGATCATGTGATCTTTCCGGACGGCAAGAAGATCATCCTGCTCGCCAAGGGCCGCCTCGTGAACCTCGGCTGCGCGACGGGGCACCCGAGCTTCGTCATGTCGTCGAGCTTTGCCAACCAGACGATCGCGCAGATCGAACTCTTTGCGCACAGCGATTCGTACGATGTGGGCAAGGTCTATGTGCTGCCGAAGCACCTCGATGAAAAGGTGGCGCGCCTGCACCTGAAGAAGGTCGGCGCGATGCTGACCGAGCTGAGTGATGAGCAGGCGGCCTACATCGGCGTGCCCAAGCAAGGGCCGTACAAGGCTGACTCGTACCGGTATTGAACGTGCTTGCCTCACCGTTCGCCCTGAGCTTGTCGAAGGGCTTCGACAGGCTCAGCCCGAACGGGATCCAACACCATGCGCGCTGACCAACTCATCGTGCAACGTGGCCTGGCGCCCACTCGATCGGCCGCGCAGCGGCTGATCGAGCATGGCGCCGTGCGCTGGCTCGGGCCCAAGGGCTGGGCCTTGCCGAAGAAGGCTGGCGAAGACCTGCCTGAGGGCTGCGAGATCGAGGTCACCGACGACGCCGAGCTGCGCTGGGTCTCGCGCGCCGGCTTGAAGCTCGACGCGGCGCTCACGCACTGCGCGATCGACGTGGCGGGCAAGCATTGCCTCGATGTCGGCCAGAGCACCGGCGGCTTCACCGAAGTGCTGCTGGCGCGCGGTGCAGCAACGGTCGTCGGCATCGACGTCGGCCACGGCCAGTTGCATGCCAAGCTGCGCGATGACCCGCGCGTGACGGCGCTCGAAGGCATCAACGCGCGCCACCTCGAGGCCACGCAGTTGCCGCGCGCGAGTTTCGAGCTGGTGGTGGCCGACCTGTCGTTCATCTCGCTGACCCTGGTGCTCGACGCGCTGCTGCCGCTGGCCACGCGCGATCTGCTGCTGCTGGCCAAGCCGCAGTTCGAGCTGCAGCCGGGCGACATCGGCAAGCATGGCCTGGTCAACGACCCCGTTGCCCACGGCCATGTCAAGGCGCGCATGCAGGCCGCTTGCGTCAAGCGCGGCCTCGTGCTGCGCGACTATTTCGAAAGCACGGTGGCCGGCGGCGACGGCAACCGCGAACACTTTGTCTGGGCCCAGAAACCATGAGCATCCGCATCCCGATCAGCTTCGAGTTCTTTCCGCCCAACACGCCGGCCGGCGACGAAAAACTGATCACGCAAGTCGTGCCCGACCTCGCCGCATTGAAGCCGCAGTACTTCAGCGTCACCTACGGCGCCGGCGGCTCGACGCGCGACAAGACCTTGAAGGCGGTGCAGGCCATCGCCGCCGCGGGCTTCGAGGCCGCGCCGCACTTGTCGTGCGTCGGCCGCACGCGCGCAGAACATTGCCGAGATCCTGGAGACCTACCGCGCCAACACGAAGATCAACCGCGTCGTCGCGCTGCGCGGCGACCTGCCCAGCGGCACCGCGGTAGCCGGTGAGTTCCGCTACGCGGCCGAACTGGTGCGCTTCATCCGCGAAACACAAGGTGCCGACTGGCACATCGAAGTCGCCGCCTACCCCGAGTACCACCCGGCGCAGCGCTACGCGGCCAAGGATTTGCAGCACTACGCCGACAAGGTCAAGGCGGGCGCCAACGGCGCGATCACGCAGTTCTTCTTCAACCCGGACGCCTACTTCCACTTCGTCGAGGCGACGAAGAAGCTGGGCGCCGAGGTGCCGGTGACCGCGGGCATCATGCCCTTCCACAACTACGCCCGCATCGCCCAGTTCGCGCAGCGCGACGGCATCGACATCCCGCGCTGGGTGGCGATGAAGATGGAAGGGTATGTCGACGACGCCGCGTCGATCCGCGCCTTCGGCCTGGATGTGATCACGTCGCTGTGCGAGAAGCTGATCGCCGGCGGCGCGCCGGGGATTCACTTCTACACGCTCAACCAGTCGGCGTTGGCGGTGGAGTTGGTGCGGCGGCTGACGCGCTGAGTCGTCAGTCCGACTTCTGCCACGCCACCCCATCCTCCGTCAGCACCGCATCGAGCGGCACGTCATGCGCCTCGGCTTCGAGCCACGGGATGAAGCCATGCGCATAGCCGACGCCGACGGTGAACGGCCGTGGCTCCAGCGTCGCCAGCGTGCGGTCGTAAAAGCCGCCGCCGTAGCCCAGCCGCAATCCACCCGGTCCGAAGCCGACGCACGGCACGAGCAGCAACTGCGGCGCGAAGCGGTCGGTGTCTTTCGGCTTCGGGATGCCGTAGGCGTCTTCCTCCATCGGGCAGCCCGGGTACCAGCGGTGAAAGCGCAGATGCCGCGTCTGCGCGGTCCATCACCGGCAGGCCGATGATGCGATGCCGGCCCTTCACGTCCTCGCCCTCGGTCCAGCGGAACAGCGCCGGCAGCGCGTCGAACTCGCCCTTGATCGGCCAATACGCGCCGATCGCGGTTTCATCGCGGTTGACCAGCCAGACGCGCAGCACCTCCTGCAGGTGCATCGCGCGCTGGTGGCGGTCGATCATCGACAGGCGCTCGGCCTGCAACTGGCGGCGCAGCAGCTTCTTGTCGCGCGGCGGGTCGAGGGAGAAGTCGATCGGCATGAGGGCTAGGATAGTCCAGCATGAGCCAAGCCCTCGTCGATCACTGCCTCGAACTGCTGGCGCCGCTCGGCGCCGTGCGCGCCAAGCGCATGTTCGGCGGCCACGGCTTGTATATGGACGAACTGTTCATCGCCCTCATCGCTTTCGAGCGGCTGTACCTGAAGGTCGATGCGACAACGCAGCCGGCGTTCGTCAGCCGCCGGCTGCGAGCCTTTCGTTTACGACGGCAAAGGCAAGCCCATCACCATGAGCTACTGGACCGTGCCCGCCGAAGCCATGGAGTCGCCGGCCTTGATGCAGCCCTGGGCGCGGCAGGCCATCGAGGCGGCGCTGCGCGCCAGGGCTGCCAAGGCGTCGGCCGCGCCGCGCAAGACACGCGCCGTGGCACCAAAGGCCAAGCCCGCTGCGTCGCGCACCAGGCGGTAGCGCCGCGCCGGCTGCATCGGCGCCCAGTCCCACAGCGCCGGCTGGCTGGTGTGCCAGGCGCCACGGTCACGCGGTCGCCACGCGCCAGCGCCAGCCGCTGCGCCGGCGCCGAGCACGTAGTCGTTCGAGGTCGCCGTCGCGCGTCACCCACAGCGCTGCCGGCGCGGGGCATCAGCCAGGCCGGCTCGGTGACCAGCAGGTGTTGCATTTCTTGCATGGATAGGCGGTTCATCATGGGCTCCTGGTGAGGGCGGTTCGTAGGATGAAGCATCGTCGATGGCCGGGCTGGTGTCGAATGAGTTCGGCCGCCGCCACTGATACACATCCGCGCATGAATCGGCCACCCCACCGCGCGCTCGCCGTGGGCCCGTTGCGGGCCTTCGAGGCGGTGGCGCGGCGGCTGAATTTTTCGCGCCGCGGCCGAGGAGCTGTACCTGACGCAGCCGGCCATCAGCCGCCAGATCAAGTCGCTCGAAGACGAACTCGGCGCGCCGCTGTTCGTGCGCGGCACGCGCAAGGTCGAGCTCACCGGCGCCGGCGTGCAACTGCTGCGCGGCGTGATGCCGCTGCTGCAGCGCCTGGACACCACGGTGCGCCAGATCCGCAGCGCGCGCGGGCGGCGGCATGTCAGCGTGGCCACCTTCGCCTCGTTCGCGTCGCTGTGGCTGCTGCCGCGGCTGCGCGCACTTCGAGGCCGCGCACCCGGACATCGACATCCGCATCTCGGCCACCGACGCGATGGTGGATTTCGACGACCCGGAGATCGACCTCATCCTGCGCTACTGCCTGCCCGCCGATGCGCCGCGAGGGCGCGCAACTGCTGTTCGGCGAAGTCATCACGCCGGTGGTGAGCTGCGCCTTTCCGACCAGGCGGCGCAGGGCCACGCGCCGCGCCTGCGCGCAGCCGAAAGACCTGGCCGCGCACACGCTGCTCGAAGAAGACGAGCGCCTGCCCAGCAGCGAGTACCTGAGCTGGCGGCGCTGGCTGCGCGACAACGGCGTGGCCAAGCTCGAACCGGCGCGCTGGCTGTACCTGAACTTCACCTACCAGCAGGTGCAGGCGGCGCTGGCCGGCGGCGGCGTCGCGCTCGGCCGCATCGCGATGATCGGCGACAGCCTGGCGCGCGGCGATCTGGTCGAGCCCTTCGGCGCCGAGCGGCGCATGGTCTCGCCGTTCGCCTACTGGCTGATCGATCTGGCGCAGCAGCGCGGCGAGCGCAGCGTGCGCCCCGAGGTCAGCGCGTTTGCACAGTGGCTGGCCGAACAAGCCGCGGCGACGCGCCAACAAATGGACGGCGCCGTCAACGCAGCGGCGTCATAGAAGGTTGTTGCAATGGCCCGTCACCGGACAATCGGACCTGCGTTACAACCACGAAACGCCGCGCGGCTCCTCGCGACGGCGTGCCATGACGATGCGCCTCACGCCCTTCCCTTCTCGCCGCTGACCCTGCTGCTCGACCCTGGGCTTGCGCGGCCTGGCGTGCGCCAGCGCAGCGGCCGCGCGCTGAAACCCCGGAGAGCGCGCCGCGTCCGCCGAGCCGACCGAAGTGCTCGGCAGCGTCAGCGCCGTCACGCAGACCGACTTCGCGCTCGACGCGCGCGACGCGCTGCGCCGCCGCGACGGCGTGCGCCTGCTGGCGCTGCGCGACCTCGTCGGCCGCGCAGCGCCACCCGCTGGCGTCGTGGATCGACTACTGGGAACTCGGCAACCGCCTGGCCACCGCGCAGCAAAGCGAGCTCGACGCGTTCTATGCGCGCTGGCCCGCCACCTACGTCGAAGACCGGCTGCGCAACGACTGGCTGCTCGAACTCGGCAAGCGCCGCGACTGGGCCAACTTCGCGCGCGAGTTCCCGCGCTTTCGCATGAACGACGACCGCGAGGTCACCTGCTACGCGCTGCTCGTCGAGCACCAGAACGCGCACAGGCAGCAAGGCCACGCCGGCCTTCAAGGCACGCGCCTTCGAAGCCTGGGTCGCGCAGCGCGACCTCGACGACGGCTGCAACCTGATGGCGACGACGCTGCACGAGGCCAAGGTCTTCAGCAACGACGACGCCTGGCAACGCGCGCGCCTGGCCGCCGAAGCCGGCCGCCTGCGCGTCGTGCGCGCGGCGGCCGCGCTGGCCGCGCCGACGCTGCAGACGCAGGTCGCCAACGCGCGTCGACAAACCGGCGCTGTACCTCAACGCCGGCGCCACCACGGCGCAGCCGCGCGCAGGCCGAGATCACCACGCTGGCGCTGATCCGCGTCGCCGCCAACGAGCCCGACGTGGCCGCCGCGCTGCTCACCGACAAGATGGCAGCAGCGCCTGCCGCGCGACCTGTCGGCCTGGGCCTGGTCGCAAGCCGGCCGCAGCGCGGCGCAGCGGCTGGCAGCCAACGCCTCGGAGCACTACCGCACCGCCTGGGCCGAGGCCGGGCGCGCCAGCATCACGCAGGCGCCGGCCTGGAGCGACGACACCTTCGCCTGGGCCACGCGCGCCGCGCTGCGCAGCGGCGAACGGCGCCGAGCGCTGGCCGACGGTGCAGCGCACGATCGACCACATGAGCGAAGCCGAGCAGCGCGATCCGGCCTGGCGCTACTGGAGCGCGCGCGCGCAGCGCGAAACCGCCGCGGCCGGCGCGGCCGGCGACAAGCAGCGCTCGCAGGCGCTGGCGACGCTGCGCCAGTTGAGCAGCGAGCTGCACTTCTACGGCAAGCTGGCGAGCGAAGACCTGGGCCAGCCGTTTGCCGTGCCGCCGCGCCCGCTGCCGCTGACGCCGGAAGAAAAAGCGCATGGCGCGCGAGCAACGCCGGCCTGGCGCGCGCGCTGCGCCTGATCGAACTCGGCCTGCGCGGCGAAGGCGTGCGCGAGTGGAACTTCAGCCTGCGCGGCATGACCGACCGCCGCCTGCTCGCCGCGGCCGATCTGGCCTGCGAGAAAGAAGTCTGGGACCGCTGCATCAACACCAGCGACCGCACGCGAAACGAGATCGACCTCGAGCAGCGCTTCCCGATGCCGTTTCGCGACGAGCTGGTGGCGCAGGCCAAGAGCATCGGCCTCGATCCGGCGTACGTGTACGGCCTGATCCGCCAGGAATCGCGCTTCGTCATCGACGCGCGCTCGTCGGTCGGCGCGTCGGGGCTGATGCAGGTCATGCCGGCCACCGCGCGCTGGACGGCCAAGAAGATCGGCCTGCCGTTCACCGACGCAGCAGATCGCCGACCGCGCCACCAACCTGAAGATCGGCACCGCGTACCTGAAGCTCGTGCTCGACGACTTCGACGGCTCGCAGGCGATGGCCGCCGCCGCCTACAACGCCGGCCCGAGCCGGCCGCGGCGCTGGCGCGAAGGCGCGACGCTGGAGCCGGCGATCTGGGCCGAGAACATTCCGTTTGCCGAGACGCGCGACTACGTGAAGAAGGTGCTGTCCAACGCCACGGTGTATGCGTCGCTGCTGGCCGGCAAGAAGCAATCGGCGGCGGCGCTGCCGGCGCCGGCGCTGTTGCCTTCGGTGCCTGACGGCCGCGGCGTCGCGGCGCAGCGTCGGCCGCGTGCTGTCGGCGGACGTGCCGCGCGCCGCCGCGCGCCGCCGCCGTTGTTGTTGCCGTCGTTGAAGGCGCGCTTGGGCGCGCCGATCGGCCCGCGCGACGTGGCGGCGGCGCCGCCCGACAAGGAGTTGCCATGAGCTCGGCTTGCCGACAGCCGCGTCGCCGTCTCGGCGGCACCGGCTTCCTCGGCCGCGCGCTGTGCGAGCGCCTCGTGCGCGCGGGCGACGGCGGCGGCAGCATCAACGTCGTCGTGCCGACACGCCGCGCGGCGCACGGCAACCGCGTGCGCTTCCTGCCGACCGTCGAAGTGCGCGTGGCTCGATGTGCTGGACGACAAGGCGCTGGTGCGCATGCTCGGCGACTGCGATGCGCTGGTCAACCTGATCGCCATCCTGCACGGCAGCGCGCGCGAGTTCGAGCAGGTGCATGCCGCGCTGCCGCAGCGCATCGCGCGGGCGTGCCATGCGGTGGGCTTGAAGCGCGTCGTGCATGTCAGCGCGCTGGGCGTCGGCGGCGGCAACGAGCCGTCGAACTACCTGCGCAGCAAGGCCGCCGGCGAAGCGGCGTGGAAAGCGTCGGGCCTCGACGTGACGCTGCTGCGGCCCTCGGTGATGTTCGGCGCCGAAGACAAGCTGCTCAACACGTTTGCTGCGTTGCAGGCGGTGTTTCCGCTGATGCCGCTGGCCGGCAGCGATGCGCAGTTTCAGCCGGTGTGGGTCGAAGACGTGGCCGAGGCGATCGTGCGCTGCCTGCAACGGCCCGAGACGATCGGCCAGACCATCGAATGCACGGGCCCCGACGTGATGACGCTGGCCGACCTCGTGCGCGCCGCAGGCCGCTGGTCCGGCCATGCGCGTCCTGTCCTGCCGCTGCCGTTGGCGATCGGCAAGCTGCAAGCGCTGGCGATGGAGTTGTTGCCCGGCGAGCCGCTGATGTCGCGCGACAACCTCGATTCGACGAAGGTGCCCAACATCGCCAGCGGCAAGCTGCCGGGGCTGGCATCGCTCGGCATCACGCCGACGGCGCTGGCGGCGATCGCGCCGGGGTATCTGGGGCCATGACGCGACGGGCCGCGACGAAGCTCGATGCGCTGCGCGCGCGGCCTGGCGCAGCCGCGGCTGACGCCGGATCGCGGCGTCGCATGAAGGTCTACCAAGTCGGCGGCGCCGTCCGCGACCGCCTGCTCGGCATCCCGCACGGCGACCGCGACTGGGTCGTCGTCGGCGCCACGCCCGAGCAGTTGCTCGCGCAAGGCTACACGCCGGTCGGCAAAGACTTCCCCGTCTTCCTGCACCCGCAAACGCGCGAGGAGTACGCGCTGGCGCGCACCGAGCGCAAGTCGGCGCCGGGCTACCGCGGCTTCATCGTGCATGCCGATCCGGCCGTCACGCTCGAAGACGATCTGCGGCGGCGCGACCTGACGGTCAACGCGATCGCGCAAGCCGATGACGGCACGCTGATCGACCCGCTACCACGGCGCGGCCGATCTGCAAGCCGGCGTGCTGCGCCATGTCTCCGAAGCCTTCGCCGAAGACCCGGTGCGCATCCTGCGCCTGGCGCGTTTTGCCGCGCGCTGGCCGCGCTTCACCATCGCCGACGAAACGCTGGCGCTGTGCCGCGCGATGGTGCAAGCCGGCGAGGTCGATGCGCTGGTGCCCGAGCGCGTGTGGCAGGAACTCTCGCGCGGGCTGATGGAAGGCGAGCCGAGCCGCATGTTCGCCGTGCTGCGCGACTGCGGCGCGCTGGCCCGCCTGCTGCCCGAAGTGGATCGCCTGTGGGGCGTGCCGCAGCCGGCCGCAACATCACCCGGAGATCGACACCGGCGTGCACCTGATGATGGTGCTCGACACCGGCGCGCGACTCGCCGCGCCGCTGCCGGTGCGCTACGCCTGCCTGGTGCACGACCTCGGCAAAGGCACGACGCCGCGCGACGAATGGCCGCGCCACATCGACCACGAAACGCGCAGCGCCGAGCTCGCCGACGCGCTGGCCGAACGCCTGCGCGTGCCGGCCGAGTGCCGCGAACTCGGCGAGATCGTCGCCCGCGAGCACGGCAACATCCACCGCAGCGAATCGCTCGACGCCGCGGCCACGATGCGCCTGCTCGAACGCTGCGACGCGCTGCGCCGGCCGGAGCGCTTCGAGCAAGCGCTGTGGGCCTGCGAATGCGATGCGCGCGGCCGCGCCGGACGCGAAGACGAGCCGTATCCGCAGCGCGCGCGCTTGTGCGCCGCGCTGCGCGCCGTGCTCGCCGTCGATGCCACGGCAGCCGCCGCGCAGGCCGTCGCAAAAGGCGCGCAAGGCCCGGCGATCGGCGAAGCGGTGCGGCGTGCGCGGCTGGCGGCGCTGTGACAACATCGGCCATGAGCTCGTGCTGACGATCGGCAAGCCATGAAACTGGCCGACGGCATCCGCAAACACGGCTTTCGCAAGTGGTACGAGCGCGAGCTGCTGCAAAGCCATGCCCATCTGCTGCTGACCTTCTTCTGCATGATCGGCCTGTTCGCCGCGTTCGAGGCCCTGGGCAGCAACCGCGCCTGGAGCGATCAGGCGGTCAACCTGCTGTCGATCGTGCTTGCGCGGCGATCGGCCTGTGGGCCCTGCGCCGCTACATGTATTTCCTGAGCCACGCCGAGGCGGCCGCCAACCAGGCCGATTGCCCGCAGTGCAAGGCCTACGGCCGCTTCGCCGTCGAGTCCGAAAGCGATGCCAAGCACACGCTCGACGTCTGCTGCCGCAAGTGCAGCCACAGGTGGACGATCAGCGACTGAAAGCTGCGTGCGAGTCCGAACGGTACAGGCAGCCAGCACAACGAGCCCCAGCAGCCTCAAGACAAAGCTGCCGGGCTCGGGGACGGCCGTCACCGGGTCGATGCCGGAGAAGGTGAGCAGCGGACACGCGGCTGAGCGCAACAAAAATGTTCGGGCTCCACGTGTAGGGAAGTCCATTCTGGGGGTGGAGGGGCCGAAGACCGCGCCCGTGGTCACCGTCAGCGTGCCGCTGAGCGAATCGGCGATCTCGTTGTCCGAGACAAATACAGGTGGGTAGAAGTTCGGCTGTCCGGTGTACTGACTCCCAGCGGCCGACCGGTTTGGCAAAGCAGCGCGAGCGAAGACGCAGCGGGACGTGTTGCACGTACAAGGCGCCGGCCTCGTAGAAAACAGGCCGTCACGCTCCCCAGTGGCGCGTCGGTGATGCCCTGTGGCCGCGCCAGCGGCAGCCCGTCATCGGCATACGTGTAGTCGATCGTCGCGCACCATCTGCGCAGACCAGTTGGGCTGCAGCGCGCACGACCCAACTGTCGGGGCTGCAAGGCACGGCACTCGTGATGCCGTCGTTCGTCGTCACGGTGCAGGTGGCACCGACGACGCGGGCCTCCAGCGTCGCCTTCGGCCTCGGCAGGCGGCGTTGGCATGGCCATCGCCGCAAACACACCGGACATCGTCACCAGCCTGCGCAAAACTGCGTTCATGCCAGATCTCCCAGCTTGGGGTGTGGCATCAGCTTAGCCCCATCGAGCCGACGCCTCCCGGGTGTTACACCAGCCACCCGATGCCGGCTGCGAAGAGGCTGAGCACCACGCTGCTGGCCAGCGGCACGAAGACCTCGCGGCCCTTCCAGCGAAAGCTGAAGTCGCCCGGCAGGCGGCCCAGGCCGATGTGCTGCAGCCAGCCGGCCATGGCGTTGAAGAGCACGAAGGCGATGACGAAGACGAGCAGCCAGCGCAGCATGGTGCCGTCAGAGGCGGTGCGAGCGGTCGCCGTCGGCAAAGCCGATGGCATCGAACGGCGGCGCGCCTTTGACGAGGCCGAGCACTTTGAACAGCTCGCCCATCTCGTGTTCGGCGAGCAGCTTCTGCGCCGCGGCGACGGCCGGCCAGTCGCCGCGTTCTCGCGCGGCATCGACCAGCGGCAGCAGGCCGCAGTTGATCAGGAAGTGCGCCTGCGAGGTGTAGCCGAGCACGTCGAAGCCGGCGTCCTGCGCCGCCAGCGCGATGGCGCTGAAGTTGACATGCGCGGTGATGTCCTTGTCGCCGACGTCGACCAGCGGGTCGGTGTCGCTGCGCTGCGCGCGGTGGCACATCAGCGTGCCGCCGCGGCGCTCGGGCAGGTAGTACTCGGCGTCGGGAAAACCGTAGTCGATGAAAAACGCCGCGCCGCGCTGCAGGCGCTCGGCGAGCGTGCGGATGAAGGCTTCGGCCTGCGGGTGGATTTCGGTCGTCGTGTCCGGGCACGAAGGGCGCATTCGACCGGCGGGCGCAGCGCGGTCTCGCGGTCGGCGAAGCACGAGCGCGCCGTCGTGCTCGGCCACGCCGCGCTCGAACCATGCGCTGCCGTCGAAGTGCAGCAGTTGCACCGGCATCGCGTCGAGCACTTCGTTGCCGACGATCACGCCTTGCAGTGCATCGGGCAGCGCATCGACCCATTGCACACGCTCGCCGAACGCGCGCGAGCCGCGCGCGCTGCTGCGCGCGCAGGCCGCCGGAGAGATCGACGATGGTGTAGCGGCGCACACGCTCGCCCAACGCGCCGAGCAATTGCGCCGCGAGCGCGCCGCTGCCGGCGCCGAACTCCCAGACCTCGTCGGTGGCCGTGGCGTCGAGCGCTTGTCGCACCTGATTCGCCAGCGCCGCGCCGAACAGCGCGCTCATCTCGGGCGCGGTGGTGAAGTCGCCGCTGCGCCGCATCGGCGCCGAAGACGGCGTGGCCGCGCGCGTAGTAGCCCATGCCGGGCGCGTACAGGGCCGCGGCCATGAAGCGGTCGAACGGCAGCCAGCCGCCGTTGCTGGCGATCTGGCGCCGGATCAACGCCGATAATCCGCGCGCGGCCTCGGCCGCTGACCCGTTGGCTGTCATCGGCGCATTGTAGGAATGGCTTCCACCTCTTCTCGCCCTGTCGTGCTGGTCACCGGCGCCGCGCGCCGGGTCGGCCGCGCCATCGCGCTCGACCTGGCGGCGCATGGCTTCGACATCGCGCTGCACTACCGCAACTCGCGCGACGAAGCCGAGGCCACGGCCGCCGATGTGCGCGAGCTCGGTGCGCGAGCGCAATGCTTCGCGGCCGACCTGAGCGACGAGGCCGCCTGCCGCGCGCTCGTGCCCGCGGTGGCGCAAGCGATGGGCCGCATCGACGCCGTCGTCAACAACGCCTCGCACTTCGAGTACGACAACGCCGAGACGTTTTCGCATGCGGCGATGGACGCGCATTGGCGCGCCAACACCGCGCCGGCCGTGCTGCTCGCGCAGGCGCTGGCGTCGCACCTGAAGGGCTGCAGCGAGGTCGGCTGCGTCGTCAACCTGTCGGACCAGAAGCTGTGGAACCCGAACCCGGACTACCTGTCGTACACGCTGTCCAAGGCCGCGCTCGAAGCGGCGACGACGCTGCTCGCGCAGGCGCTGGCGCCGCAGGTGCGCGTGGTCGGCGTCGCGCCAGGCGTGACGCTGGTGTCGGGCACGGCGATGGACGACGCCGGTTTCAAGCAGGCGCACCAGATGACGCCGCTCGGCCGCTCGTCGACGCCCGACGACATCGCGCGCACGGTGCGCTTTGCGATCGAGTCGCGCGCGATCACCGGCACGACGATCCTGGTCGATGGCGGCCAGCACCTGCTCGCGCAGCCGCGCGACGTTGCGTTCCTCACCCAAGAAGCTGAACCCATGCACTCCCTGCTCGTCCACCCCGCCCTGATGGGCTGCCGCCGTTTGTTCCTGCGCGACTACGAGGTCAACATCAACATCGGCGTGCACGAGTTCGAGAAGCGCGGCGAGCAGCGCGTGCTGATCAACGTCGATCTGTTCGTGCCGCTGGCGCAGTCCACGCCGCAGGCCGACAAGCTCGACGAAGTGCTCGACTACGACTTCATCCGCCGCACGATCGCCGAGCGCGTGGCGCGCGGGCACATCCATCTGCAGGAGACGCTGGTCGACGACGTGCTGCAGCTGATGCTGGCGCATCCGCAGGTGCGCGCCGCGCGCGTCTCGACCGAGAAGCCCGACGTGTACCCGGATTGCGATGCGGTCGGCGTCGAGGTCTTCGGCCTGAAGGAGAGCCTGACATGAACGCGATGACCGACAGCGCGGCCTGCGCGCAAGACCGCCTTCGAAGCCAACAAGCTGAGCAAGCGCCTGCACCGCCAGGTCGGCCAGGCGATCGTCGACTTCAACATGATCGAAGACGGCGACAAGGTCATGGTCTGCGTCTCCGGCGGCAAGGACAGCTACGCGCTGCTCGACATCCTGATCGGCCTGCAGCAGCGCGCGCCGATCCGCTTCGAACTGGTGGCGGTCAATCTCGACCAGAAGCAGCCCGGCTTTCCCGAGCATGTGCTGCCCGAGTACCTGGCCAAGGCCGGCGTGCCGTTTCACATCGAGAACCAGGACACGTACTCGATCGTCAAGCGCCTGATCCCCGAAGGCCAGACGATGTGCAGCCTGTGCTCGCGCCTGCGCCGCGGCATCCTCTACCGCGTGGCCGGCGAGCTCGGCGCCACCAAGATCGCGCTCGGCCACCACCGCGACGACATCATCGTCACGCTGCTGATGAACATGTTCTTCGGCGGCCGCATGAAGGGCATGCCGCCCAAGCTGGTCAGCGACGACGGCCGGCACATCGTCATCCGCCCGCTGGCCTATGTGGCCGAGACCGACCTCGAACGCTGGGCCGCGGTGCGCGCAATACCCGATCATTCCGTGCACGCTGTGCGGCAGCCAGGAGGGCCTGCAGCGCGCGCAGATCAAGGCGATGCTGCGCGAGTGGGAGAAGCAAGCACCCCGGCCGCAGCGACAACATGCTGCGCGCGATGGGCCAGTTGACGCCATCGCACCTGCTCGACCGGAACCTGCACCCGTTTGCGACGCTCCAAGCCACAGGCGTTGCCGATCCGACGGGCGACAAGGCCTTCGATGAAGACGACGCCGATGACTGCGGCAGCACGCCGCCGGCAACACCGCGTGATGCTGATGCCCCGTGGAGAGCCTGCACCATGAAACCGATTCGCGCTTTGGCCTTGCTCGTCGCCGCCGCCACGCTCGCCGGCTGCGCCGCGCTCAACACCGTGACCAGCGACGTGACCACCTTCAGCGAGTGGCCGGCCGAGCGCAAGCCCGGCCGCTACGCCTTCGAGCGCCTGCCGTCGCAGAAGGCCAATGCCACGCGCACGGCCGATCTGGAAGCCGCCGCGGCCAAGGCGCTGGAGAAGGCCGGCTTCAGCGCCGCGGCCGATGCCGCGCAGGCCGACGTCATCGTGCAGATCGGCGCGCGCATCAGCCGCGCCGAAATCTCGCCGTGGGACGACCCGCTGTGGTGGCGCTGGGGGCGGCGGCTACTGGCGCTCGCCGACGTGGCGCCGCGGTCCGCGCTCGGCGTTTTACGGCGGCTTCGGCACCGAGTGGTATTCGCCGCGCTACGAGCGCAACGTGGCCGTGCTGCTGCGCGACCGCGCCAGCAGCGTGCCGCTGTTCGAAGCCCATGCGCAGACCGAAGGCGGCACCATCGGCGACACGGCGTTGCTCGGCGCGATGTTCGAAGCGGCGTTGCAGGGCTTTCCGGCCAGGGACGCGCAGAACCCGCGGCGGGTCAGCGTGTCGCTGGCGCCTTAGCGCGCGCCCGGCAGCTTCAGCGGCTGCTGCCGTTGATGTTCGTGCCGTTGCCGTTGTTCGCCGGCGCGCCGCCGCGATCAGCCGCACATCCTCTTCCCAGCCCTTCAACTTGTCGCGCGCGTGTTGCCGCTGCGCTGGCGTCGTCGCGTTGTGCATCGCCGCGGCGAGCGCGCAGTTCTCCTGCGTCAGCCGCTCCTGGTAGGCGCGGTACTCGGGGCGCGGCGAGCGCAGCGCGCGTTCGGCCAGCACACGCACCGCCGCTTGCGCCTGCGCCTGGGCTTGCGCCGGCGTGGCCTCGCGCCCGGCCGACGCCACGTCGTTCAGCATCGCCACCAGGCCGCTGTTGCGGCGCTCGCGCTCGGCCAGCCAGCGGTCGGCGTCGAACGGCGACGCGGCCAGCAACTGCGTGAGCTTGGCGCGCTGCGCGTCGTCGAGCTTGCCGTAGAGGTTTTCGTAGCGCTCCAGCGTGCGTTTGAACGAGGCCCGGGCGCGATCGGCCTTGGTCGGGCTGCGCGAAGTCGCGCTTCAACTCCTCGCCGTCTTTGGCCAGCTTGCGCTCCAGGTGGCGGATCTGCTCTGGCGTGAGCGACACCATCAGCGCGCCGAGCGCCGGCGTGGCTTCGTCGAGCGCGGCGTCGAGGCGGCGTTGCGCTTCGTCGCGCCAGAAGCACAGCTGCTCGGTGGACAGCTTGGGCTCCATGACCTCGCGCTGCGCGCGCGCCAGCAGCGCCGCGTAGCGCGGCATCTCGGTGCGGCGGTGCCATTCGAACCAGCGGTCGAGGCCGTCACGCAGCTTCAGCGATTGCTCGCCGTTCAGATCGACATAGCCGTCGATCCACCAGTAGGTGAAGGTCGGGCGCCTGGCTGTAGCCGATGCGCAGCACGCTGCACGCCGACCAGCAGCAGGGCCAGAGCCAAACCGATAATCCAGCGCAACTTCAACTGCATGACGCTTCCCAACTTCATGGACGCTCACCCCAACGCAGACGCCCTGTCGATCGTTGTCATGGCCGCCGGCAAAGGCACGCGCATGAAATCGGCTTTGCCCAAGGTCCTGCACCCTCTGGCCGGCCGCAGCTTATTGCACCATGTTCTCGCCACCACCGCCGGGCTCGGGGCCATGCGGCCGATCAGCACGATCGTCATCACCGGGCATGGAGCGGCGCAGGTGGAAGCGGCCACGCACAGCCTGCCGGGCGTGCGCTGCGTGCGCCAGCAGCCGCAGCTCGGCACCGGGCACGCCGTGCAGCAGGCCGTGCCGCTGCTGCGGCGACGCCGGCACGACGTTGATCCTGAACGGCGACGTGCCGCTGATCGAAGCCGCCACCGCGCGGGCGCTTGCCGCGGCCTGCGGCGGCACGCCAGCTGGCGCTGCTGACGATCGTGCTGTCCGACGCCACCGGCTACGGCCGCATCGTGCGCAACGACAAGCAAGAAGTGCGTGCGATCGTCGAACACAAGGACGCGAGCGACGAGCAGCGCGCGATCCGCGAGGTCTACACCGGCATGCTGGCCGCGCCGACCGCGTGGCTGAAGCGCGCGGTGATGGCGCTCGAAAACAACAACGCGCAGAAGGAGTTCTACCTGACCGACATCGTGGCGATGGCGGTGGCCGAGGGCATGGCGGTGGTGGCCACGCAGGCCAAGAACGAGACCGAAGTGCTCGGCGTCAACAGCCCGCTGCAACTGGCCGACTTGGAGCGGCGCTTCCAGCGCCGCGCAGGCCGAAGCGCTGATGGAAGCCGGCGTTCGCCTCGCCGACCCGGCGCGCTTCGACCTGCGCGGCACGCTGGCGTGCGGACAGGACGTGAGCATCGACGTCGGCTGCGTGTTCGAAGGCGACGTGACGCTGGCCGACAACGTGCACATCGGCGCGCACTGCGTGATCCGCGATGCGCGCATCGAAGCCGGCGCGGTGATCCATCCGTTCACGCACATCGAAGGTGCGACCGTCGGCGCCGGTGCGCTCGTCGGCCCGTACGCGCGGCTGCGGCCGGGGGCGGTGCTCGGGCCCGAAGTCCACATCGGCAACTTCGTCGAAGTGAAGAACTAGCACGCTGGCGCGCGGCGCCAAGGCGAACCACCTCGCCTATCTCGGCGACGCCACGGTGGGCGAGCGCGTGAACTTCGGCGCCGGCAGCATCACCGCCAACTACGACGGCGCCAACAAGCACCGCACGGTCATCGGCAACGACGTGCATGTCGGCAGCAACTGCGTGCTCGTCGCGCCGGTGATGCTCGGCGACGGGGCGACGATCGGCGGCGGCTCGACGATCAACAAGGAAGCGCCTGCCGGCAAGCTGACGGTGGCGCGGGCCAAGCAGGTGGCGATCGAGGGGTGGGTGAGGCCGAAGAAGACGCCCAAGTAGCGTTTGAGGCGGTCAGAACTACTCGCGAATCCTCACGCGCCGATCGTCGATGACCCACAGCGGACCCTTGGTTCGCTCCGTCACCGCCAAGCGAAGGCCTGCTTCGAGGAGCGCGACGATGGCAGCAAACGTCTGTTGCGCTGGCCGAAGCACCCAGATGCCATCGTGTGTACCCGGCGGGTACTCGCGAATGTCGGAGAAGTCGAGATCGAGCGTGACGAGGATTCGATGCTCGGCAACACAAGCCGCCAGCAGCGTCGGGGCGACAGAGCCCGCCAAGCCTTCCATCTCAGCCGTCTCGACATCGTGACCCTTCGTGCCCAAAACAATCAGCGCTTGCTGCGGTATGTTCTCGTCGAGCTTGAAGCGCAGCGGCATGCCAGCGCGCTATGCAGGCAACGGCATGAACCGCTCTCGCGCAAGGTCTGCTGCGTAGCCAATGGCGGCCGGAATGTGCTCGGGCTTCAGCGTTGGGTACTGCCCAAGAATCGTCTCGGGCGTTTCACCCGCAGCCAGGTTGTCCAGAACGACGGAGACCGGAATGCGTGTGCCGCGAAGACACGCCGTGCCATGCATGACCTTGGGATCAGCAGTGATGTGAGGCTTCCAATCCATGATGTCTTCTCCCGTGTGACCAGGCGCACGCATGTTACCCGGCCACGACCGCGCGGCTGCGTTCGCGCCCGCGGGTCCTATGTTGGCGGCTCGAGCGGAACCGCGGCGCACTACCCGTCGAGAAAGCCACCTCGATAGAAGCACCACGCCGTGCCGTCGTGCAGATAGAAGTGCCCGTCGGCGCAGAAGTCCTTGCCAGGAAAGAACTCTCGGTACGCCTTGGGCACCAGCCGCGCCAGTTGTTCGTCGCTCAGCTCATCGAACTGATCCGGGGTGATCGGTTGGCCGACCTTGAGTTTGGGAGGACTGATCACGAGCCCCTCGTAACGCGTGCTCGATCGAACTTCAGCGCCACCAGCGCCAACCGCTCCGGCCCGACGAACCAGCGCTTGTACTCGACGAAGCCGTGCTTGCGGTACAGCGCCAAGGCCGGCTCGTTGCCCGCGCCGGTGGAGACGCGGATCGTTGTCGCTTGGTTCGCCGCGAGCACCTGCAACAGCAACCGCGTGGCGACGCCCGCGCGCTGGTGCGCCGGATGCACGACCAGGGAGTTGATGATCGTCATCGACGCCTCGGTCTTATCGATGACGCCGACAGCACCGACGAGGGTCGATGACAGGTGCGCTGCATGGAAGTGCTCGTCCGACGCTTGCAGTTGTTCGACAGTCAGCTTCATGGGCGGCAGACTGGCCACGCCGAGCAGCGCCGCTTCCTGCGCGTAGGCGAGCATCTGCACGCCATGAATCGCGCGGGCGACGTCGGGCAGGTGATGGTTCGCCGGGCGGAGTGTGAGCTGCGGTGTCATGCGGGACGGCGTTTCAGCAACGCAGCAGACTAGCAGCATGATGGCCGCACCCGATCACCGCCTGCCCACGGAGACTGCCCATGCACAAGCCCGATGAGATCGCCGCCCGGCTGCTCGGCGCCGCCTACGACACGCTCGACGAGCGCGCGCGCAAGGTGGCGCGCCATGTTGCCCAGCGCACCCACATCGCCCGCGATCTCGCGAAGGACGCCGCGGCTGTGCCCTCGCGCGGCCAGCGGGCCGCCGATGCGGTGGCGTCGTTCGGCGGTTCGTGGACCTTCGTCGGCCTGTTCGGCGCCGCGATGTTCATCTGGGTGACGCTCAACGCCTGGCTGCTGGCGCAACGCGGGCACACGTTCGACCCCTACCCCTACATCCTGCTCAACCTGTTCTTGTCGATGCTCGCGGCGATCCAGGCGCCGATCATCCTGATGTCGCAAAACCGCCAGTCGGAGAAGGACCGCCTCTCCGCCGAGCACGACTACGAGGTCAACCTGAAGGCCGAGCTGGAGATCATGCTGCTGCACGAAAAGCTCGACCTGCTGCGCGAGACGCAGTGGAGCGAGTTGCTGCAGATTCAGCACGAGCAGTTGAAGATGCTGACGGCGATGGTGCAGAAGCTGCCTGCGGGGCGGTGAGCACCTACCGCCGGCGCTGACGGCATCAAAACCCTCACCGCCAGTCGTTGCCCGGCATCGTGCGCCACATGAACTGATCGAACAGCGGCACGGTGAATGCCGTGTCGCCGTGGTTCGGGCTCCAGATCATGCCTTTGGCGATCAGCTTGTTGCGCGTCGGGCCGAGCGACGTGACTTCGCGCGCGAGGCTTTCGGCGATGCTGCCCGAGCGGTGCGGGCCGGGGCCGAGTTCGGCCATCGCGCGCAGGTACTTCTTTCTCTGCGGGTGTAAGGCGTTCGATGGCCACACGAACAGCTTCGCGCACCTCGTCGCAGCCGGCGAGTTGCGGCGGCGGCGTGCCCGCGCCGCGGGCAAAAGGATTCAGGACGGGATCCACGACGCGTGGTTTATATCGAAATTAGCCGATTTATCAGAAATCGCTAAATTGGCTAATCTCGGTCAAACTGCCCTGCCTGCCAGCAGCTCGTAAGACCGCAGCCGCGCCGCATGGTCATGAACCGCCCCAGCGACGATCAGCTCGTCGGCCGCGGTTTGCTCCACGATCGACGCCAGTTGCCGCAACACGCTGTGGGCGAGCCCACCGCCGAGGCCGCCAGCATGCGCTGCACGTTCAT
>CAWFCX010000029.1:0-42809 GCA_963814385.1 uncultured beta proteobacterium
CACCAACTCGCGCATGTGCGCCGAGGGCAAGCGCCCGATCTGCCAGGACACCGGCATCGTCAATGTGTTTCTCGACGTTGGCATGGACGTGCGCTGGGATGGATTCGGCGATGGAAACATCGACGATGCCGTCAACGAAGGCGTGCGCCGCGCGTATCTCGACCCCGACAACAAGCTGCGCGGCTCGGTCGTCGCAGACCCGCTGTTCTCGCGCAAGAACACCAAGGACAACACGCCCGCCGTCGTCAGCATGAAGGTCGTGCCCGGCCACACGCTCGGCGTCGGCGTGGCGGCCAAGGGCGGTGGCTCGGAGATGAAGAGCAACTTCGAGATGCTGAAGGCCAGCGACTCGCTGGTCGATTGGGTGCTGAAGACGGTGCCGAAGATGGGCGCCGGCTGGTGCCCGCCGGGCATGCTCGGCATCGGCGTGGGCGGCACAGCCGAGAAGGCAATGGCGATGGCCAAGGAAGCATTGATGGACGACATCGACATGTTCGATCTGAAGCAGCGCGGCCCCGAAGACCGATGAAGAGAAGCTGCGTGTCGAGCTGTGCGACAAGGTCAACGCACTCGGCATCGGCGCGCAGGGGCTGGGCGGCCTGACGACCGTGCTCGACGTCAAGATCAAGACCTTCCCCACGCACGCCGTCGGCAAGGCCGTGGCGATGATCCCCAACTGCGCCGCCACGCGCCACGCGCATGTGGTGATGGACGGCTCAGGCCCGGCCTACCTCGAACCGCCGAGTCTCGACCTGTGGCCCGACGTGCACTGGCAACCCGACTACAACAAGAGCAAGAAGGTCGATCTCAACACACTGACGAAGGAGCAGGTCGCGAGCTGGAAGCCGGGCGACACGCTGCTGCTGTCCGGCAAGATGCTGACCGGCCGCGACGCCGCGCACAAGCGCATCCAGGACATGCTGGCCAAAGGCGAGAAGCTGCCGGTGGACTTCACCAACCGCGTCATCTACTACGTCGGCCCGGTCGACCCGGTGCGCGACGAAGTCGTCGGCCCCGCCGGCCCGACCACCGCGACGCGCATGGACAAGTTCACCGAGATGATGCTCAGCGAAACCGGCCTGATCTCGATGATCGGCAAGGCCGAGCGCGGGCCGACCGGCATCGAGGCGATCAAGAAGCACAAGAGCGCGTACCTGATGGCCGTTGGCGGCGCGGCGTACCTCGTGTCGAAAGCGATCAAGGGCGCCAAGGTCGTCGGCTTCGCCGACCTCGGCATGGAAGCGATCTACGAGTTCGACGTCAAGGACATGCCGGTCACGGTGGCGGTGAGTGCCGACGGCACCAGCGTGCACACCACCGGGCCGCACGAGTGGCAGGCGAAGATCGGCAAGATCCCCGTCACGACGGCCTGACCAACCAGCGCGGCGAGCGCCGGCTCCAGTTTGCAGAATTAGTTGACGCCAATAGTTGGCGCAAGCGACGCCTTGCAGGTTCACCGGCACCCTACCAGCACACCACAATGGCTGCGGCTCGACGCAACCCAGACGTCTTCGGCCGATTGAGCAGGAACAACAACATGCAAACCTCGGTCATCGCACGCTACCTGATGCTGGCTGGCATCTCATTTGCGGCCAGCGTCGCCCAGGCAGCCGAACCCGTTGGGCAGACCAAGGCCGGACGCTTCCAGTTGATCCAAGGCGAGTACCGCCTGATCACCAGCCGCGGCGAAGAATTCAAGCGCAAAGAGCTGATGAAGATCGACAGCCTGACCGGTGAAGTCTTCGTCTGCACGATGAGCCAGACAGACGGCAAAGCGCGAGGCAAG
Organism: uncultured beta proteobacterium; assembly: GCA_963814385.1. Classification (GTDB taxonomy): domain Bacteria; phylum Pseudomonadota; class Gammaproteobacteria; order Burkholderiales; family Burkholderiaceae_C; genus CADEEN01. The sequence goes on from CAWFCX010000029.1 coordinate 1,787, forward strand.
CCGGGCAAGATCATCGAAAAGGCCGCCTGCGAGCCGTTCGAGCGCGAGCAGACGTTCGACACCCACGCCGATTCGAGGAACTGAGCGGGCTTCTTTCGCTCTGTCGCGGCGGTCGCTTCGCCGCCAACAACGTCAACTGCAACGACGCAACGGTCGACAAACTCGCCGTCGCTCGGCACGCCGGTAACATCGCGCTCGCAACTTTGAGCGTGACCGTGCCATGCCGACCCACATCCTCCAATCCCTTCCGGCGAACGAACGCGTCGGCATCGCCTTCTCCGGCGGCCTCGACACCAGCGCCGCGGTGCTGTGGATGCGCAAGAAAGGCGCGATCCCCTGCACCTACACCGCGCACCTCGGCCAGCCCGACGAGAGCGACTACGACGAGATTCCGCGCAAGGCCAAGGCCTACGGCGCCGACATCGCACGCCTGATCGACTGCCGGCCGCAGCTCGTCGCCGAAGGCATCGCCGCGATCCAGTCCGGCGCCTTCCACATCAGCACCGGCGGCGCGACCTACTTCAACACCACGCCGCTCGGCCGCGCCGTCACCGGCACCGCGCTCGTGATCGCGATGCGCGAAGACGGCGTGAACATCTGGGGCGACGGCAGCACCTACAAGGGCAACGACATCGAGCGCTTCTACCGTTATGGTCTGCTCGCCAACCCGAAGCTGCGCATCTACAAGCCCTGGCTCGACCAGACCTTCATCGACGAGCTCGGCGGGCGCAAGGAGATGAGCGAGTTCCTGATCGCCAACGGCTTCGACTACAAGATGAGCGTCGAGAAGGCGTACTCGACCGACTCCAACATGCTCGGCGCCACGCACGAAGCCAAAGACCTCGAGCACCTGAGTTCCGGCCTGCACATCGTCAAGCCGATCATGGGCGTGGCCTTCTGGCGCGACGACGTGGCGGTGAAAGCCGAGACGGTGTCGGTGCGCTTCGAAGAAGGCGTACCGGTGGCGCTGAACGGCAAGACCTTCGCCAACGCCGTCGCGCTGTTCGAAGAAGCGAATCGCATCGGCGGCCGTCACGGGCTGGGCATGTGCGACCAGATCGAGAACCGCATCATCGAAGCCAAGAGCCGCGGCATCTACGAGGCGCCGGGCATGGCGCTGCTGCACATCGCCTACGAGCGCCTGGTCACCGGCATCCACAACGAAGACACGATCGAGCAGTACCGCGCCAACGGACGCCGCCTGGGCAAGCTGCTCTATCACGGCCGCTGGTTCGACCCGCAGGCGCTGATGCTGCGCGAGACGGCGCAGCGCTGGGTCGCGCGCGCCATCACCGGCGAAGTGACGCTCGAGCTGCGCCGCGGCAATGACTACACGTTGATGAACACCGAGAGCCCGAACCTCACCTACCACCCAGAGCGGCTGACGATGGAAAGCGGCGAAGGCTCGTTCACCGCCGCCGACCGCATCGGCCAGCTCTCGATGCGCAACCTCGACATCGACGACACGCGCGACAAGCTCGGCGTGTACTCGCGCGCCGGCCTGCTCGGCGCCGACAGCGGCAACGACATCCCCCTCCTCTCCAAAGACTGAAAGAAGGCAAGACAACATGTTGGACGAACAAGACCAAGGCACGCGCATCGGCGTCGGCACCGCCCTCGGTGTGGTGCTGCTGCTGATCATCGGCCTGCTCGGCTGGTTGACGATGCGCGGCGGCAAGCCGCCGGCGGCCAAGCCCGCCGTTGTTGCTGCGGCAGCTGCCGCCGCTCCTGCCGTCGCGGCCGGCGACATGTTTGTCGATGCGCCGCTGACCGGCACGGTGGCCGCCACGCTGTTCTTCGCGGTCGGCAAGGCCGAATTGCCGGCCGATGCACCCGCGGCCCTCTCGGCGATCAAGCAAGCGGCCGGCAGCGACAAGAAGCTGCTGATCTCGGGCTTTCACGACGCCACCGGCGATGCGGCGATGAACGCCGAGCTGGCGAAGAACCGCGCCAAGGCAGTGCGCGCCGCGCTGCAGTCTGAAGGCATCGCGCCCGAGCGCACCGTGTTGCGCAAGCCCGAATCGACAACAGGCGACGGCAGCAACCAGGAAGCGCGCCGCGTCGAGGTGCGCATCGCCGATTGATGGTGTAGTGGCTCTTTCGGGCGATGCGCGGCACACAGCGCATCGTCAGACTGACGGCTCACCTCAGAGAAGAGCCGTCACCATGAAAGTCACCCCCACCCAGCTGCCCGGCCTGCGCGCCGCATTGGTCCGCCGCTTCAGTGCCTGCGTCGACGCGGTCTGGCGTATTCCGGCCTGGCGTGGCGTCACCGTCGTCATGGGCTGTGCGGCCGCTGGCATGGTCGCGCTGGCGCCGACACCGCCGCTCGCGTGATTCCACTTCGTCGCCGCGACGGCCCGGCCCGTCGCCGCCGCGCGCAGGCTGTCGCAACGGCCTCGCGCGCGGTGGCACGGCCGCGCACCATGCGCGCCCATGCCCGCTGTCGCCCTCGCCCGACCTCCTCTGCAGCCGCCCGTGCCGGTACCCACAGCGCGCCGCATCGCGCAGAATTCAGCATCGCCTGCCATCGTCGCTCGCAAGTCCTTGCTGAACTTCGCTCGCACCAAGATCCTGCCCCCACGCGCCCGGGCCGGGGCCTTGCTGCAGCGCCCGGCGTTGCAGCAGCGCCTGGTTCAAGCGCTCGACACTATGCCGCTGGTCCTGATTTGCGCGACGGCCGGCTTCGGCAAGACCTCGGCGCTGACGCAGGCCATCGAGCAGCTGCAGAGTTCGGATGAAGGCACGGCCGTCGCCTGGATCGGCTGCGACGAAGGCGACACGCCGCTGCAGCTCTTCAGCTGCCTGGTCGCCGCGCTCGAGCCGTTCGACCTGCCCTGGCGTGCGGCGCCCGACTCGCTGATCTCCGCCGCGCTCTCGGGCAACGGCAGCGAAGAGGCGCAACGCAAGGCTCTGCGGGCGATGGTCACCGAGCTGATCAACGCCCTCGACGCCGCCGACGTGCCGCACGGCGTGATCATGGTCGACGACCTGCACCGCATCGACCACCCGGCGGTGTTCCAGTTTCTCGATCTGCTGCTTGAACGCTTCACGCCGCGCTGGACGATGGCGATCGCCTCGCGCCACGAGCCACCGATCGCGCTGGCGCGCTACCGGGCGCGCGGCGAACTCGCCGAATTCCGGCTCCACGACCTGCGCTTCGACGCCACCCAGGCGCGTGCGATCGCCACGCAGTCGGGCCTGGACAGCGACGTCGCCGACGCGCTGTGTGAGCGCACCCAGGGCTGGCCGGCCGGGCTGCAGCTGGCGCTGCGCGTGCTGCGCGGCACGAGCGCGAGCGCCGGGGGCGGCGCCACGCTGGCCGGCCATGCGGCACTGATCGACCGCCAGGTCTTCGACTTCCTGGCCACCGAGGTGCTGGACCGCCTGCCGCACGACTTGCGCGAATTCCTGATCACCACCTCGGTGCTGCCCGAACTCACCGCCGGGCGCTGCGCCGCGGTGACCGGCGACACGCGCGCCGCCGAGCACCTCGACGCGATCGAACGCGCCGGGCTGTTCGTGACCACGCTGCCCGAGCCCGAACCGACGCTGCGCCTGCATGACCTGTTGCGCGACGCGCTCGAACACCGCCTGCTGCGCGAGCGCCCGGCCGATCTGCCGCGCTTGCTCGAGCGCGCCGCGAAGAGCGAGCCTGTGGGCGTGCGCCGCCTCAGCTACTGGCTGCGCGCTGAGCGCTGGGACGAAGCCGCGCGCGAGCTGCACCTGCAGACCTATGACCTGCTGACCGCCAGCCAGACGGCCACCGTCGAGCGTTGGCTGGCACGCTTTCCCGAGCCGCTGCGCAACACCCAGCCCGATCTGCTGCTGGTGCGCACGCTCATCAGCTGGATGCACTGGCGTTGGCGCGACATGACCGCCGCCGCTCAGGCTGCGGCCGAGCGCTTCGAGCAGCTGTCACGCCCGCTCGACGCGACGGTGGCGCGCGCCTACGGCGTGCTGGCGCTGCGCGGCGGCGGACAACGCGCGGCCAGTGATGCGCTGGCGCAGCAGTTGAACCGTGAAGTCGACGCCTTGCTCGCCGAACGCGCGCCCGAGATGCGCGCCGGCAAGAGTTGGGACGGCCACGAGCCCGGCATCATGGCCGCGCTGCTCGGCCGTGAGTCCGTTGTCTGGGCGGCGTTCGACGACGCGCGCCTCGACGACCTGGCCGAGCCCACCGAGCGTTCGATCGACCTGCTCGACCATGCCGCCGGCGTGGCGCCGTTCTTCCAGATGCTGCCGCTGCCGGCCTACGTCGGGCTGCGCGGCATGCAGCCGGCGCTCGCGCGCTACGTCCGCAAGGCGCGCCAGCGGCTGACCGCCGACGACGCCCACCTGGGCACGCTGGTGCAAGCGCTCGACGGCAGCCTGCGCGTCTGGGCCGGCGACGTCGCTGCGGGGCGCGTGCTGTTGCGCGAGGCCGCCGCCGAAGTGCGCTGGCACGACTTCCCGCTGCGCAGCACCGACCACGTCTACCCCTTCCTGTGCGTCGCCGATGTGCTGCTGGGCGACCTCGCCGCGCTGATCGACGACGCGGCGGTGCTCGAGCAGACGCTGCTGCGTGCTTCCGAGTTGCCCGACATCGGCCAGCGCGTGGCCAGCGAGCTGTTCTTCGTCGGCCGCTGGCTCTACGCCGGCGCACAGACCGAACCGGCGCTGCGTGTATGGCGGCGGGTCGCCAGCTGGGACGACCCGCGCACGCGGCCGTTGTGGCGGGTTCAGGTGAGCACATTGCCGGCCTACGTGGCCTTGGCCGAAGGCCGGCTGGTCGACGCCGAACGTGGTTTCACAGCGGCTCTCGAAGCACACCAACAGCAGCTCGACCTGCAGGGCCAGTGGACCGAGTTGCGCCTGCGCGGTGCCGAGCTGCGCTGGCGCCTGGGCCGCACGGCCAATGAAGCCGCCGCGCTGCTGGCGCCGCTGTTCGAACGCCACGCCAACGACACCGACATCGCGTCGGTGCTGCTCGTCGGCCCCGACACCTTGCGCGCGCTGGCCCAGGCGCCTTGGGGCAGCGCGCTGTCGGCCGAGCAGCGCGCGACGTTGATCCGCTGGGCCGAGCACGCTGCCGCGCTGCGTCCCCAAACGCAGCCGGTCGCGACCGTCACTGCAAGCGCCAGCGTGCCCGGCGCACCGCCGTCGCTGCTGTCCGAACGCGAAGCCGAAGTGCTCGCGCGCCTGGCCGCTGGCGACAGCAACAAGCTGATCGCGCGCGCCTTCGACCTCTCGCCGCACACCGTTAAGCGGCATGTGGCCAACATCCTCGACAAGCTCGACCTGCGCTCGCGCGGCCAGGCCGCGGCCTGGTACCACGAGCGCCACGCCTGACGCAGCGCGTGGCGTAGGCGCGCCAGGATCCGTGGCCCGTTCGAGCCATCGCGCCGGCAGCACCGATGGCCCTTCTTGGCGATGCTGCGCAAGCTGCCAATCGGAACACTGGCGACATGCCCGGTGCATGGTGTGCCGGGCGCTCATCAGGAGCCCGACATGTCCACCGCCACCACCTTCGCCCCCGCCTCCAAGACCGCCACCGCCCCGCGCCTCGACCTCTACGCCGGCATCCACAAGGCCCTGCGCCTGTTCATGAGCGACACGCTGACACGTGTCAGCCGGCTCGACCACGACGATTCGGTTGAACTCAACGCCACGCTGGCGCAGCTGCAGTCGCTGCTCGACGCCTGCCGCAGCCACGTCGCCAAGGAAAACAAGTTCGTCCACACCGCCATCGAGGCTCGCCGCCCAGGCATCACCGAGCGCGTGGGCGGCGAGCATGCCGAGCACCTCGACGCCATCGCGGCGCTGGAGGCCGAAGTGATCGCGCTGCGCGCGCTGCCCACAGCCGGCGCCGGATTGCGCCTGTACCGCCACCTGGCACGCTTCGTCGGCGAGAACTTCGAGCACATGCATGTCGAAGAGTCGGAACACAACAGCGCGCTGTGGGCCGCCTACAGCGACGCCGAACTGCTGGAGATCCACCAACGCATCCTGGCCTCGATCGAGCCGGCCGAGATGGCGCTGGTCCTGCGCTGGATGGTGCCGGCGATGAGCCCGGCCGAACGCGCCGCCATGCTCGGCGAGATGCAGCTGCAGATGCCGCCCGAAGCAATGCGCGCCGTGCTCGACACCGTGCGCCCACACCTCGACGACAACGCCTGGAGCAAGCTGGCGCGTGCACTGCGCACTCCGCCGGTACCCGGTTTGGTGCAGCAATGAAGGCTCACCGCAGTTATCCGCTGCTCAGCATGCTGGCGCTGGCCAGCGTGCTGAACCTCGCCGCCAGCAACAACGCCCACGCCGCGGACAACACCCTGCATGACATGGCGATCGAGTTCTTCGTCGGCGAATTCGTACCGACGCTGCTGGCGCTGGCCACGGCCGCGCTGCGCGAGCCGATGACCTGGGGCGTGATCTGCGCTGCCACGCTGCCCGCGATGCTGCGCCGCCGTCGCTCGGCCCAACGAGCCCATCGTTCGTAAACGCTTTTCAGGAAAACTCCCATGCGTGCCTGGATTCGCCGCGGCCTGGCCGCATTGTTCTTGCTGGCCGTCGTCCTGGCGGCCGTGATCTTCATCGGGCTACAGCAAGCCGAACGTCGAGCGCAGCGACACATCGACGTCAAGGTGCAGCCGGTGCCCGTGCCGACAGACGCCGCCGCACTCGAGCGCGGACGCTACCTCTACAGCTCGCGCGGTTGCGCCGATTGCCACGGCGCCGACGGCGGCGGGCGCACGTTCGTCAAGTCGGACGATGGGCTGCACCTGGCCGGCGCCAACATCACGCGCGCCGCGGGCAGCGTGACGAGCGCGTACCAGCCGGCCGACTGGGTGCGCAGCCTGCGCCACGGCGTCAAGCCCGACGGCCGGCCGCTGCGCGTGATGCCCAGCGAAGACTACAACCGCCTCACCGACGCCGACCTCGGCGCGATCGTGGCCCATGTGCAGTCGCTGCCGGCAGCGCCAGGCGGCGCGGCCGTGATCGAGTTGCCGCTGGCGGTGCGCGTGCTCTACGGCTTCGGGCAGCTCCCCGAGGCCGCCGAAAAGATCAATCACTCGCTGCCACCGCAGCAACCCGTGGCCGACGGCGTGAGCGCGGAGCACGGCAAGTACGTCGCCAACATGTGCCTGGGCTGCCACGGTGCCAAGCTCGAAGGCGGCAAGATCCCTGGCGGGCCGCCCGATTGGCCGGCCGCGGCGCGCCTGGTCCCCGGCGAGAGCAATGCGATGACGCGCTACCGCGACGCCGACACGTTCCTGCGCATGTTGAAGAGCGGCAAGAACCCGGACGGCCGCGCGCTGGCGGTGATGCCGTTCGAAGCGCTGTCGAAGCTCAGCGAGACCGACGCTCGGGCGCTGCACCTGTACCTGACCCAGCTCGGGGACTAACCGGCGTTACGAATCACGCGCTGCGGGTAGGGAATCTCCACGCCCGCCGCGTCGAGAGTGCGCAGAATAGTCAGGTTGACGTCGCTTCTGACATTGCCCTGGCCGTTCTCCGGATCGCGGATCCAGAAGCCGACCTGCAAGTCCAGCCCGTCGGCGCCAAAGCCCAGGAGTTGTACAGCCGGCGCCGGATCGTCGATGACGCGCGGCACCGCGGCCACGGCGCTCGCCAACAACGGCATCAGCTTGCCGAGGTCGGTGCCATAGGCGACCTGCACTGTGGTGTTGATCGACACCTTGGGGTCGGCCAGCGAAGAGTTCTCCACGCGCTGCGTGATCAGCAGCTCATTGGGCACGATCGACTCGCGGCCGTTCAACGCGCGTATCACCGTGTAGCGGGTGTGGATGTCGCTGATGCGGCCCTCGAAGCCGTCGACCTTGACCATGTCACCGATGCGCAAGCTGCGCTCGGCCAGGATGACGAAGCCGCTGACGTAGTTGGCGGCGAGCTTCTGCAAGCCGAAGCCGATGCCGACGCCGACCGCGCCGCCGAGCACGCCGAGCGCGCCGATCGGAATGCCCGCTGCGCTGAGCGCCAACAGCAAGCCCACCAACAACAGCAGCGCCCGCACCGCGTTGGCCGCGATCTTGCGCAGTGACAGGTTGCCATCGGCGCCGGCCAGCAGCCGCGTCTCGATCGCCGCCGACACCCACAACGCGCCGACCAGCACCACCACCGCCGACACCGCCGCTTCGATCAGGCTGCGCAGGCTGACGTCGGCGCCGCCGAGTGTCCAGCGAATGTCGTCCATCTCGGCCAACACCAGCGGCAGCAGGCCGGTGATCCAGAGCACGAGCACGGCCCAGACCAGCCAGGAGATCGAGCGTTCGATCACACGCACCAACTGCGATTGCGGGAAGGCCACGCGCAAGACGCGCACCGCCACGCGGATGATCACCAGCGACGCAAGAATCGGCACCGCGATCTGCAACACCGCCACCACCTCCAGCACCTGGCTTCGAGCGAGCAGCCAGCGCGCCAGGATGGCCAGGGCCAGACCGAGCACCGGGAACAGCACGCCGTCAACGATGCGATCGCCGAACCAGACGCTGCCGGCCCGCACGCGCCCGCCGCGCAGCGTTCGGACGACCAGCCAGGACGCGCCCAGGCAGCCCGCCAGGACCGCGAATTCGATCAGGGCGCTGGGCCGGGTGAGCGCGTCAACCAGCGCGCCGACGTCTTCGGCCGGCGCCGCCATCAGGCCAATCCGCCCAACACGCGCAGATGCGCCGCCACGCTGCGCGCCAGCGCGCCGAGGTGGTAGCCGCCTTCGAGACAGGAAACGATGCGCCCTTGCGCGTGGCGCTCGGCCACCGCGACGAGTTGCCGCGTGATCCACGCGTAGTCGTCTTCAACCAGGCCGAGCTGGCCGAGCTCGTCTTCGCGGTGGGCGTCGAAGCCTGCGGACACGAACAGCATCTGCGGCTTGAAGTCTTCCAGGCGCGGCAGCCACATCGCCTCGATCGCCCCGCGCACCTGCGCGCCGCGGCCGTACGGCGGGATCGGCACGTTGACCATGTTGGTGCCTTTGGGCACGCCACCGCTGTACGGGTACAGCGGGTGCTGGAAGATGCTCGCCATCAGGATGCGTTCGTCGCCGGCGATGATGTCTTCGGTGCCGTTGCCGTGGTGCACGTCGAAGTCGATCACGGCCACGCGCTGCAAGCCGCGCACGTCGAGCGCATGCCGGGCCGCCACGGCAACGTTGTTGAAGAAGCAGAACCCCATCGCCGCGGCTCGCTCGGCGTGGTGGCCGGGTGGGCGCACGGCGCAGAACGCGGTTTGTGCGCTGCCGTCGATGACCGCATCGGTGGCCGCCACCGCGGCACCGGCGGCGCGCAGCGCGGCCATCCAACTGCCGGGGCCGGCGCTGGTGTCGGGGTCGATCTGGACATGCTCGCCGCTGTGCGTCAACGGCTCCATTGCCGCGCGCATCTCTGCGACGTGCAGAGGCGAATGGGCGCGCTGCAGTTGCTCCGGCGTGGCCAGTGGCGGCTCGCGTTCATCGAGCGCGTCGAGCAAGCCCGTGGCGAGAAGGTAGTCATGGATTGCATCGAGCCGCTCCGGGCATTCCGGGTGGCCGCGGCCCATGAAATGCGCACGGCAATCGGGGTGGCTGTAGAAGGCGAGGGTCATGGGATCACGATCGTAGGGCCGCCCCAAGATCGTGACGTTCCCCGCGGGGGACGCGAGCGAAGCGAGCTAGGGGCAAACATTTTCAGTTAACGTGCGGCGCATGGGACATAAAGACGTGGATCCGGCGCTGGCGTCGCGCTTGACGCGACTCGCGGATCAGATTAGCACGGTCATTGTCGGCAAACGCCAGCGCATCGAAGACTGCATCGCCTGCCTGCTGGCCGGCGGCCACCTGCTGATCGAGGACGTGCCCGGCGTCGGCAAGACCACGCTAGCGCACACGCTGTCGGTCAGCCTCGGCCTTGACTTCCGGCGCGTCCAGTTCACCGCCGACATGATGCCGAGCGATCTGGTCGGCGTCTCGGTGTTCGAGCGCAGCAAGGAGCAGTTCGTCTTCCACCGCGGCCCGGTGTTCGCGCAGGTGCTGCTGGCCGACGAGATCAACCGCGCCGGCCCGAAGACGCAGAGCGCGCTGCTCGAAGCGATGGAAGAGCACCAGGTCACGGTCGAAAACCAGACGCGCCCGCTGCCCGAGCCGTTCTTTGTCATCGCGACGCAGAACCCGACCGACCAGGTCGGCACCTACCCATTACCCGAGAGCCAGCTCGACCGCTTCCTGATGCGCATCACGCTCGGCTACCCCGACAAGGTCAGCGAGCGGGCGCTGCTGGCCGGCGAGGACCGCCGCAGCACGGTGGCACGTTTGCAGCCGGTGATGTCACCGGCCGAGCTGCAGATCGCGCAGCAGGCGGTGTTGGCCGTGCATGCCAGCGATCCGCTGCTCGACTACCTGCAGTTGTTGATCGCCGCCACGCGCAGCGGCCAGTGGTTTACCGAGGGCCTGTCGCCGCGCGCCGGCATCGCCGTGCTGCGCGCCGCGAAGGCGCATGCGCTGATGGACCGCCGCGACTACGTGGCGCCGGATGACGTGCAGGCAGTGCTGGTGCAGACGATCGCGCATCGCTTGTCGCCGCTGCCCGGTGCCGGCCGCGGCGCTGCCGAGCAGGTGCTGGCGATGGTCAAGACGATTGCGGTTCATTGAGCCGCTTAAATCGTGTGAATGATGCTGCAGATCCTCGGCCGCGCTTCGTCGATCAATGTGCGCAAGGTGCTGTGGACCTGCGCCGAGATCGGCCTGCCGTTCGAGCGTGAGGACTGGGGCATCGGCTTCAAGCCGACGAGCGATACGGCGTTCACGGCGCTGAATCCGAACGCACTCGTGCCGGTGGTCATAGTGCCCCGAGGCGGTGGCAAGCCACCGCCGTCCCCCAAGGGGAGCGAGTCAGCTTGGGAGCGGCCCGGCGCTGACTCCGACGGCGACTTCGTGCTCTGGGAGTCGAACACGATCTGCCGCTGGCTGGCCGCCGAACACCGACGCGAAGACCTGCTGCCGATCGCACCACGCGAACGTGCCGGCGTCGAGCGCTGGATGGACTGGCAGGCCACCGAGCTCAACAGCGCCTGGCGTTATGCGTTCTACGCGCTCGTGCGCAAAAGCCCGCAACATCAGGACGCGGCTGAAATCCAGCTCAGCACGCATCAGTGGAACCGCACGATGAGTCTGCTCGACGCGCAGTTGCAGAGCACCGGCGCCTATGCGGTAGGCCCCCACTTCACGCTGGCTGACGTGGTGCTCGGTCTGTCCACACATCGATGGTTGTCGACGCCGATCGAGCGCCCCGCACTGCCTCATGTCGCGGCGTACATCGGGCGCTTGAGTGAGCGGCCCGGATTTCAGCGACACGTCCCCAGCGGCGGCGCCTGATGTTCGGCATTCGCCAGCGCGTCCAAACGTGGTTCGAGTCGCGCCTGTCGCGCACCGACACATGGCTGCTGACGCAGCGCAACATCTACATCGTGCCCACCCGCGCAGGCTTTGCTTTTGCGGCCGTGCTGGTTGTCATGCTGCTGGCCTCGATCAACTATCAGTTGAGTCTGGGGTATGTGTTGACCTTCCTGCTGGCCGGCGCGGGCTTTGTCTCGATGCACATGACTCACAACACACTGCGCGGCATGACGTTGCACCTGAAGACACCCAGCTCCGGATTCGCCGGTGAGCCGATGCCGCTGGAGATCGTACTGTCAAGCCCGAGCCGCGCGCAGTACGGTGTCGGTCTGGGCTTCGCCGAGACGCTGCACGCCGGGCACGAGGTCTTCGTCGATGTGCCCGGCGGCGGCCAGGCGGTGGCGACTCTCGCCTTCGTGCCGCCGCAACGCGGCCTGCACACGCTACCGACATTGCACGTCGAAACACGCTACCCGCTCGGCCTGTTTCGCGCCTGGACGGTGTGGAAGCCCGCGGCCCGGGCCCTCGCCTGGCCGCGGCCCGAAACGCCGCTCGCCCCGTGGCCCGCATCGCCCAGCGCGGCCGGGCAGGCGGCGCAACAGCAGCGCAGCGACAGTGGCGAGTTCGATGGCGTGCGCACCTACCGCCGCGGCGATGCGTTGAAGCGCATCGTCTGGAAGAAGACCGCCAAGGGTGGCGACCTGGTGAGCCGCGATCACGTCACGGCTGTGCAGCAAGAGTTGTGGTTCGATTGGCAGCACGCGCAGCTTTCGGGCACCGAGCCGCGGCTGTCGCGCTTGGCGGCGTGGGTGGTAGCGGCCGACGGCGCGGGCATCTCGCACGGCCTGCGACTGCCCGGCGTCGAGATCGCACCGGGCAGCGGTGTCGCCCATCGCCGTGCCAGCCTCGACGCGCTGGCGGCGTGGAGCTGAGGCAGGCGGTTGCCCATGAATCTCCTTCACCGCAGAGACGCAGAGAGCGCAGAGGTTCGCCGAGGAATACGCGCGAACTTTTTCTCTGCGTCAACTCTGCGTCCTCTGCGCCTCTGCGGTGAATGAAACCATGACTTTGCGTTGGCCTGGCTGGGTGCACCTGCCGCGCGACGCGCGCGACGTGCTGTTCCTGCTTGGAGTGATTGCGTGGACAGTCGCACCGCACTTCATCCACCTGCCGCTGTGGTGCCTGGCGCTCACTGCCTGCGTCATCGGCTGGCGCGCGCTGATGGCGATCACACAGTCACCGCTGCCCGGGCGCGCGGTCTTGTTCGCCGTGCTGGCGCTGGCCATCGGCCTGACGCTGTGGAGCCACCGCACGGTGCTCGGCAAGGATGCCGGCGTGACGCTGCTGGTGGTGCTGATGGTGCTGAAGACCCTCGAGCTGCGTGCGCGCCGCGACGCGCTGGTCGTCTTTTTCCTCGGCTTTTTCATTGTCCTCACAAACTTCCTCTATACGCAGTCGATGGCCGTGGCCGCGGCAATGGTCGTCTCGGTGTGGGGCCTGTTGACCGCGCTCGTGCTGGCGCACATGCCGGTCGGCCGGCCACCGATCGCGCGCGCCGGCCGTGTTGCCGCACGCGCGGCGCTGTTCGGCGCGCCGATCATGCTGGTGCTGTTCATGCTTTTCCCGCGCGTCGCGCCGCTGTGGGCAGTACCGCAGGAGTCGATGGCCAAGAGCGGCTTGTCGGGCACGCTGCGCATGGGTGGTGTGGCCGAACTGGCGGTCAACGACGACATCGCGCTGCGCGTGCGCTTCGCGGGGCCACAACCGCCGAACGACCGCCTGTACTGGCGCGGGCCAGTGCTGTCGCGCTTCGACGGCAACGAATGGTTCCGCGGGGAATCCTTCACGCGCAGCGTGCCACGGCCGCCACGCCTGGAGGTGCGCGGCAAGCCACTCGTCTATGAAATGACGCTTGAGCCAAGTCGCCTGCCGATGCTGCCTCTGCTCGAAGCCACCGCCGAGCAGCCCACGCTCACCGGCCCGCGCACGATCCAGCGCAGCGATTTGCAATGGGTCACCGAACGCCCGATCACGGAGCGCCTGCGGCTGTCGGCCAAGGCCTGGCTCGACCACTCGCATGGTCCCGTGCAGAGCGACATGTCGTTGCGCGGCGACACCGAACTGCCCTCCGGCTTCAACCCGCGCACGCTGGCCTGGGCCGTGGCCTTGCAACGCCGCCCCGACCTCGCCGACGCTACGCCCGAGCAGCTCGCGCGCGCGGTGCTGTCGCACATCACAGCGGGCTTCACCTACACGCTGACCCCCGGCGAGTACGGCGGCGAAGACGGCCGCCACGCCATCGACGAGTTCTGGCTCGACCGGCGCGAGGGCTTCTGCGAGCACTTCAGCACCGCCTTCGTCGTCATCATGCGTGCGCTCGACGTTCCGGCGCGCATCGTCACCGGTTACCAAGGTGCCGATCCGGAACTGCAGGACGGGTTTGTCGTCGTGCGCAACAGCCATGCGCATGCGTGGGCTGAAATCTGGCTTGAAGGCCGCGGCTGGGTGCGTGTCGATCCGACCGCCTCCGTGGCGCCGGAGCGCATCGTGCGGTCGCGCTCGCTGCGGCCACGGCCCGGATTCGTGGCCGGGGCCATCGAAGGACTTAACCCCGAGCTGATGGCGACGCTGCGCCGCCAATGGGAGAGTGTCAACAACTCATGGAATCAGTGGGTGTTGCGCTACTCGAAGAGCGAACAGCTCGACGTGCTGCAGCGTCTGGGCTGGCACCAACCACAAGCGATCGACCTGGCCTACCTGCTGATCGGTCTCATCAGTGTCTGGCAGCCTGGCCGGCGCGGCCTGGGCCTGGTGGGACCGCCACCGCCGCGATCCGTGGCAGCGCCTGGCGGCGCGCGTCGCGCGCCGGCTCGATGCGCTGGATGTCGACGCCGCCGATCACGAGGGCCCGCGGCGCTGGGCCGAGCGCGTGCGCAAGCGCTGCGGCACAGCGGGCGAAGCGCTGGCGGCGCAGCTCGAAGCGCTCGATGCCCTGCGCTACGGCCGCGACGCGGTGAAGCAGCCCACGGCCACGTGGTGGCGCGGATTCGATGCAGCGGCGGCGGCGCTGCCTACAGGCTCGCGATAATCCGCACATGAAAACACTTGGGTGGCGGCTCGCGCTGTGCCTCCTAGCGCTGCTCGGCAGTGCTGCAGCAGCGCAAACGACCAACGGCCGCGGCGTCGAGTCCGCAGCGTATGGCCCGCGCGACGACGTGATGCGTTTCGCCGACGAACTCGCCAGCCGTCACGCCGAGCTCGACGCTGCCTGGGTGCGCACGCAATTGCAGCGCTCGCGCTTTGTCGGCGCGGTGCAAAAACTCATCATGCCGCCGCCATCGGTCAACGGTAAAGCCACGGTGAAGAACTGGGCTGCCTACCGGGCGCGTTTTGTCGAGCGCGAGCGCATCGCTGCCGGCGCCGCATTCTGGCGCGCCAACACGCAATGGTTGCAGCGCGCCGAAGAACGCTGGGGCGTGCCGGCGCAAGTCATCGTCGGCGTCATCGGTGTCGAAACCTACTACGGCCGCCTGACGGGCAACATCCGAGTGATCGATGCGCTGGCAACGCTGAGTTTCGATTTCCCCACCGGCCGCAGAGACCGCACCCCGTTCTTCCGCAGCGAGCTCGAACAGTTCCTGCTCTGGTGCGCGCGCGAGCGCTGCGACCCGGCGCAGGTGCAAGGCTCTTTCGCCGGCGCGATGGGCCTGCCGCAGTTCATGCCGAGCAGCCTGAACACCTGGGCGGTGGACTTCGACGGCGACGGACACGTCAATCTTGCTGGCAGCGCGGCCGACGCCATCGGCAGCGTGGCGCGCTACCTGCACTACTTCGGCTGGGAGCGCGGCGCGCCGACGCACTTCGACGTGCGCGCGCCCGACGACGAAAGCAACCGCGCGCTGCTGCTCGGCCCCGACATCCTGCCGCTGTTCTCACCCGAAGAGTTCACCGAACGTGGCGCGACGCTGGCCGCCGAAGGCCGCGCCCACGAAGGCCCGCTGGCGCTGGTCGAACTGCACAACGGCGACGCGGCAGCGCCGAGCCACGTGGCTGGCACGCGCAACTTCTGGGCCGTGACGCGTTACAACTGGTCGAGCTACTACGCGCTGGCGGTGATCGAACTCGGCGCCGCCGTTGCCAAGCAGATTGCGCGATGAGCGGCGCCCTGCTCTTCGCCACCGAACGGCTGGGCGTGCGGCGCCTGCAACGTGAAGATCTGGCCGCCCTGCTCGCGGTGTATGGCGACGCCGACGCGATGCGCTGGGTCGGCGACGGCAGCGTCCTGAGCCACGACGACGCGCTGCGCTGGCTCGACGTTACCGAACGCAATGTGGCGGCACGTGGCTACGGCATGTGCGCGCTCATGCTGCGCGAAAGCGGCGAGGTGATTGGCTTCTGCGGCCTCGTGCACCCCGGTGGCCAGGCGGCGGCCGAAATCAAGTACGCACTGGCGCGCCCTCATTGGGGCCACGGCCTGGCCACCGAAGCCGCGCGCGGCATGCTCGACTGGGGCGCGCGCACGTTCGGCCTGCGCCACGTCATCGCCACCACGGCGCCAGACAACACCGCGTCGCACCGCGTGCTGCGCAAGGCCGGCATGCACGACGGCGAGCTGCGCCGCAATCAAGATGGCACCTCGACGCAGGTCTTTGATTGGCACGCCGCGCCACAGCGCGTCTTCGTCTATGGCACCCTCAAACAAGGCTTCTGCAACTTCCACGTCAACCGCGGCGTGCGCATGGCCGGCGAGTTCATCACCGTGCAGGCGTACCCGCTGTACGTCATCGGCGAGTTCGGCCTGCCGTGGCTGGTGAACGAACCTGGGCAAGGGCAGCGCGTGATCGGCCAGGTGTTCGAAGTCGATGACGCATCGCTGGCCGCGATGGACGTGCTCGAACGGATCAACGACACCGGCTGGTACACGCGACAAAACGTCGCAGTGCAGTGCGCAGGTTCCGGCGACGTGGTGCAGGCGCTGGCCTACTTCGGCAGCGCCGCGCGGTTGCTCACCGACGCAGCCCATCACGGCCCGCTGGCCGAGTACACGCAGGCGCATCAAGCGCTCTACCGCCAGCACCTGCGAGCGATCAGCTCACCAACGTCCGCAACCACTCCGGCATCGGCGCCGACTTCTGCGCCTTGAAGTCCGTCCACACCGTCGTGCTGCCGCCTTCGGCGTAGATCACACCTGGCTGGTCGGTGCGCTCCATCGTGACGTAGGTGTCGAAGCTCGACCGCCCCGGGTTGGCCACGTAGTGCTTGGCCAGCACATCGCCCGGGAACTCGATCTGCCGAATGAAATTGCAGAAGGCGTTGACGATCACCGGGCCGCAGCCGCTCGGATTGGGCCCGGCGCCGATCTTGAACAGCCATTCGAGGCGCGCAACCTCCAGGTAGCGGAAGTAGATGGTGTTGTTGACATGGCCCATCGCGTCCATGTCGCCCCAGCGGATGGGGATCACCATCTGGTGCGTCATTTTTTTGTCGACCGGTACCTCGATTCGCATGGCTTCACTGTAACGGCAGCCCCAGCCAGTGCACTACTACCGCGTGCGTCCACGGCGCCTGCCTACGATGGCCTGCAAATGGAGGGGAATGTGATGAATGCCTTGCGACGCCACACGCTCAAGCTGCTCGGCCGCGCCAATCGCGCCTGGTACTTGCACCGGGAGCGCCCGCAGGCCAGCGCCGCAAGCCCGCGCCCTCTGGACATTTTGTTCTCGCAGCACTACGGCTGGGAGCAGGCCACACGCCATGGCTTTGCCGGGCTTGACCACAAGCTGCACTTTGCGCCGCTGGAGCGGGCCGATCTGTCGCGCTTTCATCTGATCGTGCCGCTGTCGCTGGCCGATGCGAGGTACATGCGCAGTCAGCCCGAGCACATCCGCGCGCATGTGGTGCCCTTGCCCGACGAGGCCTGCGCGAGCCTGTGCCACGACAAGCCGCGCTTGAACGACACGTTGATCCGCGCCGGCTTCGGCACCCACGTGCCGCCGATGGGCGACGACCTCGCGCCGCCTTTCATCTGCAAGCCGGTGCACGGCGAGAACAGCGACAACTGCCTGTTGGTGCCCGACTACGCCGCCATGCTTCGACTGGGAACAGCGCTCGACAAACCCGGGCTGTTTCGTCAAGCGGCCGTGCGCGGCGACGTTGAATACGCCACCCACTTCCTGATGCGTGACGGCCGCATGGAACGCGAGCTGACGGTGGCCTACCACCACGACAGGTCGCTGTACATCAAAGACACGGCGTCGCCATCGGATTGCGTGCGCGTGATCGGCCCCTGCCCGGACGCGCAGACGTTGACCACCCTGCTGCGCACGATCGGCTACAACGGACTGGGCTGCGCCAACTTCAAGATGGCTGATGGGCGGCTACAGCTGATCGAGATCAACCCGCGCATCGGTGGCAGCCTGATGGAGTACTTCGCCACCTTTTTGCGCTCGCTGCCGCAGGCCAAGCGTTCGCGCGCCGCCAGCCAATCGCGCTGGTCGTGGCTGGACAGCGTTATCGAGCCGCAGTCACTCGGCACGGCCTGAGCCGGCAGAGCCCGCGCGCAACAGCGCCGCCACCTGGTCTTCGAGCGCAGCGATCCGCGCTTCGAGCTGCTCCCACCGCGGCGGCGGCGCCGTCGGCGCGTCCGACACCGCCTGCTGCGGCGGCAGATCGCCGCAGAGCAAATGCGCCCAGCGCGATTCGCGGGCACCCGGTGCGCGCGCGAGTTTCGCCACGCGCGGCGGCTCCTTTTCCGCCAGCTCGTCGAGAAACCCTTCGACCGACGAGATGTCGGCAAAGCGGTGCAACCGCTCGCAGTTCAGGCGCAACTCGGCAGCCGTCTGTGGCCCGCGCAGCATCAAGGTGGCCAGCAGTGCGACGGCCTGGCTCGGCACGCCGAGAACGCGCGCCGTGTTGTGCTCGAACTTGACGACACGGCTGCCGCTGCCTTCGAAGACCAGGCTCAGCGACTTCAAGCTGTCGAGTGCTTCCAACACATCGGCGTCGCCGACGTTCAACACGGGATCGCGCGCCGTCTTCTGGTTGCAGCCCGCCACCAGCGCATTGAGCGACAGCGGATAGGTGTCGGGCACCGTGGCCTGCTTCTCGACGAGAACGCCGAGGATGCGGACTTCGAGCGGGGTCAGGGCGCGCAAGGTTTTGACGCGGCCAGCGCCGGGCCGTCCCAAGCAGGCCGCGCTCCCCTCGGGGGGCGACGCCGCAGGCGTCTTGGGGCCGTCGTCATAGGGCTTGACCGTCGTCGGCGCTGATCACGGCGCCGTTGACGAAGTGGCTTTCATTCGAGCACAGCATCATCAGCACCACGTCCAGATCCTTCGGTTGCCCGACGCGCTTGCGCGGCATCTCCTGCACCATCTTCTGTCCGGCGTCGGTCTGCCACACGTGGTGGTTGATCTCGGTGTCGATGTAGCCGGGGCAGATGGCGTTGACGTTGATGCCGTGGCGGCCCCATTCGAGCGCCATCGAGCGCGTCATGTGCACCACCGCCGCTTTGCTCATGCAGTACACGCCGATCTGCGGAAACACGCGCAGCCCGGCCATCGACGCCACGTTGACGATGCGCCCGCCGGTGAAGGTGCCGGGCGCCGCGCCCTTGCTGCGCGCGATCATGCGCTTGGCCACCTCCTGCGCCATGAAAAATGCGCCGCGCGTGTTGGTGCCCATCACGTAGTCGTAATCCTCGGCCGTCACGTCGGTCAGCTTTTGCGTGGCGCCGACACCCGAGTTGTTGACCAGGATGTCGATCGTGCCCATTTCAGTCTCGGCATGCGCCACCGCCGCACGGATGCTCTCGATGCTGGTCACGTCCAGCCCGACGACATGCGCGTCGCCGTCGGCCGCTTCGATCTCGGCGCGCAGCGTCTTCAATCGCTCGACACGCCGCGCTGCGAGCACCACACCGGCGCCGGCGGCGGCCAGCGCTTTGGCGAACTGTGCGCCCAAGCCGCTCGATGCGCCCGTCACCATTGCCACGCGTCCGGACAAGTCAATGCTGTAAGCCATGAGGCACTCCCTTCAGGAAGCCGAAAATCAACTGCGTTTCACGATATCACGGCATCCTAAAATCATCCGCATGAACGCAAAAGAACTGATCGAGAAATTCGGCCCGCGCGAAGCCATGGAGTACGACGTGGTGATCGTCGGCGGCGGGCCCGCCGGCTTGGCATGCGCGATCCGCTGCAAGCAACTCGCCAAACTGGACGGCAAGGAGATCTCGGTCGTCGTGCTCGAAAAAGGCAGCGAGCCCGGCGCGCACATTCTGTCCGGCGCGGTGATGGACCCTCGTGCCATCACCGAGCTATTCCCAGATTGGAAAGAACTCGGCGCCCCGCTCAAGCAGCGCGTGAAAACCGACGAGGTGCTGCTTCTCACCGAACGCGAAGCCAAACGCACGCCGAACTGGCTGGTCCCCGATTGCCTGCACAACGGCGGCAACTATGTCATCAGCCTGGGCGCCGTGACCAAGTGGCTCGGTGAGCAGGCCGAACGGCTCGGCGTCGAAATCTTCCCAGGCTTCGCCGCCGCTGAAGTGCTGTTTTCGGACAACGGTACCGTGCTCGGCGTGGCCACAGGCAACGTCGGCCTGGGCAAGGACGGTCAGCCGCACGACGCCTTCCAGCTCGGCATGGAACTGCGCGGCCGCTACACGATCTTCGCAGAAGGCTCTCGCGGCCATCTCGGCAAACAGGTCATCAACCGCCACCGTCTCGACGGCGGGCGTGACCCGCAGAGCTACGCCATCGGCATCAAGGAGCTGTGGGAAGTGCCGGCCGACAAGGCTCAGCCGGGTTTGGTCGTGCACACCGCCGGCTGGCCGATGGACAACAGCACTTACGGCGGTGGGTTTCTCTACCACCTCGACGGCAACCAAGTCACGCTCGGCTTCGTCACCGGCCTCGACTACCAGAACACGTGGCTGTCGCCGTTCGAGGAAATGCAGCGCTGGAAAACGCACCCCGCGGTGCGCGCCCACATCGAAGGCGGCAAACGCATCGGCTACGGCGCACGCGCCATCACCGCGGGCGGCCTGCTGTCACTGCCCAAGCTCGTCTTCCCCGGTGGCGCCCTCGTCGGCTGCGATGCCGGCACGCTCAATGCCGCGCGCATCAAAGGCAGCCACGCCGCGATCAAGAGCGGCATGTTGTGCGCCGAGGCGATCTGCGAAGCGGTCTTCAAGAACGACCGCCGCCATGACGAACTGAAGTCCTACCCCGAGGCCTTCGAGCGCAGTTGGCTGTTCGACGAGTTGAACCAGGCGCGCAATTTCAAGCAGTGGTTCAAGAAGGGCAACTGGGTCGGCATGCTGATGACGGGCATCGAACATTGGCTGCTGCCCAAGCTCGGCTTCAAGAGCCCGCCGTGGACGATCCACCGCACGCAGCCCGACCATGTGCGCTTGAAGCCCGCGGCCGAATGCACGCGCATCGAGTACCCCAAGCCCGACAGCGTGCTGACCTTCGACAAGCTGAGCTCGGTCTTCATCAGCAACACGAATCACGAAGAAAACCAGCCCGCGCACCTGACACTGGTCGACGCCAAGGTACCGGTGGGCATCAACCTCGCGCGCTACGCCGGCCCCGAAGCGCGCTACTGCCCGGCCGGTGTTTATGAGTACGTGAAGAACGAAGACGGATCGGACCGCTTGCAGATCAATGCACAGAACTGCGTGCACTGCAAGACCTGCGACATCAAGGACCCGACGCAGAACATCGTCTGGGTCACACCCGAAGGCGGCGGCGGGCCGAACTATGCGGGCATGTGACGCTGCGCTCGGCTGACGATGATCGCGCGCGCGCTCGTCGCCGCCGTCTGGGCCGTGGCCTGTCAGAGTGCGGCGCAGGCGCAGAGCGGACCGCCCGAGGTCCTGGTCGGCAGCGTCGAAGCCGTGCTCTTCGTCTGCGGCCCGATCGATGCGCGCACTGCCAAAGACGGCGTCGCCTTGTTGGCGCGCCTGGTTGAGCAGCACAAGCTCGACCTTGTGGCGCTGCGCAAGCTGCCGTCGTACAGCGGCGCCTACAACGCCGAGGTCAACCGTCTGCTCGCACTCGCGCCGGCGCGCAAAGCCGAAGCCTGCAAGAACGTCTTCTGACCCGGGGTGACCGGAGCCGCCATGCCCGCTACCGCGCTCATGCTTTGTGCCTCGCTGTTGTTCGCCGTGATGGGCGTCTGCGTCAAGTTCGCCTCGGCGCAATACGCCGCAGGCGAGATGGTGTTCTACCGCTCGCTGATCGGCGCGCTGTTCATCTTCGGCCTGACGCGCTGGCGCCCCGTGTCGCTCGTCACGGCCGTGCCGGCGATGCATTTCTGGCGCAGCGCGAGTGGCGTGTTGTCGCTGATGTTGTGGTTCCATGCCATCGGCGGCCTGCCGCTGGCCACGGCGATGACGCTCAACTACATGTCGTCGGTGTGGATGGCGCTGTTCCTGATCGGCGGCGGTGTTCTGGTGGGCGCGGCGCGCGTCGATGGCCGCTTGGTCGCTGCGGTGTTGCTCGGCTTTGCCGGCGTGGCGCTCGTGCTGCAGCCCAGCGTCGATCAGCAGCAGTTGTGGCACGGCCTGACCGGCCTGCTGTCGGGCATGCTGGCGGCGCTGGCCTACCTGCAAGTCACATCGCTCGGCCGCGCCGGCGAGCCGGAAGAGCGGATCGTGTTCTACTTTTCGCTTGGCGGCCTGGCAGCGGGGGCGCTGTGGATGCTGCTGCGCGGCGCCAGCGCGCACACGCCGCAAGGCCTGGCGTTGCTGCTGGCGATTGGCTTGCTGGCGACGGCCGCACAGATGATGATGACGCGCGCCTACCGCATCGGCCGCACGCTGACCAACGCCAGCCTGCAGTACCTGGGCATCGTCTACTCGTTCGTCTTCGGCGTGCTGCTGTTCGACGATGTGCTGACCTGGCCGGCGATCGTCGGCATGGTGCTGATCGTCGGCGCCGGCTTGTATGCCACGTTGCTGCGAGCGCGCCAGTCGCAAGATGCCACGGCGCCCAACGAAAGTTGAACACGATGAAGACCTTGCTCTCCGCGGCAGACCTGATGAAGCAACTCGGCAGCGCGCACGCGCCAGTGCTCATCGATGCCAGCTTCGATCTTGCCGACACCGACGCCGGGCGCCGCGCCTGGCAGGCGGCGCATCTGCCCGGCGCGTTTTACCTGCATCTCGACGACGATCTGTCGGGCACGAAGAACGGCAGCAACGGCCGCCATCCGCTGCCCGATCGCGCCGCGCTCGCAGCCACCCTCGGCGCTTGCGGCATCGGTGTGGCCACGCCCGTGGTGTCCTATGACGCGCAAGGCGGCCCCTACGCGGCGCGCGTCTGGTGGCTGCTGCGCTGGCTCGGCCACGACGACGTTGCCGTGCTCGATGGCGGCGTTGCCGCGTGGCGCGCCGCCGGTGGCGCGTTGCAGTCGCAGCAGCAGCAGCCTGCGCCGCGCAGCGCGCCTTACCCGCTGCGCGCGCCCGCGATGTCCACTCTCGACGCCGCCGCCGTACGCGCCGGCCTGGGCCGCCTGAACCTCGTCGACGCACGTGCCGGCGAACGCTTTCGCGGCGAGGTCGAGCCACTCGACCGGGCGCCCGGACACATCCCCGGCGCGCGCAACCGCTTCTTCAAAGACAACCTGACCGCGGACGGCCGCTTCCAGAGCGCGGCCACGTTGCGCGAGGCGTGGCAGCCGCTGGCAGCGCGCGGTGACATCGTTCACTACTGCGGCTCCGGCGTGACCGCATGCCACAACCTGTTGGCCGCCGCACACGCCGGCTTGGGGCTCGGCACGCTCTACCCCGGATCGTGGAGCGAGTGGTCTGGCGACCCGGCCCGGCCGCAAGCCAAAGGCTGATACAGGGCAAGACCTTGACCTCGCGCAAGGAACGCCTACGCTTGGGGCAGCACAGTGCTTCACCTGGAGGCCCACCATGTTCAAACGCATCCTCGTTCCTACCGATGGCTCCGAGATCACGAGCAAGGCCATCAATACCGCGATCGAACTCGCGCAGGCCGGCAGCGGACAGTTGTTCGTCGTCAGCGTGAAGGAGCCCTTCCCCTACAGCGCCATCTCGGAGATGCAGCCCGTGCCGCCGCAGGAGTTTTACGACGCGCAGGAGCGCATTGCCGCAGGGCGCGTCAAGGCTGTAGTGGATACCGCCAAGGCGGCGAACGTGCCGTGTGGCGGCCACACCGTGGAAGCGCTGCACCCGTGGGAAGCCATCCTCGACCATGCCAAGGCGCAACAATGCGACCTGATCGTGATGGCGTCGCACGGCCGGCGTGGTGTGGCGGCGCTGTTGCTCGGCAGCGAAACGCAACGGGTGCTGATTCACAGCAAGCTGCCGGTGCTGATCGTCAAGTAGTTTCCTTCACCGCAGAGACGCAGAGACGCAGAGGACGCAGAGGTTCGCAGAGAAGACCAACCCCGGTTTTCCTCTGCGAACCTCTGCGCCCTCCGCCCCTCTGCGGTGAATGAGGTTGAAGTCGTTCACTGCGCGTGCAAAAACTGCCGCGCGATCAAGACCACTGCCAAGCCGGCAGCGATCCAGCCGATCTGCGCCAGCGTTTCCTTGAACGGCAAGCGGCGTTGCAACTGCGGCAACAAGTCGGCCACCGCCACATAGATGAAGCTGCTCGACGCCACGACCAGTAGGTAGGGGAACAGCGCTTCCCACGGCCCGACGACGAAGTAGCCGAGCACGCCGCCGACCACCGCGGCCAAACCTGACAGCGCGTTGTAGAGCAGAGCCCGCGTGCGCGAGAGGCCGGCATTGAGCAGCACGATGTAGTCGCCGACCTCTTGCGGTATCTCGTGCGCGATCACCGCCGCGGCGGTGACGAAGCCGAGCCGCGCGTCGGTGAGAAAGGCCGCGGCGATGATGACGCCGTCGCAGAAGTTGTGGATGCTGTCGCCAACCAGCACGCTCCAGCCGCCGCGGCCGGCCTGCTCCGCGTCGAAGCCGTGGTCGTGGTGGTGGTGCGGGTCGTCACCTTCGTGGTGGTGGCCGTGGCGGTACAGCTCGGCCTTTTCGAGCAGAAAGAAAAACATCAGGCCGCCGAGCAGCGTTGCGAACAGCGCATGTGCGCCGGCCGCGCTCTCGAACGCTTCGGGCAGGATGTGCAGCAGCGCGGTGCCCAGCAGCACCCCCACCGACAGGCTGACCAGGTTCTTGACGACACGGCCGAGCAGATGCACGGTCAGGCTCGCCGCGGCGAGCACCGACAGCAGGCCGCCGGCGAGCGTGGCCAGGATGATGTACGTGAGGGTCACGTGGGTCTGTGCCCCTCGGCCGACGAAATACGTCGGCCGATCGCCCGAGGGGATATCGGCCGGATTCCGGCGGACGTGCGCTCGGCCGGTGCGCTCACGCGACGCCGTTCGTCATGAACCAGGCCAGGCAGCGCTGCCAGCCATCGTCGGCTGCTTCCTTGCGGTAGCTCGGCCGGTAGTCGGCATGAAAGGCGTGCGGCGCGTCGCGGTAGATGACGAACTCGCTCTTCTTCGCCGCAGCGCTGCCTGCTGCGAGCGCTGTCTTCATCTTTTCCACTGTGTCGAGCGGAATGCCCGTGTCCTTCTCGCCATACAAGCCGAGCACCGGCGCTTTCAGGCTCGCCGCTGCGTTCACGGGGTGCGAGGTTTGCAGCGCATTGGTATCGCCCACCAGCTTGCCGTACCAGGCCACCCCGGCCTTCACGCTCGGGTTGTGCGCGCAGTACAGCCAGGTGATGCGCCCGCCCCAGCAAAAGCCGGTCACGCCGAGCCGGTTCACGTCGCCGCCATTGGCCTTGGCCCAGTCGACGCAGGCGTCGAGATCGGCCATGACCTGTGCATCGGGCACCTGGCTGACCACCTCGCTCACCAGCTTGGCGACCTCACCGTAGGCCCCGGCATCGCCCTGACGGACGAACAGCTCGGGCGCGATGGCGAGATAGCCCAGCCGGGCAAAGCGCCGCGCCACGTCGGCGATGTGCTCGTGCACGCCGAAGATTTCGCTCACCACCAGCACCACCGGCAGGTTGGTCTTGCCGGCGGGCATCGCGCGGTAGGCGGGCAGCTTGAAGTCGCCGACGGCGATCGTGACCTCGCCCACCGTCAAGCCGGCGCTGTCGGTCCGGATCTGCGATTGCGCCTCGATCGGCAGCACGGCCGCCGCAAAGCCTGCACCGACGCTCGTGCGCGCGAACTCGCGCCGGTTGACGGCGCGCGAGGCGCTGGGGCTGTCGAGTTCGGTGTCGGTCGTCATGCAGGGCTCCACGGGCCAGTGATTGCGCAGGGCCGGAGATTCTAGAAGCCAAGCACAACGCGACGCACGAAGCCACGCACGAACCCACGCACAATGGCGCATGCCGAGCACTGCCCCTGCCCGCTGCCGACGCGCCACTCGCGGCCATCGACATGGGCTCGAACAGCTTCCGTGTCGAGATCGCGCGCCTGCGTGCGCGGACGCTACGAGCGCATCGACTACATCAAGGAAACCGTGCGCCTGGGCGCCGGCCTGGACGCCGACGGCCAGCTCGGCGAAGAAGCCGCCGAGCGCGGCCTGGCCACACTGCGCCGCTTTCGCCGCGCGGCTGCAAGGCTTTGCGCCGGCGCAGGTGCGCGCCGTGGCCACGCAGACACTGCGCGAGGCCAAGAACCGCGATGCCTTTTTGCTGCGCGCGCAAGCCGCGCTCGGCCACACCATCGAAGTCATTTCCGGCCGCGAAGAAGCGCGCCTGATCTATGCCGGCGTCGCCCATCTGCAGCCGAGCGAGCGCCCGCGCCTGGTGATCGACATCGGTGGCCGCTCGACGGAGATGATCCTCGGCCGCGGCAACGAGGCGCAAAAGGCCGAATCGTTCGCCGTCGGCAGCGTCAGCTTGTCGATGAAGCACTTCGCGGACGGCGCGCTCACGGCCGCGGCGTTTCGCGCCGCGCAGGTGGCTGCGGGGGCGGAGCTCGAAGAAGCGCTGCAGCCGTTTGCGCCTTCAAACTGGGAAGAAGCGCTCGGCTCGTCGGGCACGGCGGGCGCGGTGTCGCAACTGCTGGTGGCGATGGGCCATGCCGACGGCGCCGTCACCCCCGATCGTCTGCGTGCGCTGATCGAGCGCTGCGTTGCCGCTGGCCATATCGACCGACTCGAACTGCCAGGCTTGAAAGGCGACCGCAAGCCGGTGATCGCCGGCGGGCTGGCCCTGCTCTACACCTGTTGCGCGCAGTTCGGCATCGAGCGCCTGATGCCCGCCAAGGGCGCGCTGCGCCAAGGCGTGATCATCGAGCTGCATGAACGCCTGGCCGCCCAACGCCGGGCGGATGGCCGAGGCCAGGGCACGGCCGCAGCGCAAGGCGACAAGCGCGACGCCACCGTGCGCGACATTCAGCGCCGCTTTGGCGCCGACGCCGCACAGGCCGCGCGTGTGCGCAGCGTGGCCCTGGCGCTGTACCGCGAACTGGCGCCCGACGACGCGGAGGGGGCGCGCGAACTCGGCTGGGCGGCCGATCTGCAAGAGATCGGCCTGGCCATCTCGCACCACGACCATCACCGCCACACCGCTTATCTCGTCGGCCACCTCGACGCGCCGGCGTTCTCGCAAACCGAACAGCGCCAGCTCGCCGCCATCGTGCTCGGCCAGCGCGGCGGCCTGCGCAAGCTCGAAGCCGCCTTCGCCGACAAGCGGTTGGCACGCCAGGTGCTGGCGCTTCGAATCGCTGTCATCAAGTGCCACGCTCGTGGCCGGATCGACCCGCGCGCGCTGCGCCTGCGCGCCGACGGCAAAGAGCGCGCACGCCTGTCGTTCACCCCTGAGTGGGCCGCCGACCATCCGCGCACGCTGTACCTGCTGGAGCAGGAGTGCGAGGCCTGGAGCAAAAGCGGCGCGCTGACGCTGCGGCTCGACGCGTCGGCGGAAGACTGGGCTTAACAAAGCGGCCACGGGCGCCTTGTCATGCACACTCGGTGACGGGCAGCGGCGGATCAACCGCCAACTGCCCGCTGGCGCCGCACCTGCTCGCGCTTCATCGCAACGTATTCGCCGCGTTCGAGCTCGCGCAACTGCACCGGGTAGCGCTCGACGCCGCTGTGCCAGTCGGCCAGCCGCTTCTCGAATTGCTGCGCCGACGGCAGCGACAGTGCGCCGAGGTAGGCCTCGATGGCAAGGTAGTAGCGCATCGTGTTGCGCTCGATCACGCCGCGCGTGCCACCGATGTACTGAGGCTGGCCGTCAGGCTTGCTGCCCGTGATGGAGAAGCCGACCTTGTCGCGGCCCACGGTCGCCAGATAGCCCTGCATCGCCACCCGCGCGGCCAGGCCGAAGCCGTAGGCGTACGACAGGTGAACGATGCTGCGCCGCGCGTCGAGTGCGGCCACCTCGAGCACGATGCGGTAGCGGCTGGTGCCGAGCGGGCCTTCGTCGGCGCTCAGCTGCACCTGCAGGTAGTCCGGCCGCGATGCCACCACTTCGTAGTCGAACGCGAACCGGTAGGCCCGGTCCAGCGGTTGATCGTGCTTCTGGCCGACCACCAGCTGGAGCCCATCGGCGCTCTTTGAAGTGGTGCCGCGACACTGCTTGACGTTGAGGTGCAGGATCAAGATATCGCACCACCGGTCGACACCTTGCAGGGCCGCGCCCACCACCGCAAACGGCTGGTCGATGCGGGCATGGATGTCGCCCTGCAAGCTGTCACCGCGCTCGCTCGACTCGAGAACAAGCGGACGTTGAAACGCATTGCTGGACAGCGCGTCGCGCAAGGCGGCGTGGCGCGACTTCAACGCCGCGGCATCCTGCGCCTGCACCGGCAATGCGCCGGCGACGGCCAGTGCAAGCGCCAGCACGAGAGCGAAAACGTGCCTGCTCATGACCTTGTCCTGTTCCTTCGACACTTCACCACAGCGATGCTATGGGGACGTCGAGCCAGCGCGCGTAGGACGGCGCCGCCGTTGCTGCTGCGTCTGCCGGCGTCCTACGTCGGCCTCAGCGCTGGTCGACAGGCCCGCGGAGTGGCGCTGCAAAGAGTGCGAATGGTGGCTCTGATCGCCCGCGTAGGCACCTGCCTACGCCAGCGCTGCGCCGTCACCTAGGCCTTGGCCAGCCGCGCTCCGACACGCGCCGCAGCGGCGGGAGGCGATAGTGGTGTGTCCAACTCACTTATCGAGGTGACTTCATGATGGCGCGCCACTTTGCAGTCGTTTTTCCCCTCTCCGCACTGGCCGCGATCAGCGCCTGCTCGTCGAACGCGCCCCGCAACGACGCGGTGTTCGACTCGGCAGGCCGATCCAGCTCAGCAGTGACCTACGGCAGCGTCAGCAGCATCGAACTCGTGCCCGTGTCGTCCCGCACATCCGGTGGCGGAGCGATCCTCGGCGCTGTCATCGGCGGCGTGCTCGGCAGCCAGGTCGGCAGCGGCAGCGGGCGCGATGCGGCCACCGTCGTCGGCGCCGTCGGCGGCGCAGTGGCCGGCAACCAGATCGAGCGCCGCAGGAAGAGCGACGACGAGGTCTACCGCGTCAGCGTGCGACTCGACAATGGCCGCACGACGCGGTTCGACTACCAGCGCATCGACGATCTGCGTGTCGGTGACCGGGTCAAAGTCCAGGATGGGCAACTGCACCGCGCGTAACTTCAGGTGCATACCCATTCATGTCCATCACGATGAACACCGCACCCACGCGCACCGCCGCGCCAGCGCAAACCGGCGCGCAGATGCCGAGTGATCTCGCCAAGCTGCTGCTGCGCTTCACGCTGGGCGCGCTGATGCTGCTGCACGGCATCGCCAAAATTCAGAACGGCATCGATCCCGTCATCGATGCCGTGGCCAAGGCCGGGCTGCCCCCCGTGCTGGCCTATGGTGTGTTTGTGGGTGAGGTGTTGGCGCCGCTGTTGCTGATCGCCGGCATATGGACTCGCCTGGCGGCAGGCGTCATCGCCATCAACATGGTCGCCGCTATCGCACTGATGCACAGCAAGGACCTCGGCACGCTGTCGCGCAGCGGGGGCTGGGCCCTCGAACTGCAGGCGTTCTACCTGGTCGTCGCGCTGGTCGTTGTGTTGCTGGGCGCAGGTCGATTTGGACTCGGCAGCGCCAACAGCCGCTTCAATTGAGAAGTGAGGTGGCAGCGGTCAACTCGTTGACCCAATCCAACAGCTCAAGGAGAAGGCGCCTGACAGCGCCGCACCTCGTGAAAGGCAGGGATGGGGTGGCTGATGGGGCTCGAACC
The DNA here is from genome assembly GCA_963814385.1 of uncultured beta proteobacterium. Taxonomy (GTDB): domain Bacteria; phylum Pseudomonadota; class Gammaproteobacteria; order Burkholderiales; family Burkholderiaceae_C; genus CADEEN01. The sequence continues at coordinate 31,348 of CAWFCX010000029.1, forward strand.
CACGACAACAGGAATCACAATCCTGGACTCTACCAACTGAGCTACAGCCACCGTCGAGAGCAACTGATTATAGCGAGCGACATGGAAGAAGCGGCTCAGGCCAGCGCCGGGCCGCTTCCAAGCGTCAGCCTGAGCTCCCCTGCAGAGCTTGCGACGCACAGCGAGGGTCGTCAGTTCGCGGCCGGCGCGGAGGCCGCGGCCACCGCGTTCATCTTGACCTTGAAGCGCCGCTCCAGCGCCTTGTAGTAGGCCTGCGACTCGGCGCTGCCCCAGGCTTGCGTGTAGCGCGGCAGCAGCTGCGTCACCTCGGGCGCATCGGGCGCGCGGGTCTTGACGGCGTTCAGGCGCACGACGGCATACCCGGCGTTGCCCAGATCAACCCCGAGCCACTGCGGCAACTTCGCCGCATCCGCCTTGAGCACCGCCTCGACCACCTGACGCGGCTGGCCGGCAGCCTCGGAGCGCGACAGCGTCACCGCCGCCGGCAGGCCGTTGGTCGAGTCGGCGGCTTTGACCGCAGCGAGTTTGTCCTCGCCAGCTTTTTTCGCCTTGGCCGCCGCCTGCTGTTGCACGACGCGCTCGCGCACCCGCGCCGTGACTTCGGCCAGCGGCTGCACGCGCGCCGGCATGTGCGTAACGATGCGCGCCGCGGCGAGCTGGTTCGGGCCGACTTCGATCGCCTCGGTGTTGAGCTTGCTCTTGATCGACTCGCTGCTGAACAGCGCATCAAGCAGCTTCGGCGAGGCCAGCGCGCCCTTGGCGTCGGGTGCCGGGTTGCGCAGCACCGTGGCGCTCTGCAGCTTCAACTTCAATTCATTGGCGAGGCCCTTGAAGTTGTCGGCGTCCTTGTTGACGAGGTTGCCGAAGCGCTCGGCGTCGGCGGCGAACTCCTTGGCCGCCATCTGCTTCTTGACCTCGGCCTCGATCTCGCCGCGCACGGCCTCGAAGGGCTTCTTGTCGCCGCCGCGCACCGCGTCCAGGCGGATGATGTGGTAGCCGAACTCCGACTCGACGATGTTGCTGATCTCACCGGCTTTCATTGCATAGGCTGCATCTTCAAACGGCTTGGTCATGGCGCCGCGGCCGAAAAAGTCCAGGTCGCCCACCGCGCTCGGCGGAGCCGGGGTCGTCGGAGTTCTTCTTCGCCACATCGGCAAATGTGGCCGGTGCTTTGCGCAACTGCGCCAGCAAGGCGTCGGCCTTCGCTTTGGCCTTCTCACGCTCGGCGGCCGGTGCGTCCTTCGCCGCCTTGACCAGGATGTGGCTGGCCCGCCGCTCTTCGGCCACGGTGTAGCGCGCGATGTTCTGCGTGTAGCTGTTGCGCAGATCCTGCTCCGGGGCGGTGATGCGCGCGGCGATGGTTTCGAGGTCAAGCACGGCAAACTCGACCTGCGCCTGCTCGGGCGCGCGAAACTCGCCTTCGTTGGCCTTGTGATAGGCCGCCAGTTCAGCGTCGGTGGGCGCGATGCCCGCCGTCTGGTCCTTGCTGTCGAAACGCAGCACCTGCACCTCACGCTGCTGCAAGAAGGCATCGAGCGCCGCACGCGCCGCAGTGTTGGCTGGCGTGGCGCTGCTGTCGATCGCACTCAGCACCTGGCGCAGCGACAGATCCTGCCGCAACCCGGCTTCGAAGCTCTCGGCGCTGCGGCCGGACGCTTGCACCATGGCCTTGTAGGCATCGACATCGAAACTGCCGTCGGCGCGCTTCAACGCGGCGAGCTGCGGCATCTGCTGCAGCTCGCGCATCAGGCGCTGGTCGCTCACCGACAAGTGCCCGCGCGTTGCGGCTGTGAACAGCACGCGCTCACGCACCACCTGCTCGAGCGCTTCGCGTTTGACTTCGGGCGAATCGAAGAACTTGGCATCCATGCCCGGCATGCGCGAACGCGCCTGTTCCACCTGCCGGCGGTGCGCCGCGTCCCACTCGGCCTGCGTGACCTTCTGGCCGTCGACCGTCGCCACCTCGGCGCCGGCGCCGTCGTTCATGCGGTCATAGCCTTGCACGCCCACGAAAACGAAGGACACGAACACCAGCGGCATCAGGATCAGAAAGAAGATCTTGTTGTGGGTGCGGACGTACTCGAACATGGTGAGAGCCTTTGCGAAAGCGATGCGCCCAAATGAGCCGCGGCCGCTGGAAGCGGCCGCAACGATAGGCGCAGCATTCTAGGTGATTGACGACCCCAAGCTCGCTGCGCTCGCGCTCCCGAGGGGAGCAGGCCGGCGCCGGCCTGCCGGTCGATATGGTGGGTGCTGAGGGGCTCGAACCCCCGACCTACGCCTTGTAAGGGCGCCGCTCTACCAACTGAGCTAAGCACCCGGGTCAACCGGGCCGCGAATTACAGCGCTTCTTTCAGCGCTTTGCCCGGGCGGAACTTGGGCACCTTGGCGGCCTTGATCTTGATCACTTCCTTGGTGCGCGGGTTGCGCCCGGTGCGAGCCGCGCGCTTGGTGACGGTGAACGTGCCGAAGCCCACCAGCGAGACGCTGTTGCCCTTCTTCAGCGCCGTCTTCACACCGCCGACAAAGGCTTCGAGCGCGCGTGCTGCCGCCGCTTTGGAAATGTCGGCCTGCGTGGCAATGTGGTCGATCATGTCGGTCTTGTTCACGGCAAAGGGTCCCCTCGGCGGTTGCAGGTGCGGCGCGGTGTTGCGCCTGTCGTGGTGTGCAAGCTCGTAGGTACGGTGAACATCGGTGACCGCACGCCGAGCGCATCGCAAACATTACAGCCGCGGCCCCGGTCAGTGTCAAGGCGCTTTGCGCATCGACACTCGCGATCCCAGGCCCTCAGCGCAGCGCTTGCGCCACGGCGCGACCGACGTCGGTGGTGCGTGCCTTGCCACCCAGGTCGGGCGTGCGCGGGGCGCCGGATGCAGGGTCGAGCACGGCCTCGATCGCGCTCACGATCGCATCGTGCGCGTCGCGGTGGCCGAGGAACTCGAGCATCATCGCCGCCGACCAGATCTGGCCGATCGGGTTGGCGAGCTGCTTGCCGGCGATGTCCGGCGCCGAGCCATGCACCGGCTCGAACAGGCTCGGCCACTCGCGCGTCGGGTTCAGGTTGGCCGACGGCGCAATGCCGATCGTGCCGGTGCAGGCCGGCCCGAGGTCGGACAGGATGTCGCCGAACAGGTTGCTCGCCACGACGACATCGAATTGCTGCGGGCGCTGCACGAAGTGCGCGGTCAGGATGTCGATGTGGAACCGATCCACCGTCACGCCTGGATACGCTTTGCTCATCTCGGCCACCCGCTCGTCCCAGTACGGCATGGTGATCGAGATGCCGTTGCTCTTAGTGGCCGAGGTGAGTTTCTTGCGCGGCCGCTTCATCGCTTCTTCGAAAGCGAAGCGCAGCACGCGATCGACACCGATGCGCGACATCACCGTTTCCTGGATCACGATCTCGCGCGGCGTGCCTTCGTACATGCGCCCGCCGATGCTCGAGTACTCACCCTCGGTGTTCTCGCGCACGATCAGCATGTCGATGTCGCCCGGCTTCAACGCTGCACCGTCGACGATCCACCAGCGGCGAGCGGATGCCGGGCATCAGCTTGGCCGGGCGCAGGTTGACGTACTGGTCGAACTCGCGGCGGAACTTCAGCAGCGATCCCCACAGCGAGACGTGGTCGGGCACAGTGGCGGGCCAGCCGACAGCGCCGAAGAGCACCGCGTCCATCGGCGCGAGTTGCTCTTTCCAGTCGTCGGGCATCATCTTGCCGTGCTTGGCGTAGTAGTCGCAGTCGGCAAATCCAAAGGCCTTGAGTTCGAGGCCGATCTTGAACCGGCTGGCCACGGCTTCGAGCACGCGCACGCCTTCGGGCATGACTTCCTTGCCAATGCCGTCACCGGCAATGACGGCGATGCGGTGGGTCTTGCTCATGCGGTGTCTCCAAAGAATTGATGAATCTCTTCGAGCAGCGCAGCGGGCTGCTCCTCGGCGATGTAGTGGCCGCAATCAAGAGCGCGGCCGCTGACTTGCGTCGCCACGTCGCGCCACAGGCCGAGCGCTTCGAAGCATTTTCCGACCGTGCCCTGCGCACCCCAGAGCACCCGCAGCGGCATCTGCAGGCGCCGGCCGGCAGCGCGGTCGGCACGGTCGTGATCGAGGTCGATCGTCGCCGACGCGCGGTAGTCCTCGCAGACGGCCGTGGCGCTGCCAGGGATCGCCAAACAGCGCTCGTACTCGGCCATCGCCTGCGGCGCGAACGGGCCGAGGCCGGCGAAGCGCGCGCCCATGCCTTCGCGGATCCACGCCGCTGGATCGGATTCGATCGCGCGCTCGGGCATCGGCGCCGGCTGGATGAGAAAGAACCAGTGCCAGTACGCGCGAGCGAAGGCCTCGGTCGTGCCTTCGTACATGGCCAGCGTCGGCGCGATGTCGAGCAGCATGAGGTGCGACACCGCCTGCGGGTGGTCGAGCGCCAAACGATGCGCAACGCGCGCGCCGCGATCGTGCGCACAGACGGCGAAGTGTTCGAAGCCGAAGGCCCGCATCACGGCCACTGCATCAGCGGCCATTGCGCGCTTGCTGTAGAGCGCGTGGTCGCGCACTCGCCGGCGGTCGCGATGAATCACCGCGGCCGCGCAGGTCCATCGCCACGACAGTGAAACGCTCGGCGAGTGACGGCGCAACGCGGTGCCACATCGCATGCGTCTGCGGGTGACCATGCAACAGCAGCAGCGGCGGCCCATTGCCGGCCGAGCGCACGCGCAGGTTCACACCATCGTGGTGGATCTCGCGGCTGTCGAAGCTTTCGAACATGGCCGCATTGTCGGCGCAGCCGGCCGCTGCGTCGCCCTAAGCCTGGACGTGCACCAGCCCCATCGCACTCGCCCGCGCCACCGCCTCGGCGCGGTTGCAGGCCCCCAGGCGCAGGTAGACCACGGTCAGGTGGTCCTTCACCGTGCGTTCGGTGACGCCCAGCTCGCGCGCGATGGCCTTGTTCGACAGGCCGTTGCTGGCGCATTGCAGCACTTCCACCTGGCGCTCGGTGAAGGCCGGCGCCGCGCCGCGCACCCGCTCGGGAAACCAGGTGCCGCCGGCCAGCACGCGCTCGACGGCGGCGACCATCTGCGCCGGCTCGAGCGACTTCGGCAGGAAGGCTGCGGCGCCGATCTGGCGGGCGCGCGCGGCCAGGCCCGCGTCATCGACACCCGACAGCAGCACGCCGGCCGCGCGCGGCTGCGTGGCGCGGGCCTCGGCCAGCAGGCTCAAGCCCTCGCCGTCCGGCAGGCGTTGATCGACCAACAGCAGGTCGTAGCGCGCCGAACCAGCCAGTGCGCGGCGGGCGTGCGCCAAGTCGGCGGCGCCGTCGCAATGCAGGCGCAGGCTGGCGCGCTCGAGCGTGCCGATCAGGCCGTCGCGCACCAAGGGATGGTCATCGACGATCAGCGCGTAGCGCGCGGCGGGTTGCAGCAGCATCGAGCCACATCGTAGCGGCGGGCGCGCGCGCCGAACCGTCCGAAAGGACGGTATCGCGCAACGCAGCTTGTCACGCCCACGGCGACATGCGCCGAACGCACCGTCCGTTCGGCCGGTGTCGCCGACCGATGTGATTCGCAAACTGGCCAGGCCCTACTTCAACCTCCTGGAGCCTTCACCATGAATCGAACGATTGATCCGACCCAGCGCCTCAATGTCCTGACGTTGGCCGTGGCCTGTGTCACCCTGGCCGCCTGTGGCGGCAGCGATGCGCCGGCAGCCCCGCCGCCGCCCGTCGTCACGGCGCCGACGATCACGGCGCAATCACCCAACAGCGTGACCGTGGCCGAAGGCGCCACCGCGCTGCTCTCCGTGTCCGCCGAAGCCAATGGCGGCACCCTCGGCTACCAATGGCGCAGCGGCGAAAGCCCGGTCGCCATCGCCGGAGCCACTGAGTCCGGCTACACGACGCCGGCGGCCAGCCTGCAGGACGATGGCAAGGTCTTCAGCGTCGCGGTCAGCAACAGCGCCGGCACGACCGTCGGCGCCAACAGCAGCCTCGCCGTCACCGAGCGCCAATGGTCAAGTCTCGCCGTGCCGCGCAACAACGCGCCGGCCGACGACGAGCCCACGGCCAACGACAGCCTGGCCGTGGCCATCGACAGCCTGGGCCACACCCACCTGCTGTTCGGCGAGCTGCGCGCCAACGGGGCCTTGGCCCTGCGCTACTCGCGCAAATTGAGCGGCACCGCGAGCCCGCAGCAGACCGGCTGGGTGACCGATGCCGACCTGCCGGCCAATGTCAGCGTGCAAGGCGTCAAGCTCGCCGCCGGGCCCAGCGGGCGCATGCTGGCCACGTGGCGCGAAGGCATCACCGGCGAGTCCTTCGGTGGCGTGATCAAGGCCGCGCTGTTCGTGCCCGACGGCAACGGTGGCGCCTGGAGCGCTTTGGGCGTTGTCTCGGCCGATGGCGCCCTCGCGGCGACCTCGCCGGCCCTGGCCTATGTCGGTAGCGGCATCTTCGAAATCGTCTGGCGCCAGGTGCCGAACCCCTACACGATCGAAGGCTATGACATGGCCGCGCGGCGCTTCGTGCTCGATGCGCCCCAGACCTCGGGGCAGTGGCTGGCCGAGGAAGCGATCGAGAGCCTGGATGTCAGTCTGCTGCCGCCGGCGATCGCCTCCGACGGCGCCGGCAACGTCATCATCACCTTCAGCACCGACGACTTGGCGCCGGTGGCCTATGCCAATGTGCGCAGCGCTGCCAGCAGCGCCTGGTCGGCGGCGGCCGCGACGGCGATCTCTGACCTCGCCCCGGCGCCCGCCACAGCCTCCAGCGTGGTGATGAATGCACTCGGCCGCGCGGTGGTGCTGTTCCGCTCCGACGCCACGCGCGTCTTCGTGCGCCAGTACCAGTTCGGCGGCGACACGCCGGGCTGGCAGGGCCAGGCCGCATATGCCGCCAACTACAACCCGGGTCTGGTGCCCATCGTCGAGCCGGTCGCGGTGTTCGGCACCGCCAATGACTTCAGCATCGTCTCGGCGCACAACAACGGCCGCTTCCTGTCGCTCTGGCCCTGCACACAGGGCGGCTGCGGCGACGCGCAGACGTTTCTCAACACCTCCGTGGACAACTCGCTGCGCGCCGGCCTGCAAGCCGCGCGCGACGCGGCCGGCAACCTGACCGTGCTGTTCGGCATCGATCAACCAGGCTACGGCGTGAGACCCGCCGCGATTCGATTTCACGCAGGGTTGAACGCGTGGCGGGGTCTCAACATGCTCGGTCAACTCGGCAGCATCCACGTCGAAGGCGAAAGCGCGCTGCGCCTGGCCGTCCATCCCGACGGCAGCGCCAGCGCCCTCTTCCCGTCGTGGAACGGCAGCCAGACGCTGGTTCGCAGCGCAGACTTTCGCTGAACGAAAGGGCCTGCCTTCGCGCGCGGTGCGGGGCGTCTAGGATCGCGTCGATGACCCTCGCCCCCAACGCTGCCGACAACCTGGACCGGCAGGCCTGGGCCGAGCAGTACCGCCAGCCGCTGCGCGCGGCCGTGATCGGCGCGCAGATGGTGGGCGCGGCGGCGGGCGATGCCGCTACCGCCGCGCGCGGCCACTTCCACGTCGCCTGGGCCGAATGGCGCTGGGGCACGCGCGAGCGCGCCGAGGCCGCGCACTCGCTGCTGTGCGACGCAGCCGCGCGCACGGATGACGTGGCCGCGATTGCGCTGGCGCGCGACAGCCGCGCCGCCCGTTTGCGCCGTGACCACGACTTCGCGCAGTCGCTGTCGCTGCTCGAGACCAACCTCGCGCTGCCCGAGCAGGCGCGCCTGCCGCAGGCGCAATGCGCCACGGCCACGGCGGCGGCGATCTGCTGCTCGGCGCTGCACCGACTCGACGACGCGCTGCGCCACTTCCACCTCGCGTTGTCGCTGGCCCATGCCAGCGGCGACGAAGCGCTGATCGCCAACGCCGCCAGCAACCTCGGTGGCGCGCACTACGACGTGTACAGCCTCGACGACGCGCTCGCGTTCTGCACCGAAGCCTTCGAAAGCGCCGAGCGCGCTGGCGCGCAAGTCGCCTGGGTCACGGCCGGCATCAACCGCATCCTGGTGCTCAACGCGCTCGGGCGCGACGAGGAGGCGCAGCCTGTCGCCGAGCGCCTGCAGGCGTCGCAACACCTGATGCGCGACGACAAGCGCGCCAAGTACGCCACTGTGTTCGCCGAGATCGCCCGCGCGCGCGGCGACAACGGGCGCGCACAGTCGCTGCTCGACGAGGCCGCCTCAGCGCGTGCGCCCGACGCGGCGGCGCCGCTGGAATGGGTCACCGTGCAGGCCCGCTTGTGGATGGCCACGGGCCAGACGCTGGCGGCGCGCGCACTGGCCGAGCAGCGCCTGGCCGCCGACGCCCTGCCCGACGTGAGCGACCTGCCGCTGGCCGGGTTGCGACTGCGTGAGTGCGCCGCCGCAGCCTGCGAAGCGCTCGGAGACCTCGGCGCCGCGATGGCGCACAGCCGCGCCGCATCGGCGTTGCACGAGACGATGATGGGTCGCGCCGCGCGCGCGCGGCGCATCGCGATGGAAGTGGAGTTCCAACTCGTGCTGGCGCGCCAGCAGCGCGACGCGGCCGAAGCCGAGCAGCTGCGCCTGGCCGAGTTGAACGATGCGTTGCAAGCCGCCAGCCGGGCCAAGAGCGACTTCCTCGCCGCGGCCAGCCACGACCTGCGCCAGCCCGTGCATGCGTTGGCGTTGCAGGTGGCGGCGCTGCGCGGGGAGCCTGACACAACGCGGCGCCTTGAGCGGCTGGATCGCATCGATGCCTGCGTCGGCGCGCTGTCGGGCCTGTTCGATGCCCTGCTCGATCTGTCGCGCATCGACGCCGGCGTGGTCGCGCCGCAATGGCAGCCGGTGCCGCTGGCCCTGCTGCTCGACGAGCTGGTGCAGACCCACCGCGCCGAGGCCGAGAGCAAGGGGCTGTGGCTGTCGCTGCGTGTGGCCGCGCGCGCGCTCGACGCGACCGCGCGCAGCGATGCGCTGCTGCTCGAGCGCGTGCTGCGCAACCTGCTCGTCAATGCCGTGCGCCACACGCACCGCGGCGGCGTGCTGGTGACGCTGCGCAGGCGCGGCGCGGCCTGGCGCATCGACGTGCGCGACAGCGGGCCGGGCATTCCGGCGGCGTTGCATGCGCGCATCTTCGATGAGTTCTTTCAGGCCCAGCCCAGCGAGCGCCAACGCGGCGAAGGCCTGGGGCTGGGTCTGGCCATCGTGCAGCGCCTGGCGCGCCTGCTCGGCCACGGCGTGGCGCTGCGCTCCGCGCCTGGGCAGGGCACCAGCTTTGCCGTCACGCTCGAACGCAGCGCGCCAGCGCCGCGACCGATCTCGATCGGCCCGCGCCACCGTGGCGGCACTGCCGCCACTGCGCGCGATCGTGATCGAAGACGACCGCGAAGCGCGCGAGGCGCTGGTCGATCTGCTCGAGCAATGGGGCTGCACGGTGGCCGCCGCCGCGCACATCGATGCGCTGCGGCTCGACGCCGCCTGGCGCCCCGACGTCGCCCTGCTCGACGTGCGCCTGCCCGACGGCCGCAACGGCATCGACGAAGCGGCGCGGCTGCGCGCCACGCATGGCGCAGCGCTGCCCTGCCTGCTGATCACTGGAGAGAGCGCGCCCGAGTCGCTGCGCCGCATCGAGGCCAGCGGCCTGCCCTGGGTGCACAAGCCGCTGACCGTGGCAACGCTGCAGCGCTGGTTGGCCGGCGTGGCGGCGCTCTGACGGCGCGTTGACGCCGCGTCAGGCTGACGGTGCGCGCACTACCAGCGCCACGCCCGCGGCGGTGAGCGCGATGCCGGCGAGGACCTGCGCCGACAGCGGCTCGCTGAACAGCAGCCCACGCCATCACCGCGGTGCACGGCGGCACGAGATAGAGCAGGCTCGTCACCTTGGCCGCGGCGCCGCGCTGGATCAGCAGGTAGAACATCGAGCTGCCGCCCAGCGTCAGCACGAGCACCGACCAGGCCATCGCGCCGATCAGCTCGGGGTGCCCGTCCCAGGCGCCTTGCTCGAGCAGCGCCAGCGGCAGCGTCACGACAAATGCTGCACCCAGCTGCACTGCGTTGGCCGTGCGCACGTCGCAAGGCTCGACGAAGCGCTTCTGGTACAGCGTGCCGACCGTGATCGACAACAGCGCAAAGACGCCAAGACCGAGGTTGAAGCCCGTGACTTCGCCGGCCCCCAGCTTGTGGCCAACGACCAGCATCAGCCCACCGAAGCCGAGCAGCAAGCCGAGCCATTGGCGGCGCTCGATGCTGTGCGCGCCCTGCGTCCATGACAGCCACAACGCCGTCAGCACCGGCTGCAGACCGACGATCAGTGCCACCGTTCCCGCGCCGATGCCGGACTTCACGGCCGCCCACACGCCACCGAGGTAGCCCGCATGCATCAGCACGCCGGTGACGGCGAGATGCCCCCACTGCCGCCGGCCCTGCGGCCATGCGGCACGGACGAACGCGATCAAGAGGCCAAACGCCAGCACCGACAGCGCGTAGCGCAGCGCCAGAAATCCGAGCGGCGGCGCATGCGGCATGCCGTAGCGCGCAACGATGAAGCCGGTGCTCCAGATGAGCACGAACAGCGCGGGCATCACTGCCAGCGATGCGCTGCGCTGATCGCCCTCACCGGACCTTGGCACGGATCTCCGGCAGCGCCTTTTGCAGGTAGTAGACCATCGACCACACGGTCAGCACCGCGGCGATCCAGATCAGCCACGTGCCCCACAGGTGCGTGTCGATCAGGCCGAACAGCAGGCCGTCGTAGAGCAGAAACGGGATCGCCACCATCTGCGTGGCCGTCTTCACCTTGCCCAGCATGTGCACGGCCACGCTGCGGGAAGCGCCGATCTGCGCCATCCACTCGCGCAGCGCCGAGATGGCGATCTCGCGGCCAATGATGATGAAGGCGATGAACGCGTCGATGCGCGTCAGGTAGAGCAAGCAGAGCAGCGCCGCGCAGATCAGGAACTTGTCGGCCACCGGGTCGAGAAAGGCGCCGAACGACGACGTCTGGTTGAGCTTGCGCGCCAGATAGCCATCGGCCCAATCGGTCAGCGCCACGACCACGAACGACACCGTGGCGATCAGGTTGCGCGTCGCCGGCTCCACCGGCAGGTAGAAGATGCCGATGATCAGCGGGATGGCGACGATGCGCGCCCAGGTCAGCAGCGTCGGCAGATTGAAGAACATGAACCGATGGTAGCCGCTGGCCTCGGCGGCCGCGCCGTGTCAGTCCAGCGAACGCGGCTTGAACTTGCGGTCTTCGCGGAACAGAAACACCTCGCTGACGCGCCACGGCTGCGGCAGGTGCGACACATCGCCGAACGATCCGGCGCGCCGCACCGCGTCGATCGCCAGTTGCACCGTGTCCTGTGGCCTGGCTCGGTGGGCGCTGCACCCGGATGTTGCGCACGCTGCCATCGCGGTTCAGGTCGATCTCCAGCACCGGAATCGCCAGCAGCGGCTCGGGCACGAGGCCGGTGTAGGTGCCGTTG
>CAWFCX010000030.1:0-98021 GCA_963814385.1 uncultured beta proteobacterium
GGTTGAGCACGGCACGGGCTTGCTCGGCATGGCCGAACACATCGGCATGAAAGCCCGGCGCCAGCGGCGCCCCTTGCCCACCGGCGGCGACATCGCGGCTGCGCAGGTCGCAGACGACGTCGATGCCCGCCAGCTCGGCCAACAGCGCGCCGTTGAGCAGTTGTGTCGTGTAGCCGGCATCGGGCCGGTGGCGAACCGTCTGGCCATGCGCGCCCAGTGCGCGCACGTCCTGCGCCAAGGCGCCGCAGCCGAATAGCAAGGCGCTGACGACCGACGCGTAGGCTCCGGCGACGCCTTGCGCGGCCAGCGACGCACGGTGCAACTCGTCGTCGCCCGAGGCATTCAAGGCCAAAAGCTCGCTGCGCAGCGAGCCGACAAACGCTTCGTGATGGTGACCGCGCAGCTTCAAGCCGCCATCGGCACCGATATCGACCAGCACACCATCGACGCCATCGAGCGAGGTGCCCGACATGAGGCCGATGTAGAGCACCGGTTTACTCAGCGCGGCCGCGCGCGCCGAGCAGGGTGTCGGCCACGTCGAGCTGGGCCTGTAGCGTTTGCGCCAGGGCGGCGAACTCCGCCTTGGATGCCGCCGGCAGCGTCAGCGCTTCGCTGGCCTTGGCGATGCGCAGTGGGTCTTGGTGCTCGCCGCTAACGCGGAACTCGAAGTGCAGGTGCGGGCCGGTGGACCAGCCGGTGGAGCCGACTGCGCCGATGCGCACGCCCTGCTCGACGCGTTGGCCTTGCCGGACGTCGATGCGTGACAGGTGCGCGTACAGCGTGCTGCGGTCGTTGCTGTGCTTGACCTTCACCACGTTGCCGTAGCCACCCTGGCGGCCGGCGAACTCGACCACGCCGTCGCCGACGCTGCGCACCGGCGTGCCGGTCGGTGAGGCGTAGTCCACGCCGAGGTGGCGGCGCCAGGTCTGCGCGATCGGATGAAAGCGCATCGCGAAGCCTGACGTGACGCGTGAGAACTCGAGCGGGCTGGCCAGAAACGCTCGTCTTTTGCTTTGACCGGCGAGGTCGAAGTAGGCGCCGCGGCCGTCCGCGCCGCGGTACCAGAGCGCCTGGTGCGTCTTGCCGGCATTGACGAATTCGGCGGCGAGCACGCGGCCGCTGCTCTGGCCCCAGCCGATCGGTTCGCCGTCGGCTGTCATCGATTCGTAGACGACGCTGAAGGTGTCGCCGCGGCGCAGCTCGCGGTGCATGTCGATGTCGGCAGCGAAGATTTCCGCCATCTGGATGGCGATGGCATCGGGCACGCGCGCTTCGTCGCTGGCCGCGAAGAGCGAACTCTTGATCGTGCCGCTGCCGAGTTTGACTTGCGATTGCAGCGCTACGGTTTCTTCCTTCGCCGCCAGCTTGCCTGCGGCATCGCGGGTGACTGTCAGGCGCGTGAAGTGCGTGGCCAGCTGCTCGGCAGCCCGCGCGGGCGCACGGCCGACCAGCTCAAGCAGTGAGTCGCCCGGGCCTGTGCGCACCTGCACGCTGCGTCCGCCGCGGCCATCGAACAGGCGCTGCGCGGCGGCGTCACTGCGCAAGAAGGCGGCCGCCGCAGTGTCGGCCACGGCCAGGCGGCGCAGCACCGTGGCGGCGCCATCCCCGGGGCGCGTGGTCTCGCTGCGGTACAAGTCGAGCTTGTGCGCCGCCAGCGCTTCGAGCTGCGGCTCGGCCGGTTCGGCGACCACGCTCTCGATGATCACGCGTTGCGGCAACAGAGCGGCATCCGGAGCCATCGGTGCGATGGCAAACGCTGCGACACCCACACCTGCCAGCAGCGCGGCGGCGGCAGCGACGATGGTGCGGTGGTGTTGGCTGACGAAGGCCTGCGCGGCAGCAGTGGTCTGAACGAGCGGTCGCAAGGGCATGACTTTCGGGTGCAGGCAACAACGATCGGACGCTGGGTTTTCCGAGGTGGGGCCGGAGTGCGCCCTTAAGATCGATGCCCTGGTCGCGTGCGCAAGTGTGTGCGCGCGACTGCAACATCAGTGACGAAGATTTTACGGCTGGACCCGACTCTGCGGCCCGTGACAAACCCACTTTGACGACCAGGACCATGTCAGCGAACGTGACAGACACCCAGCCCGCGCACCCCATCACAGACGCCGTGCGCGAAGCGATGGCGACCAGCGAGCGCGGTTGCGAAGAACTGCTGCCCGAAGGCGAGTGGTTGGCCAAGCTGGCCCGCTCGGCTGCCACCGGCGTGCCGCTGCGCATCAAGTTCGGCCTCGACCCGACGGCCCCCGACCTGCACCTTGGCCACACGGTCGTCTTTACGAAGATGCGGCAGCTGCAGGAGTTGGGTCACACCGTGATCCCGCTGATCGGCGACTTCACTTCGATGATCGGCGATCCGTCGGGCCGCAACAGCACCCGCCCGCCTCTGACGCGCGAGCAGATCGCGGCCAACGCGCAGACCTATCTGCAACAGATTGGCCTGGTGCTCGACATGTCCAAGGCCGAAGTGCGGCACAACAGCGAGTGGAGCGACCCGCTGGGCGCGCGCGGCATGATCCAGCTGGCGGCCAAATACACCGTGGCGCGGATGATGGAGCGCGACGACTTCAACAAACGCTTCGCCGCCGGCACGCCGATCTCGGTGCACGAGTTCCTGTATCCGCTGATGCAGGGCTACGACTCAGTGGCGCTCAGGAGCGATCTCGAACTCGGCGGCACCGATCAGAAGTTCAACCTGCTGATGGGCCGCCACTTGCAGATCGAAGCCGGCCAGGAGCCGCAGTGCATCCTGACGATGCCGCTGCTCGAAGGCACGGACGGCGTCGACAAAATGTCGAAGTCGAAGAACAACTACATCGGCATCACCGAACCTGCAAACACGATGTTCGCCAAGGTGCTGTCGATATCCGACGAGCTGATGTGGCGCTGGTTCCTGCTGCTGTCGTGGCGCCCTGAGAGTGAGATTGCGGCGCTGCGGGTCGATATCGCGCAGGGGCGCAACCCGAAAGACGCCAAGGTGATGCTGGCCAAGGAGATCGTCACGCGTTTCCACAGCGCCGCCGCGGCCGACGCCGCCGAGCAGGACTTCATCAATCGCGCCAAGGGCGGTGTGCCCGATGACATCGCCGAGCTGGCGATCGCCGGTGCACCGCTGGCCATTGGCAATCTGCTCAAGCAAGCCGGCCTCGTGCCCTCGACCAGCGAAGCCATGCGCATGATCGAGCAGGGCGGTGTGCGTCTCGACGGCGCGGTGGTCAGCGACAAGGGTTTGAAGGTGGCGGCTGGCACGGTTGTCGTGCAGGTTGGCAAGCGCAAGTTCGCGCGCGTCACGCTGGCAACGTGATGTGTCGGCTGGGCGGCGCTTCAGCCGGCGTTCAGGCAATCACTACAGACTGCCGACTCAGTCCACCGACATTCCACCCAGGAGCTTTCATGAGATCTCTTCGACTTCTCTGCGCGTCCGTCGTGCTTGCCGTGTCCGCGCCGGTGTTTGCCACCGGCGCCTGTCCGATCAAGGACGCCGGCCCCAAGGCCGAGTGGCAGGACAAGGATCTGCTGGAAAAGAAACTGATCGCCGCCGGCTGGCAGATCCGTCGCATCAAGGTCGATGCGCAGTGCTATGAGGTCTATGGCGTAGACAGCAAGGGCCAGCGCGTCGAGAGCTATTTCCATCCGAAGACACTCGAGCCGGCGCAAGCGCAGTGACGCCAGAGCGCGAAGTGCGGGTGTGGAGCCGCTTCGTGCGGCTCTTCCACTGGTCGCTGGTCGCGTCGGTGGCCGGCGCGTGGATCACGACCGAACTCGGCCACAAACTGCACGAGCCGGTGGGCTGGGTGATGGTGGCGCTGGTGACCTTGCGCGTGGGCTGGGGCCTGTTCGGCACCGAACGCGCAGCGAGCTTTGCCTCGTTCGTCCGCGGTCCGGCGGCGGTGAAGGCCTACGCCGGTGCCGTGTTGCAGCGACACGCCCCGCGTTTTCTCGGCCACAACCCACTTGGCGGTTGGATGGTGCTGGCGCTGCTGCTGACGCTGGCCTCGGTTGCGCTGACCGGCTGGCTCATGACCACCGACGCTTTCTGGGGTAGCGAGACCATGGAAGAGTTGCACGAGGGCCTGGCCGAGGGCTTGCTCGGGCTGGTGGCGCTGCATTTGGCCGGAGTGTTCTATACCGGCCGGCACCAGCGAGAGAGCTTGGTGCGCGCGATGTTGACGGGCCGCAAACGCGCGCCCGGGCCAGGCGATATCGACGCCTAGGCGTGGAGGGCGGGGCCGTGGCCCGCGCCACAATCGGACATGCAGGTCAGCTCGTATCTGAAGCTCTCGATCGCGGTCGCGCTGGCCACGATCGCACTCAAGACCGGGGCATGGTGGCTGACGGGCTCGGTCGGTCTGCTGTCCGACGCCATGGAGTCGGTGGTCAACCTGGCCGGCGCGATGTTCGCGTTGTGGATGGTCACCGTGGCGGCGCGGCCACCCGATGACGACCACCCCTTCGGGCATCACAAGGCCGAGTATTTTTCGAGCGGCTTCGAGGGTGTGCTGATCTTCATCGCTGCGCTGGCCATCATCTGGGCGGCCAGCAGCCGCCTGCTCGAGCCGCAGCCGTTGGAGCGTTTGTCGCTCGGACTGGTGCTGTCGGTGGTCAGCTCGGCGATGAACTTTGCGCTTGCCTGGGCGATGTTGAAGAAAGCACGCGAGCACCGCTCGATGGCGCTCGAAGCCGATGCGCGGCATCTCTTCACCGATGTCTGGACATCGGCCGGCGTCGTTGTCGGCCTGCTCGCCGCGGCGGCCACCGGCTGGCTGTGGCTCGATCCGGTGATCGCGATGGCGGTCGCCGCCAACGTCGCGCGCGAAGGCTTCTCGCTCGTGCGCCGTTCGGCCGACGGCCTGATGGACCGTGCGCTCGATCAGCAGGCGCAACAGCAGATCGACGAGGTGTTGAAGAGCTTCGAGCACCCAACGACGCTGCGCTTCGATCACATCAATTCGCGCCGCGCCGGGCAGCGCCTGTTCGTCGATCTGCACATGCACATGCCGCCTAGCTGGTCGCTGCAACGGGCCGCAGCACTGCGGAGCTCGGTCGAGCAGGCGCTGATGGCCGCAGTGCCTGGGCTGCGCGCAACGATCCAGTTGCTGCCGATGGATGTCGAAGCACATTTCGACGACAACGCGGAGACCGTGTTGTGATTGCGTTGGTGCAGCGCGTCCGCGGCGCGCATGTAGATGTCGCCAACGTTCGAGTCGGCGAGATCGGCCACGGCTTGCTGGTCTTTGTATGTGCCGAGCCGCACGACGACAACGCGATCGCCGACAAACTGGTCACCAAGCTGCTCAAGTTGCGCGTCTTCGCCGACGACGCCGGCAAGATGAATCGCAGCGTGCAAGACGTGCAGGGCGGCTTGCTGATCGTCTCGCAGTTCACGCTGGCGGCGGACATCTCAGGCGGCAACCGGCCGAGCTTTACCGGCGCGGCACCACCGGCGCTCGGCCAGGCGCTTTACGCGCGTGTGGTCGACACCGCGCGGTCACTGCACCCGCAAGTCGCGTGCGGCGAGTTCGGCGCCGACATGCAAGTGCATCTCGTCAACGACGGGCCGGTGACGATTCCGCTGCGCGTGTAGCGAAGCGCCAGGCCCGAGCCGGGCCTGGCCGCTCGCAGCCCGGGCCCCCTCGGGGGCCGCGAGCGCAACGAGCTAGGGGCTGTCAATCAGTCCGCGTATTGGCCTGCGGCCTTGATCGCCGGCCCCCACTTGTTGATCTCGGCCTCGACGAACTTCTTGTGCTCGGCGGGCTGCAGGCGGCTGTCGGTGACGACCACGGCGCCCAGCGCTTCCTGGCGCTTGATGAATTCCGGGTCTTTCAGTGCTGCGACCAGAGCCGCATTGATCTTGTCCTGTGTCGCCTTCGGCGTGCCCTTGGGCGCGTACAGCGCGTGCCAGATGCTGACATTGAAGCCCTTCAAACCCGAAGCGTCGAGCGTCGGCAGTTTCGACAAGGCCGGCGTCGTCAACGGTTTCATCGACGTGACGGCAAAGGCCTTGACCTTGCCGCCCTCGATCTGCTGCGTCGTGTTGGTGGTCTGGTCGCACATGATGTCGACCTGGCCGCCGAGCAGGTCGGTCATCGCCGGCGCGGTGCCCTTGTACGGCACGGTGGTCATGTCGATCTTCAGGCTCTGCTGGAAAAGCAGGCCGCACAGGTGCGATGCGGCGCCTAGGCCGGCGTTGGCGAGGTTGATCTTGCCCTTGTTCGCTTCGAGCCACTTCACGAGTTCGGCGTAGTTGTTGGCCGGCAGCGTCGAGCGGCCGATAAGCGTCATCGGCACCTCGTTGATCATGCCCAGGTACTCGAAGTCTTCGAGCGTCTTGTAGGGCAGGCTGCGGTACAGGCCGGGCGACGTCGCCATGCCGATGTGGTGCAAGAGCAGCGTGTGGCCATCGGGCGCGGCCTTGGCGACCTTGCCGGCGCCGAGCGTGCCACCGGCGCCGCCGACGTTTTCGATGATCACCGTCTGGTTGTTCAGCCCCTTGCGCAGCACTTCGGCGAAGTCGCGGGCCACCTTGTCGGTGGGGCCGCCGGCCGCGAACGGCACGACGATGGTGACCGGCTTTTCCGGGTACTGGGCCAGAGCAGCGGAGGCGGCCAGCGTGGCGGCCAGGGCGATGAGGGTGCGCTTCATGATGAGGTGTCTCCTGACAGCAAAAAAAGATGTGAACGGGATCGTAGCCAGTGCGTCTGGCGGTGGGTCATCGGGAACTACTTAGGGCAACGCCCGGGTCTTCACTTCATGAAGCCCGGCAACCACAACGCCAGCGGCTGGAATTCGAGGACAACCGCCAGCGCGACGACCAGTGCGGCGACGAACATCCAGACGCCGCGAAAAATCTGCGCCAGCGGCACGGTCTTGAGCAGCGCGTTGAGCACGAACAGGTTCATGCCCACCGGCGGCGAAATCAGGCCGATCTGCACGACGAGCACGATCAGCACGCCGAACCACACCGGATCGAAGCCGAGCTGGGTGACGATCGGGAAGAACACGGGAATGGTCAGCAGCACCATCGACAGCTCTTCCATGATCGTGCCGAGGACGATGTAGATCAGCATCATCGCGCCGATGATGGCCAGTGGCGGCAGGCCGAGTTGCAGCAGCCAGTCCTTCAGGTCGCCCGGCATGGTCGTGAAGTTGACGAAGCTTGAGAAGATCATCGCGGCGATGAGGATGGCGAACAACATCGCGGTGGTGCGTGCGCTTTCCACCAGCACCTCGAACAGCACGCGCCATGTCAGCGCGCGCCGCGCCAGCGCAAAGAAGAACGCACCCGAGGCGCCGATGCCCGCGCCTTCGGTGGCGGTGAAGATGCCGCCGTAGATGCCGCCGAGCACGACGATGACGAGCAGCGCCACGCCCCAGATGTCGCGCACTGCGCGCAGCCGCTCGGGCCACGTCGTGCGCTCGCCGGCCGGGCCGGCGGCGGGGTCGCGCCACGTGATGTACGCCACCGCGCCCATCATCATCAGCGCGCAAAGCAGGCCGGGGATCACGCCGGCAGCGAAGAGCTTGCCGATGTGCGTTTCGGTGACGATGCCGTAGATGACGAGGATCGTCGACGGCGGAATCATGATGCCCAGCGTGCCGCCGGCGGCGATGACGCCGGTGGACAGGTAGTCGGCGTAGCCGAGCTTTCTCATCGCCGGGTACGCCACCTTGCTCATCGTCGCCGCGGTGGCGATCGAGCTGCCGCAGATGGCGCCGAAGCCCGCGCAGGCCAGCACCGTGGCGTGCGCCAGGCCGCCGCGCACATGGCCGATGAAGGCATAGGCAGCGCGGAACAGTTCCTGCGCAAGCCCGGCGCGGGCGACGAAGTTGCCCATCAGAATGAACAGCGGCACCACCGACAGCGTGTACGCAAAGCCGGTTTCGTAGATCACCTGCGAGGCACTGGCCGCGGTGGCTGGCCAGCCGCGCATCAGGCCCAGTCCGACAAAACCCACCGCGCCCATGGCAAACGCCAACGGAATGCGCAGCAGCGCGAGCACGAAGATGGCGGCAAACCCGATCAGCGATTCCGTCACGCCGAAGCCTCGTCATCGACGCCGATGTGGTGGTGCACGGTTGGCGCCACCAGCAGCAGCAGGTGCACCAACCCGGTCACGCCGCACAGTGCGCTCATCAGATACACAAATGGCCCCTGCGCGATCTTGAGTTGCGACGTGGTGTCGCCGTACTCGGTCATCTGGCCGGCCTTGACCCACATCAGCCAAGCCACGCCGCCCAGCGCCAGCGCGCACAGCAGATCGACGACGGCGTCCTGAAAGCGGCGCAACCCCGCCGGCAGGTACGGATCGAGCGAATCGAAGACCACATGTTCGCCGCGCAACGAGACCAGCGGCAGCGCAGCGAAGATCACCACGACCATCAGCAACTCGGTCAGTTCGAGCGACCCGGGTACCGAGGTGTTGATGAGCTTGCGTCCGCTCACGTCAATGAGCGTCAGCCACATGATCGCGAACAGCGCGCCCGCCGCGAGCGCGCTGCACAGGGCGTCGAGAAGCTTCTTCAGCCGGTGAGTCACCGAGTGAGCTTATTTCTCAAGTTTCTTGATCTCGGCGCGGTACTCGGCCAGCACCTTCTTGGCGTCCTTCAAGCCCTTGGCCTCCGCCGCCGCAGCCCACTTGTCCTCAACCGCGCCGGTTTTGTCCTGCACGGCTTTGACGAATGCCGGATCGGCCTTCGTGAACTGCACGCCAGCCGCCTGCATGAAGGCCATGCCACGGCGATCGACTTTGTCCCAGCCGCGTCCGAACATTCGCGCCGCGTACTCGCCGGAGATCTCGTCGATGGCTTTTTTGACGTCGGCCGGCTGCTTGTCGTACGTGGCCTGGTTCATCATGAAGACGAAGGCGGTGTTGTACAGACCGCCGGGGAAGGCGGTGGCGTACTTGACGGTCTTGTCGAGCTTGAACGACTCGACCGATTCAGCCGGGAACAAGGTGCCATCCATGACGCCGCTGGACAGCAGCTCATAGCTCTCCGGCGCCGGCTTCAAGGTCACATTCATGCCGAGCGACTTCGAGATCTCGTTGACCATGCCGCCACCGACGCGAAACTTCAGGCCGGCCAGATCGTCGGCCTTGGCGATGGGGCGCTTGGTGTTGAAGACGATGCCGGGGCCGTGGGTGAACACCGCCAGCACTTTCACGCCCTGGTGCTCGGCGGCGATGGCGGGGTACTTGGCGTACATGCGCTGGAACGCCACCGAGGTCGGCTCGGACGAATTGCCGAGGAAGGACACCTCGGCCATCTGCGTCGTCACGAAGCGGCCCGGCGTGTACCCCTGCACCGTGAACGACAGGTCGGCCAGACCGTTGCGCACGGCATCGAAGGTGCCCGGCGGCGCCGACACGGCGCGCGGCAGGATGTTGCACTTGACCTTGCCGCCGGTCTTCTTCTCGAGCTCGCCGCACCACTCCTTCTGCGTCTCGGACAGGATGTGCGTCGGCGACAGCCAGCTCGACGCCGTGAGCACGGTTTGCGCCTGGGCCAAGCCCGTGGAGGCAAGGGCGACGAGCGCCAGGCCTGTCGTGCGGATCGTGCGATGGATCGGGGCAAGCTGCATGAAGGGGCTCCAACAATGGGTGAGCAAGTGGCAGAAGGGCGACGCCCTCCGATGGTGCCGATTGTCGAAGTCGCAACGCCTGCGGGTGCTTGTGGTTTTCCTTGACAGCCGAACCTGCCCTTTCTATAGCGCAGGCGCGGCCACGGCTCCCAAGAGGGCCTCGATCGACAGCCCGATGCCGATGAGCCGGTCATCGCTGCCCAACGGCCCGTCGATCTCGAGGCCGACCGGCAGGCCCGAGGCGGTGAGCCCAGCGGGGATCGACAGGCCGGGGATGCCGGCGTTGCTGCCCGGGTCGGTGTTGCGGATGAAGGTGCCGAACGTGTCGGCCGGCGGCCCGCCGTCGATCGAGACGGTCGAAGAGCCGTTGACGGCATCGATCGGTGCCGCGGCGAGGATCGTCGTCGGGAACAGCGTCGCGTCGAGCGCGTTGTCGGCGAAGTAGCTGGCGTACAGCGCCTGCATCTGTGGGCGATGGATGTTGATCGCGTCCGGGTAGGCCGCGCCGAAGGCGTCGGCCAGGATCGCGCCGAACGCGCCTTGCACATCGGGGCTGGCCACCTGCGCCGCGATGTCGGCGACGCTGATGCCGCTGACGCCGGTGGCAACCAGGTAAGCGGGGATGTCGGCAATCGGCTCGTGCAGTGCAACCTGGAACGACACCAGGTTGTTGAGTGTGGCCAGGCCGGTGGTGTCGACGTCGACAAAGATCACGCCGGCGGCGGCGAGCTTGGTGCGCGCGGCACTCATCACCGTCGCCACCTGGCCTTCCAGTCCGGCCCAGAACGAGGCCGGCGTGCCGATGCGCAGGCCGCGCAGGCCAATCGCGGTTGCCAGGGCGCGACCGGTGACCACTGAATCGAGCAGCGCGATGTCGGCGACGCTGCGCGCCATCGGGCCGACGGTGTCGCGTGTGTGGCTGATCGGCACGACGGCATTCGTGTTGGTGTAGCGCCGCTGCGCACCGCCATTGCCCACCGATGGCCGCAAGCCGGCGATGCCGCACAGCGCGGCCGGCACGCGCGTCGATCCTCCCGTGTCGGTGCCCAGGCCGGCGGGTGCGATGCGCGCCGCGATCGCCGCGGCCGTGCCGCCCGACGAGCCACCGGGGATGCGCGTTTTGTCGTATGGGTTCTTTACCGCGCCGGCGAACGACGTGAGGTTGGTGCTGGTGATGCCGAAGGCGAGCTCGTGCAGGTTCGACTTGCCGAGCACGATGGCGCCGGCGTCGATCAGCTTTTGCAGGCTCGGCGCGTTGGCCGTGGGCTGCACGTTGCGCAGCGCGGCCGTACCACCGGTGGTGGGCAGATCGCGCGTGTTGATGTTGTCCTTGACGACGATCGGCAGACCGGCCAGTGGGCCCAGCGCTGTTCCGGCTGCGCGTGCGGCATCGACGGCGCGTGCGGCGGTCAGCGCGCCGGTTTCGTTGAGCACGATCAAGGCGTTCAAGTCCGACAAGGCTTTGGCGCGCGCGATCAGCGTGCTCACGTATGCCTCGGCGGAGACCCGGCCGTCGCGGATCGCAGCCACGGCTTGCGTTGCGTCGAGCTTCAGTTGCGCCTCTGTGTTGAGCCCGTCGTCATCGTCATCGCCACCGCCGCAAGCGGCCAGCCCGGCGCCGAGCCAGGGCGTCGCCGCGAGAGCGCCGGTTCGTTGCAAAAAGGCGCGTCGATGGGTGGTCATGATGGGTCTCCTGGGTGGGTGCCCACAGCGTAGGAGTCCTGGCCGGACGGCACCATCCTCGCGAAAGAGGATGCCGCTATCGATCCATGCAGCGCGCCAGCGCAACGCGGTTGTTGATGCCGAGCTTGCGGTAGGCGTGGTCGATGTGCGTGCGCACCGTCGTCGGCGAAATGCCCAGCCGGCGCGCGATCTCCTTGTCGGCCAACCCGCTGGCCGCCAGATGCGCCACGTCGCGTTCGCGCGCCGACAGCCGCGCTTCGAGGCCGCTGCGCTGCGTCACCAGCAGCCGTGGCGCATCGCCACTGCGGCTGCGCTGCAATGCCGCGACCAGCGCCGGGCGCACCAGATCGAGCAGTTCGAGATCGTCCCGGCTGAAGTCACCGCGCCGCCGGTCGCGCCAGATGCGCATGTCGCCGATGTTGCGCTGGCCGCTCCAGGCGTACAGGTTGACGCCCCAATGCAGGCCGTCGCGGGCCAGAAAGTCGTTGAAGAACTCGGTGTGCACCAACTCGCGCTGCGGCATCACGTCGGTGACCCGCACGGCGCTGCGGTGCTGCTGCAAGGTCAGCGTGATCGGATCGTGGAACTGGTAGTAAGTTTCGTAGCGAGCCAAGTTGGCGCTGTCCATGTGCAGGTGCACGCCGCTGTCGAAGCGCTGTTGGTCGTCGTCCCAAACATAACTGGCGTAGAACTGTGCCTGCAGCAGATCGAGCATCAGGCTGCCGACGCGCGTGCGGATGTCGCGCTCTTCGTGCGGCTCGGCCAGCGTGGTCATCACCCGGGCCAGCAGATCGGTTTGGCAGCTGTTCAGGAACATGGTGCGCTTGTCCGTGATGCGCTTCGATTGTGCGCCGCTCGTCCAACTGCATCCACGACAACCGCTGTGTCGCGCCGTGATCACAGGGTACGTAACCACACTTTGCGGGCCGTGCAGTGCATCACGATTCCCGCAGGGCTCGCCCACCTGCTCGCGGGCCTGCCCCGCCTTTGGGGGGACGCGGCAACGCAGGCGCCTGCCTAGCATCCGTCTCACTCCTCCAGTACCCGGAAACCGCAATGCACGCCACGCAGAACAGCTCCACCGAAGACCAAACCCGCATCGACCTGCGCGCCGCCGTGGCGGCCCTCGATGCCGCCGAGGCCGCGGCCGATCCGGCGCAGTTGAGCCAGGCCCTGGCCGAAGTCAGCCGCTGCCACCGTGCCGTGGGCGCGCTGGCCGAAGCCGACTGGTACGCCAAGCGCGGTTTGGCCGTGGCGCGCACGATCGGCGCCGTCGATGCCAGCGTCGATGCGCTTTGCCACCTGGCGGAGCTGGCGTTGGAGCGTGCCGAGCGGCTGGATGAACAAGACGAAACGCGCGGCGCCCACCGCCTGCGCGACGCCGTGCGTGACCATGGCTACGAGGCTGCACAACTGGCGCGCCACACCGCAGACCCGCAGTGGGAAGTGACTGTGCTGCTGCGCGTGGCCGATCTGTTCGACCGCCTCGGCGACCATGAAGACGCGATCGCGCTGCAGTGCCGTGCGATGGGGTTGATGAGCGGCGCTTCCGACAAAACGCCGATGGCCAAGGCCGCCTGACGGAGTCAGGCCCAGCGCCGAGGCCGCTCCCAAGCGTCGGCCTCAAGTGCCTCCGCCAGCGGCCTGGCGGAGCAGTTCCGCGGCGTTGCGTGGAAGACCGCGGGTCGTCAAGTGATCAGCGGCTTCAAGACCGGCGCCAGCGCCTGGCCGGTGTGCGTGCCGGCCGCGACGATCTGCTCTGGCGTTCCCGCTGCGACCACGTTGCCGCCCGCCGCGCCGCCTTCGGGGCCGAGGTCGATCACCCAATCGGCTTCGGCGATCACATCCAGATCGTGTTCGATGACGATCACACTGTGCTCACCGCTGACCAGGCGGTGCAGCACGCGGATCAGCCGCTCGACATCGGCCATGTGCAGGCCGACGGTCGGCTCGTCGAGCACGTAGAGCGTGTGCGGCGGCTTCTGGCCGCGGCGCGTCACGTCGTCCCGCACCTTGCTCAGTTCGGTGACGAGCTTGATGCGCTGCGCTTCGCCGCCGGACAGCGTTGGCGACGGCTGGCCCAGCGTCAGGTAGCCGAGGCCGACATCCTTCAGCAGTTGCAGCGGGTGCGAAATCGCCGGCATGGAAGCGAAGAACTCGACCGCTTCATCGACTTCCATGCGCAGTACGTCACCGATCGACTTGCCGCGCCAGCTCACCGCCAGCGTCTCCGGGTTGAAGCGCTGGCCGTGGCAGGACTCGCACGGCACTTTCACGTCGGGCAGAAAACTCATCTCGATCGTGCGCACGCCCTGGCCTTCGCACGTCGGGCAGCGGCCCTCGCCGGTGTTGAACGAAAAGCGGTTCGGCGCATAGCCGCGCGCCTTGGCTTCGAGCGTTTCGGCGAACAGCTTGCGGATCGCGTCCCAGAACCCGATGTAGGTCGCAGGGCAGGAGCGCGGCGTCTTGCCGATCGGCGTTTGATCGACTTCGAGCACGCGGTCCACCGCCTGCCAGCCGTCGATGGCCTCGCAGCCCGAGACGGCCGACTTGCCGCGCGATGAGACCAGCGCCGCCACACTGTCGAGCAAGACATCGCGAGCCAAAGTGCTCTTGCCAGAGCCCGAGACGCCGGTGACGGCCACCAAGCGCTGCAACGGAAAGCGCAGGTCGAGCGCCTTCAGGTTGTGCAGCGACGCGCCCTTGACTGTCAGCGCCTTGTCCTTGCCATGGAACGCGCGCCGCTTCTGCAGCGGGTGCTTCAACGGATGGGCGAGAAAGCGCCCAGTCACCGACTCGGCCGTCGCCGACAGATCGCTTACGGTGCCCTGCGCAACGACACGTCCACCACGCTTGCCGGCGCCGGGGCCGATGTCGATCACGTGGTCGGCGCGGCGGATCGTGTCTTCGTCATGCTCGACGACCACCAACGTGTTGCCCTGGCTGCGCAGATGCGTCAGCGCATCGAGCAGCACGCGGTTGTCGCGTGGGTGCAGGCCGATCGTCGGCTCGTCGAGCACATAACAAACGCCTTGCAGGTTGCTGCCGAGCTGCGCCGCGAGACGGATGCGCTGCGCCTCGCCACCCGAGAGCGTGGGCGCGGCGCGGTCGAGTGTCAGGTAGCCGAGCCCCACCTGTTCGAGAAACTCCAAACGGCTTTCGATCTCGGTGACGACATCGCGCGCGATGCCGGCTTCGCGGCCGATCAGGTCGAGCCCTTTCACCCAGCGCCGTGCATCGCCAACCGCCCAGGCCGCGACGTTGCCGATCGGCTCGCCGCCGAAGGTGACGCCGCGTGCGACCTTGTTGAGTCGCGTGCCGTCGCACTCCGGGCAGGGCGTGCCGGCGAGGCCATCGACTTCGGCCTCCTCGCTCGGAAAACTCTGCTCGCGGCCGCGCTCGTTGTCGTCGCGCACCGAATCGTCGAGCGCCTTGCGCTGTTCGCGCGTCAACGTCAGGCCGGTGCCGACGCAGCACTTGCACCAGCCATGTTTACTGTTGTACGAGAACAGGCGTGGGTCGAGCTCGGGGTAGCTGGTGCCGCAGGTCGGGCAGGCGCGCTTGGTCGAGAACACCTTGATGTTGCCGATGCCGATGGTCGAGTGCGCGTCTTCCATCGCGCCCTGCAAACCATCGAGCGGCGCCAGCAGGTGCATCACGCCCTTGCCGAGGTCGAGCGCTTTCGTCAGCAGCGTGCGCAGCGCGGCCTCGTTGGCCAGATCGACGATCAGGTCACCGACCGGCAGCTCGATGGTGTGCTCCTTGAAGCGGTCGATGCGCGGAAACGGCTCGACCTTCAGAAACTCGCCGTCGATGCGCAGATGCGAGTGGCCGCGTGCCTTGGCCCACTTGGCGAGATCCGTATAGACGCCCTTGCGGTTGACGACCAGCGGCGCCAGCAGGCCGACATGTTCGCCCTTGTGATCGCGCAGCAGTTGCGCTGCGATGCTCTCGATGCTCTGTGGCACGACGGCGGTGCCGTCCTTCGCGCAATGCTGGATGCCGAGCTTGACCCACAACAGGCGCAGGAAGTGCCAGACCTCGGTGACCGTGGCCACCGTGCTCTTGCGCCCGCCGCGCGACAGCCGCTGCTCGATCGCCACCGTCGGCGGGATGCCATAGACCGCATCGACCTCCGGCCGCCCTGCGGGTTGCACGATGCTGCGCGCGTAGGCGTTGAGCGATTCCAGGTACCGCCGCTGGCCTTCGTTGAACAGGATGTCGAAGGCCAGCGTGCTCTTGCCCGAACCCGAGACGCCGGTGATGACGCTGAACTTGCCGCGCGGGATGTCGACGTCCATCGACTTCAGGTTGTGTTCGCGCGCGTTGACGATGCGGATGAACTCAGTTGCATTCACCGCGAGGCGCGGCAGGGACGCAGCGGTTCGCAGAGAAGACTGAAACCGATGCCTTCCTCTGCGAACCGCGTCCTCGGTTCCTCTGCGGTGAATGAAACTCCGACGACCTTCGTAGTCCGTCAACGCCTCGCCGGTGTGCGACGACGGATGCAGCTTGATCTCTTCAGGCGTGCCGGCAAACACCAGTTCGCCGCCGGCCTCACCACCTTCAGGCCCGAGGTCGATCACCCAATCGGCCGCGCGGATCACGTCCAGGTTGTGTTCGATCGTGATCACCGAATGGCCGGCGTCGAGCAGCTTGCGCAGCGCGCGCATCAGCTTGGCGATGTCGTCGAAGTGCAGCCCCGTCGTTGGCTCGTCGAACAGATACAGCGTGCCTTTCTTGGCGACTCGTTGCCCGGGCCGCTCGGCCGCTTGCGCCAGAAAACCGGCCAGTTTCAGGCGTTGCGCCTCGCCGCCGGACAGCGTTGGCACCGGCTGGCCAAGGCGCACATAGTCGAGGCCGACATCGACGATCGGCTGTAGCCTGAACAACACCTCGCGGTCTTCGGCAAACAGATGCACGGCTTCGCTGACGGTGAGGTCGAGCGTGTCGGCGACGCTGAGCTGACGATCGCCGCGAACGATCTTCACGTCGAGGATTTCGGCGCGAAAGCGGCGGCCGTCGCAATCGGGGCAGCGCAAGTACACGTCGGAGAGGAACTGCATCTCCACGTGTTCGAAGCCCGAGCCACCGCACGTTGCGCAGCGGCCGTCACCGGCGTTGAAGCTGAACATGCCGGCGCCGTAGCCGCGCTCCTTGGCCATCGCAGCGTCTGCGAACAAGGCGCGCATCGCGTCGAACGCGCCGACATAACTGGCAGGGTTCGAGCGCGCGGTCTTGCCAATCGGGCTCTGATCGACGAACACCGCGTCGGACAACCAATCGGCGCCGAGCAAACGCTCGTGCACGCCTGGCGTCTCGGTCGCCTTGCCGAACGCGCGGGCAAGCGCGGGGTAGAGCACGTCCTGCATCAGCGTGCTCTTGCCGGAACCTGAGACGCCCGTCACCGCGACCAGGCGTTGCAACGGAAACTCGACCGTCACGCCTTTGAGGTTGTGCTCGCGTGCGCCTTCGAGCACGAGCTTCGGCGTGCTCTCGGTGACGAAACGCTTGATGCCGCTCGACACGTGCTTCTTGCCGCCGAGGTAGGCGCCGGTCAGCGTGTCGGCATGGCGCACGTCGTCGGGCGTGCCGTCGAAGACGATCTGCCCGCCACGCTCGCCCGGGCCGGGGCCCATGTCGATCAGGCGGTCTGCTGCCAGCATCACGGCCGGGTCGTGCTCGACGACGACGAGCGTGTTGCCGGCGTCACGCAAGCGGTGCATCGCTTCGACGATGCGGTTCATGTCGCGCGGGTGCAGGCCGATGGATGGCTCGTCGAGCACGAACATCGTGTTGACGAGCGAGGTGCCGAGCGCGGTAGTGAGGTTGATGCGCTGCACCTCGCCGCCGGAAAGCGTTCGCGATTGACGGTCCAGCGTCAGGTAGCCGATGCCAACGTCGCAGAGGTACTTCAGCCGCGTGCCGATTTCCTCGTAGAGCAGCTTCAGCGCCTCATCAGTGGCGGTCTGGCGCTCGAAGAAGGCGCGCAGCCGCAGGATCGGCAACTTCATCAGGTCGTGCAGCGCCAAGCCCGGCAGCGCCTCCAACTGCTCGCACGACCAGCCGGCGCCGCTCGGCATGAAACGCTGCGACGCCGGCAACACGGCATCCGCGTCGTCCTTCGACCCCAGCCGCCACAACAGCGCTTCCAATTTCAATCGCGCACCGCCGCAGACCGTGCACGGCGTGTAGCTGCGGTACTTGGACAAGAGCACACGGATGTGCATCTTGTAGGCCTTGCTCTCCAGATAACCGAAGAAACGCCGGATGCCGAACCACTGCTTGTTCCAGTTGCCCTTCCAGTGCGGCGAGCCTTCGATGACCCACTCGCGCTGCGCGGCGGTGAGATGCGTCCACGCCGTGTCGCGCGGTATGCCGGCCTCGCCGGCGTACTTCATCAAGTCGTCCTGGCACTCTTTCCAGGCCGGGGTCTGGATCGTCTTGATGACGCCGCTGCGCAAGGTCTTGCGCTCGTCGGGAATGACGAGGCCCCAATCGACGCCGATCACACGGCCAAAGCCGCGGCAGGTGTCGCAGGCCCCGAAAGCCGAGTTGAACGAGAACAGCGCCGGCTGCGGATCGGCGTAACGCAAGTCGCTTTCGGGGCAGTGCAGGCCGGTGGACCAGCGCCAGAGCTCTTGCGCGCCGTCGTCGCCCGCATAGACGTTGATGCGCCCGCTGCCGCGCTTCAATGCCAGCTCGATCGCTTCGACCACGCGCACCTTCTCAGTGTTCGCGGCGCGAAAGCGGTCGATGACAACATCGAGCACTTTGCGGTCACCAACGACGCGCTCGGCATGCACGCGTGTGAAGCCGCTCGCGGTGAGCCACTGTTCCAGTTCTTCGGGCGTCGTTGAAGCCGGCAGCTCCACCGGCATCGTGACGGTGAGCCGCGGATCGGCAGAAGCCGCCGTGCGCGCCAGCAAGTCAAGATAGATCGTCTCCGGCGTGTCATGCCGCACCGGCAACGCCGTCTGCCGGTCGAACAACAACCCCGCGCGCGCATAGAGCAGCTTCAGGTGATCGTTCAACTCCGTCATCGTGCCGACGGTAGAGCGCGAGCTGCGCACCGGGTTCGTCTGGTCAATCGCGATGGCAGGCGGTACGCCATCGACACGATCGACCGCCGGCC
Source organism: uncultured beta proteobacterium (assembly GCA_963814385.1). Classification (GTDB taxonomy): domain Bacteria; phylum Pseudomonadota; class Gammaproteobacteria; order Burkholderiales; family Burkholderiaceae_C; genus CADEEN01. Next base: position 18,399 of record CAWFCX010000030.1, read on the forward strand.
GGTCCATGCGATCCAGAAACTGTCGCGCATAGGCCGAGAACGTTTCGACATAGCGCCGCTGCCCTTCGGCATACAGCGTGTCGAAGACCAGGCTCGATTTGCCCGAGCCGCTGGGCCCCGTCACCACCGTCATCTCGCCGGTGCGGATATCCAGATCGAGATTCTTGAGGTTGTGCTGGCGCGCGCCGCGAATGCGGATCGTGCCGCTCATAGGGGGCTCCAAATACAAGCGAGCCGAAGATTCTAGGCGCGTCTCTCGCGTGGAAGACAGCGGCCCCGCATCGATGCGGCGCAGCGTGAACCGAGGGCGATTCGCTGCGTAACTGGGCCGAGTGGATGCCGCATTCGAAGATCGTCGGACTCGACATCCGGCCTCGCATCCCTGGGCTCGACAGCGAGCGCATCGTGACCTACCAGGTCGAGCAACAGGACCGGCCGCTGCTCGACCGCATCGGCCGCGAACAGGCGCCCGAGGGGTTCGATGTGATCGTCGACGATGCGTCGCATGTCGGGCAGCTGACCCGCATCTCGTTCTGGCACCTCTACCAGCATCACCTCAAACCGGGCGGCCTTTACTTCATCGAAGACTGGGGTACCGGCTACTGGCCCCAGTACGTCGACGGCAAGAAGTACCAGCCGCCCAAAGCTGAATTCCTGCCGCGCGAGCGATTGTTGAAGTCACTGGCCAACAACGCGCTGATCAGCGGCAACACGCTGCTGCGCAAGGCCGTGGGTTGGACACGCTGGCGCGCCGTGAAGCGCGAGTTCCCCAGCCACCAACGCGGCATGGTGGGCTTCATCAAGGAACTGGTCGACGAGTGCGGCATGTTGGACATCACGCACCCCGACTTCGGCATCGGCAACCCGACGCCGTCACGGTTCGAATGGATGCGGCTTTCGCTTGGGCACGCGATCATCAAGAAGCCGCTGGCGGCGGCCGCTTGATCAGCCGCAGAACACCGACACCGCCTTGGTCACGAGGTAGGCTTCCAGCGCCTCGGGCCCGCCTTCGCTGCCGTAGCCCGAGTCCTTGACGCCGCCGAACGGCATCTCGGGCGACGGCAACGCCGGCTGGTTGACCCACAGCATGCCCACCTCGACGCGCTGCGACAGCGCGTGGATCGTCTTCACCGACTGGCTGTAGGCATAGCCGGCCAGACCGAAGGGCAGGCGGTTGCTTTCAGCGATGGCTTCGTCGAGCGTGTCGAAGCCGCGCACCGCGGCCATCGGGCCGAAGGGTTCGTCGTTGAACACCTTGGCCGTCAGCGGCACGTCGGACAGCACCGTCGGCGCGAAGAAGTTGCCGCTCGAGCCGATGCGCTCGCCGCCGGCCAGCACTTTGGCGCCGTGCTTCACGGCGTCTTCGGTGAACTGCTGCATCGCCGTCAGGCGGCGCGGGTTGGCCAAGGGGCCGAGCGTCGTGCCCTGCGTCATGCCGTCGCCGATCTTGTGCGCGTTGGTCTGCGTGACCAGCGCGCGTTCGAACTCGGCGCGGATGCTGTTGTGCACGAGGAATCGTGTCGGCGCGATGCAGACCTGGCCGGCGTTACGGAACTTGGCCGCGCCGGCGGCCTTCACGGCCAGCATCACGTCGGCGTCTTCGGCCACGATCACAGGCGCGTGGCCGCCGAGTTCCATCGTCACCCGCTTCATGTGCTGGCCCGCCATCGCGGCGAGTTGCTTGCCCACCGGCGTGCTGCCGGTGAAGGTGATCTTGCGGATGATCGGATGCGGGATCAGGTAGCTCGAGATTTCAGCCGGGTCGCCATAGACCACGCCCACCACGCCAGCCGGCACGCCGGCATCGACAAAGGCCCTGAGCAGCGCGGCTGGCGAGGCCGGCGTTTCTTCCGGCGCCTTGACGAGGATCGAGCAGCCCGTGCTCAGCGCGGCGCAGACCTTGCGCACGACTTGATTGATCGGAAAATTCCACGGCGTGAACGCAGCCACCGGGCCGACCGGCTCTTTCAGCACCAGCTGCTGTACGGCCATGTTGCGCGGCGGCACGATTCGGCCATAGACGCGGCGGCTCTCGTCGGCGAACCACTCGATGATGTCGGCCGCGGCCAGCGTCTCGCCTTTGGCCTCCACCAGCGGCTTGCCTTGCTCCTGCGTCATCATGGCCGCGATTGCATCGGCGCGCTCACGCGTCAGTGTCGCGGCCTGGCGCATGATCTTCGCGCGCTCGACGGCGGGCATCGCGCGCCAGGTGGCAAAACCTTTCTGTGCGGCCGCGAGTGCGCGGTCGAGGTCGGCTTTGCCGGCATGCGCCACGCGGCCGATCTCAGCGCCGTTGGCGGGGTTGACCACGGCCAGCGTGCGGCCGTCGGCGGCATCGCACCACTGACCATCGATCAGCAACTGGGTGGAGGGGTAGGCGGGGGTCGTGCTCATGGCGTCGGCGTCCTGTGGGTCTGCAATCGGCGCATTGTCGCGCCGCCCGCAATCCCTACGCCGGCGCTGCGCCGCCTTCAGGCCTTCGCGGCTCTGCGACGGCGGCGCGTGTTGTCGAGCTCAGTGGGTACGGCCAAGCCGATCGTCAGCACGTCGCGCAGCGCGGTGACCACGCGTGAGGCCTGATTCTGCGGTGGTGCGGAGACTTGAGCGGCGATCGGCGTTGCGATTGGGGCAGCAGTCGGGGTCGCAGCCGGGGGCGCCGCCAGCAGCGCGGGAGTCGTCGAAGGCCCCGCGCTGTGGGGTCCCTCCAGCAACAACGGCACGTCCACTCGCGGTGCACTCACAAGCCCCACCGCGCCCGCCGCCGGGCGTGTCGCGAACTTCAGGAAGAGCCACGCCAACAGGCACAGAGCGCCCAACCCCAACAGCGCGGGGTTGGCCGCCGACAGGACAGGCCACGCCACCATCGGCGGCGAACCCGACCAGACTTGCAAGCGCACGTCCGTGATGTCCATGTTGTGCGCATTGACCAGATCGAGCATCGGCGCGACTTGCCGCTCGCCCCGAAAACTCACCGGCATGCCGATCGCCGTCAACGACACCGGCACGCCAGCTGCAGCAACGGCGTTGGCTTGGCCCGTCACCTGCATCTGCACCTCGCGCGTGGCCACCGGCGACTCGCGCACTTCCCAGCCTGCTTGCCATTGCGTTCGCACGTCGCCGGGCGCCTTTGCGAGGCCGCTGACGGTGAGCACGAGCGTGTACGGATTGCGGCCTGCGCCGGCTTGTTGCAGCGGCCCGACCCAGGGCGCCGGGTCCACCGGGACGGTGCGCTCGGCGCTGGTGTCGCCGTGCACCGCGGCTGCGGCCCGTGTGGCATAGCGAGCCACGGCGTCCGCAGGCAATTGGTGTTGCGCCACCAACTCTCGCCCATAGGCGCGAGGCGTGGTGTCGGCGGCCGGCACGGCGTGGAAGAACGCCATGACCGCGGCCACGATCAACCCAGCGCGAACTGCTCCCATGCCCACCTGCCCCCATCAACAGACCGCTGCCGTCAGCGACTTCTGAAAAGCATTCTGTGCAATCGCCCGGGGGCGCGCGATCCTGGGAATGGGGGCTGGGGTGTCACTGCCGCCACATGACGCTGTGCGGCCGACCCCCAAAGCCGAGGGTGGACCGTGCGAGCCGTCAGCCCACGCTCAGCAGCACGTCCAACAGCGCCTGCGGTGCGCTGACCATCGGACAGTGCCCGCTGGCGATCAGCGCGATCCGCCAGCCCGGCTGCGACCGTACCCGTGTGCGCATGGCGTTGATGGTGGGGTAGGCCGGTTGCGTGCAATCGACGAAGCAGCGCGGCAACGACGCCCAACGCTCGCCGTCGAAGTGCAGTGGCACGCGGTACATGCCGAACGGGTGCGGCACCTGGCGCCGCAGCAACCATGCGCGGTCGTTGTCGCTCAAACCGAAGTCGATCGGATCGGGCGGTGGCAGCGCGTTGCCATGTGCTTGGGCCGCTGCCATCCGGGCCTGCACGACGTCAGGCGGGTGACCGGCGCCCCAGCCTTCTCCAGGCAGCGGCACCATCGCGTCCACATACACGAGCTGCCGGATCGACACCGTGTCGCGCGCGAGCAGCGAATCGGCGGCACCGGTGATGACCATGCCGCCGTAGCTGTGGCCAACGAGCACGATGTCCTGAAGCTCTTCGGCCTCGATCAGACCCAGCACGTCGTTGATGTGGTCTTGCAGCGAGATGTCGGCGCGCTTCAAGTGGGCGCGCTCGCCGTCGCCCGTCAGGGTCACGGCATGCACCTCGTGGCCCGCAGCGCGCAGGGGCCCCAGGACGCGACGCCAAATCCAGGCGCCGCCCCAGGCGCCGTGGACGAGGACGAAGGTGCTCATCTGCACGACTGTAGCGGTGGCTTGCTAACGACGGCACGGCAACTGCGTGAGCTGTGTGGCCGGCGGGCGCGTCGGCGCGCGTTACCGCAGCGCACCAGGCTTACAACTTGGCAACGCAACGCCCGGCGGCGATGCCGGGCCGGCGCGCCTGCAAGCGCCAGTTCAGGGAATGGTCTTCGACGCTTCGGCCGAGAAATCGCTCTCGTTGCCGGACGCGTCGTAGGCCGTCACGGCAAAGTAGTGTGTGCGTCCCCGCTGCAGGCCATTGACCACGTAGGACGTGCCGTTGCCTGCGGACATGCCGTTGCCGCGCGCTTGCTCATAGGTGCGCGGCCCAAAGCCCGAATACACGCGGTAACCAACCACCCGCGAGTCACCCGAGGCCCCCCACTGCAGCGTGGCGGTGGGGGCCGGCACTGGCGCCGGGGCCGGGAGCTGGAGCTGGAGCTGGAGCTGGGGACTGGCGCTGGGGCTGGGGCTGGAGCTGGGGCTGGGGCTGGGGCTGGGGCTGGAGCTGGAGCTGGGGACGGCGTCGGCGTCGGCGCTGGGCCTGGCGCAGGGGCCGGCCCAGGGATCGGGGCTGGTGCCGGTGCGCCAGCGACGGGCGCTTCGGCGGCGGCAGTGGGCTCACCATCGGAGCCGCCGCCGCAGGCGGCCAGGGTCGCGGCGCTGAGCCCCAGCAACAGGGCAAGATGGAATGGGCGTGACATGGGGTTGGCTCGACGGGTCTGGCGCTGGAACAGCGGCGACCCCCCTATATTGATGGCTCGGCCTAGCGAGTATGTAACAGAAGCCACCGCGTCTGCCGGGTTGGTGGGCGGCGGACACGCCATGGAAGCCATGAACAAAAGAATCGAGCTTGTGATTCTGTAATTACAAACTTACCATGTCGGCATGGTCGATCCTTCCGCACTCAGCGTCCGCAACGTTGTCGCGCACATGCCGCTGCGGGCCGCCTCGCTGCACGACAACGTGGCGGAGCGCCTGCGCGCGATGGTGTTCGAGCGCCAGTTGGCGCCGGGCGCTTACATCGACGAGAAGGCGTTGGCCGCTGACTGGCAGATCAGCCGCACGCCGCTGCGTGAAGCGCTGAAGGTTCTGGCCAGCGAAGGCCTGGTGGAGCTGGTGCCGGGCCGCGGCAGCCGCGTCGTCAGCCTGACCGACGATGACGCCGACGCGCTGTTCCCGGTGATGGCGCTGCTCGAAGGCCGCTGCGCGCACGAGGCCACGCTGCGCGCCGGCGACGACGAGTTGGGCGAGTTGCACCACCTCCATGAACGGCTGGAGATGCACGCGGCGGTGAACGACATCGATGGCTACTACCGCGCCAATCACGTCTTCCACAGCCGTGTGCAGACGCTGGCGGCCAACCGCTGGCTCGATCGCGTGACCGGCGATCTGCGGCGCTTCGTGCGCCTGCTGCGCGGCCGGCAATTGCAGTTGCCGGGCCGCATCGACGCCTCGATCAACGAGCACCGCGTGCTGATCGATGCCATCGGCCAGCGCGACGCGGTGCGCGCCGAACGGGCGATGCATGACCACCTGATGGCCCAGCTGTCGGCTTTGAAAGCACTGCGCCAGCGTGAGCGCAGCGCAAAACGTGAAAGCAAAACCAGATGACGTTGCCGCGCCGTGTGCTGACCGAATGCCACCGCCTGTTGTCCGTGCGCGGCGAGGCCAACAGCCCCGCGGTGGCGGCCGGCATCGTGGCGCGACTGGACGCGCTCGACGACGCGCAGTGCAGCCGGTTTTTCGAGCGCCTGGCCAGCGATTTCAGTCCCGACCCGAAGGCCGTGCTCGCCGCGGCGCAGGCCTATGCCAGCGACCCGCAGGCCGAAGCGATGATCCGCTTGGCGCAGGTGGCCGAGCCGCCGCGCCAGGAGCTTTTTCGGCGGCTCAACCGCGCGCCGGGCGGCACCGCGGCCATCGTGCGCATGCGCCGCGCGCTGCTCGACCGCTTGCCCAAACAGCACAGCCTGGCCGCTGTCGAATCTGACCTGCTGCACCTGCTGTCGAGCTGGTTCAACCCGGGCTTTCTGGAGATGCGCCGCGTCGATTGGAATTCACCGGCGCAACTGCTCGAACAGATCATCCGCCACGAGGCGGTGCACGAAATCGACGGCTGGGATGACCTGCGCCGTCGCTTGCGCTCCGACCGCCGCTGCTTTGCGTTCTTTCATCCGCAACTGCCCGACGAGCCGCTGATCTTCGTCGAGGTGGCGCTGCTGCCCGAGATGGCCGGGGCGATCGCACCGCTGATCGACAAGCGCGCGCAGCCGCTGCCGCCGGACCAGTTCAAGGTGGCCGTGTTCTACTCGATCAGCAACTGCCAGCCCGGTCTGCGTGGCGTCTCGTTGGGCAATTTCCTGATCAAGCGCGTGGCCGAGCAACTCAAACGGGAGTTGCCGCAACTCAAGACCTTCTGCACCTTGTCGCCGATTCCCGGTTTCATGGCGTGGTTGACCAAGGCGCGACCCGACTCGCTGCCGACCAAGGCGCAGCGCGCGCACGACCAGTTGCACGGCGCCTGCGGTGCCGACTTTGCGGCGTTGACCCACGCCTCGCGCCTGGTCGCGCTGCCCGGCTCGGCACACCACGCGCTGTGGCGCTTGGCCGCGCATTACCTCGTCCACGCTTCGCCACTGGCGCAGGGCGACCCGGTGGCTCGCTTCCATCTGGACAACGGCGCGCGCCTCGAACGCCTGAACGCCCAGGCCAATCTGTCGCCCAAGGGCCTCAAACAATCGGCTGGCTTGATGGTGAATTACCTATACGACCTGGGTCGCATCGAAAGGCATCATGACCGCTTCGCGCACGGCGAGGTCGTGGCCAGCCGGGCCGTGTCGGCGCTTTTGTGAACACAACACCAGGAGACAACCCGATGGATCGCAGTCACAACATTTCTCGCCGCACGCTGCTGGCCGCGGCGCTCGCTGCGCCCAGCGCGTTTGCCCAAGGCGCCTGGCCGGCCAAACCGGTGACGATCGTCGTGCCGTTTCCGCCTGGCGGCGGCACCGACGCGTTCGCGCGGCCGCTGTTCGCGACGATGACCAAGAATGCGGGCAAGCAGTTCATCATCGACAACAAGGGCGGCGCCGGCGGCACGCTCGGCGCGGGCCTCGCTGCGCGCGCTGCGCCGGACGGCTACAGCTTCTTCATGGGCGCGGTGCACCACGCTATCGCGCCGAGCGTCTATCCGAAGCTCGACTACAACATCGAGAGTGATTTCGTGCCGGTCGGCCTGATCTCGTCGGTGCCGCAGGTCATCGTCGTCAACCCGCAGCGTGTGGCCGCGAAGACGCTGCCCGAGTTGCTCGACTTCATTCGCAAGAACCCAGGCAAGCTCAACTACGGCTCGGCCGGCAACGGCACCTCGCACCACCTGGCGGGTGAGCTGTTCAAGTTGCAGACCAAGACCTTCATCACTCACATCCCGTACCGCGGCGCGGGCCCGGCGCTGCAGGACCTGGTGGCTGGCCAGGTGGACATGATGTTCGACGGCCTGGGCTCGTCGGCCACACACATCAAGAGCGGACGCATCCGCGCCATCGCCGTGGCCAACAACAAACCGACACCCGGGTTTGCCGAGGTGCCGCTGGCCAAGGCCGGCGGCGCGCCCAACTACGAAGTCGCCACGTGGTACGGCCTGTGGGCGCCCAAAGGCACGCCGCGAGAGTTGATCACCGCCATGCAGAACGAGCTGCGCAAGGCGCTCAACAGCGACGAGTTGAAAGCCACGTGGAACGGCCTGGGCACCGAGACGCCGAACCTGTGGGGCGACGACTACGGGCGCTTCGTGTCGGCGGAAATCAAGCGCTGGGCCGAAGTCGTCAAGAACTCCGGCGTCAAGCTCGACTGAGCGCGGCATCGATCGATGACGGGTTCGGTTCGCTACACGCCGCCCGACGCGGCCGGCATTGCGCGTTTGACGCTGTCCAACCCCGGCAAGTTGAACGCGCTGTCGGTGGCGATGTGGCGCGAACTGCGCAGGCACATGGCGCGCCTGAACGCGCGCCATGACGGCGTGCGTGTGGTCGTCGTGGCAGGGGAGGGTGGCCAGTTCGCGTCGGGCGGCGACATCGAGGAGTTCCCTGACTTCCGCTTCGACGCCACCACGCTCGCACTCTTTCACGAAGAAGACGTGCGCCCGGCCTTGCAGGCGATGCTCGACTGCGATCTGCCGTTGGTCGCGCAGATCGACGGCGCATGCATCGGCGGGGGCCTGGAAATCGCCGCGTGTTGCGACATCCGCATTGCCGGCCAGAGCGCGCGCTTCGGCGTACCGATCGCCAAGCTCGGATTTCCGATGGCGCCGGCCGAGCTGGAAATCGTCGCGGCAGTGATTGGCCCGGCAGTGCTGCGCGAATTGCTGATTGAAGGCCGCGTGCTGGACGCGCATCAGGCTTTCGCGCGAGGCCTCGTCACGCGTGTCGTTGCCGACGCCGACGTGGCGGCCGAGACCCGCACGGCCGCCGAGCACATTGCCGCGCTGTCGCCGCAAGCGTTGCGGCTGAACAAGCGCGCGCTGCGCCAGTTCACGCACGCCGCGCACAGCAGCGCTGCCGAACGCGCGCCGCACTATGCCTACGCGGCCAGCGACGAGCACCGCGAAGGCCTGACGGCATTCAACGAGAAACGAAAACCACGCTTTTGAGGGAAGGCAAGCGATGCCCCATCACAACCTGTACGCCGTGCTGCGCGCCGGCTTCCCTGCCGACCTGGACACTATCGCGGTTGAGACCTGCGATACGTCGGCGCCGCTGTACTACACGTGGCGCGACCTCGAACGCGCCAGCGCGCGCATCGCCAACCTCTTGGATGGCCTGGACATCCCCGCCGGATCGCGGATTGCGGTGCATGCCGACAAGAGCGTCGAAGCGCTGATGCTCTACCTGGCGGTGCTGCGCGCCGGGCACGTGTACCTGCCGCTGAACACGGCGTACCAAGCGGCGGAGCTCGACTACTTCATCGGCAATGCGGAGCCGGCCGTCGTCGTGTGCGCGAAGCGCAACTTCCCGTGGATCAGCAAACTTTCTTTCGCGGCTGGTGTGAAGAACGTCTTCACGCTGGACGGCGACCGCAGCGGCACGCTGCTCGACCGTGCCGCTTTGATGAGCGACGCGCACACCGTGGTGGCGTGCCGCGCCGACGACCTCGCCGCCATCCTCTACACGAGCGGCACGACCGGGCGCAGCAAGGGCGCCATGCTGACGCATGGCAATCTGTCGTCGAACGCGCTGACGTTGAAGGACTACTGGGGCTGGACCGGCGGCGATGTGCTGATCCACGCGCTGCCGATCTTCCATGTGCACGGCCTGTTCGTCGCCATCCACGGCGCGCTGATCAGCGGCAGCACGATGCTGTGGTTCGAGAAGTTCGATCCGCGCGCCGCGATTGCGCAGATGGCGCGGGCCACCGTGATGATGGGCGTGCCGACGCTGTACGTGCGCATGCTCGCCGAACCGTCGCTGACGAAAGACGCAGCATCCGGCATGCGTCTGTTCGTGGCCGGATCGGCGCCGCTGCTGCCCGAAACCTTCGATGCCTGGCGCGAGCGCACGGGCCACACCATCGTCGAGCGCTACGGCATGAGCGAAACGGTGATGCTGACCTCCAACGCCTATCACGCCAAAGACGGCGAGCGCCGCGCTGGCACCGTCGGCAAGCCGCTGCCCGGCGTGCAGCTGCGCATCCACGACGACAAGGGCCATTCCTGCCGCACCGGCGACATCGGTCTCATCGAAGTCAAGGGGCCGAACGTGTTCAAGGGCTACTGGCGCATGCCGGAGAAGACGGCCGAGGAGTTCACGACCGACCTGTGGTTCAAGACCGGCGACGTCGGCAAGGTCGATGAACAAGGTGTTGTCAGCATTGTTGGCCGCAGCAAGGACCTGATCATCAGCGGCGGCTACAACGTCTATCCGGCCGAGATCGAGGGCTACTTGAACGAGCAGCCCGGCGTTGCCGAAAGCGCGGTGGTCGGCGTGCCGCACCCTGACTTCGGCGAAGCGGTGGTCGCCGTCGTTATCGCCAAGCCCGGCGCGACGCTCGACGCACCTGCCTTGATCGCCGCGATGAGAAACACGATCGCCGCGTTCAAAGTGCCCAAGCGCGTCTTCATCGAGCCCGAGCTGCCGCGCAACCAGATGGGCAAGGTGCAGAAGAACCTGCTGCGCGAGCAGCATCGCGGGTTGTTTACGGCGTAGTTTTCTCGGTACGGGCCGAGGAGGCTGGCGGCTGCGCCAACGACAGCGGGGCGCCTGTCACCCGGCGCCCCGCTTCAGATCAACCTGCGCTCAGGCTCTCGCCGGCGCAAGCAATTGCATCAGCCTCATTCTTCTTGCGGCGGATGCTCCGGCCACTTCAGCGCCGGCCGCGAGAAGTTGCCCTTGCCGCGCTGGCTGTTGACCGACTCGGTGTTCATCGCGAAGAACAGAGTTGCGTACGCCACCGCGTCGGAGTTGACGTCGAGCGCGTCGTCGTTGTTGTTCGCGAAGGTGTCGCAGGCCTGGTGGTAGCACGGGTCGTAGGCGACGCCCGCGGTGCCGCCGAACAATGCGGCTTCTTCTGCCGTCTTCACGCCTTCGGCGCCGGTGAACAAGCCGCCCGACGGGATGTCCACGCCTGCCGCGATGAACGGCCCGTAGTCGGAGCGGCCCGAGAAATCGGTGCCCTTGAACGGAATGCCACGCTCGGTGTAGAAGTTCTCGAACACCTTCTCGATCTGCGCCGACCCGGCCGGCCCCGCGGGCGCGCCGACGTCGTCCGAGTTGTCGCCGTCGTACACGAAGAACACATGGTTCGGCGAGCCCACCATGTCGAAGTTCAGGTACAGCGCGATGCGGTCTCTTTCGGCCTGCGAGAGTCCGGCGACGTAGGCGGTCGAGCCAATCAACCCGGACTCCTCGCCGCCCCACCACGCAAAGCGCAGCTTGTTGCGCGGTTTGATCTTTGCCATCTGAAGCGCGGTTTCAAGGATCGCGGCGCTGCCCGAGCCGTTGTCGTTGATGCCGGGCCCGCGCTGCACGGAGTCGAGGTGCGCGCCAGCCATCACGACATTGTTCGGGTCGCCCGAGCGCGACTCGGCGATCACGTTGTACTGAGTGACGTTCTGCGGCGCCGCCTGTGTGACGGTCGCGCGCGAGCCCGCCTGCGAAAGCGTCACGCCATTGGCGAACGACGCGCCGACCACGGGAATGTCCACGACCGACGGACCACCCAGTGTTCCCTCGAGGAGGCCCTCCCGATCTGGGGCGTTGCCCTGGTTGAAGATGATCACCGCCGAGGCGCCGGCCGCCTTGGCGTTGAGCGCCTTCACTGAGAAAAGGCAGGTGCCGCGCTGGATCAACGCGATGTTGCCGGCCGGGAAACCCGCAAAGTCGGCCGCCTCGCACCCGCTGGTGCTTGCGCGCGGTGGCACCAGATTGATGTCGACCGCTGTCACGCTGGCACTGACCGTGCCGAAGCCGCTGCCGGTGAAGGCGCCAGCCTCGTAGGTGGCCGCAATCGGCGCAGTTTGTTGCAGCGTCGGCAGCGCTGCATAGACGAACGCGAACGGATTGAGGGTCACGTCGTAACCTGCCGCGGTCAGCTTGCCGACCACATAACTGACGCTCTGGTCGTAGCCCGGCGTCCCTGCCGCACGCACGCCGCCGTTTTCGCTGGCCACCGCCTGGAACGCCGCTTGGTGTTGGCGCACACCGGCCAGAGTGACGCATTCGAGAAGCTTGCTGAATGTGTTGTTGACCCGGTTGTCGCACGCCGCCGCGCCTTGCGCGCTGTCTCGCTCGGCAACTGCCGTGTCTTCGCCGCCGCCGCCGCAAGCGGCCAGCGCGGCCGCGGCGCTGGCCGCCGCGAGCCCCCGCCAGCTTTTCTTGTGTGGACAGCGCTGCCTATCGATTCGATTCATGGTCGATCTCCGATCGGGTGTGGGTGGTGGGTCGTATCGGGTTGGATACGCGTGTGCACCTGCGGGCGATTGGCTTCCGGGTGCGCGGTGCAGCTTACGCCCGCGCCCGGCAGCCGATATCCCTCATTCATCAATCAAGACCGGCCCGGCTCCAGCCACCATCACCCTTGCACACCATGCAGCTCAAGCAGCGCGCGCATTCTGCGCAGCGCGATCTCAGGTTGCTCTATCAGGTTGGCCGCATCGGCCAGGCGGAACAGTTGCGCCAGGTGCGGCAGCGAGCGCGTGCTCTGCTGGCCGCCGACCATCGTGAAGTGGCTCTGGTGACCGTTCAACCACGCCATGAAGACGACGCCGGTTTTGTAGTAGCGCGTCGGCGCCGCGAAGATGTGGCGCGAGAGTGCCACGGTCGGGCCGAGGATGCGGTGGAAGCCCGCGCGATCGCCCGCGGCGAGCGCCGCCAGCGCCGATGCCGCGGCCGGCGCGATGGCGTCGAAGATTCCGAGCAACGCGTCGCTGTGGCGGCCTTCGGCGTCGCTGTCGATCAGCTCGGCGTAGTTGAAGTCGTCGCCGGTGTACATGCGCACGCCCGCCGGCAGGCGGCGACGCATCGCGATCTCCTTGTCCTTGTCGAGCAGCGAAATCTTGATGCCATCGACCTTGCCGGCGTGCGCCGCGATGATGCCCAGCGCGGTCTCGGTGGCGGCGTCGATGGCTGTGCTGCCCCAATATCCCGCCAACGCCGGGTCGAACATGTCGCCGAGCCAGTGCAGGATGACCGGCTCGCGCGCCTGCGTCAGGATGCGGTCATAGACACGCTCGTAGTCGGCGGGGCTCTTTGCCACACGCGCGAGCGCGCGGCTGGCCATCACGATCAGCTTGCCGCCCAACGCTTCGATCGCGGCCATCTGTTCTTCGTAGCCGCGGATCACCTCGTCGATGCTCTTCGCATCGGTCAGGTGGTCGGTGCCGCAGCCCGAGGCCACGAGTGCGCCTGGAACGTCGCGCGCCGCGTCGAGCGAGCGGCGGATCAACTCAAGCGAGGTCGGCCAGTCCAGGCCCATGCCACGCTGCGCCGTGTCCATCGCCTCGGCCACGCCCAGGCCGAGCGACCACAGGCGCTGGCGGTAGGCGATCGTTGAATCCCAGTCGATGGCGCTCTGCAGCCACGGATCGATGGCCGCGAGCGGGTCGGCTACGACATGCGCAGCCGAGTAGGCGATGCGGTTGAAGCGCACGCCGGGCGCGGGTTGCGCGGGCGCGCTGCCGTGCATCGTGTAGGGCGCGATGGCGCCGGTGAGCGTCGGCAGATTCAGCGTAGGCGGCATGGTGGTGTTCAGGGTTGCCGGCGGATCATGCGCAGGCGCGCGGATCGCCGCTGTGACGGAGGATGATCGGCCATGGACCAGATCGCATTCAAGATGTTCCTGCACCCCGGCCAGGCCGCCGAATACCGGCGCCGCCACGACGCGCTGTGGCCCGAGCTGGCGGCCGCGCTGCACGACGCCGGCATCCGTGACTACAGCATCTTTCTCGACGAGGAGACGCACACGCTGTTCGCGGTGCTGCGCCGCACCGAGGGCCACCGCATCGATGCGCTGCCGCAGCAGGCGGTGATGCAGCGCTGGTGGAAGCACATGGCCGACATCATGCAGACGCAAGCCGATGGCGCGCCCGCGCAGCGCGCGCTGGTGCCGATGTTCCATATCGATTGACGGCGCGCCGTCTCCCTCATACGGATTCGCGTTCGATCGCATAAGAACCGTTCGAGCTGAGGTAACGAAGCCCAGCGCAAGCCCTTCGATACCTCAGGGCGAACGGAGGGTGGGGCTGCGATGAATCAATCTGATTGAACGCAAAGCGGTATCAGGCGGCCAGCGACCGCCCCTGCGCGTCGAAGGCGTGGCATGCGTCCGGCGGAAATGCCACATGCACCGTGTCGCCGCGGCGCACCGCACTCTGGCCGACCACCTGCACGACCACCGGCTGCTGCGCACTCAGCGTGCCGTAGAGCACCGTGTTGCCGCCGAGCTGTTCGATCAGGCCGACCGTCACTGGCAAACCATCAGCCGCCAGCAGCACATGCTCGGGCCGGATGCCAACCGTCACCTTGTCGCCCGGCGATGCCTTGGCCGCCGGTGCCGCCATCGACAGCGACTCACCGCCCGGCAATTTGAAGGCAAGTCCCGCCCCATCGCGGGCGCTGACCGTGGCGTCGAGGAAGTTCATCTTCGGGCTGCCGATGAAGCCTGCGACGAAGCGGTTCGCCGGCCGGTTGTACAGGTCCAGCGGCGTGCCGCACTGCTCAATCAGGCCGTCGCGCAGCACGACGATGCGGTCGGCCATCGTCATCGCTTCGACCTGGTCGTGTGTGACGTAGATCATCGTCGTGCCAAGGTCGGCGTGCAGCTTCGACAGCTCGACGCGCATCTGCACGCGCAGTTCGGCGTCGAGGTTCGACAGCGGCTCGTCGAACAAGAACAGCTTCGGGTTGCGCACGATCGCGCGGCCAATCGCCACGCGCTGGCGCTGCCCGCCCGACAGGGCCTTGGGTTTGCGTTGCAGGTAGGGCTCGATCTTCAGCATTGCCGCGGCGACCTGCACACGCTGGTCGATCACGTCCTTCTTCACCCCGGCGGTCTGCAGGCCGAAGGCGAGGTTGTCATAGACCGTCATGTGCGGGTACAGCGCGTACGACTGGAACACCATCGCGATTTCGCGCTGCGCCGGCGGCACCTCGTTGACGCGCACGCCGTCGATGCAGAACTCGCCGCCGCTGATGGCTTCCAGCCCTGCGATCATGCGCAGCAGCGTGGATTTGCCGCAGCCCGAGGGCCCGACGAAGACGACGAACTCGCCCGAGGGCACGTCGAGGTCGATGCCGTGGATGACCTCGACGCTGCCGTAGCGTTTGGTGATGCCGCGCAGCGTCAGTTGCGTCATGGTGCCAGTGCTTTCGGGAATCCTTGCGCGGCCGGCACCCAGCTGGCGTAACGCGGGTGGTCGGGTGCGATCGGCAAGGTTTGCGGCGTGCCGCTTTCCGCCGAGTAGTAGATCGCGGTGATGAGTTCGAGCGAGGCCCGCGCGTCGGCCAGCGTCACCGGCGTCGGCGCGCCTTGCGTGATGCAGGTGTGGATGCGCTCCAGTTGGCCGGCGAAGGATTCGCGCGTCGGTTCGAAGTCGGCCAACGCGGCGGTGATCGCCGCGTCGATCTGCGCTGTCTTGCCTTTGAAGCGCCACGGCTCCTTTCCGGGGCGGTAAGGCTCGGGGCTGTCGCTATCGACCGTCATGTCGCCGAAGATGAAGCGCAGACGCGAGGATTCTTCGGCCGCGCCGAGCGTGGCTGACAGCACGGCGAGCGAGCCGTTGGCCATCTCGACGGTGATGGCTGCGCAGTCCTCGCCCTCGATGTCGTTGACGCGCGTGGCCAGCTTGGCAAAGACGGTCTTCACCGGGCCGTGCACGTAGGACAGGATGTCGTGCGCGTGGCAGGCCTGCGTCAGGCAGACGCCGCCCATTTCGGTGGCCCATTTGCCGCGCCACTGGATGGCGTAGTAGTCGCTGTCGCGCCGCCAGTGGGTTTCGATCGTCGTGATCAGCGCGTGGCGCGCGAAGCCCTTGGCCTGCAAGTGCTTGAGCCGCTGCAGGCCGTTGCCGAAGCGGTACTGGAAGATCGGGAACAACTGGCCGCGTGCCGCGCGCGCTGCGGTGGCCACCGCGTCGGCTTCGGCCAGCGAGCCGACCAGCGGCTTCTCGCAGACGACGTGCTTGCCGGCGGCCAATGCCTGCTCGATCAGGCCGAGGTGCGTGTTCGGCGGCGTGCAGAGATCGATCAGGTCGATCTGTGTGTTGGCGAGCAACTCTGCGAGCGCGGTGGTGTGGTGGCCGACGTTGAACTCGGCCGCGGTGGCGCGCGCCTTGTCGGCGTTCAAGTCGCACACCGACTTCACGTCGAACAGTTCGGGCAGCTCTGCGTATGCCTGCAGGTGGCCCTTGCCGACGCCCAGGCCCACCACGGCCACGCGCAACCGAGCGCTCATGCCTTGGGTTCCAGGCGTGTCGCCATCGCCTCGGCTTTCAGCGCCAGCTCGGTGGCGAGGAAGCAGTGTTCCTGTCGCATCGCGGTCTGAGTGCGGTTGCGCACATCGTCGATGAGTCGGCCGCCATAGGGCAGCGGCTCGGCGCTGCAATCGATGTGCTGCGTGCCTTTGCCATCGACGAGGAAGAGGTGGTCGCCGCCGGGCCGGCCGGCCACGTCCACGTACTTGCGCAGTTCGATATAGCCCTCGGTGCCGAGGATCGTGAGGCGCCCGTCGCCCCACACGCCCAGGCCTTTCGGCGTGAACCAGTCGACGCGGATGTAGCCGGTCCCGCCGTTGCCGCGCAGCAGCACTTCGCCGAAGTCTTCGAGTTCCGGCGTCTCCGGGTTGCCGTGGTTGGCGATGTGCGAGGCCACAACCTCGGCGCGTGTCGAGCCGGTGAAGTGCAGGAACTGGTCGCACTGGTGCGCGGCGATGTCGCAGAGGATGCCGCCGTAGCGTTGGCGCTGGAAGAACCAGTCCGGCCGTGGGTTGTTGCGCAGCGCGTGCGGGCCCAGGCCCACGGTCTGCACGACGCGGCCGATAGCGCCTGCGGCGACGAGCTGGCTGGCCTTCTCGGTGGCGCGGTTCTCAAAGCGCTCGGAAAAGCACACTGAGAAGATGCGCCCGGTTTCGGCCTGCACGCGGCGCACTTCGTCCAACTGCGCCAGCGTGATGACGCCGGGCTTGTCGACCATCACGTCCTTGCCATGGCGCATCACGTCGATGGCGGTGGCGGCGCGGGTGTCGGGGATGGTCGCGCTGACGACCATCGGGATCGTCTTGTCGTCGAGGATCTCGCGCCGGTCGGCCACGCGCCGCGCCTGCGGGAAGCGTTTGATGTACGCCGCCGCGAGGTCGTCTTCTTCGGCATGCACGGCCACGAGTTCGGCGCCGGCATCGAGCAGGGCCACCGTCTGGCCGTAGATGTGGTTGTGGTTCAGCCCGATGGCGGCGAAGCGCAGCGAAGGTTTTGTTGCAGTCATCGTTTCATGCCAGAGGAAGCCACGCCTTCGATGATGAGGCGCTGGAAGAAGAGGAAGAACAGGAAGATCGGCAGCACTGCGAGCACCGACATCGCGAACAGTTGGCCCCAGGCGGATTGACCGGTGGCATCGACGAAGGAGCGCAGCGCCAGCGGCACGGTGTAGTGCGCGGCTTCGTTCAGATAGACCAGCGGACCGAGGAAGTCGTTCCAGGTCCACAGGAACGAGAAGATCGCTGTGGTGGCGAGCACCGGCAGCGACAGCGGCAGCATGATCTTCCAGTAGATGCGCCACGGGCTGCAACCGTCCATGACCGCGGCTTCGTCGAGCTCGCGCGGGATGCCGCGGAAGAACTGCACCATCAGAAAGATGAAGAACGCGTCGGCGGCGAGGAACTTGGGCACGATCAGCGGCAGGAAAGTGTCGATCCAGCCGAGCTTCAGGAACAGCACGTACTGCGGAATCAGCGTCACGTGATACGGCAGCATCAGCGTGCCCAGCATGACGACAAACCAGAACTTGCGGCCGCGGAATTCGAGCCGCGCGAAGGCGTAAGCCGTGATCGAGCACGACACCGTGTTGCCGATGACGACGAGGATCGCCACCAGGAACGAGTTCTTGAAGAAGACGCTGAAGCTCTCCTGCAATGCCGTCCAGCCCTGGCGGTAGTTGCCGAAGTCGAACGACGGCGGCCAGATCGACAAGTCCGTGAAGATGATGTTCTCGGGCTTGAACGACGAGGCCACCATCCACAGCAGCGGATACAGCATCACGAAGGTGATGGCGATCAGCACGGCGTGGCGCAGCACGCTCACGGCGATAGAGCGCGGCGTCAGCGTTGTGTTCAACGAGCTTGGGTTCGCCATGTCAGTGGCTCTGTCGCGCTTGTTGCGACCCGTGGCGCATGAAAAGGGGTTCCGCTCGCGGCCGTGAACGGCATTCGAACGTCGGCAAAATCTCCTTCACCGCAGAGGCGCAGAGAGCGCAGAGGTTCGCAGAGGAATACAACTCTGAACTCCTCTGCGTTGACTCTGCGTCCTCTGCGCCTCTGCGGTGAATGAAGCTGAACGCTCGCGACTGCCCCCAACGGGCCCGCGCCGACAGCAATCTGGTGGAGGTTCATGTCACTTTGGGTCATCTTCGTAATAGACCCAGTATTTGGACGTCAAGAAGCTGATGCCGGTGAACAGCCCGATCACCAGCAGCAGCACCCAGGCCAGCGCCGACGCATAGCCCATGCGGAAGTACGAGAACGCTTCCTGGTAGAGATAGAGCGTGTAGAAAAGCGTCGAGTCGATCGGCCCGCCGGTGCCGCCGGAGATCACGTAGGCGGGCGTGAAGGCCTTGAAGCCCTCGATGATCTGCAAGACCATGTTGAAGAAGATCACCGGCGCGAGCATCGGCAGCGTGATCTTGCGGAACTGGCGCCACGGGCCGGCACCGTCCATCGACGCGGCTTCGTACAGGTCTTGCGGCACCTGCCGCAGGCCGGCCAGGAAGATGATCATCGGCGAGCCGAACTGCCAGACCGCGAGCAGGACCAGCGTGTAGATCGCCGTGTCGGGTGTCGAGATCCAGCTCGGTCCTTTGTAGTCGAAGAGCCAGAGCAACACCTGGTTGAGCGTGCCGTTGCCTTCGAAGATCTGCCGCCACAGCACGGCAATCGCGACCGAGCCGCCGAGCAGTGAAGGCACGTAGAACAACGCGCGGTACAACGCGCCGGCACGCACCGCCTTGTCGAGCGCCACGGCCACCGCCAGCGCAAACGCCAGCTTGAGCGGCACCTCCATCGCCATGTAGCTGAAGGTCACCTTCAGCGCCTGCCAGAAGCGCGGGTCGGCGCTGAACATGCGCACGTAGTTGTCGGCGCCGATCCACTGCGCCGGGCGCAGCAGATCGAACTTGGTGAACGACAAATACAGCGAGGCCAGCACCGGCCCGAGCGAAAAGCACAGGAAGCCGATCAACCACGGCGCGAGAAAGGCGTAGCCGATCAGGTCGCGCCGCACCGCGGCCGAGCGGCCCGCCATGTGAACCACCTTGGCTAGTCCACTGAATCACTGAAATTGGATCGGTGCTGGCCACGCGATACGGGCGCGCTGCGGCGTTGCGAATGCTCGCAATGCCTTTGGGCATTGCTGTGCTTCGCGCCTTGCATCGCATCCCGTCTCGCGTGTCCCTCACCGTCCATTTCAATGATCCAGCGGACTAGGCGCGCGTGAGCGTGTTGACCGCCTCGGTGTGGAACTGCGACGCGCCGTCTTTGATGCTGGTCTTGCCGAAGGCCACCGAGTCGGCCACCCGCCGCAGCAGGTTCTCGATTTCACCGGCGCCCTTGGGCGGCGGCGGCGGCAGCGGCACGGCGATCTTGGTGAGTGCGGCCACGTAGTCGATCTGCATCTTGCCCAGCGCATCGACCTCGGGGGCGAGCACCGCGCGCGCGGCGGCAGAGCAGGGCACGCCGCGTTCGATGCCGAGGAACTTCACACCTTCCGGGTCGGTGACCATGAAGTTGATCAGCTTGGCCGCGTCTTCCGGCGCCTTGCTCTTCGACGAGACGCTCATCATCTGCGAGGGCTTGATGTAGTGGCCCGACGAGCCGCCCTTGTCGCGTGGGAACGGGCTGATGGCCAGCTTGTTCTTGTTCAGGCCCTGGAAGGCGACGATCTGGTTCGAGTTGACAAAGCTCATCGCCGCCAGGCCGCGCGTGACTTCGTACTCCTCGACCTTGCCGTTGTTGGTGGCGCCCACGTCGGCCGGCGGAATCGCGCCCGCCTTGCGGAACTTGTCCCACATCGCGAACCAGCCGGCCACGTCGTCCGCCGTGAAGCCGGCCTTGCCGTCGGCGCTGTAGAGCGACTTGCCGCGTTGATTGAGCCACTGCTCGAATCCTTGTTCCCAGCGGCTGTTGTCGCTGGCGCCCCAGTACTTGCCGGGGTTGATCTTCGAGACTTCGCCGGCGATGCGGCCGAAGTCGTCCCAGGTCCAGTCCATATCGAGGCTCTTGGCGCCGGCCTTGGCCAGCATGTCCACGTCATACACCATGGCCTTCGAATTGCTGCCGAGGTTGACGCCGTAGAGCTTGCCATCGACCTTGCCGCCGTTGCGGTCGCCGGGGCTGAAATCGGGCAGGGGCAGCAGCGCGTCAAGCGGCAGCAGCGTGTCGCGGCGTGCGTACTCGAAAAGGTAGCGGTAATCCATTTGGATCAGGTCGGGCGCGTTGCCGCCGGCGACTTGTGTGCCGAGCTTGGTCCAGTAGTCGCCCCAGCCGAGCGATTCGGCAGCGATCGAGAGGCCAGTCTTCTTCGAGTAGGCGTCGAGCAGCGCGCGCGTGCGCTTGTCGCGATCCGGGTTGCCCCACCAGAAAGCGCGCAGCTTCGCAGCTTGGGCGAAGCCGGACGGCGCAAAGCCTGTCGCGGCGGCGCCGGCGGCGGTGGCAATGAGTTGGCGGCGGTTGAGTGTGCGCATGACAGTGGTCTCCACAGATGACGGTTGTGCAGTGGGCGGTTTCGCCTGAGGAGCACTGTGACCGCAAGCCTCGGCAGCGCTGATTGGCAAATACCCTCAATGCCGCTCAACGCCCCCTCTCGGTGCAGTCGTGAGGCCAATCTGCACTAGGATTTTGCTGCCGCATTTTGGCGCTTGATGGAGCCCGCACGATGTCATCCGATCGCAAGAAAAAACGGCACGCCTTTGTGGGCACGGGCGGCCGCGCCTTCAGCTTCGTCGAACCCCTGGTCACCACCTATTCGCAGACCAATCAGCTGGTCGCGTTGTGCGATTTGAGCGCTGTGCGCATGGCCTTCTACAACGAGCGTTTGAAACGCCTCGGTCTGGCTGCCGTGCCGGCCTACACGGCCGAGCGTTTCGACGAGATGCTGCGCACCGAGCGGCCCGACGAGGTGTTTGTTTGCACCCAGGACTCCACTCACCACGACTACATCGTGCGCGCGCTGCACGCCGGCTGCGACGTGATCACCGAAAAGCCGATGACCACCGATGCCGCCAAGTGCCGTGCCGTGATGGACGCCGTGGCCGCCACGGGCAAGCGCCTGCGTGTGGCCTTCAACTACCGCTGGGCGCCGTTTCGTACCAAGGTCAAGGAGCTGATCGTTGGTGGTGCCATCGGCCGCGTGCGCTCGGTCAACCTCGAGTACCTGCTCGATACGCACCACGGCGCCGACTACTTCCGACGCTGGCACGCGCAACTGGAGAACTCGGGCAGCCTGCTGGTGCACAAGGCCACGCACCACTTCGACCTGGTGAACTGGTGGCTCGATGCGATCCCCGAGCAGGTCTTCGCCTACGGCGACCGCGTCTTCTACGGCCGCGACAACGCCATTGCGCGCGGCGACGAGAAGCTGACCCGCTATGCACGCTACACCGGCGAGCCGCTCGCGGCCGGCGATCCGTTCCGGCTCGACCTGACGGAGAGCGAATCCTTCCGCGAGCTGTACCTCAACGCCGAGGCCGAATCGGGCTACGTGCGCGACCGCAACGTGTTCCGCGACGGCATCGACATCCCGGACCAGATGTCACTCAACGTTCGCTATCGGAGTGGCGAGCTGCTGACCTACTCGCTCGTTTGCTACAGCCCGCGCGAGGGCATGCGCGTCACCTTCAACGGCGACCGCGGGCGCATCGAGTACCACGAGTTCATCGGCACGCACATGAACCGCGCCGTGGGCCCCGGCGAGTGGGCGGTGGAAGACAAGCCGGGCGCCGAGGCCGAGGGCGAATGGATCCGCGTCTTCCCGCACTTCGCGAGCAGCTACGTCGTCGAGATGCCGGAGATCCGTGCGGCGCACGGCGGCGCCGACGAGATACTGAACGCACATTTTTACGGTCCGCCACAGCCGCCCGATGCACTCGGCCGCGTGGCCGGGCACGAGCAGGGCGCGGCTTCGATCGCGGTCGGCATCGCCGGCATGCGCTCGATCCAGGACAACCGGCCGATCGACGTCGCCGACGTCGTGGCGCTGAATCCGCAGGCGTTGCGCTTGTCGGAGCTGGTCTGATACCGATTTGCGTTCGATCGCATAGAAGAGAGCGCTTCGCCCGTGACGTGGAGAGCGCAAAGCCGCGGGCGGGTGCGCGGCGGCGCGCCACTGCGGCGGTCGGCGCCAAAGGCGCGCCGACTGCGCTGCGGTGCTCAGGATTCGGTCGCACCGCGTAACTCGCTGCGCTCACTGCGTTCGCTGCGCTCGGACAGACGCGGTGAGTATGTTGACGAAGCGCGTGAGTACACGCGCCGACCGAATCCTTGTGCTCCTCGCCGCCGCACAGGCGCGCCACCGCGCACCCACCCACGGCTTTGCGCAAGGCACTGACTGTTATTTGGGGGGGGAGAAGCACACGAGCCGGGCATCGAGCCCGGCTCGCGCGCAGACGCGCGCCTGCGGCGCGCGGCAAGGCCGCGGGCTCGATGCCCGCGGCCTTGCCGTTCTCCTCTCCCCCCAAGGAACGTTCATCTCTTGCAAGGCTTGGGGCCGGCCGGAGCGGGGCTGCGTATGCGACGGCTGTGAGCGCAGCCTTGGGGTCGGCGCATGTACTCATGCGCTTCGTCAACACACTCACCGTGTCTGTCTGAGCGCAACGAGCGCAGCGAGTGCAGCGAGTTACACGGTGCGACCCCAAGGCGAGCACCGCAGCGAACCCCGCGCAGCGGGGCGTAGCATCCGCAGCCCCGCACCGGCCGGCCCCAAGCCTTGCTCGCGCACAACCTCGCGTATCAGCAAATTGATGCGATCGATCGCGAATCCGTATGAGCAGCCGTCAGGTCACCGGCGCGGGATTGAACAAGACCAGCGCGTTGTGCAGCTTCCACTGTTCGGCCCAGGTCTTCTTGCGGCCGCTGGCCACGTCGAGCATCAGGCGGAACATTTCCCAACCCACATCCTCGATCGTCGCCGAGCCGTCGGCGATGGTTCCGGCATTGATGTCCATCAGGTCGTGCCAGCGCCGCGCCAGATCGCTGCGCGTCGCCACCTTGATGACCGGCACGGCGGCCAGCCCATACGGCGTGCCGCGGCCGGTGGTGAAGACATGCAGGTTCATGCCGGCCGCGAGTTGCAGCGTGCCGCAGATGAAATCGCTGGCGGGGGTGGCGGCGTAGGTCAGGCCCTTGTGCTTCAGCTTCTCGCCGGGCGAGAGCACGTTGGAGATCGGCGACGAGCCTGACTTGACGATCGAGCCCATCGCCTTTTCAACGATGTTCGACAGGCCACCCTTCTTGTTGCCCGGCGTCGTGTTGGCGCTGCGATCGACCTTGCCGCGTTGCAGGTAGGCGTCGTACCAGGCCATCTCGTCGATCATGCGTTGCGCCACTTCGGGCGTGGTGGCGCGTGAGGTCAACTGGTCGATGCCGTCTCGCACCTCGGTGGTTTCGGAGAACATCACGGCAGCACCGGCGCGCACCAGCAGGTCGGTGCAGAAGCCGACCGCCGGATTGGCGGTGACTCCGGAGAAGGCATCGCTGCCGCCGCACTGCACGCCGACGACCAGCTCGCTTGCCGGCACGGTTTCGCGCTGTCTTGCATTGAGCCGTTCGAGATGTTCTTCGGCCGTGGCCATGATCGACTCGATCATCGACATGAAGCCGACATGCTTGTCGTCTTGCAGGCAGACCACGTCGAGCTTGGCTTCTTCGCTCGCGCCGACATCGGCGACGTTGCGCTCATCGACGATCGCAAACGATCCCGGCGGCAGCAAGCGCTCCGGCTGCAGCTTCTCGCAGCCGAGGCTCACCACCATCACCTCGCCGCCGAAGTTCGGATTCAGGCTGATGTTGCGCAGCGTGCGGATCGGGATCTCGGCGCCGGGCGCGTCGATCGCCACGCCGCAGCCGTAGGTGTGCTCCAAGCCGACCACGTCATCGACATTGCGGAATTTCTGCAGCAGCTCGGCCTTGATGCGCTGGACCGCGAAGTCGAGCACGCCCGCGACGCATTGCACCGTCGTCGTGATCGCCAGGATGTTGCGCGTGCCGACCGAGCCGTCGGCATTGCGAAAGCCTTCGAAGGTATAGCCGTCGAGCGCGGGCTGTGCGGCGGGTTTGACGGTGGCTATCGGCAAGCCTTCGAGCCCACGCGCATCGGGCATCTTCAGCAGCCGCTCATGGACCCAGCTGCCGGCAACGATGGCATTCATCGCGTGGCCGATCGGGATGCCGTAGCGCAACACTGCGGCGTCGGCGGCGATATCGACCAACGCCACCTTGTGGCCCTGCGGCACACGTTCGCGCAGTGTCAGCCCCGAAGGCAGCACCGCGCCGGGCGGCAGGCCGCCGTCGTTGGCGACGATGGCGACGTTGTCGCGCTCATGCATGCGGATCGTCAGAGGGGACATCGGCGCCGTCTCCGTTTTCAAGCGCGCTTGCCGACCTCGGCCGCCTCGCGCGTCCAGGCCTTCGCCTGCTCGCTCAGCGTCACGCCGAGGCCTGGGCGTGTCGGCACGATCATCCGCCCGTTCTTGATATCCAGGCGCTCGTTGAACAGCGGTTCGAGCCAATCGAAATGTTCGACCCAGGGCTCGGTGGGGTACGCCGCACCAAGATGCACGTGCAACTCCATGGCGAAGTGCGGGCCGAGCATCAGGCCGGCGTTTTCGGCCTGCGCGGCGATCTTCAGGAAGGGCGTGATGCCGCCGACACGCGGCGCGTCGGGCATCAGGTAGTCGGCGGCGCGATGGCGGATCAGCTCGCCGTGTTCGGCCACGCTGGTCAGCATCTCGCCGGTGGCGATCGGCGTGTCGAACTGCGCCGCCAGCGCGGCGTGGCCTTCGTTGTCGTAGGCATCCAGCGGCTCTTCGATCCAGACCAGGTTGAAGTCTTCGAAGACACGGCACATGCGCTGCGCGGTCGGCCGGTCCCATTGCTGGTTGGCATCGACCATCAGCGGCGCGTCGTCTCCGAGGTGCTTGCGAACGGCTTGCACACGCTTGATGTCGAGCGCGCGGTCGGGCTGGCCGACCTTCAACTTGATGCCGCCGATGCCGCGCTCGCGCGAGGCCGCCGCGTTGACGAGCAACTGCTCCAGCGGCGTGTGCAGAAAACCGCCCGAGGTGTTGTAGCAGGCCACGCTGTCGCGGTGCGCGCCGAGCAGCTTGGCCAGCGACAGCCCGGCGCGCTTGGCCTTCAGGTCGTACAGCGCGACGTCGAAAGCGCCGATGGCCTGCGTCGACAGGCCGCTGCGGCCCACCGACGCGCCGGCCCAGCAGAGCTTGTTCCAGAGCTTGGCGATGTCGCTCGGGTCTTCGCCGATCAGCGCCGGCGCGATCTCTTTCGCATGCGCAAACTGGCCGGGACCACCGGCGCGCTTGGAGTAGCTGAAGCCCAGGCCGCGATGGCCGTCGGTGGTTTCGACTTCCGCGAACAGCATCGCGATCTCGGTCATCGGCTTCTGGCGGCCGGTCAGCACTTTGGCGTCGCTGATCGGTGTGGCCAGCGGCAAGGTGCAGGACGAGACGCGAACCCAGGCGATGGTGCTCATGAAGATCTCCGGTTCAATGAGCAGTGCCGCGCAGTTCTTCGAAGCGCTTGCCGAATTCCTGCCGCAACTGCTTGCGTACCTCGGCCGCGGCATGGCGACGGCGTTCGTCGGGCGTGCTTGGCTTCAGCGCTGGCACCGCCACCGGCTTGCGCTCGTCGTCCACCGCCACCATCGTGAAGAAGCAGCTGTTGGCGTGGCGCGTGACCTGGGTGCGAATGTTCTCGGCCAGCACCTTGATGCCGATTTCCATCGACGAGGTGCCGGTGTGATTCACCGAGGCCAGAAAGGTGACCAGCTCGCCGACGTGGATCGGCTCACGGAACATCACCTGATCGACCGACAGCGTGACGACGTAGCGGCCGGCGTAGCGGCTCGCGCACGCGTAGGCCACCTGGTCGAGAAACTTCAGGATCGTGCCGCCGTGCACGTTGCCGGCGAAGTTGGCCATGTCCGGCGTCATCAGCACCGTCATCGTCAACTGATGCGCCGGCAGGGTCATGGCCCTACTCCGGCTTGATGCCCGCGGTCTTGATGACCTTGGTCCAGAGGTCGATCTCGCTGGCGACGAACTTGGCATAAGGCGCACTGCCCGGTTCCGGCACGACGAAGCCCTTGGTCTCGAGCCACTGCTTGGTCTGCGGCGAGGTCATGACCTTGCGGAACGCCGCCTCGAGCTTGTCGACGATCGGCTGCGGCGTGCCCTTGGCCACCGACATGCCGGACCACGACAGCGCCTGGAAGTTCGGGATGCCGCTCTCGTGGATCGTCGGCACGTCCGGGTACAGCACGTTGCGCTGCAGGCTGGACACAGCCAGGGCGCGCAGCTTGCCGGCCTTGACGTGCGGCAGCGCCGTGTCCTGGTTGATGAACATCAGCGGGATCTGGCCGCCGAGCAGGTCCTGCATCATCGGGCCGCCGCCGCGGTACGGAATACCGACCATGAACAGGCCCTTGCAGTCCTTGTCCTTCGGGCCGCACTTGCTGCCTTCCAACTTGAACAGCTCCATCGCCATGTGGCCCGAGGCCGCGTGCGTGAAGCCGTAGTTGAGCTTGCCCGGGTTGGCGCGCACGTACTCGACCAGTTCCTTGTAGGTCTTCCAGGGCTGCGTGGCGTTGACCACCAGCACGTTGGGGCCGCTGTGGACCTGCGCCAAGTGCACAAAATCCTTGTTCGAGTCGTAGGCGAGCTTGGCGTCCAGGCCATGCGCCACCGCGCTCTGGCCAACGCCCGTCTGGATGATGGTGTAGCCGTCGGCCGGCATCTGCTTGACGGCTCGCAAGGTGCCCACCGTGCCGCCGGCGCCGCCGATGTTCTCGACGATCACCTGCTGGCCGAGCTCCTTGCCCAGCGCCTCACCGATCATGCGCGCCATCACGTCGCTGGTGCCGCCGGCCGGGAACGGGCTGACGATTTTCAGCGGTTTGCTGGGCCAGTTGTCTTGCGCTGCCGCGGGCAACGACACGGTGCCGACCAAAGCACAGAAAAGAGTGGCGAGAAACTTCATGAAGGATGTCCTTTCAGTTCAGTGGTTCATTGCGCTGTGCGCTGTGCGTGGTTCGTGGCTGAACAAACGCGCTTGGCCCGAGGACGATGCGGCACCCGCGCTCATGCTGGAGTACCAGAAATCGCTCGGTTGCCGCACCGCCCTCGGGCCAGTCGAGCCGGTGTTTCTTTGGGGCGTCGAATACGAACAGCCGCCACCGGCTAGGCGGCGGGCGGGCCGCGGGCGCTGCGCATAGGCGCCGCCGAGGAACGTAGCGTTTTGGTCGGCGCGTGTACTCGCGCGCTTCGTGAACTGACTCACCGCGTTTGTTCGAGTGCAACGAACGCAGTGAGTGAAGCGAGTTACGCGGTGCGACCAAAAGGCGAGTACCGCAGGGAACCCGTAGCGCAGCGAAGGGCCAGCCTCTGCGCTGTGCCCGCGGCCCGCCTGTCGCCTAGAAAGCACAGAACGCAACGCAAGCGAATTTCGGATGCTGGCCACCGCCTGCGACACTTGTGCGGCTTTGAGGTTGTCTTGACGCATTGGGTCGGGTTTTGCGGCAGTTGTGGCTGCGGGGTCGCTTACGCCTTGGCCACCGGGTGATTCGCCATCAGCTCCAGCGCCTGCACCAGCGCCGAGTGGTCCATCTCGGCCAGGCCGTTGGCGGCGCAGGTTTGCATCAGTTGCGCTGCCATCGCGGTGTTGGGCAGCGACACGCCGAGCGCCTTGGCGCCTTGCAGTGCGAGGTTCAGATCCTTCTGATGCAGCTTGATGCGAAAGCCCGGGTTGAAGGTGCGCTTGATCATGCGTTCGCCGTGCACTTCCAACACGCGGCTGGCGGCAAAGCCGCCCATCAGCGCCTGGCGCACGCGCGCCGGGTCGGCGCCGGCCTTGCTGGCGAAGACCAGCGCTTCGCCGACCGCGGCGATGTTCAGCGCCACGATCACTTGGTTCGCCACCTTGGTGATCTGCCCCGCACCGGCGGGTCCCACGTGAGTGATGTTCTTGCCCATCAGCGCCAGCAGCGGCTGCAGGCGCGCAAAGACCTCGTCCTTGCCACCCACCATGATCGTCAGCGACGCGGCCTTCGCGCCGACCTCGCCGCCCGACACCGGCGCGTCGAGCCAATCGGCGCCCGTGGCTTCGATGCGCTTGGCGAAATCCTGCGTCTCGATCGGCGAGATCGAGCTCATGTCGACGACGGTCTTGCCTTTGCTCAAGGCGGACGCGATGCCGCCTTCGCCGAACAGCACCTTCTGCACATCGGGCGTGTCGGGCACCATCGTGAAAATCACTTCGGCTTGTTTCGCCACGTCGGCCGGTGTCTTGCACGCCACCGCGCCGGCATCGAGCAGCGACTTCGGCGCCTCGCTGCGTGTGTTGACGAACAGTTCATGCCCAGCGGCGCGCAGGTGGCCCGCCATTGGCGCGCCCATGATGCCGAGTCCGACGAATCCGAGTTTCATGCTCTCATCTCCTTCAAGATTTGCTGCGAGCCGGCGATCAGGATGCGGGCGTCCGAGCTCACGGTGGCGAAGTTGAACCCTTTGGCAAGGCGCGCGCGCGCAACGTCCGTGCGGCCGTTGTGCACGCCTGCCTTGATGCCATGTGCTTTGGCGCGAGCCAGGATGTGGTCGATCGCCTGCGCCACGGGAGGATCGACATCGTCGAACACCGGTTTGCAGCCGAGCGACAAAGACAGGTCCGACGGGCCGATATAAACCCCGTCGATGCCCTTGACCGAGCAGATGGCGTCGAGATTGTCGAGGCCCTGCTTGGTCTCGATCATTGCGAAGACCACAATGTTCTCGTTCGCTTTTTCGGCGTAATCCGCGCCATGCACCATGCCCGCGCGCACCGGGCCGAAACTGCGTCCGCCCTGCGGCGCATAGCGCGTGTACGAGGCCAGACGCTGCGCGTCTTCCTGCGTGTTGACCATCGGGCAGATGATGGCCTGCGCGCCGGCGTCGAGCACCTTCATGATCGAACTCGGCTCCAGCCACGGCACACGCACCACGGGCATGGTCGGCGTGCTCTGAATCGCTTGCAGCATCGAGACCAGCGCGGCGTCGTCGATCAGGCCGTGCTGCATGTCGATCGTCAGCGTGTCCCAACCCTGGCAGGCCATGACCTCGGCGGCAAAGCTGTTCGGGATGGCGAGCCAGCCGTTGACGGCGGGCTTGTTGGCGGCCCAGAGCGCGCGCAGTTTGTTTTCTCTCATCGGAAGGCTCCTGTTTGAGTGCTCGTCAGCGGACCATGCACGGCCGCTTGGGATCGAAGGTCCAGTTGGGAATCAAGGCCTGCATCGCCGTCGCGTCGTCGCGTGCGCCCAGGCCGTGCTGCTTGTAAAGCTGGTGCGCCTTTTCGACTTCGGCCATGTCGAGCTCGACCCCAGGCCCGGCTTCTTCGGCACCTGCACATGGCCGCCAACGATCTGCAGCGGCTCCTTGGTCAGGCGCTGGCCGTCTTGCCAGATCCAGTGCGTGTCGATCGCCGTCACCTTGCCCGGCGCGGCGGCGCCGACCTGCGTGAACATCGCCAGCGAAACGTCGAAGTGGTTGTTCGAATGCGAGCCCCAGGTCAGGCCCCAGTCGCGGCAGGTCTGGGCCACGCGCACGCTGCCGGCCATCGTCCAGAAATGCGGGTCGGCCAGGGGGATGTCCACCGACTGCAATGACAGTGCGTGCGTGAGCTGCCGCCAGTCGGTGGCGATCATGTTGGTGGCCGTCGGCAGGCCCGTGGCGCGGCGGAACTCGGCCATGACCTCGCGGCCCGAGAAGCCTTGCTCGGCGCCACAAGGGTCTTCGGCATAGGCGACGACGCCGCGCATGTCGCGCATCAGGCGGATCGCGTCTTTGAGCAACCAGCCGCCGTTCGGGTCGAGCGTGATGCGCGCGTCGGGGAAACGCTCGTGCAGCGCGACGATGGCTTCGCATTCGTCTTCGCCGCTCAGCACGCCGCCTTTCAACTTGAAGTCGTTGAAGCCGTAGAGGGCGCGAGCGGCTTCGGCCTGGCGCACGATGGTCTGCGGCGTCATCGCTTCGTCGTGGCGGACGCGGAACCAATCGGTTGTCGCATCTGGCTCCTCGCGGTAGGGCAGGCCCGTTTTCCTCTTGTCGCCGACGTAGAACAGATAGCCGAGCATCTCGACGGACTCGCGCTGCTGGCCTTCGCCGAGCAGCGCCGCCACGGGCACGCCGAGGTGCTGGCCGAGCAGGTCGAGCAAGGCGGACTCGATCGCCGTCACGGCATGGATCGTGGTGCGCAGGTCAAACGTCTGCTGGCCGCGGCCACCGCTGTCGCGGTCGGCAAACTTTTCCTGCACCGATCGCAACACGGCCTGTACGTTGCCGGCGGTCTGCCCCACGACCAAGGGCGCTGCATCGTCGAGGGTCTGGCGAATCTTCTCGCCGCCCGGCACCTCGCCGACCCCGGTTCGGCCCGCGCTGTCGGTCAGGATGACCAGGTTGCGCGTGAAGAAGGGGCCGTGCGCGCCCGACAGGTTCATCAACATGCCGTCGCGGCCGGCGACGGGAATGGCCTGCAATCGGGTGATGGTGGGGGTGGTGCTCATGGTCGTATGAGTGGTGGACGGGGCAAGGCCCGCAGCGTGTCGATCAAGTCATCGTACAACTTGAGCGCGCGCTGTCAAGCCCGGCGCCGACCCGCATTCGGTGCCACGCGTCCCGCCACTTGGGCCGCACGTCGTCGCCGCTCGCGGCTGTTGGCCAGGTGGGTGCGCATCGCGGCGCGCGCGCCGTCGCTGTCTTGCGCCACGATGGCGTCGAAGACGCTTTCGTGCTCGCTGTTGACGCGCTGCAGGTACTCGCGCCGCTGCGCGTTCAGCGGCACCGGCTTGTCCAGCCGCGCGCGCGGAATCATCGTCACGC
Organism: uncultured beta proteobacterium; assembly: GCA_963814385.1. Lineage (GTDB taxonomy): Bacteria > Pseudomonadota > Gammaproteobacteria > Burkholderiales > Burkholderiaceae_C > CADEEN01. The sequence continues at coordinate 49,535 of CAWFCX010000030.1, forward strand.
CGAGCGCGGCCATCAGCTCGGCGAAGTGAGGGTTGCCGGTGGCGCGCGCGATCTCGAGGTGGAAGCGGAAGTCCGGCGCCACCGCGTCGCGGCCGGCGCGCAGCGCGACGGCAAAGTCGTCGAGCGCGGCGCGCATTTCGCGCAGGTTGGCGTCGCTGCGGCGCTGGGCGGCCAGCGCGGCGGCCTCGGTCTCCAGGCCGATGCGCAATTCGAGCATCGCGATCACGTCGCGGAGCGTTGCCAACTGTTCCGGCGCGATGCGAAACGGCGCCGTTTCGCCGGGGCCGACGACGAAGGTGCCGATGCCGTGGCGCGTGCGCACCTGGCCCGCGGCCTGCAGCTTGGACAAGGCTTCACGCACCACGGTGCGGCTGACGCCGTGCTCGCCCATGATTTCGGCTTCGGTCGGCAGCTTGTCGCCGGGTGGGAGGCGGCCGTCGCGGATGCGGTCGCCGAACGAGTCGACCAGTGCATCGGCCAGATTGCGGGTGCGGCGCGGAGCGGGCGATGAAGCGGCGGAAGGTACTGCTCGTGAAGCCATGAAGTCAGCGTAAACCCTGATTTTGGCGCCTTGACGGTGCCGGCTGTTCGATCGATGATCCAGTTGTACGACAACTGATGACTGTGCTCGTCGCCGCGATGGTGCCGCAAGCACCGCCGCAGATCAAGCCCGGCCAAACACCACGCGCTCACCATGCTCGCCACACCCGCCTCGCCGATCCGCTTCAAACGGCTGCTGCTCACCGGCGCCGCCGGCAACCTGGGCCAGGAGCTGCGCCCGCGCCTGAAGGCCTATTGCGACACGCTGCGCGTCTCGCACCGCAAGGACTTCGGCTCCGCGGGCCCCGGCGAGGAGGTGATGCTCGCGTCGCTCGAAGACAAGGCGCAGATGAACGCGCTGCTCAAGGATGTGGATGCCGTCGTCCACATGGGCGGCGTCTCGACCGAGAAGAGCTGGGAGTCGATCCTCGCTGGCAACATCGTCGGCATGGTCAACCTCTACGAGGCGGCGCGCGCGAACAAGGTCAAGCGCATCGTGTTTGCCAGTTCGAACCACGTCACCGGCTTCTACCGGCAAGACGAAGTCATCACGCCGCAAGACCCGGTGCGACCCGACGGCTTTTACGGCTTGAGCAAAGCCTTCGGCGAGAACCTGGCGCAACTGTACTGGGACAAGCACGGCATCGAGACCGTGAGTCTGCGCATCGGCTCGTCGTACATCGAACCCAAAGACCGCCGCATGCTCGCCACCTGGATGAGCTATCGACGACACCGAGCGCCTGATCGCCGCGGCGCTGACGGCGCCGGTGGTCGGCCACAGCATCGTCTACGGCATGAGCGACAACGCAACCGTATTCTGGGACAACACGAGCGCCCAGCACCTTGGCTACCGCCCGCAAGATAGTTCGGACAAGTACCGAGCCGCAACCGAGGCGCGGCAGCCCACCATCGACATCACCCAACCCGCCGCGCAATACCAGGGCGGCCCCTTCGTAACCCAAGGTCCGTTCTTCGAGGAGACATGACATGACGACGACATTCACCAAATCCCTGCTGGCAGCCGCCGCGCTGGTGGCCTGTGCCGCCCAGGCCACCGAGTTCCGCTCGGCCGACACGCACAACGCCGACGACTACCCGACCGTGGCAGCGGTCAAGTACATGGGCGAGTTGCTCGACAAGAAGAGCGGCGGCAAGCACAAGATCAAGGTCTTCAACAAGCAGGCGCTGGGCAGCGAGAAAGAGACGATCGATCAGGTGAAGATCGGCGCGCTCGACCTGACGCGCGTCAACGTCGGCCCGATGAACGCCATCTGCCCGCTGACCCAGGTGCCGACGATGCCGTTCCTGTTCAACAGCATCTCGCACATGCGCAAGGTGCTCGACGGCCCGGTGGGCGACGAGATCCTGAAGAGTTGCGAGTCGGCCGGTTTCGTCGGCCTGGCCTTCTATGACAGCGGCGCGCGCTCGATCTACGCCAAGAAGCCGATCAAGACCGTGGCCGATGCCAAGGGGTTGAAGATTCGCGTCCAGCAATCGGACCTGTGGGTCGCGCTGATCAGCGCGATGGGCGCCAACGCCACGCCGATGCCCTACGGCGAAGTGCTGATGGGCCTGAAGACCGGCCTGATCGACGCGGCGGAGAACAACATCCCGTCGTTCGACACCGCCAAGCACCATGAGTCGGTGAAGTTCTATTCCAGGACCGAGCACTCGATGGCGCCCGAGATCCTGGTGATGAGCAAGCTCGTCTTCGACAAGCTGCCCGCCGCCGAGCAGGCCATGATCCGCGCCGCGGCCAAGGAGTCGGTGCCCTTCGAGCGCCAGAAGTGGGACGAGCAGGAAGCCAAGTCGCTGGCCAACGTCAAGGCCGCGGGCACCGAGTTCGTCGAGGTCGACAAGAAGTCGTTCCAGGCCGTGATGGGACCGGTGTACGACAAGTTCATGACCACGCCGGACATGAAGCGTCTGGTCAAGGCCGCGCAGGACACGAAATAGTCCAACCTGCCCGTTCGGGCTGAGCTCGTCGAAGCCCTTCGACAAGCTCAGGGCGAACGGCGTACGTCGGAATCCTCCATGTACACCAAACTCTGCGCCGCGTTGTCCAAGCTGTGCCTCGTGCTCGCGGTCATCGGCCTGATCGGCGTGATCCTGTGCGTGCAGTGGCAGGTGATCGGCCGCTACATCTTCAACGACACGCCGACCTGGGCCGAAGCATTGGCTCTGGTGCTGGTGCTGTTCGTCACCGCGTTCGGCGTGGCGGTGGGTGTGCGCGACGCCGGCCACATCGGCCTCGAATCGATGGTCTCGCTGTTGCCCGAGAAGTGGCAGCACCGCATCGAGGTGCTGATCCATGTGCTGGTGGCCAGCTTCGGCGCCTTGATGGTCTATGGCGGCTGGATCTGGATGGCCGCCAAGTGGGGCGAGAAGAAACCGATGCTGCCGATCACCGACGGCATCGACTACCTGCCGATCGTGATTGCCGGCGTCTTGATCGTGATGTTCTCGATCGAGCACATCATCGCGCTGGCGCGCGGAACCGTGGTGGAGCCGGCATGGAACTAGACCCCCCCGAAGCGCCTTCGGCGCCTCCCCCCGGGGGGCGCCGCCAGCGGCCCGGCAAAGCCGGTTCCGCGGCGGCCGCTTGGATGGCGGCGGCCACGCCTAGAAGGAGCGCCTCATGGAGCTGACCGTACTGTGCGTCAGCTTCACGCTGTTCCTGCTGCTCGGCGTGCCGGTCGCGTTTGCGATCGGCCTGTCGTCGGTGGCCACCATCATCGCGGCCGGCCTGCCGATCGCCGTTGTGTTCCAGAAGATGGTCGGCGGCATGCAGGTGTTCAGCTTTCTCGCCATCCCGTTCTTCGTCTTCGCCGGCGAGTTGATGCTCTACGGCGGCATCGCCGACCGCATCGTGCGCTTTGCCAACAGCCTGGTCGGCCATGTGCGCGGCGGCCTGGGCATGAGCAACGTGCTCGGCTGCACCATCTTCGGCGGCATCGCCGGCTCGCCGCTGGCCGACGTGTCGGCGATCGGCTCGGTGATGATTCCGCTGATGAAGAAGGACGGCTACGACGCCGACTACGCCGTCAACGTCACCACGCATGCGGCCCTGGTCGGCGCCATCATGCCGACCTCGCACAACCTGATCATCTACACGCTGGCCACGGCCGGCATCGCGTCGGTGAGTGCGCTCAGCCTGATGCTCGCGGGCCTGGTGCCGGCCGTCATCCTCACGCTGTGCAACCTCGGCGCGGCGTATTGGGTGGCAGTCAAGCGCGGCTACCCGGTGCGGCCGGGTGGCTTTGCGGGCTGGGGCGCGGTGCTGACGGCCTTTCTCGCGTCACTGCCCGGGTTGCTGGTGGTCGTGATCATCCTGGCGGGCATTTTGTCGGGCGCGTTCACGGCCACCGAGTCGGCGTCGATCGCGGTCGCCTGGGCCTTGCTGGTCACCGTCTTCGTCTACAAGACGATGTCGTGGCACAACTTCCTCAAAGCCTGCGCCAAGGCCTGCAAGACCACCGGCGTGGTGCTGTTGCTGATCGGCATCTCGGCGGCCTTCGGCTACTTCATGGCGCTGTATGAAGTGCCGCAGCGCACGGGCGAGCTGATGAAGGCGATCAGCAGCGAGCCGTGGGTCATCTTCCTGATGATCAACATCCTGCTGTTCATCCTCGGCACTTTTCTCGACATGGCGGCCACGATCCTGATCTGCACGCCGATCTTCCTGCCGATCGCGATGCAATTCGGCATGGACCCGGTGCAGTTCGGCATCATCATGCTGATCAATTGCGCGCTCGGGTTGAATACGCCGCCAGTGGGTTCGGTGCAGTTCGTCGGCTGCGCCATCGGCGGCATCACCGTCGGCCAGGTGATGCGCACGATCCTGCCGTTCTATGGCGCGCTGACGCTGTGCCTGCTGCTGGTGACTTACGTGCCGGCGTTCTCTCTCTGGTTGCCGGGACTCTTCAAATGAACACCAAATTTCTGCTGGGCGCTGCGACCGCAGCACTGCTGGCCTCGTGCGTGCACGCGCCTTCCACGCAAGCACCCGCTGTGCAGGTGCGGATCAAACCCGTGCTCACCGTCGACAACCTGAAGTTCAAGGACTCGAACGCCAACGGCAAGCTCGACTCCTATGAAGACTGGCGCCGCCCGGTCGATGCGCGCGTGGCCGACCTCGTCGCGCAGATGACGCTGCAGGAAAAAGCTGGCCTGATGCTGATCCAGACGCTCAACGGCGGCTGCGGCGGCGCGCTGCAACCCAATGCCGCCGCGTTCGTCAACCAGCAGCAGATGCACCGCTTCATCTTCCGCAACGTGGTCAATGCGCAAGGCACCTGCGGCCCCGACGCCGGCATCCGCGCCGGCTCGCAGCTGACGCCGCAACAGGCCGCGTTGTTCACCAACGGCGTTCAGTCGCTCGCCGAAGCGACGCGGCTGGGCATCCCGGCACTGTTCAAGTCCAACGCGCGCAACCACTTCGAGCGCGACGCGCGCAGCGGCATCAACAACTCGTCGGGCGTGATGACGGAGTTTCCGAAGGAGGCTGGCATCGCGTCGGCCGCGCTCGGCGAGGAATTCCGCAAGACCGGCAAAGCGACCGTCGGCGACATGGAAGTGGTCAAGACCTTCTCGCGCGTGATGGGGCAGGAGTGGCAGGCCATCGGCATCCGCGGCATGTACGGCTACATGGCCGACCTGGCCACCGAGCCGCGCTGGTACCGCGTGCACGAGACCTTCACCGAAGACGCCGACCTGGCGGCCAACATCATGAAGACGCTGGTCGAGAACCTGCAGGGCGGGCCGCTGAATCCGAAGTCGCCGGTGGCGCTGACGATGAAGCACTTCCCCGGCGGCGGCCCGCAGGAACTCGGGCTCGATCCGCACTACGCCTTCGGCAAGAACCAGGTCTATCCGGCCGGCAACTTCGGCTGGCACCTGAAGCCATGGCAGGCGGCCGTCGATGCCGGTGTCTCGTCGATCATGCCGTACTACGGCGTGCCGATAGCCGTGACGCACGAGGGCGTCAAGTACGAGCAGACCGGCTTCGCGTTCTCGAAGCAGGTCGTCACCGATCTGCTGCGCGGCAAGCTCGGCTTCAAGGGCTATGTCAACTCCGACACCGGCGTCATCAACGACCGCGCCTGGGGCCTCGAAGGCAAGACCGTGCCTGAGCGCGTGGCCGCGGCGATCAACGGCGGCACCGAAACGCTGTCGGGCTTCCAGGACGTGAAGACGATCACCGACCTGGTCGGCGCGGGACTTGTGAGCGAAGCGCGCGTGACCGAAGCGGCGCGTCGATTGCTGCAGCCGATGTTCGAGCTGGGATTGTTCGAGAACCCGTACGTCGATGAAGGCAAGGCGGGCGCAATCGTCGGCCAGGAGGCGTTCCGCCAGGCCGGGCTCGACATGCAGCGCAAGTCTGTTGTTCTGCTGCAGAACAACAAGGTGCTGCCGCTGGCCGCAAGCGCCAAGGTCTATACGATGGGCCTCGACACGGCGGATGCGCAGAAGGTCTTCGCGCAGGTGACCAACGGCGAGGCCGGCGCCGACGGCAAGGCGCTGGCGCGCGATGCCGCCGGCAACGTGACGGGCCGGCCGTCGGCGGCGGGTTTTGATCGCGCGATCATCCGCGTCGAGGTCGGCAATACCGGCACCGGCGGCTATCGCACCAAGGACCCGGCCACCGGTTCCAACCCGGCCTTCCTGAACCCACTGACCGGCAAGGTCTGGGGCGCCGAGGATTCGTGCATCACGCACCCGGTGCAAAACCCGCTGTGCGTCGATGACGGCAACCTCGGTGCACCGACCCCGCTCGGACTGGTCTTCGGCGGCGCCTTCCCGTGGGAAGCCAACAACCTGTCGTTCACGACGATGGCGGCGTCGAAGTCGTGGCGCATTTCGCCCACGCTGGCCGACATCCAGGCGGTGATGAAGGAGATCGGCGCCGACAAGGTTGTGCTCAGCATCAACTTCCGCCAGCCTTATGTGATCGACGAGGCCAGCGGCTTGCGCCGGGCCGGTGCGATCGTCGCCGGCTTCGGCGTCGGCAATGCCGCGCTGCTCGACGTGCTTTCGGGCAAGGCCAGGCCGCAAGGCAAGCTGCCGTTCGCGCTGGCCAACAACCTGCAGGCGGTGATCGACAACCAGCCCGATGCGCCCGGCTACCCGGCCAAGGACACGCTGTACCCGTTTGGCTTCGGTCTAGGCTATTGACGATGCAATTCACGGCCAACACCCGCTACCCCGACCCGTCGATCGAAGTCCTCGACGAAGCTTTCTTCGCCTTGCGTCACTACAGCGCCAGCGTCGAGCAGTTGGCAACGGGCTTTCGCTGGGCCGAAGGCCCGGTGTGGTTCGGCGACGGCCGCTACCTGTTGTTCAGCGACATCCCGAACAACCGCATCCTGCGCTGGGACGATGCGTCGGGCGCGACCAGCGTGTTCCGCGCGCCGGCCGACAACGCCAACGGCCACACGCGCGACCGCGATGGCCGGCTCGTCTCGTGCGAACACCTGACGCGGCGCATCACGCGCACCGAGTACGACGGCCGCATCACCGTGCTCGCCGACCGCTTCGACGGCAAGCGATTGAACTCGCCCAACGACATCGTCTGCGCCCAGGACGGCAGCATCTGGTTCACCGACCCGAGCTTCGGCATCAGCGGCCACTGGGAAGGTGAACCTGCGGCGCAGGAGTTGCCGCATGCGGTCTACCGCCTGTCACCTCGCGGCGAGTTGCAGCAGTTGCTGACCGACCTCAAGGGCCCGAACGGCCTGGCGTTTTCGCCCGACGAGTCCGAGCTCTACATCGTCGAGAGCCGCGCCGAGCCGCACCGCAAGCTGTGGGCGTACCGCGTTGGCACGAACGGCGCGCTCGGCAACAAGCGTCTGGTGATCGATGCTGCTGACGGTGGCGCGCTCGACGGCATCGCGATCGACGCCGAAGGCCACATCTGGTGCGGCTGGGGCGGCAATGGCCGCATGCCGAGCGAGCCGCTCGACGGTGTGCGGGTGTTCGACGCGGCCGGCAAGGCGCTGGGACATATCCATCTGCCCGAGCGCTGCGCCAACCTGTGTTTCGGCGGCGCCAAGCGCAACCGGCTGTTCATGGCGGCGAGCCATTCGCTTTACGCTTTGTACGTCAACGTACAGGGCGCGTCCTGAGGCAGGTGCCGTGAGCGACGGCGGCGGTGACCGTTGTTCGCGCTGCGGCGGCGAGTTCCTTTGCGGCGCCGCCGACACTTCGCAGCCCTGTGCGTGCACGACCGTGGCGCTCGATGTGCAGACGCTGGCGTCACTGCGCGAGCGCTACACCGGTTGCCTGTGTCTGTCGTGCCTGCGCGAGATTCAACGCGGCGAGCCGTCGCGCGGCGAAGCTCCCAACGCCTGATGCAGCAAGGCGCCGGCCGCGGCGCCTGCGAGTTGACTGTGCGTCATGTGATCGCGATGCCGCGCCCGGGGTGAGAATGCCCGCATGAGCCAGACGCTGACGATCACCCGCCCCGACGATTGGCATCTGCACTTGCGCGACGGCGTCGCGATGGCGGCGGTGCTGCCCGCCACGGCGGCGCAGTTCGCGCGCGCGATCGTGATGCCAAACCTCAAGCCGCCGGTGACGACCACGGCTGCGGCAACGGCGTACCGCGAACGCATCGTCGCCGCGTTGCCGCCAGGCGCCGACTTCACGCCGCTGATGACGCTCTACCTCACCGACAAGCTGCCGCCCGACGAGATCCGCCGCGCCAAAGCGGCTGGTGTGGTGGCCGTCAAGCTCTATCCCGCAGGCGCCACGACCAACAGCGACGCCGGGGTGACGGACATCCGCAAGACCACCACCACGCTCGAAGCGATGCAGCGCGAGGGCCTGCTACTGCTCGTGCATGGCGAGGTCACTGACAACGAGATCGACATCTTCGACCGCGAGGCGGTTTTCATCGAGCGCGTGATGCAGCCGCTGCGACGCGACTTCCCGGAGTTGAAGGTGGTTTTCGAGCACATCACGACGAAGGAGGCGGCGCAGTACGTCGCTGCGAGCGATGTGCACACCGGCGCGACGATCACCGCGCACCACTTGCTCTACAACCGCAACGCGATCTTCAAGGGCGGCTTGCGCCCGCACTACTACTGCCTGCCGGTGTTGAAGCGCGAGGTGCATCGCCAGGCATTGGTCAGCGCGGCCACCAGCGGCAGCCCGAAATTTTTCCTCGGCACCGACAGCGCGCCGCACGCCGCCGTGTTGAAGGAAAACTCAGTTTGCGGCGCCGGCTGCTACACCGCACCGGCGGCGATGGAGCTGTATGCCGAAGCGTTCGAGGCGGTCGGTGCGCTCGACAAGCTGGAAGCCTTTGCGAGCTTTAACGGCCCGGACTTCTACGGCCTGCCGCGCAACCGCAGTACGGTGACGTTGAAGCGCGAACCTTGGGCGTTGCCCGAAAATGTTCCTTTCGGCGACGCGGTGTTGAAGCCGCTGCGCGGTGGTGAAACTCTGAACTGGAAACTAACATCATGACGACCCCAAGCTCGCTTTGCTCGCTGCCCCCGAGGGGCGCGTCAACTCCTTGGGGCGGCCCGGCGAAGCTGACATGACCCACGACCGCGTGATGCTGCTGATCGACGCCGACAACGTCTCGCTCGACGTCATCGAACAGGCCGTGCCCTGGGTGCACCAGCACTTCGGCGGCCCCCATGTGCGGCGTGCCTACTGCACGGCAGAGAGCGCGGTGAAGCATCAGGCGGCGTTCAAGCGCCTGGGCATCCGGCCGATGGTGAACCTCGCTGCGGGCAAGAACTCGACGGACATCGCGCTGGCTGTCGATGCGATCGACCTGGCCATCAGCGAGCGGCCCGAGGTGGTGGTGATCGCGTCGTCGGACTCCGACTTTGCCCCGCTGGTGTCGCGACTGCGCGAGAAGGGCTGCCGTGTTGTCGGCGTCGGCCAGCAGGGCAAGACGGGCGACGAGACGATCGGCGTCTACGACGATTACGAGGTGCTGTCGCATCGCAAGGGCACGCGTGCCGCGACCGGCCCGGCGCCCAGTCCGACGCCCACGAAGGCGCCAGCGAAGAAGCGTGCATCGAAGAAGGCACCGGCGAAGAAAGCCCCGCCCGTGATTCCCGAGAAAGCCCAAGCCATCTTCGATGCGCTGCCCGCGTTGGCGGCGGGTGAAACGGTCGAGCTGCGCGTCGCTGCCGAGCGTCTGCGTGACGCACAACTGCTCTCCAGAAGTGGATCGTCCACCAAGCTGTTCGGCCAGTTCCCCGAGCTGTTTGAACTGCGGCCCGAGAAGCAACCCAATCACGTGCAGCGTCGTTCGGTGACTTGAACGCATCGATCGACTGGACTCGGCCGTGGCTGGCGCCGCTGGCCGATGCGAGCACGCAGCCTGCACCGGTGCGCTTTGTCGCTGCCGATGCATTGCCGGACGGTGAAGCCTACGAAGCCTTCATCGCCCGCACTGCCAGCGTGCCGACGAGAGACAACCTGCACGACCATTTCAACCGCCTGGTCTGGCACCGTCACCCGGCCATCAAGCAGCGTTTGAACCAGTTGCAGGCGGCCGAGATTGCCGTACGCGGCGTCGGCGCGACGCGCGGCGCGTTGCGCGATGCGCTGACGCTGTTCGACGAAAACGGCGCGCTCTGGCTTGATGCACCTGCGCCGCTGGCGCAAGCGCTCGCGGCGCGCGATTGGCATGCCCTGTTCGTGACGCACCGCGCGCTGTGGCAACACCACCGCTTCGAGGTTTTCGGCCACGCCCTGCTTGAACAACTCGCCAGCGCACCGCGCAAGGGCCTCACGGCGCATGTGTTGCTGGCCGATCCGCTGGCGCTCGCACCGGCGCAGTGGGCGAGCAAGCCGTTCCTGCCGCTGCCGGTGCTCGGCATTCCCGGCTGGTGGCCCGCCAACGAAGACCCGGTTTTTTATCAGGACAAGCAGGTCTTTCGCCCCGCGCCCTTGAACTCAAACGCGAAGCCCTAACATCCTCGCCGTCCGGAGCCCTTCGCGCTCTGAGACCTTGACGCCATGAAACGCATCGCCCTGTTCCTCGTCACGAACCTCGCCGTCATGCTCGTGCTCGGCTTGGTGGTGAACATCTTCGGCTTGAACCGCTTCCTCACCGCCAATGGCTTGAGCCTGCCTGGCCTGCTCGCGTTCTCCGCCGTCATGGGCTTCGGCGGCGCGATCATTTCGCTGCTGATGAGCAAACCGATGGCCAAATGGAGCACCGGCGCGCAGGTCATCAACGAGTCGCCAGACGCCACGCACCAGTGGATCGTCACGACCGTGAAGCGCTTTGCCGACAAGGCCGGCATTCAGATGCCCGAAGTGGCGATCTATGAAGGCCAGGCCAACGCTTTCGCCACCGGCGCCTTCAAGAACTCGGCACTCGTCGCCGTGTCCACAGGGCTGCTGCAGGGCATGAACCGCGAAGAAGTCGAGGCCGTCATCGGCCACGAGATCGCGCACGTCGCCAACGGCGACATGGTGACGATGACGCTCATTCAGGGCGTGATGAACACCTTCGTCGTCTTCCTGTCGCGTGTCATCGGCTACGTGGTCGACAAGGTGGTGCTGCGCAACGACCGCAGCGGCCCCGGCATCGGCTACTACGTTACGACCGTCATCCTTGACCTCGTGCTCGGTGTTGTGGCCGCGATGATCGTGGCTTGGTTTTCACGCCAGCGCGAGTTCCGCGCCGACCGTGGCTCGGCTGACCTGATGGGCAACCCGTCACCGATGCAGCACGCTTTGGCCCGTCTGGGTGGCCTGCCGCCCGGCGAGCTGCCGCAGACGGTCAAGGCGATGGGCATCAATGGCGCGCCGAGCAGCCTGATGAAGCTGTTTTCGAGCCACCCGCCAATCGAAGAGCGCATCGCGGCGCTGCAAGCGCCGCGCTCATGATTCGGGCGCTGCAAGCCCCGCGCTCATGATTCGGGCGCTGCAACCCCCGCGCTCGTGATTCTTGCGCTGCAAGCCGCAGTGCTGAACAAGATCAGCGCCGCCGCCGGGCGTGCGCCCTGCGTCAGCGCGAAATGCCTGAAGTCATAGCCCACCCGGAGGGCTCGTCAACGGTGCGCTGCCGTGCTGGCGGCCGCGCGACCACGTCATCGTGCAACCGCCTGCGCCAGGCGGCGAAGTAGCGGTCCACGGTCGAATCCATCAGCGCTGCCAACGCCACCGAGGCGGACATGGCCGCGACAAACAGCGTGGGCGGTGACGGCGGCGCCGCGAGGTGCTCGATGCAGAGGTGCACGATGATGTGGTGGGTCAGGTAGATCACGTACGAGTACGTGCCCAGCTTCACCAGCAAAGGCAGATTCAGCAGTTTGTGGGCCCACGTGCTGGGCGCTGCAATCAGGGCATAGAAGACGGCCATGAGCGCCGCGCCCTGCAAGGAATAGCGCAACGTCTCGCGGAATCTGGGATCGCGGTGCATGAGCGTGCCGGCGAGCAAGAGCAACCCGGCTGTCAGCAGAAGACCCGCCAGCTTGCCGTTCAGGGGACGGCTGACGGAGGCGGGATTGAAGGTGCAAGCGAGGATGCAACCGAAGAGGATCGAATCGACGCGGGTATCGGTGGCGTAGTAGATCCGGCTCGGGTTGAAGGCCGGATCAGACGTCAGATGCCAACGCCAGGCCAGCACCAACACGCAGGCGCCCGCCATCCACCACGCGGCCCGGCGCGCAGAGATCTTTGGCAATGCCCAGGCGACCACCAGCGGGTAGACGATGTAGAAGTGCTCTTCCACTGCCAGGGACCACAGGATCACCGTGCCGTTCGGCACCGCAGACTCGCCGCTGGAGAACACAAAGTAGTAGTTCGCCAGGTAGAACAGCTGCGCCAGGAAGCCGCTCATCGTGGCCTTGCCCTGAAGCAGTCCCGCCAACGTGAGGCCGTAGGCCAGCAGCAGAGCAATGACCAAGGCCGGCGCCAGACGCAGCACGCGGCGGGCGTAGAAAAACGGGATGTGGATCGATCCGTTCTTGTCGAACTCTCGCAGCAGCAAGGTCGTGATCAGGAAGCCGCTGAGGAAGAAGAACACCGTCACGCCCAGCCCCCCGGGCACGATGTGTCCGAGGCCGATGTGGGACAAGACGACGATCAGCACGGACACCGCGCGCAGCCCGTCGAGGCACGGGATGGCACCTTCGTGCGCGATCGCCGGCGCCGCTCGAGCCGCTGCGGGCGGGAGCAAAGCGGCTGGGCTGAGGGTGTCGGGTGGCGGCGCCATCGTCACGCCCTCGCGCTGTTGCGCACGCGTGGCGAACTTGGCGCTGAGCGGCGCCCAGAACAGGCCCCGCAGTGAATCGAAAATCATTGGGCGCTCCCCCCGTGTGTTCGCGCAGAGGCTCTGGAACGGCCCCATCGCGGGAGAGTTTCGCTGCGTGTCCGGCGGTTGCCCATGGGACAATTGCACGCGTGAAGCAAGTCAGACCGCCGCTGGCACAAGTTCCGAAAGGACGTGCTGGAGGAAGGTCCGGACTGCACAGAGCAGCGTAGGAGCTAACGGCTCTCCACGGTGACGTGAGGATCAGAGCAACAGAGACGAGTCGAGGCGGGTCCGCTTGGGTGGTCTGTGAGGCACCAGCGAAAGCTGGTGGTCCATGCGAGAGCATGGACTCGGGCGCAAGCCCGAACCGAACAGCAGCCGTGGCGGGCAAAGCCCGCCACGGGTGAAACGGGCAATCTCTACGCGCAGCAACACCAAATAGGCCGGCATTGATGTGGCTCGCGGAGCCGGCGGGTAGGTGGCACCGAGCCGCTCAGTGATGAGCGGCCCAGATGAATGGCGGTCACGGTGAGGGCTTCGCAAGAAGCCCTCACCGCACAGAATCCGGCCTATCGGCTTGCTTCACACTTTTGATGTTCAGCGCAAGGTGTCGATCCAATCGGCGAGCACGTTGACGCCGGCGTCATCCACCAGCGACACCCCCAGCGGCGGCATGCGCGTGGCGCTGCCTGACGAGGCGCGCCGCCACAGGTCGCTCGCGGCGTGGTTGCCGGCGACGATGCGCACCGCGCCGCCCACGGTGGGCCGCTCCGCCGCCACGCCAACCAGCCGCATGTCCGCCACGCCGGTGGTGTAGCGCAAGTCCATGTTGACGGGTGTCGGCCCGCCGGGGCGGTGGCAGTTCGAGCAATTCGATTCGAGGTACGCCTTGGCGCGGCTTTCGAGCGGGGCCCCGCCGCCTGTCGGGTTCGGCAGCGCGCCGTACTGAGCGGCGTCGCCAACGTTCTGGCTGAACATGCCGATGTGGTTCAACGTGCGCAGCTGGTTGTCGCTGGTGCCGCTGCTTTGGTAGGTGTGGTCGCGGTTGATCTGCAAGGTATTGAGACCGAGCACGCGGCCCGTCGCCTGCGTGTGGCAGTTCAGGCATTGCGCCTGACTGGGAAAGGTCCAGTTCACGCGCACGGCAGCGCCTGTGGCAGGGTTGACGGTGTCGTAGCCAGCGCTGGCACCGTTGACGAGGAGGTCGGCATCGGATTGGTCGCCGCGCCAGCGGTAGGTGTAGCCGACCCAGCCGTCTGGGCGGTTGACCATGACGCGCGTCTCCACGCGAGTCAGTCCACCGCCGGCCCGCACCAGCTCGAAGTGTTTGACGGTGATCGTGCCCGCGGGGAAGGTCCACGCCCCGTCGGCGGCGAAACCGATGGTCTGCGCGTCGGGCAACACGAACCAGCGTTGCTTGCGGGCGCCGTCGGACCAGAGCGGCGAATTGAGTTCGTAGTCGATGAGCGCGGGCGACGGCGTCAGTGCGGCCAGGTCCGTGAACAGGCCGGTGGCCGACAAGGTGGCCGGCATCGCGGCAGCGCTGCTGCCAGCGGCGTTGGCTTGCAGGCGCGAAATGCCGCCGAACGCGGACGCGACATAGACCTCGCCAGCCTCGTCTTCGCCGAGCGTCTGAATCGTGTCCAGGTTATTGGCGACGACGCTGTTGCTGACGAAGTTGCCGCCGCCGTCGGTCTCGATCGCCCACAGGTTCGTCGTCGCGTAGTCGGAGTAGAGATAGCGTCCCACCAGCGACGGGTGCGCGCTGCCGCGGTATACATAGCCGCCGATCACGGCCACGCCTTGCGTGTGGTCGTACTCGTGGACCGCTCGGTCGAAGTCGGTGAGGGGCCGGTTGCCGGGATTGGTGTACGACTGCGAGCCCTCATAGACCGGCCAGCCGTAGTTGCCGCCCTTTCTGATGCGGTTGACCTCCTCGCGCGAGGCCTGGCCGACGTCGCCGCACCACAGGTCGCGGTTGCCGCCGCGGTCGAAGCTGCAGCGCCACGGATTGCGAAAGCCAGAGGCCCAGACAGGGCTGGCGCTCGACGGGTTGTCGGCCGGCACGGTGTAGCCGGTGCCACTGGTGTTGACTCGGATCCGCAGGATCTTGCCAAACAAGGACGTCGGGCTCTGCGCATTGCTGTCGACGCCGGCGTCGCCCGAAGAGATGTAAAGCAGGCCGTCCGGGCCAAAGCCGAGCCAGCCGCCGAAGTGATCCGGGTTTGGGTGGTCGAGTTCGAGCACCACACGTTCTGACGCCGGGTTGGCGACGTTGGCGCTGGACCGGCCGAAGCGCGAGACGCGCACCTTGCGCGTGCCGCCGGTGATGGTCACGTAGTACACGTAGAAGAAGCCGTTGGTTCTGAAGGCTGGATCGAACGCCAGACCGAGCAGGCCGCCTTCGCCGGTGGAGCTGTCCACGCGCGGGGTGATGTCGAGGAAGGTCGTGGCCGGCGGCGAACCGGCGTTGTTGTTGAAGACGTCGATGCGGCCGCCGCGCATCGACGCGAACAAGCGGTTGCTGCCGTCACCGGCATGCGTCAGCGTGGTGGCGTTCGGCAGCTTGACGTTGGGGACCGCGTTGACCGCCGCGAACGGTGCGCCGTTGCCAACGCCGGTGGGAATCTGCAGACCGCTCGTCGCGGCGCGCGCGCTGAGGCCATACGCCTGGCCTTCATCGCCGCTGCCTCCTCCCCCGCAACCGGACAAGACCGCCAAGCAAAGCACGACGGCAATGGCAATTTTCATGAGTTCGAACCCCCACGATGACAAGAATGAGGTT
This sequence comes from uncultured beta proteobacterium, assembly GCA_963814385.1. Lineage (GTDB taxonomy): Bacteria > Pseudomonadota > Gammaproteobacteria > Burkholderiales > Burkholderiaceae_C > CADEEN01. Next base: position 65,092 of record CAWFCX010000030.1, read on the forward strand.
GTGCCACGCCTGGAGCGGTTTGTGGGCAGCAAGTGGTTACGGCAGGCGCAAGGCGGCACAGGCCCCCACGAACGGGGTGTGTGCGGCGTCGAGCCGTCGAGCGGACAACCGGCCGACGTGGCAGCAAAGTTTCTTTACCTTGGCGAATATGTCAGCACGGCCGCGCGACGCGCCGCCACGTCGATCCGGCGCACCTGCACGCAGAATGCAGCTCATGCACATGCGCTACGCTCTTCGTGAACCCTGACGCGCCGTCGCTGTGGCGCGGCAAGCGCTGGACGCTGGCGCTGATGCTCGCCGGCCTGGGCATGCTCGGGCCGTTTGCGATCGACACCTACCTGCCGGCCTTCGATGGCATCGCGCACACGCTCGCCGCCACGCCGCTGCAGCTGCAGCAAACGTTGTCGGCGTTTCTGTTCGGCTTTGCGGCGATGAACCTGTTCCACGGCGCGCTGGCTGATAGCTTCGGTCGCCGTCCGGTGGTGCTTTGCGGTTTGGCGTTGTTCACGCTCGCCTCGGTCGGTTGTGCGCTCGCACCCACCATCGGCTGGCTGATCGCCTTTCGCGCGCTGCAAGGCATGAGCGCCGGCGCCGGCATGATCGTCTCGCGCACCATCATCCGCGACATGTTCCCGCCGGCCGACGCGCAGCGCGTGATGAGCCAGGTGACGATCTACTTCGGCGTCGCACCGGCCATCGCGCCGATGGTCGGTGGCGTGCTCTTCGCGCACGCCAACTGGCAGGCCATCTTCTGGTTCCTGGCCGCCGTGGGCGCCTTGCTGCTCGTGCTCAATGCGCGCCTGCTGCCCGAAACGTTGCACCCCACGCAGGCGCAACCGTTCAATGCGCGCAATCTGATGCGCGGCTACGTGCAGCTCGGCGCGGATCCGCGCTTCTTTGCGCTGTGCCTGGCCAGCGGCGTGCCGTTCAACGGCATGTTCGTCTACGTGCTGTCGGCGCCGGCCTGGCTCGGGCAGCATTTGAAGTTCGCGCCGACGCAGTTCTTCTGGTTCTTTTGCTTGTCCGTCGGCGGCATCATGGGCGGCGCGTGGGTGTCGGGGCGCTCGGCCGGGCGCGTCGAGCCGCGCAAGCAGATTCGCCGCGGCCTGAACATCATGCTGCTGGCCACCGTCGTCAACGTGAGCCTGAACGCTGCGCTGCCGGTGCCGCATTGGGCTTGGGCGCTGCCGCCGGTGGCGCTGTTCTCGTTCGGCTGGGCGCTGATGGTGCCCGCAGTGACGATCAAGGTGCTCGACCTGCTGCCCGATCGCCGCGGCATGGCGTCGTCGATGCAGGCCTTTGTCGGCGCCGTTGCCAACGGTCTCGTGGCCGGCGTGATCTCGCCGCTGGTGATGCACTCGACACTGTTGCTGGCGCTGACGTCGGCGGGGTTTCTGGCGATCGGTTTGCTGGCGTGGCAATGGGTGAAGAAACGGGTGCCGTAGCGCAAGTCTGCCGACAGCCGCACAATCGTCGCGAGCAGGAGGCCTCGCTTGAACACCACTGTCCCCGAGAACGCCGCCGATCGCCGCGCCGCCAGGCTCGGCATGTGGCTCGTCTTGTCCAACATGGCGGCGGCGGTGCTGCTGACCGGCTTGCTCGCGCTGTGGATCAGCGACAGCCGGCAGGCTGCGGTCGCACGCGCCCAGGACCAGGTGACGTATCTCGCGCGCATGCTGGCAGGAAGCATCCACGGTGACATGTCGCGGGTCGATCTTGGCCTGCAGTCACTCGTCGCGGCCCACGCCCGGTCGGCAGAGCGCGGGTTCGCGCCCGATGGGCCGCTCGGTGTGGCGCTGGCCGACATGCGCGCAGCGATGCCCGAGACCGATGCGTTGCTGGCCACCGATGCCAATGGCACGGTGCGTCTCGGCCAAGCGCCCGAGGCGTTGCCCGTCCAACTCGGCGACCGCGATTTTTTCATCGCGGCGCGCAGCGCTGGAGCCGCGGGCCTGGTGATGTCTCAGCCGTGGGTCGGGCGCGTCAGCGGCAAATGGGTGATCTCGGTGGCGCGCGCGCTGCGCACGCCGGACGGAAAATTTGCCGGCGTCGTGCATGCCAACCTGAGCAGCGAGCGCTTCGCGCGCCGCTTTGCCACGGTCGATGTGGGCCAGGACGGCGCCATCGCGCTGCGCACCGGCAAGCTGGCGCTGGTGGCGCGCGTGACGCAGCACGGCCCGGCCACGGAGGGTCTGGGCAGCACCAACGTCTCGCCTCAGTTCACGGCGGCCTTGGCCGCCAACCCGGTGTCTGGCACGTTCCTGGCGCGCGCTGCGCTCGATGGCATCGAGCGTGCCGCTGCGTACCAACGTGTCGAAGGCCATGACTTGATCGTCATCGTCGGCTCGACCACCGAGGAGTTCCCGAGCCGACTGACGTGGCCGCCGGGTGCGTCGCCCAGTGCGTCGCCAAGTGCGTCAATGACCCAGCCCTGACGCCCTGGATCAGCCCTCGCTGTCCAAGGCGCGCGCTGCGCCGAGCAAGGCCGGGGCGGGCGCCGTGATGACCCACACCGGCACCGCTTCGACATAGGCGCGAAAGCGCCCCTTGTCATCGAAGCGCGTGCGAAACGGCAGCGTCGCAAAGCGCTCGCCCAAGCGCGGCACGATGCCGCCGCCAATGAACACGCCGCCACGCGCACCGAGCGTCAGCGCCAGGTTGCCGGCCACCGTGCCGAGCAGCGCAGCAAAGGTCGTCACCGCCTCTTCGCATTGCGTGTCGTGCTGCGCGGCGCCGGGTTGGCTGCGCGCCAGCACCTGCGCCGGGTCGAGCGCGTGGGGCGTTTCGCCGTCGAGCACGCAGGCCGCTTCGTAGAGGTTCACCAATCCCTGGCCGGACACCGTGCGCTCGGCCGAGACATGGCCGAAGCGTTCGCGCAGCACGGCCAGCAGCGAAGCCTCGCGCGTGGTGCATGCGGGCATCGTGACATGGCCGCCTTCGCCGACGACGACACGCCAGCCGCCATGGCCGTCGCTCACCAGACCCGACACGCCCAGCCCCGTGCCGGGGCCGATCACGGCCAGCGCCGCGCCGGGCACGGCCGCGCCGCCGCCCACAGCCTGCAAGTCCGACGCCGGCAGCACCGGCACCGCGTGCGCCAAGGCTTCGAAGTCATTCAGCACGCGCACCCGCGCTGCGCCGAGGCCCGTGCGCAGGGCGTCGATTGAAAACGACCAGGGGTGGTTGGTCATCGTCACGCGGTCGCCGCTGACGGCGGTGGCAATGCCGAAGGCCACGTCGCGCGGCGGCGGCAACGCCTGCTGCTTCAGGTAGGCGCCGATGCAGTCGCCGATCGAGGCGTGATCGCGCGCCGGCAGCGTGCTGACGTGCGACAGCGCCTGCCCCGGCGCGGCCTGCCAGGCCCAGCGCGCGTTGGTGCCGCCGACGTCCCCCAGCAGCCTGGGAAAACCTGATGCTTGGCTTGCCACTCCACCTCCACCGTGAATGTGATTCGATTGCGTTTCACTCTAGCAGGAGCGTCGCAAGCGATCACGCCGCGGCCGGGTGCATCAATCAGGCACGAACAGCGTGCGATGGTCGAAGCCGATGCGGTCGCTTCTGCGCCGGCGCCAGCGCCGTGTCCGTCTCCAATGGCTTGCGCATTGCCCGCGCGTCGTCTGTTTCACGATCGAAGGCGCGCCAAGGCGCGGCAGCCATCGAGATCGGCTACGGCGCTGCGCGCGCCCCGACGCGCGCCGCCCATCCCGGCATGCGTCGCTCCATCGTGCGCAGCGTCGCTGTGTGCGTGGCAGCGCGCCAGCGCGCCTCCTCGGCCGCGGTCGGTGGCCGCAGCGCGTTGGCGCGCGCGCGTGAAGACGCCGCGCTCGCCGTCGCCGGCTCGATGCGCAGCGACACGATGTCGGTGCGGTTGCTGCTGTCCAGCCCGGCGCTCGTGATCAGCGGCAGAAAGCTCGTGCCCGCGCTGGCGAGGCCGAAGTAGTCGCCGAGAAACAGACCGCGCGCATTCGGCGCCTGCGCCATGTCGAACGGTCCGAGCACGGGCGTTTCGGTCCAGCTCGTGCCGTCGCGCGAAGCCAGCAGCCAGACGCTGGCCAGCAGCGTGGCCGGGTCGTCGGTGTCGTTGCGCAGGTCGTAGTGCAGCACGCCCACCAGGCCATCGGCGCGCACCGTGAGCGCCGGCGTGAAGGCGGCGGCGCCGGCGGCGCGGTTGATCGCCAGCGGCGCGCTCCAGCTCGCGCCGCCATCGACCGAGCGCGAGATCGCGATCGCGTCGCGCACGCCGTTGGAAAAGCGCGCGTCCTGCCACGCCACCCACAACGCGCTGTCGGGCGCTGCGGCGATGGCGGCGAGGATGGCGCCGTCGCGGATCGCCGCGCCGGTCTGCGGGTCGCGCGCACCCACGGCGCGCAGCTCGGCGATGAACACCGGCGCCGACCAGGTGTCGCCCTTGTCGAGCGAGCGGATCACGCCCAGCCGGTTGCTGGTCTGGCCGCCGACGGTGTCGATCTGCGTGAACAGGTTGACCAGCACGCCGTTGGCCAGCACGACGATGCGGTTGCCCAGGGTCTGGCTGCGGCCCGTGCCACCGGGCGGCAGCGGTGTGTAGATCGTGCGCGCGCTCTGCCAGCTCACGCCGCCGTCGACCGAACGTGCCATCAGCGTCGGCCCGTCACCCGCGCTGTCGATCCGGTCCCACACGGCATACACGAAACGGGCGTCGGTGGGGTCGGCGGTGAGCGTGTTCTTGTCGTTGAACAGCGCTTCGCCGTCGCGCACCAGCACGGCCGGCGTGCTCCATGTGCGGCCGCCGTCGGTGGAGCGTGATGCCAGCATGGCCGACAGCGCGCCGGTGGTGAAAGTGCCGCCGCTGACCGCCAGTCCCATCGCATGCACCGTGCCGTCGGGGCCGAAGTCCACCCAAGGATCGGTGGCGCGCTCGTAGTCGCCGCTCGTGCCGACGCCGCCGGCGCAGCGCGAGAACGGCTGCAACTGCCGCGACCAGCTGCGCCCGGCGTCGAAGGACACAGCGGTCATCACGGCGCGCGCTGCGCCGCCGCTCCAGCGGTCCTGCTGCCAGGCGCCGACGAGGTGGTCGGCGTTGGTCGGATTGACCGCGACAAAAGGCTCGACTTCGGCATCGATGTACAACGTGCCGGCCGAGGCGCCGCCGCTGCAGGTGCGTGGCATCGGGCTCGCCGCACTGGCGATCACGCCGTTGCCTGCCGGCGGCTGGTCGGACGCGTTGTTGTCGCCGCCACCGCCACCGCCGCCGCATGCAGCGGCAAACACGAGGGTGAGCACGAGCGCCAGAGGCAGCGCCCGCAGTTCGAGAGCACGCTTCATCGAATCGACGCTGAGGCCGGCGAACCGCATCGCCGCATCGTGCACAGCCTGCGCGTGGGCGTCTGCGCGGAAAGACCCGCATTGCGGCGGGCCGGCGCCGGACGCGATGCGCGCGGTGTTCCGCGGCGCATCAGCGCCCGAGCGTCAGACCGAACACCATGAACTCGGCGTCGCAAACTTCCAAGTCGCCGTTCGAGCGGCACCTGCACATTGCCGTACGCCGCTTGACGCCGGCCGACTCCACATTTGCCACTCGACGGACCTTGGGTTTGCAGCGAATATCCAAAGGCGAGGGCGCACTCTCAACGCCGTCCATGTTCACCAATCAAGGGCAAGGCCATCGCATCGATCGCGGGGTCGACGCTGCGGTTAAATGGGTTGTGGAGTTACGAGATGGTTTCAAAGTCAAAATCAAGCGTTGTCCCCGCGCGCCCGGCTGCCAAGAAGTCCGTCGCGAAGCGGGCCCCGGCCGCCGCCGCAACTGCTGCGCGGCCAAAACTCGATGAAAACCGCATGACCTCCACTGTCAAGAAAAGCCCCGCCAAGCTGGCCATCGCCTTTGCCCAGATCGTCCAGCGCGAGCTGGCGCAGCGCGCCGACGCGGGATTGGCCGGCGACACCGCCTCACCCGAAGCGCTGTTGTGGGCTGCGGCACACGCCAGCCGCGAGCTGCTCGCCGAGCGCTGGGCCGTGACGCAAGCGGCCGACCGCGCTAACAAAACCGCGCGCCGCGTGCACTACCTGAGCATGGAGTTCCTGATGGGGCGCGCGCTCGGCAACGCCATCGCTGCGCTCGGCCTCGACAATCCGCTGCGTGAAGCATCCGAACGAGCCGGGACGCCGCTGCCCGACGTGTTGGAGCGCGAGGCCGACGCCGCGCTCGGCAACGGCGGCCTCGGCCGTCTCGCGGCGTGCTTCCTGGACTCCTTTGCCACGCTCGGCCTGCCGTCGTTCGGTTACGGCGTGCGCTACCAGTACGGCATGTTCGCGCAGCAGATCGCGGGTGGCCGCCAGGTCGAAACGCCGGACGATTGGTTGAAGCGCGGCAACCCGTGGGAAATTCACCGCCCCGAGCTGCGCTGGTTCGTCGGCTTCGGCGGCCGCGTGCAGGCCGACGGTGCCGGCCGCCGTTGGCTGCCGGCCGAGCGTGTGATCGCCACCGCGTTCGACTTCATCGTGCCCGGCCACGGCACCGAGCGTGTCTCGACGCTGCGCCAGTGGCATGCGCAAAGCGAGCAGCCAATCGACTTTGCCGCTTTCTGCCGCGGCGAGCACCTCGCGTCGGGCCGCGAGCGCCTCTCGGCCGACATGTTGAACTGGGTGCTGTACCCGGACGACAGCACGCACGCCGGCCGCGAGATGCGGCTGAAGCAAGAGTTCCTGCTCGTCAGCGCGTCATTGCAAGACATGCTCGCGCGCCACCTGCGCGAAGGCCGTGCACTGCACGACTTCGGCCGCCAGAACACGGTGCACCTCAACGACACGCATCCCGCGCTCGTGCCGGTCGAGTTGATGCGCCTGCTGATCGACGAGCACGGTCTGGAGTGGGCCGACGCGTGGGGCATCACGCAGCAGGCCGTGAGCTACACCAACCACACGCTGATGCCCGAGGCGCTGGAAACCTGGGCCGTGCCGCTCTTCGAGGGCTTGCTGCCGCGGCACATGGAGATCGTCTACGAGATCAACGGCCGCTTCCTGCAAGAGATCCGCGCGCGCTTCCCGGGCGACCACGACATCGTGCGCCGCCTGTCGCTGATCGACGAAAACGCCGACCGCCGCGTGCGCATGGCGAGCCTGTCGGTGCTGGCCTCGCACAAGGTCAACGGCGTCTCGGCGCTGCACTCCGAGCTGATGGTCAAGACCATCTTTGCCGACTTCGCCAAGCTCTACCCGGATCGTTTCACCAACATCACCAATGGCGTGACGCCGCGGCGCTGGCTGACGCAGGCCAACCCGGCACTGTCCGCTGTGATCGATGCGCAGATCGGCGACGCATGGCGCGCCGATGCCGTTGAACTGAAGGCGCTGGCCAAGCATGCGCACAAGAAGACCGTCCACACCGCGTTCGGCAAAGCCAAGCACGCCAACAAGCAGCGTCTGGCCGCACTCGTGCGGCGCGAGCTCGGCGTGGTCATCGACCCGGCCAGCCTGTTCGACGTGCACATCAAGCGCATCCACGAGTACAAGCGCCAGTTGCTGAACCTGCTGCATGTCGTCTCGCGCTATCAGGCCATCGTCGATCACCCGAAGCAAGACTGGGTGCCGCGCACGATCATCTTCGCCGGCAAGGCCGCGAGCGCGTACCAGACCGCCAAGGCCATCGTCAACCTGATCCACGACGTGGCGCGCGTCATCAACAGCGACCCGCGCGTCGGCGACAAGCTGAAGCTGATCTTCCTGCCGAACTACAGCGTGTCGCTGGCCGAAATCATCTTGCCTGCGGCTGACTTGTCCGAGCAGATCAGCACGGCCGGCACCGAAGCCTCCGGGACCGGCAACATGAAGTTCGCGCTCAACGGCGCCCTCACCATCGGCACCTGGGACGGCGCCAACATCGAGATGGGCCAATCGATGGGTGAAGACAACATGTTCGTCTTCGGCCTGCGCGCCGACGCCGTCGCCAAGACCAAGGCCCTCGGCTACGACCCGCGCCTGTACGTCGAAGAAAACCCTGCGTTGAAGCGCGTGCTCGACGCCATCAGCAGCGGCGAGTTCTCGCCCGGCGAGCCCGAGCGCTACCGCGGCCTGATCGATGGCCTGCTCAATCGCGACACCTACTTGCTGATGGCCGACTTCGCCGACTACGTCGCCACGCAAGGCAAGGTCGATGCGCTGTGGCGCGACAAGGCGGCGTGGGCCGCGTGCGCGATCAAGAACGTGGCCGCGATGGGGCCGTTCTCTTCGGATCGGACGATCCGGGAGTACGTGGAGAAGGTTTGGACGGCGCCGAAGAGGCGATGATGCGCTCATGGCCCTTGTTCGCCCTGCATTGAAGTTCTTGTTTCTCGCAAGCGCCGCGTCAATATGGCTGGTCCCGCCGGTTCTCGTGCTCTTGGGCGCTGTGCCCGACTTCTCGCTGCCGCAACGTACGTCCGGCTGGGCCATGCAAGGTTTGCTCTCAGTCTGGTGGGGCAGGCTGCTTTTCACTTGTGGCTGGCTCGCCCTTGGTGGGCTCTGTCTATTGGCTCTGGTTCGAGGCACAACAGGACAGACACACAGGTGCGACGCGGTGGAACGCTGGTGGCAGACGTCATCGATCACCGGCCTCGAAGCTTCGTCGTTAGGTCACCATGCTCACTGAGACTGACACTGCCGCACTGATCCAGGCTCACCACAGAGACGCCTTCGCCGTGCTCGGCCAGCATGCCGACGCTGCTGGCAAGCTGTGGGTGCGCGCAATGCTGCCCGGTGCGACGAGCGTCACCGTGATCGACGCCGCCACCGGCAAACGCGCTGCTCGAACTTTCGCTTGCGCGACCCCGCCGGCCTGTGGGAAGGCCCTGATCCCGCGCCGCAAGAACCGCTTCGACTACCGCCTCGCTGTGCAATGGGCCAACGGCGACGAAGGCGTCTACGCCGACGCCTACGCCTTCGGCCCGTTGGTCCCTGACGCCGACCTGCATTTCTTCGGCGAGGGCTCGCACCTGCGGCCCTACACCTTTCTTGGCGCGCACCCGATGGCGGTCGGCGACGTCGATGGCGTTCGCTTCGCCGTCTGGGCGCCCAACGCCAGCCGCGTGTCCGTCATCGGCGACTTCAACGCCTGGGACGGCCGCCGCCACCCGATGCGCTCGCGTGGTGGTGGTGGCGTGTGGGAAATCTACATTCCACATGTCGCGCCGGGAGACCGCTACAAGTTCGAGATCCGTTCGCGCGACGGCCATGTGCTGCCGGCCAAGGCCGACCCGTATGCGCGCGCGGCCGAGCTTCGTCCTGCCACGGCAAGCATCGTCGCGCCGCCGCTGCGTGAAGCGCGTCCGCTGCCGGCAGGCCGCGCCGAGGCCAACGCGCGCAACGCGCCGTTGTCAGTCTACGAACTGCACGCCGCGTCGTGGCGCCGCCATCCCGACGGCCGCCTGTACTCGTGGGACGAGCTGATCGAGTCGCTGCCGGCCTACGTCGCCGATCTGGGCTTCACGCACATCGAGCTGATGCCGATCAGCGAGCATCCGTTCGACGGCTCGTGGGGTTATCAGACGCTCGGCCAGTACGCGCCCACCGCAAGGCACGGCGGCCCCGAAGGCTTCGAGCGATTTGTTGCCGCCTGCCACGACAAAGGTGTCGGTGTGTTGCTCGACTGGGTGCCGGCGCACTTTCCGAACGACGCGCACGGCCTCGCGCAATTCGACGGCACGGCCCTCTACGAATACGCCGACCCGCGCGAGGGCTTTCACAAGGACTGGAACACGCTGATCTACAACTTCGGCCGCCACGAGGTGAGGAACTTCCTCGTCGGCAGCGCGCTGTACTGGATCGAGCAGTTCGGCGTCGATGGCCTGCGAGTCGATGCCGTGGCCTCGATGCTCTACCGCGACTACTCGCGCAAAGCGGGCGAGTGGATCCCGAACGAATACGGCGGCCGCGAGAACCTCGAAGCCATCGCGTTCCTGAAGCGCACCAACGAAGTCATCGGCATCGAGTGCCCGGGCGCCTTCACCGTCGCCGAAGAAAGCACCGCTTTCCCGGGGGTCAGCGCACCGACGTACCACGGCGGCCTGGGTTTCCACTTCAAGTGGAACATGGGCTGGATGCACGACACGCTGGAGTACATCCAGCAAGACCCGGTGCACCGCCGCTGGCACCACGACAAGATGAGTTTTGGTCTCGTCTATGCCTTCAGCGAAAACTTCATGCTGCCGCTCTCGCACGACGAAGTGGTGCACGGCAAGGGCAGCATCCTCGGCCGCATGCCCGGCGATGAATGGCAGCGCTTCGCCAATCTGCGCGCCTACTTCGGCTTCATGTGGGGCCATCCCGGCAAGAAGTTGATCTTCATGGGCCAGGAGTTCGCGCAGGGCACCGAGTGGAACCACGACATCGAGCTGCCGTGGTGGCTGCTGCAACACGAACTCCACGCCGGCGTGCAGCGCCTGGTGCGCGACCTGAACAAGCTCTACCAACAGCAAACCGCGCTGCATGAACTCGATTGCGACGGCGCCGGCTTCGAGTGGATCGATGCCCACGACGGCGAACGCTCGATCTACTCGTGGGTGCGCAAAGACGCGCAGGGCCATCAGGTCATCGTCGTCGCCAACATGACTCCCGTGCCGCGCAAAGCGTTCCGCCTGGGAGTACCAGAAGGCCAAAGCGCATGGCGCGAAGCCCTCAACACCGACTCCGTCTTCTACGGCGGCAGCAACCTCGGCAACGGCGAAGCGCCGCTGCACGTGCAAGCCGCCTCCAGCCACGGCCGCGCGCAGTCGATCGAGCTGACCATCCCGCCGCTGGCGACGGTCTTCCTGATCCCCGCATGAAGGCAACATGCACCAGGCCGCGGGGCGGGTGTCTGCTGGGGTGAATACGTGTACCCACATTCTGAGCATTCGCCCCGCGCCGAGCGTCGCGTGACGCGGCACGGAGTGCCAGACTCACGCACGCCACATCCAGGCTTCACCCTTGCAGGCGGAAGGAGCAAACAGTGAAGCTCCCCGAACAGATTCAAGATGGCCGCACCGAACCCTTCGGCGCCCTCGCCAGAGACGGTGGCGTCAACGTCGCCGTCTTCTCCGACCACGCGACGAAGATCGAACTCTGCGTCTTCGACTCGAGCGGCGCCAGAGAGTTGAAGAAGTACACGCTGCACGGCCCCACCGACGGCGTCTTCCACGGTTTTGTCGAAGGCGTCGGCCCCGGCCTCGTCTATGGCTTGCGCGCGCACGGCCCATACCAGCCCGAGCACGGCCACCGCTTCAACCCCCACAAGCTGCTGCTCGACCCCTGGGCGCGCGAGATCGTCGGCCGATTTGCCTGGGCGCCCGAGCACCACGGCTACGAACTCGGCCACCCCGATGGCACGCGCTCGCTCGACACGCGCGACAACGCATTGAGTGCGCTCAAAGCTCGCGTGGCGCCGCCGCCGGAAGCAGCGGCCGGCTGGCACAACGCGCCGCGGATCGCGGCGCGCGATCAGGTGCTCTACGAACTGCACGTCAAAGGCTTCGGCAAGCTGCTGCCCGGCCTGCCGCCCGCGTTGGCAGGAACGTATGCCGGCCTGGCGCACCCAGCCGCGATCGCGCACTTCAAGTCGCTCGGCATCACCACGCTGGAGTTGCTGCCGATCCACTACCACTTGGACGAGCCGCACCTGCACGACAAGGGCCTGGTCAACTACTGGGGCTACAACACACTCGGTTTTTTCTGCCCCGACCCACGCTACGCGGCGTGCGACCGCAGCGACCCGACGGCGGTGACGGAAGAGTTCCGCGCTATGGTGGCGACGCTGCACGAGCATGGTCTCGAAGTTGTGCTCGACGTGGTCTACAACCACACGCCCGAAGGCAGCGAAGTCGGCTCCACGCTGTCGATGCGCGGCCTCGACAACGCCGCCTGGTACCGCCTGCCGCACGACGACAAGAGCCGCAGCGAGAACTGGACGGGTTGCGGCAACACCATCAACGTCGCCCACCCGCGTGATCACGCAGTTCGTGCTCGACTCGCTGCGCTACTGGGTGCACGAGATGGGCGTCGATGGCTTCCGCTTCGACCTGGCCACCGTGCTCGGCCGCACGCACACGCACTTCCATCCGAACGCGCCGTTTTTTACGGCGCTGGCGCAAGACCCGATCCTGGCGCGCGCGCACATGATTTCGGAGCCCTGGGACACCGGCCCCGACGGCTACCAGGTGGGGCGTTTTCCCGCGCGCTGGCTCGACTGGAACGACAAATTCCGCGACGCCGTGCGCCGCTACTGGCTGAACCGCGGCGTCAGCCGCGGCGAGTTCGCGCGCCGCTTCACCGCCAGCAATGACCTGTTCCACCACGGCCAGCGCAGCGCGCTGTCGAGCGTGAACTTCATCGCCGCGCACGACGGCTTCACCACGGCCGACTTCACGGCCTTCGCCAAGAAGGTGAACCACGCCAATGGCGAAGACAACCGCGATGGCCGCGACGACGAACTGGCTGCGGTCATTCCTGAACCCGACCGCGCCCGCGTGCGCCGCGCGCTGCTGGCCACGCTGCTGCTCGCGCAGGGCACGCCGATGCTACTGGCCGGCGACGAGTTCGCCAACAGCCAGCAGGGCAACAACAACGCCTACAACCAGGACAACGCCATCGGCTGGCTGGATTGGGCGAATGCCGACCGCGAGCTGATGGCCTTTGTGCAGAGCGTGCTGCTGCTGCGCCGAGCCGAGCCTGCGCTGCGCCACGCACGCTGGTTCGCGCATGCACCCGCGCCGGCCGGAGAGCGCAGCATCGTCTGGCTGGCCCCGAGCGGCCACGACATGCAGGTCCACGACTGGCACCACGGCGCGCAGCATGCTTTTGCCTGCCGCATCGATGCGTCGCCGAAGAACGGCGAACCGGCAGCGAACGGCTGCCGCCACCTGTTGATCGCTTTCAACCCCGAGACCACACCGACGCTGTTCACGCTGCCCGCAGGCGATTGGCAGATCGCGCTCGACAGCTCGGGCGAACTCAACGCCGTGCGGCCGCACAAGCCGCTGTCGGTGCCTGCTCATTCGCTGATCGTGCTGCGAGACCTTTCCGATTGAAAGAGTCCGTTCGGCTGATCCTTCGATACCTCAGGACAGGGTACGGCCCGCGGCCGTATCGAAGCCCTTCGATACCTCAGGGCGAACGGAAAACAAACACGTCCCTGCACCCATGAACCAGACTCAACGCGCCGCAGGCATCCTCCTGCACCTCACCTCGCTGCCGGGCCCGCACGGCATCGGCGACTTTGGGCCTGACGCCTACCGCTTCGTCGATTGGCTGCACAGCGCCAAGCAGACGCTGTGGCAGTGGCTGCCGACCACGCCGGTCGGTCCTGGCGACTCGCCGTACCAGAGCCCGTCGGCGTTTGCCGGCAGCCCGTTGATGGTTGCGCTGGAGCCATTGGTCGAGTGGGGTTGGTTGGAGCGCGTCGAACTGCCTGCGGACGGCTTCTCGAACGCACGCGTCGATTTCCCCCGCGTGATCCCGTGGCGTGACGAGCAACTGCGCCGCGCCGCACAAGGCTTTTTCGCGCGCGCGAAGCCCGATGAACGCGCTGCCTTCGTTGCGTGGTGCCAGCAAGCGGCGTCTTGGCTCGACGACTACGCGCTGTTCATGGCGCTGTTCAACGCTCACGGCATGAAGCCGTGGTGGGAGTGGGCAGAACCGCTGCGCAAGCGCGACCGACAAGCGCTCGCGCAGGCACGCACACAGCATGCCGGCGAGATCGACTTCTGGCGCTTCGTGCAGTGGTGCTGGGACACCCAGTGCCGCGCGTTGAAGTCGTACGCCAATCAGCGCGGCATCTCGCTGATCGGCGACATTCCGATCTACGTGGCCGACAACAGCGCCGATGTCTGGTCGCGGCCCGATCTGTACGAACTCGGCGCCGACGGCATGCCGACGGTGATTGCCGGCGTGCCGCCCGACGACCTCGGCCCCGACGGCCAGCGCTGGGGCAACCCGCTCTACCGCTGGGACCGCATGGCCAAGGAACACTTCGCGTGGTGGGCCGAGCGCGTCAAGCGGGTGCTGGCGCAGGCCGACATCGTGCGCATCGATCACTTTCGCGGCTTCGCCGGCTACTGGGAGATTCCGGCGAGCTCACCCACGGCCAAAGGCGGACGCTGGCTCACCGGCCCGGGCCTGCCGCTGTTCCAGGCCATCGAAAAACGACTCGGCAAGCTGCCCATCATTGCCGAGGACCTCGGCATCATCACGCCCGATGTGGTCGAGCTGATCGAGGCCTGCGGCTTCCCGCGCATGAAGGTGATGATCTTCGCCTTCGGCGGCGACGGCGCGCACGAGTACCTGCCGCACAACGTCGTGCCCAACACGATCATCTACACCAGCACGCACGACACCGACACCGCGCGCGGCTGGTGGAACAACGCCAAGGACAGCGAACGCCATTTCGCCGGCGCCTACCTGGCCTGCGACGGCAACACGTTTCACTGGGCGGCGATCCGCGCCTGCATGAACTCGGTGTCCCGGCTCGCCGTGTTTCCGCTGCAAGACGTGCTCGGCCTGCCGACCGATCACCGCATGAACCTGCCGGGCACGCTCGGGCCGCTCAATTGGAGCTGGCGCTTCGAGTGGCCGATGGTGAGTGACGAGCACGCGCGGGTGCTGGCGCTGATGGCGCACACGAGTGGGCGGGAGCCCGCGCCGACGCCGCTCAACTGATTCGAGCTGTCCCTTCACGGCCGCACGGCGACGCCTTCATGCGCCATGCCAGCAGCGCGCTGCATCAAGTAAGTCTCCAGCGCCAGCCACTCGTCGGCCCCTGGCGAGAAGGGCTCGGCGCGCACGCCGACGACACAACTGCGCAGGCGCCGTTCGAGTGAACCGAGGCTTTGCCATTCCAGCCGGTACGCCGGGTAGCCGGTCGGGTGGGCCTGCGGAATCGGCGTCCCGCCCAGGCGCGCGCCGGCACGCTGGTCATGGCATTGCGCGCAGGACAGGTTGAGCTGGCCCAGGCGCTGTTGCCATAGCTGCGCGCCGCGCTCCGCCCACGGCGTCATGCGCGGATCGCGCGTGGGTGGCGCCACGCGCGCACCGCGTGACTGGTGCGCCAGCCAGGCCGTCAGCGGCAGCACTTGCGCCCCATCGGCGCCTTGCGAGGTTTCGCCCCGGTGTTGCACGCGGCACTGGTCGATGCGCGAGGCCAGCGTGCGCGGCATGCCCTGTGAAGCATCGAACGCGGGGTAGCGCGCGGCCACGCCTGAAAGTCCATCGGCATGGCAGCCGGCGCAGCTTTTGCCGTTGGCGTCGCGTTGCGACCACAACGTTTCGCCTTCCAGCACCCAGAGCATGCCGGGGTTGCGCGTGTCGTCGCGCTGCATCGCTTGCAGCGCGGGGCTCATGTCGTCGAAGCCGGTGCGGCGCGCATCGGGCGCTGCCGGCGGGGGCGCCGTGCACGCGGCCAGCAACAAGCAAACAGCGAGGGAGTTCACCACGCGAGAGACAGATCCCGTTCGGGCTGAGCCTGTCGAAGCCCTGCCGAGCCCTTCGACAAGCTCAGGGCGAACGGGCGCGACGCTCACGCCAACACCAAGGGCCGCGTCTCGCTGTGTCGAAAGCCGTTGTCGCCCTCCCAGGCGAACGTCAGCGTGCCGCTGCGCTGCGCGCGCAGCGTGAAGGCGATGTACGGATTTGCTGCCACCGCGGGGAAAAGGTCCATGCCGAACACGCGCTCGCCGTCGAGCCGGCATTCGAAGCGTGTGACGACGTTGCGCGGCACCAGCTTGCCTTCGCTGTCGGGCCGGTGGCCGGTCTCCATCGCATGGCCGATCGTGGCCCGGATCTCGATGACCTCGCCGCTCTTGGCCACAGGGACGTTGATCAGCGTGCGCGCACCGGTTGCCATCGTCAGCTCTCCACGCAGGCCGCGAGCGTGACGATCACATCGACGCGCTGTTGCCACACCGTGCCGTCGCTCATGCGCGCCAGCGCGGCGAGCTGCTGCGTGGTCGACAGGCGGATGCGCGTCGAGACTTCGGCGCGGCCATTGGCGGGGCCGAGTTGCCAGCGCGCGATGTCGCGCTGCGGATTGCTCTGGTTGAAGAGGGCGATCTCGCGCACGTGGTCGGTGGCCGTCATCGGGCTGTCGATGCGCAAGGTGATCGGTACCGCGTTGCCGTTGTCGACGAGCGGCGCGATGTCGATGACGATGCGGCCGTCGCGCGGTTTGGTTCCGGCTGCCCACGCGGCCACGGCTTCTTCGAGCGTCGGTTCAGCGGCGCGGGCCGGGCGCAGCGTGACGAGCAGCGCCCCGCTGGCCGCGAGTTGAAGCAGGGCGCTGCGACGCGTGCTCATCGCAACGTTGCCAGGTAGGCCGCCACGTCGTCGATCTGCTGGGCATCGAGCAGCGGCTTGTCACGGCGAGCATTGGCCACGCGTTCGAAGCCGCTGCTGCGCGCATACGACGGCATCACCGTGTCGGCGTTGAAGCGCTCGGGCGCGACCAAGCGTGCTCGCAAGTCGTCGGCCGGCAGGCGTGACCCCACGCCGGCCAGGCTCGGGCCGATGGTGCCGGCCTGCACCGCCGGCACGCCCGGCAGCGCATGGCAGAGCACGCACAGGCCTTGCGTGCGGCTCTCGGCGATGGCCCGCCCGCGTTCCGCGTCGCCCGCAGCATGTGCTGCAAACGACGCGATCACCGACACCATCACCAACCACCGCCTCAACGACTCATGCCTTCTTCAAGCTGTGCTTCGACAACGGCAACTCGCGGATGCGCTTGCCCGTCGCCGCGAAGATGGCATTCAACACCGCCGGCGCGGCCACCGCGATCGTCGGCTCGCCGACGCCGCCCCAGAAACCACCCGACCCCATGACGATGGTTTCGACCTTGGGCATCTGCGCCAGCTTGAGCACCGGGTAGTCGTTGAAGTTGCTCTGCGCGATGCGGCCATCCTTCACCGTGCACTCGCCATACAGCGCGGCCGACAGGCCATAGACGAACGAGCCCTCGACCTGGGCTTCGATCTGCTGCGTGTTCACCGCGTAGCCGCAATCGGTGGCGGCGACGATGCGGTGCACCGTCAGCTCGCCGTCGGCGCTGACCGAGACCTCGGCGCAGGCCGCGACATAACTTCCGAAGCCGTGCGTCTGCGCCAGGCCGCGGAAGACCTTCTGGCCTTTGACATCCGGCGCCGGCTTGCCCCAGCCGGCCTTGGCCGCCGCGGCGTCGAGCACGGCGCGGTGCTTGGGGTGCTTGTCCATCAGCGAGCGCCGGAACTCGAGCGGGTCGCGCTTGAGTTCGGCGGCAAGCTCATCGAGGAAACACTCGACGTAGATCGTGTTCTGGTTCAGGTTGACGCCGCGCCAGAAGCCCGGCGGCACATGCGGGTTGCGCATGGCGTGGTCGATCAGCAGGTTGGGCACGCTGTAGCCGAACATCGCTTCGCCGCCACCGTTGTTCAGGCCCTGGAAGACCACCGGGTCCTTGCCGTCGCGCACGTTCTGCGGGAACACCGCCGCCAGGATCGACTGGCCCGAGAGGCGCATGTGCAGCGCCGTCACCTGGCCCTTGTCGTCGATGCCGGCACTGAGCTTGCATTGCGTGATCGGGTGGTAGCGGCCGTGCTGCATGTCTTCTTCGCGTGTCCACAGCAGCTTGACCGGTGTGCCCGGCATCTCCTTGGCGATCGCCACGACCTGGCGAATCCAATCGGTCATGCCGCGGCGGCCGAAGCCACCGCCCAGCAGCAGCTTGTAGACATCGCATTGCGCCGGCGGCAGGCCCGCGGCTTCGGCGGTGGCGGCGAGTGCCGACTCGCCGTTCTGCGTCGGCGTCCAGACTTCGCAGCGCTCGGCCGTCCACTTTGCGGTGGCGTTCATCGGCTCCATCGTCGCGTGGTTCTGGTATGGGTAGCTGTACACCGCCTCGACCTTGCGCGCCGCGCTGGCCAGCGCCGCCTTGACGTCGCCGTTGCTGTTGCCCACAGCGGCCTGCTCGGCCGACAACCCGGCCTTCAACATGGCGTCGATGTCGGCCTGCTGCACCTTGGCGTTGGCGCCCAGGTCCCACTCGATCGGCAGCGCATCGAGCGCGCTCTTGGCGTGCCACCAGGTGTCGGCGACCACCGCCACAGCGCTGTCGCCGACCTTCACCACCTTCTTCACGCCGGGCCGCTGCGCAATGGCTGCCGCGTCGAACTTCGCCACCTTGCCGCCGAACACCGGGCAGTCCTTGATCGCGGCGTTGAGCATTCCGGGCAGCTTCAAGTCCGCGCCGTAGATTTGCTTGCCGGTGGTCTTGTCCACCGTGTCCAGGCGCGCGATCGGTTTGCCGGCCAGTGTCCAGTCCTTCGGGTCCTTGAGCGTCACCTCGGTCGGCGGCGTCAGCTTGGATGCGGCGGCGGCCAGTTCGCCGTAGCGCGCGCGCTTGTTGCTCTGCGGGTGCGTGACCACGCCCTTGTCGGCGCGGCACTCGGCTGCCGGCACCTTCCACTGCTCGGCCGCAGCTTGCACCAGCATCATCCGCGCGGCCGCGCCGCCCTTGCGCACGTACTCCTGCGACTCGCGGATGCCGCGGCTGCCGCCGGTGGAGAAGTTGCCCCAGACGCGGTTGCGCTTCAGGTTGGTGGCGGGGGTCGGGTATTCGGTGCTGACCTTGCCCCAATCGCAGCCCAGCTCTTCGGCGACGAGTTGCGCCAGGCCGGTCAGCGTGCCCTGGCCCATCTCCGAGCGCGCGATGCGGATGATCACCCGGTCGTCGGGATGGATGACGACCCAGGCATTGACCTCGGGGGCGGTGCTGTCCTGTGCGGCAGCGCCCGTCGGAAAACCGAAGACGAAGGCGCTGGCCGCGGCGGCACTGCCGAGCCACTCACGCCGGTTGAGTTCGAGAGAGGTGTTCATGCGACGCTCCTCGGCAGGTGCACGATCTCGATCGACGCCGTGCGCTGCGGGTTGCCCGCAGCCTGGTGGATCGCCGCGCGCACGCGGTTGTAGGTGCCGCAGCGGCAGATGTTGGTCATCGCCGCATCGATGTCGGCGTCGGTCGGTTTCGGCTTTTCCTTGAGCAGCGCGGCGGCAGCCATGATCATGCCGCTCTGACAGTAGCCGCATTGCGGCACGTCGAGCGCGACCCAGGCTTTCTGCAGCGGGTGGTCACCCTTCGCGGACAGCCCCTCGATCGTCGTGATCTTCTGCTGTGGCGTCACCGCCGAGGCCGGCATGGCGCAACTGCGGATCGGCGCGCCGTCGATGTGCACCGTGCACGAACCGCAGGCCGCAACGCCGCAGCCGTACTTGGTGCCGGTCAATCCCAGCTGCTCGCGCAGCACCCACAACAGCGGCGTGTCGGGCTCGGCGTTGTGTTCGAGGACGCGGCCGTTGACGTTGAGTTGAGCCATCGATCAGTCTCCTGCGTTGAGCGCACGATCATGCGTCGGGGCCACCGACCAGGCAAGGAAAGACCCGTGCTTGCACTTGGGCGCACCAGCGGGGCGGTCGGGCTTGCCGCGGCTCGTGCTAGGGCTGTTGCGCCGCCACTTCCATCCGACGCGCTCGCGAACTTGTGCCGAGAGGGTTGTCCCTTGGGTTGCCGTCACCGTCGTTTCACGCGGCATCGGCGTCGCTTCGTCGCAGCGCGGCGCGGCCTGGACGGCACGGCAGTTAAGCTGTCGTCACACCAATGCGCTCACCCACGGCGCTTGCGATATTCGCGGAGATCCCGAGATGACTTTGATTCGCCTGGCCGCGCTCTGCGGCGCCCTGTTGATGGTGGCTGCCTGCGGCAAACCCGGCGCCGAGGCCGCCAAGGCCGGTGCCGCGCCCGCTGCGGCCAGCGCGCCGGTGGCCCATGCCGCCAATGCAGCATCCGCGCCGGTGCTGCTGCTGTCGCGCGAAGACCTGCGCACCGTGTCGTTGGCCGGTGCGGCCGGCGGACCCGTGATCACCGGCTCCGTGCAGCCGGAAAAACGCGCCGACCTGCGCGCCGAAGTGGCCGCGGTGGTGACCGTGGTGGCCAAGGAAAACGGCGAGCCGGTGAAGCGCGGCGAGCTGTTGATGCGGCTCGATGACACCTCGATCCGCGAATCGCTGCAATCGGCCGACGCCGGTTCGCGCGCCGCCGCGCAGGCCTTCGATCAGGCGCAGCGCCAGGTCGAGCGTCTGAAAACATTGCAGGCCCAGGGCATGACTTCGGCGCAGGCGCTCGACGACGCCGAGGGCCGCCGCAACGCCGCGCAAAGCGAACTCGTGACCGCACGCGGGCGCGTGGTGAGCGCGCAGCAGCAACTGCGCCGCACCGAAGTGCGGGCGCCGTTCGATGGCGTCGTCAGCGAGCGCAAGGCCTCGGTCGGCGACACGGCGGCCATCGGCAAGGAGCTGGTCAAGGTGATCGATCCGCGCGGCATGCGCTTCGAGGGGCTGATTTCCGCCGACCGCATGGACGAGGTGAAGGCCGGCCAGCGCGTGACCTTTCGCATCAACGGCTTCGGCGACGAAGAATTCGTCGGCACGGTCAAGCGCATCGACGCCACCGCCAATGCAACCACGCGCCAGGTCGAAGTGATGGTGGCCTTTGCCGAAGGCGCCAAGGCGCCGCGCGTGGCCGGCCTCTATGCCGAAGGCCGCATCGCCAGCGGCGGCGCGGCGGTGGCGCGTCTGGCCGACGCGTCGGTCGTGCGCAGTGGCGACAACGGGCAAGGCACGCATGTCTGGCGCGTCAGGGACGGCCGCCTCAACAAGGTCGCCGTGCAACTCGGCGCGCGAGACGAGCGCAGCGGCGAGTACGAGTTGAAGGGCGGCCTGGCCGATGGCGACGTGCTGCTGCGCAACCCAAGCGGCAGCCTGGTGGATGGCCAGCAAGTCGAGATGGCGACACCGTTGGCATCGGCCGCGTCGGCGCCCACGCCCAAGTAAGAAGGAGACGCGCCATGGTCCTCTCCAACTTCAGCGTCAAGCGCCCGATCGCGATGATCGTGATCATCATCGGCCTGATGGGCCTGGGCCTGCTCGCGCTGTCCAAGCTGCGCGTCAACCAGTTCCCCGACATCGAGCCGCCGCTGCTCGTTGTCACCATCACCTACCCCGGCGCGTCGCCCGACTCGGTGGAGCGCGAGATCGTGACGCGGCTCGACAAGACGCTGCTGTCGATCTCCGGCGTCGATCGCATGCAGGCCACGGCGAAGGAGGGCAGTGCGCAGTTCCTGGTCTTCTTCTCGTTCTCGAAAAACCTGATCGAAGCGGCAGACGAGGTGCGCAACGCCATCGGCAGCGTGCGCCACAAGCTGCCCACCGAGATCCGCGAGCCGGTGATCACGCGCGCCGACCCGAGCGCGCAGCCGGTGATGCAACTGGCGCTGTCGTCCACCGCGCAAAGCCACGCCGACCTGTCGCGCCTGGCCGAAGACGATCTGGCCGACAAGTTCCGTGCGCTGCCCGGCGTGGCCACGGTCAACGTCAACGGCGCGCTGCGGCGCGAACTCTCGGTGCTGCTGCATGCCGAGAAGCTGCGCGAGTACTCGATCTCGGTGGCCGAGATCGTGGCTGCGCTGCGGGCGCAGAACACCACCGCGCCGGTGGGCAAGGTGCGCGGCACGCTCGAAGACCAGAGCATCCGCCTGGTGGGCCGCATCGAGACGCCGGCGCAGTTCGAGCAGATCGTTGTCCGCCGCCGCACCAATGAGCTGCTGCGCCTGGGCCAGGTGGCGACTGTGGCCGACGGTTTTGCCGAGCAGGCCACGCACTCGCTGCGCAACGGCCGGCCCAACGTGGGCATGTCGGTCGTGCGCTCGCGCGACGCGAGCACGGTCAGCGTGGCCACCGAAGTGCGCAAGGCGATCAAGGAGATCGAGAAATCGCTGCCCGCCGGGACCCAGCTCGACATCACGCAGGACGGCGGCGACAGCGCGCAGCGCAGCCTGAACAACGTCATCGAAGCGCTGGTGTACGGCGCCGGCCTGACGGTGCTGGTGGTCTATGTGTTCCTCAATTCGTGGCGCTCGACGCTGATCACCGCACTGTCGTTGCCGACGTCGGTGATTGCGAGTTTCATTGCCGTCTGGCTGGCTGGGTTCACGCTCAACTTCATGAGCCTGCTCGGCTTGTCGCTGGCCATCGGCGTGCTGATCGACGACGCCATCGTCGTGCGCGAGAACATCGTGCGCCACATGGAGCGCGGCGCCGATCGCGTGACGGCGGCACTCAAGGGCACCGCCGAGATCGGGCTGGCCGTGGCGGCGACGACGTTCTCCATCGTCGCCGTGTTCGTGCCCGTGGCCTTCATGGACGGCATCACCGGCCAGTGGTTCCGGCCGTTCGCGATCACCGTCGTCGCGTCGGTGCTGGTGAGTCTGTTCATCAGCTTCACGCTCGACCCGATGCTCTCGGCCTACTGGGGCGACCCGCCGGGGCACGACAAAGCGTCCAAGCGCGGCATCAGCCTGCTGCTGCAGAAATTCAACCATTGGTTCGACCACCAGGCCGACCGCTACGGCAATGTCATCGCGTGGGCGCTGCGTCACCGCCTGTGGATGTTCGTCATTGCCATCGCGACGCTGGCGGCGGCGGTCGCGTTGCAACTGCGCTTTGGCGGCACGAGTTTTCTGCCGTCGGCGGACGCCGGCACGCTGGCCATCGACGTGCGCACGCCCTCCAGCTCGAGCCTGGAGTACGCGCGGCTGAAAGTCGAAGCCGCCGCCACGCTGGCGCGCACGGTGGCAGAGACCAAGAACACCAACAGCTTTGCCAACCCGAGCGGCGGGCGCATCTATGTGGACATCGGCAAGAGCAACACGCGAAAGCGCAGCAACGTCGACATCGCCAAAGATCTGCGCACGCTGACGGCGCGCCTGGTCGGCGCCGAGTACGTGGTGCTCGAAGACTTCAACATGGGCGCGCAAAAGCCGGTGCAGATCCGTTTCACCGGCGTCGATTCGCGCAAGCTGCTGGAAATCTCCAACGAGTTCATGGCCAAGCTGCGCAACGTGCCCGGTGCGGTGGACGTCGGCCTGTCCGAGCAGGACCCGCAGAACGAACTCAAGATCGAACTCGACCGCGGCCTGGCCAATGCGCTCGGCATCTCGGCCGCCGATGCGGCACAGGCGCTGCGTGTGGCTTTTGCCGGCGTCGAGGTCGGCGACTGGGTCGACCCCGCCGGTGAGACGCGCGACGTGGCGGTGCGCCTGGCACCCGAAGACCGCGTCGATGCAAGCAACATCGAGCGGCTTCCTGTTGCCGTCGGGACCGCGGCAGGCGGGGCCAATCGAGTCGTGCCGCTGGAGCAGATCGCGACCATCACCATCGGCAAGGCGCCGAGCCAGATCCAGCACAGCGACGGCAAGCGCCAGATCAGCGTCAGCGCCAACGCGCAAGGCCGCGCCTCGGGCGAGGTCACGGCGGACGCGCTGAAGATCGCCAAGGCGATGGACTTTCCGCCGGGCTACGGCCTGGAGCTGGCCGGCGCGTCGAAGGACCAGCAGGAAGTCTTCGGCCGCATGGCAGTCGCGCTGTTCGCCGGCATCGCGCTGATGTACTTGATCCTCGTCATCCAGTTCAGCAGCTTCACCGCGCCGCTGCCGGTGATGTTCTCGCTGCCGCTGTCGCTGATCGGCGTTGTCACCGCGCTGCTGTTGACAAAGAACACGCTGAACCTGATGAGTTTCATCGGCGTCATCATGCTGATGGGCCTCGTCGCCAAGAACGCCATCCTGCTGCTCGACGCCGCACGCGCTGAAGAGCGCGCGGGGGTCGATCGCGAAGAAGCGCTGATGCACGCCGGCCGCAAACGCTTCCGGCCGATCCTGATGACGACCTTTGCGCTGGTGGCCGGCATGATGCCGGTGGCCATCGGCGTCGGCGAAGGGGGCGAGTTCTACCGCCCGATGGCCGTGTCGATCATCGGCGGCACGATCACGTCCACGCTGCTGACGCTGCTGGTGATCCCGAGCTTCTACGACTCGATCGAGATCGGGCGCGAGAAGTTTGTTCGGTGGGTGGCGCGGCTGCGCGGCAAGGCACCGCGGGCGGGCGAGGTGATCAGCGCGAAGTAGTCAGGTACGCGACGATCTCGCGCGAGGCCCGAGGGCGGCGCGGCGCCGTCGCTCATGCTGGAGTGCCAGAAATCGTGCCGTCGCCGCACCGCCCTCGGGCCAGGAGGCAGTGTGCGTGCATGCGGCGTCCAATTCAAAAGACGGCGGCGCAATTCTCTCAGGCGTGCAGGTGTGAAGAACATACGCGTGTCAGACGAATCCGGCTCGCAGCGTCGTCGCGCTTCGAAGCTGCACAATCGACGCAGGTTGACCATGCTGGGTCGATCATCAACTACGCGGTTACCGTCACTCATGAAGCCTCTGCGACCTTTGTTCCTGCTCGTCGTGCTTGTCGGCGTGACGGTCTTTGCCGTCTGTTCACGCGCGCAAGCACCTTCGACGCCATCCTCCGGAAAAGCCGCTGCGAGGCAAGACCTGAAGCCCGCGCCGGGCGAACCACCCGAGCACGTCCTCATCGCCTTCCAGAGAGCGGAGTACGAGCAGATCAACAAGGCTGGAGGCATGCCGGTGACAGTGACGGCATCGGGTCGCAGCGCCGTCCTCAAGCCGAAGATCTGGTCGGCGAAAAAGGACGCCCCCTGTCGCGCCGTGCCGAGACAGGCGGACACCTTCGAATGCTCGCTCAACATGATGGTCACGCTTCGGGAGGGCGACAACAAGCCCGGCAAGCACGCCGAGCGGCTGTACGTGCACTGGGATGGCGCGAAGGGGGAGTGGAAGCACGGGATGCCCGGGCGCAAGAAGTAGCGCTGTCGAGGTAAGCCCGCACGGTTCAGGCCCTGCTGAAGGGTTGTTCTGGGACTGTCTCTACAGCGACCTCGATGTTCGCTTCGTTGCCGTGCCGACATTCGAGTCCTGCGATCTCACCGCTGCTGGCAGGTCTATCGCATCCGAATGACGTCCGCTACCTGCTGGCGATCTTCTCGAACCTCGGCTGCAGCGCCCCATCGACCACCACGTCTTCGAAGAACATCGCGTGCGGCCTGACCCACCAGCCGGTGTTGTTGTAGAGCGGCCGGTACACGACGAGCGGCTCGTGGGATTCGCTGTGTCGTGCAACGCCGATCACCTCGTATTCGCCGCCCTTGTAGTGGCGGTAGGCGCCGAGGGCGGTGTCAGGGAGTGGCGTCAGGTCGGGCATGGTCTGGTCTTCTCCGTGTTGGCTGCCGTGGCGTTGCGCGAACAAGGTAGCGCCGCTGCGTGCGCCGCCCGGTGAGATTTTGATTGAGCTTCTCCGCTACCCCTCGTCGGCCCATGACACCACACGCAACCTACTATGCGTTCTTGATTTCAGAAAGGCATCTTCTTGACGACGGCAACAGCTGGCTGTTCCGATTCTTCGGCGCAGTTCAAGCGGCTCGATGCGCCGTCGGCTGCTGACGGCTGACGGCGAATGTCTGTGCCCCCCGCTTCCTTCAGCCTGCGCCGCATCGCCGTTTCCGCCTTCGGCCCCTCGCTGCTGTTCGGCCTGGGCGAAGGCGCCATCTTGCCCATCATCCCGCTCAGCGCGCGCGAGCTCGGCGCGTCGGTGCCCGAAGCGGCGCTCATCGTCGCGCTGATCGGTGTCGGCTCGCTGGTGAGCAACATTCCGGCGTCGCTGATTACGATGCGCCGTGGCGAGCGCGTGGCCATCGTCGCCGCGGCCTTGTGGTGCGCCCTGGCGATGGCGCTGTGCGCGTGGACGCGCCATCTGGCGGTGTTCGCGCTCGGCGGCTTCATGGTCGGCATGTCGCAGGCCGTCTTCAACCTCGCCCGGCAAAGCTGGCTCACCGAGGCCGTGCCGATGGAATACCGGGCGCGCGCGTTGTCGACGCTCGGCGGCGTGCTGCGCATCGGCATGTTTATCGGCCCGTTTGCGTCGGCGGCAGCGATCCACCGCTTTGGCTTTGCCGGCGCGTACGGCGTGGCGATCGGTGCGCTGGTGCTGGCAGCGGTCGTCGCTGCGCGCATTCCTGATCTGGAGGCGACGGAGTCAGCCACTCCTTCAACCGATGCGTCGGCCGGCGCCGTGGCGGCAACACCGACCGTGCTGTCAACGCTGCGCGATCACCGCCATGTCTTCGTCACGCTCGGCATCGGTGTGATGCTGGTCAGCGCCGTGCGCGCCACGCGGCCGGCGGTGATCCCGCTGTGGGGCGACCATCTGGCGCTCGAAGCCGCGGTCACGTCGCTGATCTATGGCATCGCCGGCGGCATCGACATGCTGGTGTTCTATCCCGCCGGCAAGGTCATGGACCAGAAGGGCCGGCGTTGGGTGGCTGTGCCGTCGATGATCATCATGGGCGTGGCGCTGCTGCTGATGCCGTTCACGCACGGTGCGACGACGCTGCTGCTGGTGGCGTGCGCCATCGGCTTCGGCAACGGCATCGGTTCGGGCATGTTGATGACGATCGGTGCCGATCACTCGCCGCACATCGGGCGCGCGCACTTTCTCGGCGTGTGGCGGCTGATGTCGGACATCGGCGCCTCATGCGGGCCGGCGGCGCTGTCGCTTCTGACCGCCACGCTGTCGCTCGGCGCCGGCATTGCCGCTTTCGGACTATTGGCGTTCGTGGCGGCGGCGCAGCTTGCATACTGGATCCCTCGCGCCCAAACGCGCAAGCCGTGACCTGTGCGCGTGGGCAGACGCGGCGACTCGTCTTCTCAACTCTCGTTGTGCGCCACCTGCACGCGCTGTCGTGTGCGCGCCGCCACGTCGTAGGTGTTGAAGTCGCTCATCGTGCGGCCGTACAGGTGCAGGCTGAGCGCCGCCGGCCTGTCCGCAGGCACGCCGGTCATGTGGATGTGGTCCGGGTTCGGCACGAAGCTCGTCACCGCACCGCGCGCGAGCAGGATCACGCCGCCGCGCACCAGGTCGATGTCGGCATCGGCGCCGCGGTCCGGCGACAGGCGCACGAACGAGCGCTCTTCCAGCACGCCGCTCGACCACGCCGACCACGCCCCAGCTGCCGTGGTCGTGCACGGGCGTCCACTGCCCCGGCTGCCAGACGATCGCGTACAGCGACAGGCTGCCGTCACCGGCATCGTGGATCAGGTGGCGCGTGTAGTGCGCGTGCTCGGCGCGGCGGTGCCGCGGTTCGAGGAAGGTGTGGGCCTGGTCGATCAGCTCGAGCATCAGCGGCGCCAGGACCAGCACGCAATCGGCCGGCTCGGCGCGCTCTCGGCTGCGTTCTGCCGCCAGAGCGATGAAGTAGTCGAGGGCGGGACGTGTCATGGCGGCGCGATCATCGCACCGTCGCCTACCTCGCAGGTAATGGACGCGATGACCGGCACGCGCCACAGTCGGGCCATGGCACACATCGACCTTCTTCCCCTGGCCGTCAGTCTGTTGATCGGCATCCCCGCGTTCGGCTCGTGCATCGGCATCGGCCTGGCGACGATGAAGTTCCTCGAAGGCGTGGCGCGCCAGCCCGAACTGGCGCCCGAGCTGCAGACGAAGTACTTCCTGGCCGTGGGCGTGACCGACGGCGCCTTCATCATCGCCACCGGCATCGGCCTGTGGTTCGCCACGGCCAATCCGTTCAAAGGCTAGCATCGCGCCGATGGCCGCCGAAGCCACCCTCGCGCGCTCCCGTGTCGGCGACCTGTTGCGTGCCTGGCGCGCCAAGCGCCGCTTGTCGCAACTCGAAGTCGGCCTTACCGCTGGCGTGTCGTCGCGGCACCTGAGTTTCATCGAGACCGGCCGCTCGAAAGCGAGCGCCGAATTGCTGGTGGCGCTCGCCGATGTGCTCGACATGCCGCTGCGCGAACGCAATGCGCTGCTGTTGGCGGCGGGTTTCGCGCCACGCTATACCGAAACCGACCTCGCCGCGCCGAGCATGGCGGCGATGCAGCAAGCCATCACGCGCGTGCTCGACGCGCACGATCCTTACCCCGGCGTGGCGCTGGATCGGTACTGGGACATCGTCATCGCCAACGCGGCGGCGCGTCGCCTGGTGTCGATCGTGCCGCCCGACCTGCGAGCCTTGCCGCACAACCTCTTTCGCCTCGGCCTGCACCCGCGCGGCATCGCGGCCTGCACGAGCAACTTCGACGAGTGGGGCCGCTACATGCTGCGCGAGCTGCAGCGCCTGGCCGATGCGGCGATCGACCCCTCGGTGACCGCACTGCTCGACGAGGTTCGCCGCTACCCCAACGTGCAGGCGCTGCTCGCCACGCCGCCACAGGCCGTGCCGTCGAACCCGTTGCTCGTGCCCTGCGTGCTCGACGTTGCCGGCCAGCGCCTGTCGCTGTTCACCACGCTGGCCACCTTCGGCTCGCCGCGCGACGTGACGCTGGCCGAACTGACGGTGGAGCTGTTCTATCCGGCCGATGCGGCCACGGAGCACGCGTTGCGCGCGGTGGCTTGAGGCGTCATTCCACCTTGCCGATCTTCTTCACCACCTCGGTCATCAACGCCGCGTCGGCGTTCCAGTAGCTCTGGAATTCGGGCGCGTCGAGATACTCGATCGGGCTGCCGGCGCGGTTGACGGTCTGCACCACCGCCGGGTCCGCAGCGACCTTCTTTGCGGCAGCGCGCAGCTTGGCGACGATGTCGTCGGCAGTGGCTGCCGGCACGAACAACGCCGACCATTGCGCGAACGTCGTCGCGTAGCCGGCCTGCTTCAAGCTCGGCACGTCGGGCAGCGACGACAGCGGCTTGTCGCCCCAATGCGCCAGCGCGCGCAGCTTGCCGGCCTTGATCTGTTGCGCCACTGTCGACGGGCCCGTGGCGACGGCATCGACCTGGCCGCCGAGCAGCGCCAGCAGCGCGGGCCCGGCGCCGGTGTAGGGGATGTGCGTCATGCGAAAGCCGGCGCTGCCCTTCAACATTTCCATCGGTACGTGCATCGTGCCGTAGTTGCCCGAGCTGCCGTAGTTGTAGCGGCCGGGCTGCGTCTTCAGATCGGCGACGAACTCGCTCAGTGTTTTCCAAGGCGCGTCCGCGCGCACGACCAGCACGGTCGGGTCGGCCGTGAAGCGCGCGATCGGCTTGAACTGGTCCAGCGTGAACGCAGGTTTGCGCGCGAGCAGCTTGTCGGCCTCGGGCAGGATCGAGATCGACGACAGGGAGAGCAGGATCGTGTAGCCGTCGGGCGCGGCGCGAGAGGCGGCGCCGATGCCGGTGGCGCCCCCGGCGCCGGCGCGGTTCTCGACAATCACTTGTTGCTTCAACTCGCGCGCCAGCGCTTCGGCCACCGGCCGCGCCACCGTGTCGGCCACACCACCGGGCGGGAATGGCACGACCATCGTGATCGGCTTGGCATCGGGCCAAGGGCTTTGTGCGTGAGCCGTCAGCGTGAACAAGCAGAACAGTGCGGCGATGAAACGATGCATGGCAAGGGTTCGCAGAACGGGTGTACGCGCATTGAAGCGCAAACCGTCCTCAGTGCATACCGCATTGACCCGACGCCCCGACGCCCCCTAGAGTCCTTCGATGAAATCCATCGTTGTTGGCTTGGCGGCCGTGTTGATCAGCGTGGGCGTGTCGGCGCAGGAGTGGCCAAACAAGCTCGTGCGCATCGTCGTGCCCTTCGCGCCCGGCGGCTCGGCCGATGTCTTCGGCCGAGCGGTGGCGCAGCACCTGCAAGGTGTGCTCGGGCAGAGCGTGGTTGTTGACAACCGGCCCGGTGGCGGCTCGGTGATCGGCACCGACAGCGTGGCCAAGAGCGCGCCCGACGGCTACACGCTGCTGCTGATGTCCAACGCGCACACGGTCAACGAGTCGCTGATCCCGAACAAGCCGTTCACGCTGACGCGCGACTTTGCGCCCATCGCGCCGATCAGCTATTCGGACCTCGTGCTCGTCACCAAGCCGGGGTTGCCGTTCAACACGCTGGGCGATCTGATCAAGGCCGCCAAGGCCAAGCCCGGCGGCATGAGCTACGCTTCGTCCGGCCCGGGCACGCCGTACCACATGGCCGGCGAGCTGTTCAAGGTCATGGCCGGCGTGTCGATCGTGCACATCCCCTACCGCGGCAGCGCCGGCGCGCGCAGCGACGTCATCGGCGGCCAGTTGGAGATGATGTTCGACGCCATCCCGACGATGAACGAGCAGATCAAGGCCGGCAAGGTCAAGGCCATCGCCACCACCGGCGTGCAGCGCTCGGCCATCCTGCCCGACGTGCCGACGATCAGCGAGGCGGGTGTGAAGGGCTACGAGGCGACGCTGTGGCTCGGCCTGATGGCGCCCAAGGGCACGCCGCCCGCAGTGATCGCGCGCCTGAACGCCGAGTTGGCCAAGTTCACCGCAAACGGCGACACCAAACGCGCCTGGGGCGCGCAGGGCGCAACGCCGATGACGATGGGCGTCGACGAGTTCGCGCGCTATGTCGATGCCGACATCGCCAAATGGGCCAAGGTGGTGAAGTTCTCCGGGGCCAAGGCCGAGTGACGTTGCACCTGTTGTCTGCGGGCGCCGCGCAGGGCTTGGCGCGCGCGATCGAACCGGTGTTCACGGCAGAAACCGGCGCGATGCTCGACGCGCGCTTTGGCGCCGTGGGCGCGATGCAGCAGTTGTTCGATGCCGGAGAGCCCTGCGACGTGATCGTGCTCACCGCGGCGTTGATCGATGCCCTCGCGGCCAGCGGCGCCGTTCGCGACGAGACCCGCGCCACGCTCGGCCGCGTGCGCACCGGCATCGCCGTGCGCGTCAACGATCCGGCGCCTGACGTCACCACGCCCGATGCCTTGCGCGCCGCGCTGCTCGCCGCCGACGCGATCTTCGTGCCTGACACGGAGCGCTCCACCGCGGGCATCCACGTTGCGAAAGTGCTGCGCGAACTCGGCATCGATGCCGCGGTGCGCGATCGCCTGCGCACCTTTCCCAACGGCGCGGCCGCCATGCGCGAACTCGCCGCGAGCAGCAACACGAAGCTGATCGGCTGCACGCAGCACACCGAGATCCTCTACACACCCGGTGTGCGTCTGGTTGCGCCGCTGCCCCGGCAGTTCGAACTCGCCACCGAGTACGTGGCCGCCGTCACCTCACGCGCTGCCGACCCGGCGCTGGCCGCGCGCCTGGTGCATGCACTCGCCGGTGCGCACGCGCAGGCCCTGCGCGCGGCCGGTGGATTCGAAGCCTGAAAGGACACGATCTCATGCGAAGACGCCATCTCATCGCCGCCTCGCTGGCACTGCCGACATGGGCCCGTGCGCAGAGCGACTTCCCTTCGCGGCCGATCCGCGTCGTCGTGCCGTTCTCGCCGGGCGGCGCGGTCGATGGGCCGATGCGCGCGATCGCCGAGCACCTGGGCCGGCGCCTCAAGCAGCAAGTCATCATCGAGAACAAGCCCGGCGCCGGTGCGACCATCGGCAGCGAGCTGGTGGCCAAGAGCGCGCCCGATGGCTACACGCTGCTGCTGGCCTCGCAGACCAATGCCATCAGCGCTTCGCTCTACAGCAAGCTCGCCTTCAACCCGATCGAAGACTTCGTCGGCATCTCGCTGCTCGGACGCGAGCCCGGGGCGCTGGTGGTGCATCCCTCGTTGCCGGTGAACACCGTGGCCGAACTGGTGGCGCTGGCCAAGGCCAAGCCGGGCGAACTCAACTACGCGTCGTCGGGCAATGGCAGCGGACAGCATCTGTTCATGGCGATGTTCGCGTCGATGGCCGGCATCACGCTGACGCACGTGCCGTACAAGGGCAGCGGTCAGGCCGTGACCGACTTGCTCGCCGGCACGGTGCCGATGGCGGTGCCCGGCGCTGCGGCGATGGTCAAGCATGTCAAGGCTGGCAAGTTGCGGGCGCTGGCAACCACCGGCACGCAGCGCGCGGCGCAATTGCCAGACGTGCCCACGCTGGCCGAGTCCGGCTTCGCCGGCTATGCGGCCTACGTGTGGATGGGGCTGCTCGCGCCGAAAGGAACGCCGAAGGCCATCGTCGACAAACTGCAGGCCGAGCTCAAGGCCACGCTGGCCACGCCCGAGGTCACCGGCTACATGAGCGAAGCCGGCATCGAGAGCGTGGGCTCCGCCCCGGCCGAGATGGATGCGTTCTTCCGCGACGAGCGCGACCGATGGGCGCGTGTGGTCAAGGAAACCGGTGCGAAGATCGACTGAACCGAATAAGGACAGATATGGTTACCGGACAAGAGCACTGGACGACGAAGAAAACACCCGACGGCGAGGTGAAGCTGTTCCTGTGGGAGAAGTTCGTCGGCTCGCCCGACGACAAACCGGCGGTGCTTGTTCGTGCATGGCTCGTCGATGGCCTCGCAGCCGACGTTCGATCTGACGGTGCCGGGGCGGCCGCATTCGAGCGTGATGGACTGGTTCGCCGAGCGCGGCTTCGTCTGCTGGTGCGTCGACATGGAAGGCTACGGCCGCAGCGCCAAGCACCGCGACATCTATTGCGACATCGCCAACGGCGTCGACGATCTGGCCGCAGCCACCGACTACATCTTCGCCACGCGCGGCGTGCGCAGCTTCCTCACCTATGGCATCAGCTCGGGTGCGCTGCGCGCTGCGCTGTTCGCCCAGCGGCATCCCGATCGCGTGGCGCGCCTCGCACTCGACGCCTTCGTCTGGACCGGCGCCGGTGCGCCGACGCTCGAACAGCGGCGCAAGAAGTTGCCCGAGTTTCTGGCGAACAAGCGGCGGCCGATCGACCGCGCCTTCGTGCATTCGATCTTCAACCGCGACCACCCGGACTGCGCCGACAAGGCGCACGGTCGAAGCCTTCGCCGACGCCATCCTCTCGCTCGACGACTCGATGCCCAACGGCACCTACATCGACATGTGCAGCAAGCTGCCGGTCGTCGATCCGGCAAAGATCACCGTGCCGACGATCGTGCTGCGCGGCCAGTTCGACGGCATCGCATCGATGCAGGACCTGATCGACTTCTTCGTCCGCCTGCCGTCAGCGGACAAGCAGTTCACGGTGCTGAACGGCATCTCGCACGCCAGCTTCCAGCAGAAGAACTACCTGATGGTCTATCAGATCCTGCACGCGTACTTCACGCAGCCGGCGCCGGCGTACACGGCG
>CAWFCX010000031.1:0-16511 GCA_963814385.1 uncultured beta proteobacterium
CGCCTGGCGCGTCGCCAGCCAGAGGCCGGCAGCCACGTCGGCATCGGGCGCGCCGAGCCAGACCGCGGCCTCGGCATCGTCACGTGCCGGCATCGCCGAGCGCAGCATCAGCAGCGACACCGGCTCGGCACTCAGCGCCGCCAGAGCTTCCAGCAATGCCGGGCCGCGCGACGGCGGTTCGTCGCAATCACGCAGCGCGTCGCCCATGGCACGCAACTGCCGCGCCTGCGCAGCGGCGCGCAGCCCGCCGACTGCCAACGCACGCTGGCGCGCGACGAGCGCTGCAACGATCCAGCCAACGCCGAGCATCGCGCCGAGCAGCCAGACATGCTGGTGCAGGTCGACAGTGAACGCGCCACGCGGTGGCACGAAGGTCCAGTTGAAAGCCAGCACGGCGGCAGCGCACGCCAGCGCCGAGGCGGCGGGCCGTAACCACAGCCCCGCGACGGCCGAGGCCAAGACGAGCAGCAAGCCCAGGTTGGCCACGTCGAGCGTGCCATCGAGCGTCAGCATCGCGGCCCAGGCCAGCGCCCACACGAGCAGCGCGTAGGAGACGCGGCGGCGCGCGGCGAGCAAAGCGAGCGGCGTGCGTTGCGACATGCGGTTCACCGTAGCACGCACGGCATCAGGAAAACATCAGGAATGCTGCGCGCGCATCCGTTGAGACCTGCTCAGTGCTGCCTTAAGTCAGCAAGCCCTTGACGAGCCGCAGCATGCGATTGCAGCGGCCCGCAAGCTGCTCGTCATGGCTGACGAGCACGAACGCGGTGCCGTTCTCGCGCGCCAGATCGAGCATCAGGCGGAACACGCCGTCGGCGGTTTCGCGGTCGAGGTTGCCCGTAGGCTCGTCGGCGAGCACACAGGCGGGTTGCGTGACCAGCGCACGCGCGATCGCAACGCGTTGACGCTCGCCGCCCGAGAGTTCGGACGGGCGGTGCTTGATGCGCGTGGCCAGGCCGACCTTGGCCAGCATCGCCGCGGCGACCTCACGCGCGGCCGGCAGGGAATCGCGGCGGATGCGCAGCGGCATCGCCACGTTGTCCAGGGCGCTGAACTCGGGCAGCAGGTGGTGGAACTGGTAGACGAAGCCGAGATGCTTGTTGCGCCAGACACCCTGCTCGGTGGCGCTCATCGACGTGAAGTCGCGGCCGGCGAGTGTGACGTTGCCAGCACTCGGCGCATCGAGCCCGCCCAGCAGGTGCAGCAGCGTGCTCTTTCCAGAACCCGAGGCGCCGACGATGGCCAGCGTTTCGCCTCTTTGCACGCCGAGATCGACGCCGCGCAGCACTTCGACATCGAGTTCGCCGTCGTGGAAGCGTTTGCTCAGGCCCCTGCACGTCAGCACCTCATTCATACCTGAGCGCCTCGGCCGGATTGACGCGGCTGGCGCGCCAGCTCGGGTACAGCGTCGCCAAGAACGCCAGCACCAGCGAGATCAGCGTGATCGGCAGGATGTCGCTCCACAGCGGCTGGCTCGGCATGCGGCTGATGACGTAGATGCTGGCCGGCAGAAAACTCGTCGACAGCAGGCGCTCCAACGCCGGCACGATGACGTCGATGTTGAAGGCGATCAACAAACCCAACGCCACGCCAGCCAGCGTGCCGACGATACCCGCCAGCGCGCCTTGCACGACGAAGATGCCCATCACAGAGCGCGGGCTGGCGCCGAGCGTGCGCAGGATGGCGATGTCGGCGCGCTTGTCAGTGACCGTCATCACCAACGTGCTGACGAGGTTGAACGCCGCCACAGCGACGATCAGCGTCAGGATGATGAACATCAAGCGCTTTTCGAGTTGCACGGCGTCGAACCAGTTGCGGTTGGTGCGCGTCCAGTCGCGCACGCTGATGTTGTCGGGCATCGCACGCTGGATGCGGTCGGCAATGCCACGCGCCTGGTGCAAGTCAGCCAGCTTCAACTGCACGCCGGTCGCGCCTTCGGTGCGCAACAGCTTGGCCGCGTCGTCGAGGTGCACCAGCGCATAGGCGCTGTCGTATTCGTAGTGGCCGCTGTCGAACGTGCCGACCAGCGTGAACTGCTTCAGGCGCGGCACCACACCGGCCGGTGTGACCTGGCCGCTCGGCGCGATCACGGTCACCTTGTCGCCGCTGCGCACATTGAGCGAGCGCGCGAGTTCAATGCCGAGCACGATGTTCCACTCGCCTGGCACGAGTTTGGCGAACGCGCCGTCTTTCAACTGCGCGGCCAGCGGCGTGACGCTGGCCTCCTCGGCCGGCGAGATGCCGCGCAGCAGCGCGCCGCGCATCTCGTCGCCACGCGCCGTCAACACCTGCGCCGAAATGAACGGGGCTGCGCCCTGCACCTGCTGCGGCACGGCAGCGCGCGCGGCGTCCGCGGCGGACTTCCAATCCGGCAGCGCCGTGCCGCCGCGGTCGAACAGCTCCACATGGGCGATCACGGAAAGCATACGGTCGCGCACCTCGCGCTGAAAACCGTTCATCACCGACAGCACGATGATCAATGCGGCCACGCCAAGCGCGATGCCGATCATCGACGTTGCCGAAATGAAGGAGATGAAACCGTTGCGGCGTCCGGCGCGGCCAGCGCGCACGTAGCGCCAGCCGATCTGCCATTCGTAAGGGGTGCTGCTCATGCCCGGCGCCGGGCCGCCCCAAGCGGGGCGCGCCCCCTCGGGGGGCCGATGCGAAGCGTCTTGGGGGCTGTCATATCAAAGGCATCGTAATCGACCATGCACGGGATAATGAGTCGAGTGCACCTGATCGTTCCTTTCGCTTCCCCTGGTTCAGCCGCCGGCCGCGACGCGCTGTCGCGCTTGAGCACACCGGCGCTCGACGCGTTGATCGCCGGCTGGCGTGAAGGCGACCGCGATGACGGTGACGAGCTGACGCTCAGCACGCCGCATGAACGCGCCCTGGCCACGGCGCTCGGCTGGCGTCATGACAAGGACACGCCCCCGCCCTGGGCGGCGCGGCAGGCCGCGGCCGACGGCATCGACGTTGGCACGGCGGCCTGGGGCTTGATCACGCCAACCCATTGGCGCGTCGGCGCCGAGGCGATCCATCTCGCCGATCCGCGCTCGTTGGCACTCGACGAAGCAACGTCGCGTGCGTTGTGCGAGGCGGTGCGCCCGCTGTTCGAGGGCGACGGCTTTTCGCTCGCTTGGGGCGCGCCGTTGCGCTGGTACGCGTCGCACGCCGACTTCACGACGATGCAGACCGCCTCGCTCGACCGCGTCATCGGCCGCAGCATCGACCGCTGGTTGCCCGACGCGCGGATGGTGCGGCGATTGCAGAACGAAGTGCAGATGCTGCTGTACACGCACCCGTTGAACACCGAGCGCGAGGCGCGCGGAGTGCAGACGGTGAACTCGTTCTGGTTGTCGGGCTGCGGCGTCTGGCAGCGCGACGTCAAGCACGATGTGCAGGTCGATGACCGGCTCACCGCCCCGGCCCTCGCAGAAGATTGGCCCGCGTGGTTGCTCGCCTGGCGCGCGCTCGACGCCTCGATGCTGCCGACGCGCGCGCTCGACAAGTTGACGCTGTGCGGCGAACGCGGGGCCGTGAGCTTCGAGCGCACCGAGCAACGGCTGTGGCAACGCGTGGCTTCGGCGCTCCAAGGGCGTCCGTCGTCACGGGATCGGCTCGAATCGCTATGACTTCGCCGACGATCGAAACCCGCGACGTGCCGCCGCGCACGGCGTTTGCGCTGGAGCAAGCGGGCGTGCATCCGTTGCTGGCGCGGCTGTTCGCATCGCGCGGCGTGAAGACGCACGGCGAACTCGACGACAGCCTGGCCCACCTGCTGCCGCCGTCGTCGATGAAAGGCATCGACGCTGCGGCAGCGCTGCTGGCAGACGCGATCGAACAACAGCGACGCATCTGCATCGTCGCCGACTACGACTGCGACGGCGCCACCGCCTGCGCCGTGGCGATGCGTGGCCTGGCGATGCTCGGCGCGACGCCGGGCACGCTGTCATACGTGGTCCCCGACCGCACGGTGCACGGCTACGGCCTGACGCCGCCGATCGTCGATCTGGCGCTGGCGCCACCGTCGCAAATGCAGCCGCAGTTGCTCGTCACCGTGGACAACGGCATTGCCAGCTTCGACGGCGTGGCGCACGCACGCGCCCGTGGCCTCGACGTGCTCGTCACCGACCACCACCTGCCCGCGCTGGTGGATGGCGTGGTGCAACTGCCCGATGCGAACTGCATCGTCAACCCGAACCAGCCGGGCTGCGAGTTCGCGAGCAAATCGATCGCCGGCGTTGGCGTGATGTTCTACGTGCTGCTGGCCACGCGCGCCGCGTTGCGCGCGCGGGGTTCTTTTGACGCGGCGACACAACCCAAGCTCGATGCGCTGCTCGACCTCGTCGCGCTCGGCACGGTGGCCGATGTCGTCAAGCTCGACGGCAACAACCGCCGCCTCGTCGCCCAGGGCATCAAGCGCATCCGTGCCGGGCGCATGAGCGCCGGCGTGGCGGCCTTGTACGCGGTGGCCAAGCGCGAACCCTCCCGCGCGGCCGCCTTCGACTTCGGCTTCACGCTCGGCCCCCGCATCAACGCCGCCGGACGCCTGGCCGACATGACGCTCGGCATCGAATGCCTCGTCACTGACGATGCCGCTCGCGCTGCCGATCTCGCGCAACAGCTCGACACCATCAACCGCGAACGCCGCGAGGTCGAAGCCGGCATGCGCGAACAAGCCGAGGCCGCGCTCGAACACCTGATGCCGGAAGGCGAACCGCCCCCCGCGCTGGCCCTGTTCGACCCCGAGTTCCACGAAGGCGTCGTCGGTATCGTCGCCGGCCGCTTGAAAGACCGCCTGCACCGCCCGACTTTCGTCTTCGCGCTCGCGCAAGACGGCTCGCTCAAAGGTTCAGGCCGCTCGATCCCTGGCTTTCACCTGCGCGACGCGCTCGACCTCGTCGCCAAGCGCCACCCCGGCGTGCTGAAGCGCTTCGGCGGCCACGCCATGGCAGCAGGATGCACGCTTGACGAAGATCACTTCGACGTCTTCGACGAAGCCTTGCAACAAGTCGCCCGCGAGTGGCTCGACGCGGCCACCCTGACGCGCCGCCTGCTCACCGACGGCCCGCTCGCGCTCGAATACTTCAACGCCGAAACCGTCGCCAAGCTCGATTCACAGGTCTGGGGCCAGGCCTTCGAAGCGCCGGTGTTCTGCGACGACGTGCAGGTGCTTGGCCAGCGCCTCGTTGCCGAAAAGCACTTGAAGCTGCGCATCAAACACCAGGGCCAGATCCGCGACGCCATCTGGTTCGGCCACGCCGAGCCGGTGGCCGAACGTGTGCGCCTGGCCTATCGACTGTCACTCGACGAGTGGCAGGGGCAGCAGCGGGTGCAGATGGTGGTGGAAGCGGTGGGCGATTGAGCTTGCGTCGCGCGGGCGAGAGTTTTAGGCCCCACCAGCAAGCTTCAGGGCCTGAAGGGCGCCTGCATGCCAAGCAACGAACGCCGCGACGTTGATCCCGACGGTGAACCAGAACACGATGACAAAGCTCTGCTTGGACGTCTTGTGACGAAGAATCTGCTGCGCGAGAAGCGCGCCGGGCCAACCGCCCGCAAGTGCAAGCAGATGCAGCATGTTTTCGGCGATACGCCAGTTTCCTGATACCGCCGCGGCCTTGTCGAGTGCGTAGACGACGAAGGCAACCAAACTGAAACCGAGATAGGCCAGCAGCACCGGCGGCCGGAAACCCCAACGCCAAACAACGTAGGCGTACACGGCACCGAAGGCTGGAATCAAGAGGACACGCACCAAGATCCAAGGAGCGGGGGATGGGCCCCTTGCCGCAGGATGAGCGCGAGAGCGGACCGCGTACCGAGCCGAGTGCGCTCGCTTCTTGCCACCGGGCCCAAGCTCCACTTCAAAGGTGACTTCCTGGCCCGAGCTCGGTCGCCCCGTGCCGGGCGGAAACGCCTTGATGTGGACAAAAATCTCTTGGCCGCCCTGAGTGGGCTCGATGAAGCCGAAGCCTCGATCGTCGTTCCAGGTCTTGAGGGTTCCGGTGAAGCGCATCGGCGGCTGAAATGTGCGACCTAAACCTCGATCGGAGGATCACGCGTTGGCGGCCCTCACCGCCCGGTACTCCGAAAAGATCCCCAGTTCCACATGCCGCTCGACCGACGCGAACCCCGCATCAGCCATCGTGCGCAGCACGGCCTGCGGCGGCGCGCAGGCTTCGATCGTGTCCCAGTAGTAGCGCCAGAGTTCCGCGGTCTGCGGCTTGCGCGCGACGAGCTTGGCGATCGTCGGCACGACACCGCGCATGTAGGCGCGCAGCAGCGTGTTGGCAAGTTTGCCTTCTGCGGGTGTGATCTCGAGGATCAGCACGCGGCCACCGGGTTTCAACACGCGCGCGAACTCGGCAAATGCGGCCGACAGATCGGCGATGTGGCGCAGCGCGTAGCCCATGGTGATGAAGTCGGCGCTGGCGCTGGGCAGCGGCATGCGCTCGGCGCGGCCGTCGAGGCAGCGCACGTCTTGCGGCAAGCCGGACTGGGACATCATGCCGGGGCTGGGATCGACGCCGATCAAGCGTTTCGGCTCGCCGGTGACGCGGATGATTTCCTTGGCGACGAGGCCGGTGCCCATGCCGACGTCGACCACGTCGAGGCCCGGCCGCAAGCCCGCGCGCAGCAGCGCTTGCCGCCGATACCACGGGCCGGAGCCGAAGCCGATCAGGCGCTCGATGCGGTCGTAGTCTTCGGCGGTGTCGTCGAAGGTCTGGCGCACATAGGCTTCGCGCGCGGCGGCGTCGTCGTAGTACTCGCTGAGGACGCCGTGCGGTGCATGGACGGGCTCGGAGGGGGCAGGCGCGGCGGCACGTTGATCTTGGGTCATGGTTCTGCTGGCGGTGTCGTGAGCTTCGTTCATGGTAACCAGCGCGACCTCTAACCCCGTTTCGGCCGGCCGCGCGTATCAGCCCCGTCACCCAACGGAGAAGCCATGCCCCACCCTGCCCCCTCGCGCATTGCGCTGGCCACAACGGCGCTCGTGCTGCTGATGTCCAGCGCCGTGGCGCAAAAAACGCCCGTCACGCCGGAGCGCCGCAGCACGCTCGACGATCAGCAATCGGTCGCCGTGACGATCTACAACGAAGATCTGGCGCTGGTGAAGGAGGTGCGCAAGGTGGCGCTCGATGCCGGTGCCAACCGCGTCGCGCTGCGCGACGTGAGTGCGCGGATGCGGCCCGAGACGGCGTTGCTGCGCAGCCTCTCGCACCCCGGCAGCCTGGAGTTGCTGGAGCAGAACTTCGACTTCGATCTGCTGACGCCGGAAAAGCTGCTCGCCAAGCATGTCGGCCAGACGGTGCGCGTGGTGAAGACACACTACGCCGCCGGCGTGCCGGTGGAAACGCTCGAACCCGCGCAAGTGCTCGCCGCGAGCAGCGGCGTGGTGCTGAAGATGGGCGACCGCATCGAGACCGGCGTGCCCGGCCGCATCGTCTTCGACGCCGTGCCGGCCACCCTGCGCGACCGGCCGACGCTGGTGTCGGAGCTGCAAAGCAATCGCGCGGGCGCGCAACAGGTGGAGCTGTCGTACCTGAGCGGCGGCTTGTCGTGGCAGGCGGACTATGTGGCTGAGTTGAGCGCCGACGACAACTCGCTCGACCTGAACGGCTGGGTCACGCTCAACAACCGCAGCGGCACGGCGTACTCGAATGCCAAGCTGCAACTGGTGGCGGGTGACGTGAACCGCGTGCGCGACCAGATGCAGCTCGGGCGCCTTGCGAACAGGGTGGCCGAGGTGGCAGCACCCGCCGCCAAGGCCGTGGCGCAGGAGTCGCTGTTCGAGTACCACCTCTACACGCTGGGCCGCGCGACGACGCTGGCCGACAACCAGACCAAGCAGGTGGCGCTGCTGAGCGCGACGGCCGTGCCGGCGAAGAAGGAGCTGCTGCTGCAAGGCAACCCGCACTACTACAGCGATTCGGTTGGCAACATCGGCACGAAGATCAAGGTCGGCGTCTTCATGGAGTTCGCCAACCGCGAAAACACGCGCCTGGGCATGCCGCTGCCCAAGGGCGTGGTGCGCGTCTACAAGCGCGACAGCGCGGGCAACGCGCAGTTCGTCGGCGAAGACCGCATCGACCACACAGCGAAGAACGAGACCGTGCGACTGAACCTCGGCAATGCCTTCGACGTGACGGCCGACAAGAAGCAAACCGACTTCCGCCGCCGCGAGCCGGGCTTGCGCGCCTACGAAAGCGCCTACGAGATCGTGCTGCGCAACGCCAAGACCGAAGCCGTGAGCGTGTTGGTGCGTGAGCCGGTGCCGGGCGACTGGACGATGCTCGACGAATCGTCGAAGCACGAGAAGGTGGCCGCGGGCACGGCGCAGTGGCGCATCAACGTGCCGGCGGGCGGCAGCACGACGCTGCGCTATCGGGTGGTGACGCGCTGGTGAGGCCTCATATCAGTTGCTCCACCGCGCATCGCGCGACCTGTGGCCTGAGCGGCATTCGAACGTCAGCCAATCCCCTTCACCGCCGAGGCGCAGAGAGCGCAGAGGTTCGCAGAGGAATACAAAGCTGAATTCCTCTGCGTTGACTCTGCGTCCTCTGCGCCTCTGCGGTGAATGAAACTGAACAGTCTCACCTGTACGTCGCCAGATGAATGCTCGTTTCCGTGCCACGAATCCCCTTGAGCAATCGAATCCGCTCCAGCACCTGCGACAGCTCAGCCATCGTCGTCGCACGCAACTCGGCCAGCAGGTCCCAGCGGCCGTTGGTGTCGTGCAATGCGCCGATGCCGGGCTCGCCGAGCAGGTTGGCGATGACCTCGCGCGTCTGATTGCCTTCCACCTCGATGCCCATCCAGGCGCGGATCTGATTGGGCTGCGCGTCGGGCCGCAACTGCACCGTGTAGCCGATGACCACGCCCGATTTTTCGAGTTTGGCCAGGCGGTTGTTGACGGTGCCGCGCGACACGCCGAGCTTGTCGGCGAGCGCCGCGATGGGCAGGCGCGCGTCCGCGCGCAGCAGCGCGATCAGGCGCAGGTCGGTGCTGTCGAGGTTGTCTGTCTTGGCCATATTGCCATTTTAGGTTGACGATTCGGCCAAAGACCTGACGGATCGGAGACAGTTTTGACGCTTTCGCCTGTCGCTGGCCTTGGCCACACTCTTGGCCATGAACCGCCAACGCACCCCTCAAGACATCGGCACTCTGTACCTCGGCGCACCCGATGTCGCGCGCATCGTTGCCCGCAAGGGCCTGCCGGCCTGCATCGCCGCCGTGGCCGACCGCATCCACGCCGACTTCCTGCGCTGGAGCGAGTTCGACAAGACACCGCGCGTGGCCAACCACTCTTTGGACGGCGTGATCGAGCTGATGCCGATCTCGGACGCGAGCTGGTACTCGTTCAAGTACGTGAACGGCCACCCGAAGAACACGCAGCGCGGCGTCTCGACGGTGATGGCCTTCGGCGTGCTGGCCGATGTGGCCACCGGCGCGCCGCGCCTGCTGGCTGAGCTGACGCTGCCGACGGCCATCCGCACCGCAGCGATGTCGGCGCTGGCCGCGCACACGCTGGCGCGCAAGAACAGCCGCGTCATGGCGATCATCGGCAACGGCGCGCAGAGCGAGTTCCAGGCGCTGGCCTTTCGCGACCTGGTCGGCATCACGACGCTGCGCCTGTACGACGTCGATGCGCAAGCCACCGCCAAGCTGGTGCGCAACCTGCAAGGCCAGCGCCTCGACCTCGTGGTCTGCAGCAGCACCACCGAAGCCGTGCGCAGCGCCGACATCGTCACCACGATCACAGCCGACAAGCAGCTCGCCACCATCATCACGCCCGAGATGATCGAGCCCGGCATGCACCTCAACGCCGTCGGCGGCGACTGCCCGGGCAAGACCGAACTGCATGCCGACGTGCTGCGCGCGGCGAGCGTCTTCGTCGAATACGAGCCGCAGACGCGCATCGAAGGCGACCTGCAACAGATGCCGGCCGACTTTGCCGTCACCGAGCTGTGGCGCGTGCTGTCGTTGCAGGCCGCGGGCCGCACCAGCATCGCGCCAGGTGACGGTGTTCGATTCGGTCGGCTTCGCGCTCGAGGATTACTCGGCGCTGCACTTCCTGCACGACGCGGCACGCGAACTCGGCATCGGCGACGCGATCCAGCTCGTGCCGCGCCTGAGCGACCCGAAGGATCTGTTCGCGACGATTGCACCGGCCACGGACCTTCAGCGCGCGCCGGCACGCTCCAGCATCGCCACCATCTCGGCGTAACCGCGCTCGCGCGCCAGTTGCAGCGGCGTGCGGCCGCTGCGGTCGGTGAGCTGTAGGTTGGCCTTGGCATCGATCAGCGCCTTCAACGTCGCTTGATGCCGCGCGCCGCCATTGCCGAGCACGACCGCTTCGATCGCCGCTGTCCAGTGCAGGTTGTTCACATGGTCGAGCGGCGCACCGGCGGCGATGAGTTGTCGAACGATGCCGTCGTGGCCGAGGTGCGCTGCTGCGATCAGCGCCGTGCCGTCGTAGCGGCTGGTGGTCAGCTTGGCGCTGGCGCCGAGCGCGAGCAACACGCGCAGGGTTTCTTCGTCGTCGGCCACCGCGGCGATGGTCACCGCGTCGTAGCGGTCGTTCTCCAGCGCGCCGAGCTCGGCGCCGGCCTTGGCCAGTGCGGCGATCGCTGCACGCTGGCGCGCGAACGCGGCGACGTGAAGCGGCGTGCGGCCCTGCGCGTCGCGCTTCTTCACCTCGGTGGGTGTCGCCAAGGCCGTGACCTGCGCCGCATCACCGCGCCAGGCCGCTGCATGCAAGCCGCTGTAGGCGGCAGCTTCGGCAGCGGTCGGCGCGGTTTGCGCCTGTGACGCAGCAGCCCAGGCCAAGCACAGCGCCGCCGTCAGGTGACCCAACGATTTCATTTCAGTTGTTCCTTCACTTTTTCGAGCGCCGCCATCGCACACTGTTCGTCGAGATGACCGCCGGGCGCACCACCAACTCCAACGGCACCAATCACTTCGTTGCCCACGCGCACCGGCACGCCGCCGCCGAGCAGCAGGAAGCCGGGGATGTGGACGAGGTTGGCGGCAGCGGGGTTCTTCTGCGCGCCCTCCATCATCGCCAGCGTGGCGCTCTTCGCCGAAGCCGAGGTGTAGGCCTTGTCCTGGCTGGCTTGCAGCGTGTGCGGGCCGGCGTTGTCAGCGCGTTGCACGGCGCGAACGCCGCCCGCGCGATCGACCACGGTGGCCGTGACCGCGTGGCCGTTGGCCTGACAGGCGGCGACGCTCTCTGCGGCGATCTGGGTGGCGAGCGCCAGCGACATGTTGCGTTCGCTGCGCGGCGAAGCGGTTTGCGCTTGGGCGG
This sequence comes from uncultured beta proteobacterium, assembly GCA_963814385.1. GTDB lineage: Bacteria > Pseudomonadota > Gammaproteobacteria > Burkholderiales > Burkholderiaceae_C > CADEEN01. Next base: position 11,309 of record CAWFCX010000031.1, read on the forward strand.
CGGCCAGCGCCGAGAGCGTGGCCAGGGCGAGCAGGGTCGAGCGGATGCGGGTCATGGTCAAGAGTCCTCGTGCAGTGTTGCGGCCGCTACTCGGGCCGTGTGGTCACTGTAGGAATCTGCCGCGCGAATCGCCATGCGTGCGTGCACGCGCCGTGCTCCGTAGATCTACGCAGCGGTGCCACCCTCGTCCACCAGTGCGGCGTAGCGGCGCACGAGTTGCGCCAGCGATTCGACTTCGAGCTTTTCCGAGAGATGCGCGCGGTGCGTTTCGACCGTGCGCGGCGACAAGTCGAGCCGGCGCGCGATCTGTTTGGCGGTGAGGCCTTCGATCACCAATGCCAGCACCTCGCGCTCCCGCTCCGACAAGCGCGCAAAACGTTCGCGCGCCGCACGGTCGGCGCCGTCACGCTCGCGCGAGCGGCTGTGCGTGCGCACGGCGGCCTGCACCGCTTCGAGCAGCGCTTCGTCATCAACCGGTTTTTCGAGGAACTCGGCCGCGCCGGACTTGAACGCGCGGCGGCACATCTCCACCGTGCCGTGCCCCGTGAGCATGACCACCGGCTGGTCGGCGCCCGCCGCACGCAGCGCATCGAGCAGCGCCAGGCCGCCCAGGCCGGGCATGCGCACGTCGAGCACCACGGCGCCGATGGCGTCGCGGTCGAAGCCGCTCAGAAACTGCTGCGCGTCGGCCCAGCCTTGAACGCGCAGGCCGACGCTGGCGAGCAAGCGCGCCAATGCGTCGCGCACCGCGTCGTCGTCATCGACGAGGTGAACCAGGGCAGTGATCGGGGCCGTCATGGTGTCAGTCTGCCACTTTCAATGTGAGTTTGAATTCAGCGCCACGCGGGCGCAGCGGCAAAGCATCGAGGCTGCCGCCCATCGACTGCGCCAGTGAGCGCGACAGACTGAGACCGAGGCCGAGCCCCTGGCCTTTGCTGCGCGTGGTGACGAAGGGTTCGAACAGGCGCGGCCACAACTCGTCGGCGATGCCGGGGCCGTTGTCGCGCACCGCCAGCGTGGCGAGCGCACCTTGCGCGTCGAGCGCGAGCACCAATTGGCGCTCGGCCGCAGGCACCTCTTGCAGCGCCTGCATCGCATTGCCGACGAGGTTGTGCACGATCTGCTCCAGCGCCACCGGATCGGCGCGCACCCGCGGCGCACTGCCTTGCACGCGCGTCGCAATCGCGCGCTCGCGCAAGGCCGGCGCAAGCAACGCGAGCACCTGCGCACACATCGCCGCCAGGTCCACCACCTGCACGGACAGGCCGGCGTCGGGCGACTCGATGCGCAGGCGCAGCCGCGTCACCACGTCGGCAGCGCGGCGCGCCTGCGCGGCCGCCTGTTGCACCGCTTCGCGCGCCTGAGCGCGGGCTTGTGGGTCGTCGTCCTGATCGTCGAGCCAGCGCCGCGCGGCCTGCACATTGGCCATCACCGCCGCCAGCGGCTGGTTCAGCTCGTGCGCAATGCCGCCGGCCATCTCGCCGAGCGCATTGAGCCGCGCGACGCGGCCGATCCGCAATAATTCTTCGGCGCGTTGGCGCTGGCGCTGGGTGTGGCGCCACCAGGCGGCAGCTGCGAGCGCGAGGGCTGCGCTCAGCGCGATCGCCACGAGTCCGGCCCACGGCCACTCGGCCGGGCCGGTGGCGCGTTGCAGTTGCAGGCTCACAGGCCAGCCCGGCAGATCGAGCGACTTGGCAAAGACGAAGCCCGCCGTCAAACCGGCCGGTGGGTCGGCCGCACCCGGCTGCAAAACGACGCTGCCGCTGTCATGCGCCAGCGTCACCCGCACCGGCCCGCCCTGCAGCAGCGACGCCGGCCACGTGCTCCACGGCACAAGGCGCGCCGGGTCGATGCGCAGCGCCACGCTGTCGGGGGTGCTGGCACGCACGACGCTCAAACCGCTGCCGTCCAGCGAGGCCAGCACAGCGGTCTGCGCCACACGCGAAAGCGCTTCGGCGGCGGCCAGCGGCGCGGAATCCCAGCCCGCACCTTGCGAGCGCCGCTGCACGCCCATCAGCTCCGGATAGAACGCGATCAGCCGCTGCTCGGACTCGCGCGCCGACGCCGGCAGAAGCGCCAGCGCGGCCAAGGTGGCGTCGAGCTGCGCCGCGCGCTGCGACAGCAGGCGGTGCGCGGCGCGCGCGTCGGCGGCAAAGGCCTCGCGGCGTTGCGCAATGTCCCAACGCACGAGCCAGGCGCTGCATGCGCCGACGAGCAGCACCCAGGCCAGCGCCCAGGAAGCGGCTTGCATCACCTTGGGGCGGCTGGTCATCGCGGCGGATTGTGGCCCCGTGCTGGTGCAACACCCGAGCCGCGAGCGGGCACGGCGCTTGCACAATCGACGGGTTTGCACCCCCAAGGAGACCTGCTCGATGTTCGCCCTGCCCCCGATCGCCCGCCGCGCGCTGCTCGCCGCCGCGGCCGCCCTGTTTGTTTTGCCCGCTGCGCACGCCCAGACGCCGATTAAGTTCCAGCTCGACTGGCGCTTCGAAGGCCCGGCCGCGCTGTTCCTCGCCTCCGACGTCAAAGGCCACTACAAGGCCGCCGGCTTGAACGTGACCATCGACGCTGGCAACGGCTCGGGCGGCACGGTGCAGCGCGTCGCCAGTGGCACCTACGACATGGGCTTTGCCGACCTCGCGGCGTTGATGGAGTTCCACGCCAACAACCCGGACGCGCCGACCAAGCCGGTGGCGGTGATGATGGTCTACAACAACACGCCCGCCGCGGTGCTGGCGCTGAAGAAAAGCGGCATCACCAAGCCGTCGGACCTGAACGGCAAGAAGCTCGGCGCGCCGGTGTTCGACGCCGGACGGCGCGGCTGGCCGATCTTTGCCAAAGCCAACGGTGTGAAGGACGTGGCGTGGACGAGCATGGACCCGCCGCTGCGCGAAACGATGCTGGCCCGCGGCGATGTCGATGCCATCACCGGCTTCTCGTTCACGTCGCTGCTCAATCTCGAAGCGCGCAACGTCAAGGCCGAAGACGTGGTCATCCTGCCCTACGCGGCGCATGGCGTGAAGCTCTACGGCAATGTCATCATCGCCTCGCCGAAGCTGATCAAGGAGAACCCGGCTGCAGTGAAGGCGTTTCTCGTCGCCTTCACGAAGGGCGCGAAGGAAGTGATGGCGAACCCCGATGCGTCGATCGACTACGTGAAGGCGCGCGACGGCATCATCAACGTCGAACTCGAAAAGCGTCGCCTGCGCATGGCGATCGACGCTGTGGTGGCCAGCCCGGATGCGCGTGCCGAGGGCTTCGGCGTTGTCGTGCCGGGGCGGCTGTCGCTGATGGCGTCGCAGGTGTCGGATGCGTTTGCAACCAAGACGCGTGTCGATGCCGGCACGGTGTGGAGCGATGCGCACCTGCCGAGCAAAGCCGAGTTGAACATCCTGCCGGCGGCGAAGAAGTAGAACCAACCTCATTCACCGCAGAGGAGCGGAGGACGCGGAGGTGCGCAGAGGAAAACATGAGATTGACTTCCTCCGCGAACCTCTGTGTCCCTTTGCGCCTCTGTGGTGAAGGAAACTCATGACATCCTTCGTCGACTTCAAGAACGTCTGGCTCGCCTACAACGACGAGCTGCTGGCCCAGCAGCAGTTCGCCGTCGAAGACATCTCGCTGACGCTGAACGAAGGCGAGTTCATCGCCATCGTCGGCCCGTCGGGCTGCGGCAAATCGACATTCATGAAACTTGCCACCGGCTTGAAGATGCCGAGCAAGGGCAGCATCGCCATCGGCGGTGCGCCTGTCACCGGGCCGCTGAAGATCAGCGGCATGGCGTTTCAGGCGCCAAGCCTGCTGCCGTGGCGCACGACGCTCGACAACGTGCTGCTGCCGCTTGAAATCGTCGAGCCGTACCGCTCTTCATTCAAGTCGAAACGCGGCGAGTACGCCGCGAAAGCAAGGGATCTGTTGAAGAGCGTCGGCCTGGCCGGCTACGAAGACAAGTTCCCGTGGCAACTGTCGGGCGGCATGCAGCAGCGCGCATCGATCTGCCGCGCGCTGGTGCACGAACCGAAGCTGCTGTTGCTCGACGAACCGTTCGGCGCGCTCGACGCCTTCACGCGCGAAGAACTGTGGTGCGCGCTGCGCGACTTGCAGGCGGCGAAGAAGTTCAACGTCATCCTGGTCACTCACGACCTGCGCGAAAGCGTCTTCCTCGCCGACACGGTGTACGTGATGAGCAAGAGCCCCGGCCGCTTCGTGCAGCGCCGCGAGATCGACCTGCCGCGGCCGCGCGATCTGGAGATCACCTACACGCCGGGGTTCACCGACATCGTGCATGAGCTGCGTGGGTACATCGGCGCGGTGAGGAAAACATGAGTCAGAACGACGCACGCGCCCACGCCACACCCGTTCGGGCTGAGGTATCGAAGCCCACGCACTGGCCTTCGATACCTCAGGCCGAACGGTGCTTTTCGCACAGGTGCAAGCCATGAAGATCAGCAAAACCCTCGAACGCTGGTCGCCGCTGATCGTGCTGGCGGCTGTGCTGCTGCTGTGGCAGTTGATCGTCACGCTGTTCAAGGTGCCCGAGTTCATCTTCCCGAGCCCGCTGCAGATCGCGCGCGAGTTCATCGAGTTCAAGGGCCCGCTGATCGAAGCGGCGTGGAAGACTTTCTGGGTGACGATGCTCGGCTTCGGCATTGCCATCGTCGTCGGCGTGATGCTCGGCTTCCTGGTCGGTAGCTCGCGCCTGGCCTACACCGCGCTCTACCCGCTGATGGTGGCTTTCAATGCCGTGCCGAAAGCCGCCATCGTGCCGATCCTCGTCGTCTGGTTCGGCATCGGACTCGGCCCCGGCGTGCTGACGGCGTTTCTGATCTCGTTCTTCCCGATCACCGTCAACATCGCCACCGGCCTGGCAACGATGGAGCCCGAACTCGAAGACGTGCTGCGCGTGCTCGGCGCCAAGCGCTGGGACGTGCTGATCAAGGTCGGCCTGCCGCGCTCGATGCCCTACTTCTACGGCTCGCTCAAGGTGGCGATCACACTCGCCTTCGTCGGCACCGTGCTCGCCGAGATGACCGCCGGCGACTCCGGCATCGGCTACCTCATCAGCTCGGCCAGCAGCCAGCAGCGTGTGCCGCTGGCGTTTGCCGGCCTGGTGACGATCGGCGTGATGGCAATGGCGATGTACGAGCTGTTCTCGTGGGTGGAGAAGCGCACCACGGGGTGGGCCGCCGGGGGTCGCAGGCGG
>CAWFCX010000032.1:0-70748 GCA_963814385.1 uncultured beta proteobacterium
GGGCACGGTGTTCTGGCACCCCAAGGGCTGGACGGTGTGGCAGGAGGTCGAGCAGTACATGCGCCGTGTGTACCGGGACAACGGCTACCTGGAAGTCAAGGGCCCGCAGATCCTCGACCGCGCGCTGTGGGAGAAGACGGGCCATTGGGACAAGTACCGCGACAACATGTTCACGACGGAGTCGGAAAAGCGCGACTACGCGCTGAAGCCGATGAACTGCCCGGGCCACATCCTGATCTTCAAGCAGGGCATCAAGAGCTATCGCGACCTGCCGCTGCGCTACGGCGAGTTCGGCCAATGCCACCGTAACGAGCCCACGGGCGGCCTGCACGGCATCATGCGCGTGCGCGCCTTCACGCAGGACGACGGCCACATCTTCTGCACGGAGGACATGATCCTCGAGGAGTGCGTGGCCTACACGGCGCTGCTGCAGAAAGTCTATGCCGACTTCGGCTTCAACAACATCATCTACAAGGTGGCCACGCGGCCGGCGGCGCGCATCGGTGCGGACGAGATCTGGGACAAGGCCGAGTTCGCGCTGATGCAGTCGCTGCGGCGTTCGGGCGTCGAGTTCGAGATCGCGCCCGGCGACGGCGCGTTCTACGGGCCGAAGATCGAATACACGCTGAAAGACGCGCTCGGCCGCCCGTGGCAGTGCGGCACGATGCAGGTCGACTTTTCGATGGCCGAGCGCCTGGGCGCTGAGTACGTCACCGAGGCCAGCGAGCGCAAACCGCCGGTGATGCTGCACCGGGCCATCGTCGGCAGCCTGGAGCGTTTCATCGGCATCCTGATCGAACAGCATGCCGGCGCTTTGCCCGCCTGGCTGTCGCCGGAGCAGGTGATCGTCGCCTCTATCACCGACGGGCAGGCCGATTACGCTGAAACGGTAGTGAAATCGCTGCAAAAACAAGGAGTTAGAGCGCGATCCGATTTGCGGAATGAAAAAATCACGTATAAAATCCGCGAGCATTCTTTGCAGAAGGTGCCGTTCATTCTTGTCGTTGGTGACAAGGAGAAGGCCAACGGTACCGTTGCAGTGCGCGCCCGGGGCAACCAGGATCTCGGTGCGATGCCCCTCGAAGCCTTCGCCCAGAAGATCGAGCAAGACATCCGCACCAAGGTCTGAGGACAGCTCAGGCGCGTTTCATTTTTGTTCGGGCGCATCGGCCTTGCGCTCGTGAAGAGGCTGCCACCATCGCTACTTTCTTTGACCGTCGTACTCCCAACGTCGAGCGCAAGCACCGACTCAACCGCGAGATCATGGCCCCCGAGGTGCGCCTGATCGGCCCCGAGGGAGAACAGCTGGGCGTCGTGAGCATCATGGAAGCCCTGCGGCTTTCGGGTGAACAGGATGTGGACCTGGTGGAGATTGCCTCCACCGCGGTGCCCCCAGTCTGCCGGTTGATGGATTACGGCAAGTTCAAGTACCAGGAGCAGAAGAAGGCGGCCGAGGCGAAGAGCAAGCAGAAGGTCATCGAGATCAAGGAAGTGAAGTTCCGTCCCGGCACCGATGATGGCGACTACAACATCAAGATGCGAAACTTGCGGCGCTTCATCGCCGAGGACGGTGACAAGGGCAAGGTGACATTGAGGTTCCGTGGCCGCGAGATCACGCACCAGGACATCGGCATGCGGATGCTCGAGCGCATCCGCGATGAACTGGCCGACGTGGCGGTGGTGGAGCACATGCCGAAATTGGAAGGCCGCCAGATGATCATGGTGCTGGCGCCGAAGAGAAAGCAGTAGAAGGTTCAGAGGTTTCCGTGCGGTGGTCTGGTCACCGCCGCATGTGAAGAAAAGCCGTTGCAGGCCAACCAAGCATCACGAGACGTGATCGCCTGCAGGGGTGTCAAAAAAGGAGCAATGAAATGCCCAAGATGAAGACCAAGAGCGGCGCGAAGAAGCGTTTTCGCGTTCGTCCGGGGGGCACCGTCAAGCGCGGTCAGGCGTTCAAGCGCCACATCCTCACCAAGAAGTCCACGAAGAACAAGCGCCACCTGCGTGGTGCTGTGAACGTGCACGAGACCAACATGGGCCACATCGCGCAGATGTTGCCTTTCGCTGGCCTCTGACCAACTGCTGAAGGAGAAGAAATATGCCTCGCGTCAAACGTGGTGTCACCGCCCGCGCTCGTCACAAGAAGGTCCTCGCGCTAGCCAAGGGTTTCCGCGGCCGCCGCAAGAACGTCTTCCGCATCGCCAAAGAAGCGGTGATGAAGGCGGGCCAATACGCCTACCGTGACCGCCGCACCAAGAAACGGGTTTTCCGTCAGCTCTGGATCGCGCGTATCAACGCCGCGAGCCGTGAACTGGGGGTCAGCTACAGCAAGTTCATGGCTGGCCTGAAGAAGGCCCAGATCGGCATCGACCGCAAGGTCCTCGCCGACATGGCCGTGAACGATCCGGCCGCTTTCGGCAGCATCGTTGCCAAGGTGAAGGCCCAGCTGGCTTGAGTTTTATAGCGCCGCGCCAGCGGTGCTTTGAAGTTGAGCATTCAAAGGCCGTCACCTGGGTGGCGGCCTTTTTCTTTTTTGTCCTTGAAGAACGATGAGCGATCTCGACACCCTGGTGAGCACGGCGCGAAGTGACTTTCGCCGCCGCTGCCACGCCTGCCGATCTGGAAAACGCCAAGGCGCGCTACCTCGGCAAGGCCGGGCGCGTGACCGAGCTGCTGAAGGCGCTCGGCACGCTGTCGGTCGAAGAGAAGAAGGCGCGCGGCGCGCAGATCAACACCACCAAGCAGCAGATCGAAGCAGCGTTGGAATCGGCGCGCGAAGCGCTGGCCTCCGCTGCGCTCGATGCGCAACTGAAGGCCGAAGCGCTCGACGTGACATTGCCCGGCCGGCAGCGCGGCGTGGGTAGCCTGCATCCGGTCGATGCGCACGATGGAGCGCATCGAAGCGATCTTCGGCTCGATGGGCTTCGATGTCGCCGACGGCCCGGAGATCGAGACCGACTGGATGAGCTTCACCGCGCTCAACAACCCGGAGAACCATCCGGCACGCTCGATGCAGGACACCTTCTACGTCGACATGAAGGACAGCGAAGGTCGCTGGCTGAACCTGCGCCCGCACACGAGCCCGATGCAGGTGAGCTATGCGCGCGCGCATGCGAAGAAGTACGCGGCTGGTTCGTGGGGACCCGATGCCCGAGATCCGCGTCATCGCGCCGGGCCGCACCTACCGCGTGGACAGCGACGCCACGCACTCGCCGATGTTCCATCAGGTCGAAGGCTTGTGGCTGGGCGAGAACGTCAGCTTCAAGGACCTGAAGGTGATGTACCTCGAGTTCATGAAAGCCTTCTTCGAAACCGACCAGCTGAAGTTGCGCTTTCGGCCGAGCTACTTTCCGTTCACCGAGCCCAGCGCCGAGATCGACGTGCGCTTCGACACGGGGCCGCTGGCCGGCCGCTGGCTCGAAGTGTCGGGCTCGGGCCAGGTGCATCCGCAAGTCGTGCGCAACATGGGCTTCGACCCCGAGCGCGTGATCGGTTTCGCCTTCGGCTCCGGCATCGATCGTCTGGCGATGCTGCGCTACGGCGTCAACGACCTGCGCCTGTTCTTCGAGAACGACTTGCGCTTCCTGTCGCAGTTCAAGTAAGAGCTTCGAGATATGCAATTCCCTGAAAGCTGGCTGCGCGAGTTCTGCAACCCGCCGCTGTCGAGTCAACAACTCGCCGACCTGCTGACGATGTCCGGCATGGAGGTCGAGGAATTGCGGCCCGTCGCGCCGCCGTTTGCGAACATCGTGGTTGCCGAGATCGTCGAGGCCGAGCCGCACCCGAATGCCGACAAGCTGCGCGTGTGCCGCGTCGATGCTGGCAAGCATTCGAAGGACGGACCGTTGCAGATCGTCTGCGGGGCGCCGAATGCGCGTGTCGGGATTCGCGTGCCGCTCGCATTGGTCGGCGCCGAGTTGCCGCCGGGTGAAGACGGCAAGCCGTTCAAGATCGGCGTTGGCAAGCTGCGCGGTGTCGAGAGCTTCGGCATGCTGTGCTCGGCGCGTGAGCTGAAACTCAGCGACGACCACGGCGGCCTGCTCGAACTCGCCGCCGATGCGCCGCTCGGTGAAGACGTGCGCAAGACGCTCTCGCTCGACGACCACCTGATCACGCTCAAGCTGACGCCGAATCTCGGCCACTGCCTGTCGGTGTACGGCATCGCACGAGAACTATCGGCGCTGACCGGCGCGCCGCTGGCGACGCCGGCGTTCCCGCAGGCTAAGACGTCGCACACCGACACGCTCCCGGTGCGCATTGAAGCCGCGGACTTGTGCGGCCGCTTCTCGGGCCGCATCGTGCGTGGTGTGAATCCGCAGGCCAAGACACCGCAGTGGATGGTCGATCGTCTCGCCCGATGCGGCCAGCGCAGCGTCACCGCGCTGGTCGACATTTCGAACTACGTGATGTTCGAATACGGTCGGCCGTCGCACATCTTCGACCTCGACAAGATCGACCGCGAACTGGTCGTGCGCTGGGCGAAGCAGGGCGAGTCGTTGAAGCTGCTCAACGGCAACACGGTCGAACTCGATCAACAGGTCGGGGTGATTGCCGACGCCAAGGCTGTCGAGTCGCTGGCCGGAATCATGGGCGGCGACCACACCGCCGTCAGCGACGACACGAAGAACGTGTATGTCGAAGCGGCGTTCTGGTGGCCTGAAGCCGTGATGGGTCGCTCGCGTCGCTACGCGTTTACAACCGACGCCGGCCACCGCTTCGAGCGTGGCGTCGATCCGGTTGGAACTGTTGAGCACATCGAGCGCATCACACAATTGATCATCGACATCTGCGGCGGCCAGGCCGGGCCGATGGACGACCAGCAACCGGCGATGCCGGAGCGCAAGCCGGTGACGCTGCGCGTCGCGCGCGCGGCCAAGGTCATTGGCATGCCGCTGACGCAGGCGCAGTGTGCGGACGTGATGAAGCGCCTCGGCTTCGCACTCACCGAAGGCGAGGGCACGATCACCGTCACGCCGCCGTCATGGCGTTTCGATCTGAACATCGAAGAAGATCTGATCGAAGAGGTGATCCGCGTCCACGGCTACGACAAGCTGCCGGCCACGCCGCCGCTGGCCCCCGTGACGGCGCGTGTGCGCCCCGAGTCGCAGCGCAGCGTGCATGCGTTGCGCCGAACGCTTGCCGCGCTCGACTACCAGGAGACGATCGCCTACAGCTTTGTCGAAGAGCGCTGGGAGCGTGAACTGGCTGACAACGCCGATCCGATCCGCGTTTTGAACCCGATCGCTGCGCCGCTGGCGGTGATGCGTTCGAGCCTGATCGGCAGCCTGGTGGCCACGCTGCGCCACAACCTTGCTCGGCGTGCGCTGCGGGTGCGGATCTTCGAAGTCGGCCGTGTGTACCGGCGCGATGCTGCGGCCCACGATGGTGAAGTGTCAGTTGCCGGCATCGATCAACCGATGCGCGTGGCTGCATTGGCCTACGGACCTGCCGATGCGCTGCAGTGGGGTGTGCCGGAGCGCGCAATCGATTTCTTCGATGCCAGGGGCGATGTCGAGGCGCTGCTCGCGCCGTTGTCGTTGCGGTTTGCCAGTGGCGAACATCATCCTGCGTTGCATCCTGGGCGCAGTGCCCGTGTGCACGCGCAGGACCGAGCCATCGGCTGGGTGGGTGAACTGCATCCGCGCTGGTGCCAAGCCTACGAGTTGGCGCAAGCACCGGTGGTTTTCGAACTCGATCTCGGCGCGCTGCTCGAACGTCCGGTGCCCACAGTCATGCCGCTGCCGCGCCAGCAGTCGGTGCTGCGCGACGTGGCGCTCGTGGTGGGCGAGGGGGTCACGCACGATGCACTGATCGCTGCGCTCAAGGGCGATGCGAGTGGCCTCGTGCGTTCGGCGTGGCTGTTCGACTTGTACAAGCCCAAAGACTCGGACGGTCATCAACGCAGCATGGCAGTGCGGCTGGAGCTGCGCGATGACGAGGTGACGCTGACCGACGAGCGCATCGAGGCGGCAATGCAGCAAGCGATCGAGCGCGCGACGGCGCGGCTCGGTGCGCGCTTGCGCACCTGACGACGATGGAGGAGGAGGAAACCACCATGACCACGCCGCCAACGGTCACCAAAGCCGTCATCCTGCCGTCGATCGAAACACCGACGCTGACCAAAGCCGAGTTGTCCGAACTGCTCTTTGACAACCTGGGCCTCAACAAGCGCGAGTCCAAGGACATGGTCGAAGCCTTCTTCGACATCCTGCATGACGCGCTGGTCAGCGGCGACGACGTCAAGCTCACCAGCTTCGGCAACTTCAACATCCGGCGCAAGGCGCCGCGGCCGGGCCGCAATCCGCGCACCGGCGAAGCGATCCCGATCACGGCGCGCAATGTGGTCACATTTCACGCCAGCCACAAATTAAAGAGCCTCGTGCAAGGCGAAACGGCTTCCGGGGAAGACTTCGAGTAGATTCTGAGCTTTCCTGCTCAAACGCGTTGATTTCCTTGGAGAAAGTTCTCCCCCAGATTCCTGCAAAACGCTACTTCACGATTGGTGAGGTGGCTGAGCTGTGCCAAGTCAAACCCTATGTTCTGCGCTACTGGGAACAGGAATTCACGCAGCTCAAGCCGATGAAGCGGCGCGGCAACCGCCGCTACTACCAGCACCACGAAGTCCTGTTGATCCGCCGCATCTGCGACCTGCTCTACGAACAGGGCTTCACGATCAGCGGCGCGCGGCTGCAATTGGGTGAGAGCGGTGAGCGCCGCAATGGCGGCGAGCGCTCGTTCGATGGCGAGTCGCCCAACGGCACCGAACTCGCGGCGTCAGACGCAATGCCGCTGCCCGAAGTGATCGAGATGACCTCGGGTCAATTGCGGTTCGAGTTGCTGGCGCTGCGAGAGCTGCTTCAGGACTGAAGACGACCCCTCGCTCGCTGCGCTCGCGCTCCCCCTAGGGGAGGCTCAGGCCGACGCTTGGGAGCGGCCCGGCGCTGGCCTGAGGGCTATACTCGAATCTTCTTCGGGGCGTAGCGCAGCCTGGTAGCGCACTTGCATGGGGTGCAAGGGGTCGCGAGTTCGAATCCCGCCGTCCCGACCAAAGATAACAACGGGCTACGTCAGTGATGATGTAGCCCGTTTGCTTTTGTCTGCCCCAAGGTCGCCGCGCTGCGGCGCCCGTCCCCCAAGGGGAGCAAAAAAGGCTCGGGAGCGGCCCTTCGCTTTTTTGGAGATCACCATGACGCAATGGCGCAAGAAGACTGCCGACGAGGTCTATGCCGCTGACGAAGTTGCAGCGCGCCTGGCCGCCGAGTTGCCGAAGTGGACCTTCGAAGACGGCTGGATTCGCCGCAAATACAAGACGAGCGGCTGGAAGTCCACGCTCATGGTCGTCAACACCGTCGGTCATCTGGCCGAAGCGGCGTGGCACCACCCCGACCTCACGGTCTCGTACGCCTTCGTTACCGTCAAGCTGATGAACCATGCGGCCAAGGGCATCACCGACAAAGACTTTGCGCTGGCGCGCAAGATCGAAGAGGTGCTGATGTGGCAGCCGGGCGCTGAAGCCGATGCCGTGCTCGAAGGCACGCCGGACGACCCGCGCTTCAAGTACCTGAAGTACGACTGATCGGCTGGGTTGGGCTGACAGTTTGTTCCTGGCGCGGCACATGTTGATGACGCTGGCTTGGCGATGAGAGCGCCAAACGGCGCGGAACGGGGCTTGCTTGCAGCGTTGCATTCAACGCGATGCCATGCCCACACTGCTCCCACCAGCCATGAACGCTGACACCCACGCGGTCGTGTCGGTCGATGCACCGGCGCGATTGCACCTTGGGTTCCTCGACCCGTCGGCCTCGCTCGGCCGCCGCTTCGGCAGCTTCGGTCTGGTGATCGAGGGTCCGGCGACGCAGATCGAGATCGGCGCCGCGACGACGGATGCCTTGCTTGCTGCCACGGCCGCCGGGCAGACCGAGCTGGCACGCGCCGCTGAACATATGCAGCGCTTGCGCGAGCACACGGGTTTGCATCAGCCTCTGCAATTGCGCTTGCTGCAGGTCTTGCCGCCGCATGCCGGTCTCGGCTCGGGCACGCAACTGGCGCTGGCCATCGGCGCGGCCTTTGCGCGTTGGCACGGCCTCGATGTGAGTGCGGCTGCGCTGGCCACCTGGCTCGGCCGCGGGCTGCGTTCGGGTGTCGGCATCGCCGGCTTCGATCACGGCGGTCTGCTGGTCGATGGCGGCCCTGGCGCCGACGGCCGGCCGGCGCCGCTCCTGTCGCGCGTCGATCTGCCTCGCGAGTGGCGTGTCGTGCTGGTGCAGGACGCGCGCGTGCAAGGCCTGTCGGGCCGCGACGAGAAACAAGCCCTGGCTGCGCTGCCGCCGCTGCCGCAAGCGGCGGCAGCCGAGGTCTGCCACCAGGTCCTGATGCGCGTGCTGCCGGGCGCCGCGTTGGGCGAGTTCGCGGCGTTCGCTGCGGGCGTGACGCAGGTGCAGCGCATCCTCGGCGAGCACTTCGCTGCGGCTCAACAGGGCCGGGCGTTCACCAGCGCCGCCGTCGGGCGCCTGGTGCAGTGGCTCGGCGGCGTCGATCTCGATGGCGAGGCGGCACGTGCCGCGATCGGTCAGAGCTCGTGGGGCCCGACGGGCTTTGCAGTGCTGCCGTCGCAAGCCAGCGCCGAAGCGCTGCTCCTGGCGGCGCGCGCGGCCGGTGTCATCGATGTCGCCTTGGATGTGCGCATCGTCGCCGCACGCAACCACGGCGCCGTACTGCGCGACAGCCGTTCACGCTGAACCCACACTCCGGCGAAAGTACGCTCCCATGGAACGACCCTACATCCTTCACATGTTCACGCCGGGCGGCCAGATGAGCCCGTTCGACGTCAACATGGCTGCCGACGCCGGCTACCAGATCATCGTGCCGTATTGCGATGTCGGCGCCGATGCCGTTGCCGGGTTGACGCAGGACGCGATTTTTTCGCGTGGTCCCAAAGGCGCTGCGCGCACCGGCATCTTCATCGGCGGACGCGACGCACTGCTGGCTGCCGACATGCAGCAGCGCGCAAAGGCGGCGATGGTCAAGCCCTTCGTCGTCTCGCTGATGGCCGACCCGAGCGGCGCCTACACGACGGCGGCCGCGATGGTGGCCTGCGTCGAAGCAGCGTTGTCGGGCCGTGAGCTGAGGGGGCGGCGCGTGCTCGTCCTCGGCGGCACCGGGCCGGTCGGCCGCATCGCGGGCGTGATCGCGGCACAGGCGGGTGCGATGGTCGTGCTGTCGAGCCGTAGCGGTGCGAGTGCGGCCGAACAAGTGGCACGCGACACCGGCGCGCGCTTCGGCGTCGAGTTGCACGGTGTGTCCGGCAGCGAGCCGCGACGCCGTGCGCGCCTCGCTGGCCGGTGCGCACGTCGTGCTGGCCTGCGCTGCTGCCGGTGTGCAGGTGGTGTCTGCCGACGATATGGTGTTTGCGAAACAGCTCGAGGTCGCCGCCGACATCAATGCCGTGCCGCCGGCCGGCATTGAAGGCGTTGGCGTGATGGACAACGCGGTGGCGCTGGCGGGCACCGAGTGCGGTGGGCATCGGCGCACTGGCAATCGGCAACGTCAAGTACCAGACGCAGCACCGTCTGCTGGTGCAGATGCGTGACGCCGAGAAGCCGGTGTCGCTCGGGTTCGCCGAGGCCTTCGCGGCGGCGCGTGCCTTCATTGCCGAGAGCGCAGCAACGTAATGTCGACCCCAAGCTCACTGCGCTCGCGGCCCCCGAGGGGCGTCCAGTCGGCTTGGGAGCGGCCCGGCGCCGACTGATGCTGGCGGTGGCGTCGATCTCGGCGCGCTTGCTCGCTGAGATCGCGGCCGAGGAGGGCCATGGTGTTGTCGCTCTCGACCTGTTCGGCGACGACGACACACGGCGCGTCAGCAGCCAGTGGCTGCGCATCGGCCGAGCCTCGTCGATGCGCATCGACGGCGCGCGGCTGCTCGAAACGCTCGCGGGCTTGGCCGAGCGCGGCGATGTCGAGGGCTGGGTGATCGGCAGTGGCTTCGAAGGCCAGACCGATCTGCTCGCCGAGGCCGACACGGTGTTGCCGCGGTGGGGCACCGCGGCCGCGGACATGCGCCGCGTGCATGACCCTCGAAGTTTTTTCGCGGCACTCGACCGGCACGGCATCGACCACCCCGCCGTGCAGCACACCGCGCTGGCCGATGCCGCGGGCTGGCTGATCAAGGACGCTGGCGGCTGTGGCGGCTGGCAGGTGCGCGCGGCTTCGCCGGATCAAGCGCTGGCTGCTCAGCAGTATTTTCAGCGCCAGGTGCAAGGCACGCCGATGTCGGCCACCTTCGTGGCCAATGGCCACGACGCGGTCGTGCTCGGCATCAATCAACAGCTCGTGCGAAGCATGGGCGCACGGCCGTTCCTGTTCTGCGGTGTGATCGGCCCTTTGGTGCTGCCTGCCGCGTTGGAGCAGGCGGTCGAACAAGCCGTGCGCGCGCTGGCCGCCGAGTTCCAACTGCAGGGCCTGGGCAGTCTGGACTTCATGCTGGACGGCGCTAGGTTCACGGTGCTGGAAGTCAACCCGCGGCCACCGGCCAGCGTCGCGCTGTACCGCGACCGGCAGCCGATGCGCGCGCATCTTCGCGCCTGCCGCGCCGGCGAACTGCCGGTGCTTGAATCGCGGCCGATGGTGCATGGCACCGAGATCGTTTTTGCGCGTCAGCCGCTGCGCCTGGGCAGCGCCGCGGCGCGTGAACTGGCCGCGCAGGCGCAGTGTCATGATCTGCCGCGCGCAGGCAGCGTGTTCGCGATCGGCGATCCGCTGTGCAGCGTGTCGGCGCGAGGCGGCAGCGCCGAGGCCGTGGTGGCATTGCTGGCGCAGCGGCGTGATGCCGTGCTGGCTCGATCGGAGACTTCAACGTGAATCAACCCAATCCCGTGCTCGCCGACTGCACGCTGAGCGTGAACCAGCGGGCCGCCGATCTCGTCGCGCTGCTGCGGCGCGACGCGCAAGCGCTGCGCGTACAGGTCAGGCGCGACGACAGCGGCGTGTGCATCGTCGATGCCGGCATCGACGCGCCAGGCAGCATCGCGGCCGGCCTGCTTGTCGGCGAGATCTGCATGGGCGGATTCGGGCAGGTTGATCTGCGCGCCGGCGAGGGCTGGCCGACGTGGCTCGAAGTGCGCAGCTCGCAGCCGGTGCTGGCCTGCCTGGCCAGCCAGTACGCCGGTTGGAGTCTGGCGGCGAGCAAGGAAGAAACCGGCGGCAAGAAATTCTTCGCACTCGGCTCCGGCCCGGCACGCGCGCTGGCCTGCAAGGAGCCGCTGTTCGCCGAACTCGGCTACCGCGACCGCGCGGACCAAGGCGTGCTCGTGCTCGAAGTCGATCGGCCACCGCCGCGCGTGGTGCTCGACAAGGTGCTGCGCGACTGCACGCTCGCGCCCGAAGCGTTGACGCTGGTGTTGACACCGACGACCAGCCTGGCCGGCACGACGCAGGTCGTGGCGCGTGTGCTCGAAGTGGCGCTGCACAAGGCGCACGAACTGCACTTCGATCTGCGGCACATCGTCGATGGTGTGGCCAGCGCGCCGCTGCCGGCGCCGAGCCCCGACGGCGTGCAGGCGATGGGCCGCACCAACGACGCGATCCTGTACGGCGGCCGCGTGCATTTGAGCGTTCGTGGCAGCGACGACGCGGCGCGTGCGTTGGCCGAACAACTGCCGTCGCGCAACTCGCCCGACTTCGGAAAATCGTTCGCCGACATCTTCAAAGCCGTCGAGTACGACTTCTACAAGATCGATGCAGCGCTGTTCGCGCCGGCCGAAGTCTGGGTCAGCAATCTCGACAGCGGTAACACGTTTCACGGCGGGGCGTTGCACATGGACCTTTTGCGCCGGCTCTGGCTACAGGGATGATCCGTTCTAGTTTCAATCACCGCAGAGGCGCAGAGAACGCGGAGGACCGCAGAGAGATCATCGACTTCCTCTGCGAACCTCTGCGTTCTCTGCGCCTCTGCGGTGAAGGAGACTCGCCAGCATGACGCGCATCGCCATCGCCACCGACGAGGTCGGCTGGCACACGCGCCAGTTGCAGGCCGCGCTGAGAGAGCGCGGCGCGGTGGGGCGCTGCATCGACCTGGCCGATTGCCGGATCGACACAACGCTGTCTTGGCATGGGCTGGCGCTGCCCGGCTTCGGCCGCGAGTTGCCGGATGCGGTGCTGGTGCGCGGCATTGCCGGCGGCAGCTTCGAGCAAGTCACCAAGCGTCTCGGGGTGCTGCACGCGCTGCGCGAACTCGGCGTGCCGGTATACAACGACGCGCGCGCCATCGAGCGCAGCGTGGACAAGTCGATGACGAGCCTGCTGCTGCATGCTGCCCGCGTGCCGACGCCGCCCACGTGGGCCACGGAGTCGCTGGCCGAAGCGCAGCGCATCGTCACGCGAGAGAGCGCCGCCGGCCACACGCTGGTCTGGAAACCGCTGTTCGGTTCGCAGGGCAAGGGCTTGCAGCGCGTTGGCCTTGTCGACGGCGAACACCAGCCGTTGCCCACGCTCGTCTCGGGCCTGGCCTACTTGCAGCGCTTCATCGAACCCGTGAGCGCACCGGGGTTCGATTGGCGCGTGCTGGTCATCGGCGGGCGCGCGGTCAGCGCAATGCGGCGCATCAGCGCGCACTGGATTCACAACGTCGCGCAGGGCGCGCATGGCGAGGCGGCGCCAGTGACGCCGGAACTGGCGTCGCTGGCCGTGCGCGCGGCGCACGCGCTCGACATGGACTACGCCGGTGTCGACTTGATGCCCTCGGCGCGTGGTGCACCCGTGCAGGTGATCGAGGTCAACGGGGTCGCCGCATGGCAGGGCCTGCAGCGCGTGAGTTCGTTCAACATCGCGCGCGCGATCGTGGCCGATCTGTTCGAGCGCAAGCTCGTCGCGCACAGCGTTGCACGGCAGGCGTGAGCGCCGCACGGCCGCCCGAAGGCGCTCGCACCGCAGCGCGCAGTGCGAAGGTTTCCTGATGAACGGGCCCGCGCAGCAAGCCTTCCTGCGCGCCTGCGCGCTCGACGTGGCGGTGCGCAAGCCGGGCAACGTCAGCGTGGCCTCGCCGGGGCATGGCATGAGCGCGGCGCAATTCGTCGCCAGCGCGCAGGCCGCCGCGCCTGCGCTGTTTGCGCGAGGCGCGCGCGTGGGCGAGCGCATCGAAGCGGCCGTTGCCGCGAGCTGGGCCGCCTCGGGCTGCAACACCAACCTCGGCATCGTGCTGCTGTGTGCACCCATCGCTGCCGCGGTGGAGCGCTTTGGCACCCTTGACCTGCGCCAGGCGCTCGAAGCCGTGCTGGCGGATCTGAACCGCGACGATGCGGCGGCCGCCTTCCGCGCGATCACCCTGGCGCAGCCCGGCGGCCTCGGCGACGCGCCGGCCGAAGACGTGCGTCGCCCGCCGAGCCTCGGTCTGCGCGATGCGATGGCGCTGGCCGCCACGCGGGACAGCATCGCCCGCCAGTACGCCAACGGGTATGCCGACCTGTTCACAACGGCACTGCCCCTGGTGGCGACCTCGCCGGCTGGCGAGATGGCCCCCCAGGACGTGCAGCGCGTCTATCTGGCGCTGCTGGCCCGCCTGCCCGATTCACACATTGTTCGAAAACACGGCGAGGCCATGGCACAGACTGTCATGAGCGCGGCGCAGGGCTGGCATGCGCAGGCCGAGGCGGGCGGGGTGCTCGATCATTTGCCCGCCTTCATCGCCTGGGACGAGGCGCTCAAAGCCGCCGCCATCAACCCCGGCACCACAGCGGATCTGACGGTGGCGGCGCTGTTGCTCGCGTCTTTGGGCCAGCAAGGCCAGGACACCGGGTAATCCCCGCGCCGCGATCGGCCGGCGTGGCATGGATCGTGATACCTCCAGCCGAGCGCTGCATCGCAGCGCACGTCCATTGGACCTCTCGAGAACCGCAACCAGGAGATATAACAGCCATGGCAAAGATCGATCGGATGATGGTCGGTGAATCGCTGGTCGGTGACGGCAACGAAGTTGCTCACATCGACCTGATCATCGGCCCGCGCGGCAGCCCCGTTGAATCGCGCGTTCGCCAACGCGCTGACCAACAACAAGGACGGCTTCACGTCGTTGCTGGCGGTCGTGGCGCCCAACCTGCTCACCAAGCCGGCCACGGTGATGTTCAACAAGGTCACCATCAAGGGCGCCAAACAGGCGGTGCAGATGTTCGGCCCGGCACAGCGCGCCGTGGCGATGGCGGTGGCGGATTGCGTCGAAGACGGCACCATCCCGGCCGCCGAGGCCGACAACCTGTTCATCTGCGTCGGCGTCTTCATTCATTGGCTGGCCACCGACGACAAGAAAATCCAGGACTACAACTACCAGGCGGTCAAGGAGTCGATCAAGCGCGCCGTCGCCGGTTCGCCGACGGCCGCGGAAGTTGTGGCCAAGAAGGGTTCGCACGCGCACCCGTTCGCCGCGAAATAGTTCAGGAGCAGCGGCGTCCTTGGCGGGACGTTGCTTCACAAGAGCCCGCCGGCCTGCCGGCGGGCTCTTTTTTGTCAGCGCGGGTCGGGCACCATGCCGCTGCCGATCAGATGCAGCACCGTGGCGTGTTGCCGGACGGTTGCGTCCCGAGCGGCACGCCGCTCAATCTGCACACCCACCGCGGCCACATCATCGAACTTGTTCGGCTTGACGACCTTGACGCGCACCCAGGCAGCGCCAAATTCATGCAGCAGGATGTCGGCCACGGCCTCGGCGAAGGCTTCGAGCAGCATCAGGCGGTGTTCGGCCAGCAGCCGCCGCACGCGCTCGCGCACGACGCTGTAGTCGATCGTGTCGCCGATCCGGTCTGTGTCGCAGGCGCGGGCGCGCGGCACGCCGGCATGGATGTCGATCACCAGCGGCTGCGGGCGGTGCAGCTCGCTGTCATGGATGCCGATCACCGTCTGCCCGGTCAGGCCTTCGATGAAGATCAGGTCCATCGGCAGCTCGGCGGTCTCGGGCGTCGGCGCTGGGAATTTGTTCGAGATCAAGTGTTTTCCCTCCTGGCGCTGTGGCCAGTCACGAACGGTTGCAAGATGCAGGCCTGTCGTGCCATCGTCAACCGTGTTTCACCCGGTGCGCTGGCGCGCGATGGCGAGCACGATACCTGCCGCGTCAGCAGTCAGTTCACGTTGCGAGCAAGGATTCCATGTCATTGACCCTGCACGAACCCCACCGCCACACCGATCGCATTTTCGAGGTGGTGCGCGGCGGCATTCATGAGCCGGCCAAGGACGTCGTCGCCGAGTCCTGGCGGCGTTGCCTCAACGACTACCAGCTGCATCCGGACAAGCCGCGTGTGCCGTCCTTCCTGGCGCGCGTCGAGTTGGAAGAGCACCGCGCGCGCTGCGCCGACGTGATCGCTTGCGCGCGCTACGAAATGACGACGCTGTACCAGCAGCTCGGCGACGCCGAGTCGGCTGTCGTGCTGACCGATACCAACGGCGTCATCGTGCACATGGTGTCGTCACCCGAATTCGCGTCGCAGGTCGGGCCCCTTGGCCTGCGCGTCGGCGGTGTCTGGAGTGAAACCGAGGCCGGCACCAACGGCATGGGCACCTGTCTGGCCGCGGCTGGGCCGATCACCGTGCAGCGCGACGACCATTTCTTCACCCAGTTCACGCAGCTCACCTGTTCGGCCGTGCCGGTGTTCGACCCCTCGGGCGAGATCGCCGCCGTGCTCGACGTCACCAGCCGCTCGGGCCTGATGCAGCAGCACCTCCTGGTGCTGCTCGGCATGACCGCGCGCATGATCGAAAATCGCCTCATCGACCAACGCTTTCGCAACGCGCACCCGCTGCACTTCCACAGCCGGCCCGAGTTCGTCTACACGCTGCACGAAGGCAAGCTCGCGGTCGATGACGACGGCCGCATCCTCGCCGCCAACCGCAGCGCGTTGTTCCAGCTCGGCATGCAGTCGATGGAGGAGGTGCGGTCGCGGCGCATTGAAGACCTTTTCCAGACCTCGCTCGAGGACATGCTCGCGCGCAGCAGCTCGTCGTCGTTCCATCCGGTGGTGACGTACCGTGCCAACGCGGCCTTGCGGTTTTTTGCCGTGATGCGGCGGCCGGCCCAGGGCGCGTCGAGCGCGGCGGTGTCGAACGCGGGCGCACATGCTGCGGCGCCGCCGTTGTCGATCGTGCAGGCGCGAACGCCGCTGCGCCGTGTTGTGCCGCCGCACGGCAGCGAGTCCAGCGTCACCTTCGACGACCCGCGGCTGGTGGCCCACCTCGACACCGCGCGCCGCGTCATCGCGCGCCGCACGCCGGTGCTGCTGTGCGGCGAAACCGGCTCGGGCAAGGAGGTCTTTGCGCGCGCCGTGCACGAGGCCAGCCCCCATGCCGGCGGCGCCTTCGTTGCGGTCAACTGCGCCAGCCTGCCGGAAACGCTGATCGAGTCCGAACTCTTCGGCTACCGCGCCGGCGCCTTCACCGGCGCGGTGCGCTCCGGACGGCGCGGCAAGATCCTGCAGGCCGATGGCGGCACGTTGTTCCTCGACGAGATCGCCGACATGCCGCTCGAATTGCAGGCCCGCCTGCTGCGTGTGCTCGACGAACGCCATGTCACGCCGCTGGGCACGGAAGAAGTCATCCCGGTTGATTTCCAGCTCATCAGTGCCAGCCACGAGCACCTGCCGGCGCGCGTGCGTGAAGGTCGCTTCCGCGAAGACCTGTTCTACCGGCTGGCCGGCGTCGAGCTCCAGCTACCGCCGCTGCGCGAGCGCAGCGACCGGCGCGAGCTGATCCGCCGCGTGCTGCTGGCCGAAGGCGGCGCGCAAGCCACGCTGACTACCGAGGCTGAACGCGCGCTGCTCGAACACCCGTGGCCCGGAAACATCCGCCAGCTCTGCCACGTGCTGCGCACCGCCGCGGCGCTGGCCGACGGCAAGCCGATCGCGCGCGAGCACCTGCCGTCGATGCAGGCCACGCTGCCGTCGCGCCCCGTGCCCGTGGCCGACGCACCGCAGCCCGATGTGCTGCCGGGTGAATTGGGGCACGACAATGACGTGCCGCCGGTCAAGCTCAATCCGATCCAGGCCAACGAGCGGCAGGTGCTGCTGCAGATGTTGAAGCAGCATCGCTGGAACGTGAGCAACGTCGCCAAGGCGCTCGATGTCAGCCGCAACACCCTCTACCGAAAACTCCACAAGCTCCACATCGAGGTCTCGCACCCCGAGTGATTGACCCACCCCCGAAGCGGCTGACGCCGCCTCCCCCTCAAGGGGGCCGAGCCCGGACACAAATGGTCCAGCGGACTGTTTGTGCCTGGCGAGGGGCGTGAGCACTGCGAGCGCGCGGCCTGCAAGGCCCCCCAGCGGCCTGGCAGAGCCAGATCCGCGGCGGTCGCTGGGCAAGATGTGCGGCGTGGACGGTGCTGTCGCCACGGTACATTGACTGCATGTCGAAAGAGTCCAGCCGGTCGCGCTTCGCCTGGTGCATCACCGGCTCGGGCCACTTCCTAGAAGAATCGATTGCGCTGGCAGAGCGACTGCCGCAGCTCGACCTGTTCTTGTCGGACGCGGCCGAAGAGGTGCTGCCGATCTACAACATCCGGCTGGAAGACTTGCGGCCGCGCTTTGCGCCGGGTTTTCGCTTGTTGCGCGACAAGACGGCGAGCGCGGTGCCGGTGGGCATGCTGTATGACGACGTTTATCACACCGTCGTCGTCGCGCCGGCAACGAGCAACACGGTGGCGAAGTGCGTCGTCGGCATCAGCGACACGCTGCCGACCAACATGTTTGCGCAGGCCGGCAAGCTCGGCATCGCCAGCATCGTCTTCGCCTGCGACACCGAGCCGGTGGTCATCACCAAGTCGCCGCACGACTGGGTGACGCTGCATCCGCGGCGCATCGAGCTCGACAACGTCGAGCGGCTGCGTGGCTTCGAGCACTGTCAGGTGGTGTGCTCGCCCGCCGAGTTGGAGAGCGTGTTGAGCGCGCGTTTGGCCGAGCTGTCTCTCGCATGGGCGCGATGACCGAGGCCCGCCGCGACCGCGCACGGCACGAGGGCGCTGCGGCGCCGTCGCTCATGCTGGAGTACCAGAAATCGCGCCGTCGCCGCAGCACCCTCGTGCCTCGATGCCGGGGTTACTGGCGGCGTTTCCATGCAGAACGCTGAGGGCGTCATGGGAATAGTCGAAGGTGATGCCACCTACCGCGCCGCGCTGCTTTCCTCAGCCGGTCTGCTGTCCGGCAGCTTCGACGCATGCTTGGCGGCGGCCGGCGGCGAGAGTCGCGCCCACGCCTACACCGAGGCGGTTGCGCTGCGAATGCAGGCTTGGTATCACGGCCAGCGCCAGGTCCAAGCGTTTTTGCCCAAGGATCTCGCAGCCCCTGCCTCTGACGCCTTCGTTGAGGCTGTGACGTTCTTTCTCAAAGTATGGCTCTGCCACGCAGCGCCCGATCTGTCGGTCGCTGCGGAGCGCAAGGCCAATCGCTATCGCCCGGACGTCTCGGTGTTCCGCGACGGCAAACTCCTCGCGGTTGTTGAGTGCAAGACCAACCTTGGCCGGTCTCGGCAACAGTGGAAGGAAGATTTCTCGCAGCGCGAGCTAGAACTCGGTTCACTACCGTCGGCTCCTAAGGTGTTCTTGCTTGTTCTCACCGCTCGGAATTGGCACGGCTTTGGCGGTGACCCAAGGAACGGAGACCAGCTATTCACATTGCTGAGCAAATGGCCCTCAGACCTTCCGCTGGGTGAGTCTCCGCTCGGCGCAGTCATCGACCCCATCGAGCCACTCTTTCAGACTATCGCTGCCCTTTGAAACCTGTCGAGACGAACATGAACAGCGTACGCAGGCCAGAGGACGGTGCGGCGACGGTGCGATTTCTGGTACTCCAGCATGAGCACCGGCGCCGCGCCGTCCTCTGGCCCCAGCGCGGACACCACGACAAGCCATGGAACACATCGTCTTCCTGACCGGCCACCTGGCCGCAGCCGCAGTTGCACAAGGTGCTCGCCGGCATGGCCAATGCACCGTTCACCTGGGAAGTGCGCGATGTCGGCGTGCAGGTGGCCGCGCTGATGACGGCCGACTTGATCCGCCGCCGCGTGCCAGCGCCGCTGCAAGCGCAGCGCATGATCGTGCCCGGACGCTGCCGCGGCGACATCGATGCTTTGACGGCGCACTACAGCGTGCCCGTGCAGCGCGGGCCGGAAGAGATGAAAGACCTGCCGCAGTTCTTCAACCAGCAAGCGCAGCCAGTGGACCTGAGCCAGCGCAGCGTCGAGATCTTTGCCGAGATCGTCGATGCGCCACGCCTGACGGTGACCGCGATCGTCGAGCGCGCACGAACGCTGGTGCGAGACGGCGCCGATGTGATCGATGTGGGCTGCCTGCCCGAGACGCCGTTCGCGCATCTCGAAGACAGCGTGTGCGCGCTGAAGGCCGAAGGCTTTCGTGTCAGCGTCGATTCAGTCGATGCGCAGGAGTTGCTGCGTGGCGGCCGTGCCGGCGCCGACTACCTGTTGAGCCTGACCGCCGACACGCTGTGGGTGGTCGACGAAGTGGCCGCGACGCCGGTGCTGATCCCACGCACGCCGGCCGACGAGGCTTCACTCGACGAAGCCATCGCCGGCATGCGGCAACGTGGACGCGCCTTCTTCGCTGACCCCATCCTCGATCCGATCCCGTTCGGCTTCACGGCGTCGATCGTTCGCTACCAACGCCTGCGCGAGCGCTTTCCGGACGTACCGATCATGATGGGCATCGGCAACCTGACCGAACTGGTCGAGGCCGACACCAGCGGCATCAACGCCTTGCTGCTCGGCATTGCCGCCGAACTGAACGTGAGCGCGGTGCTGACGACGCAGGTCAGTGCGCATGCGCGGCGCGCCGTGCGCGAGGCCGACTGGGCGCGGCGCATCATGCACGCCGCAGCGCAACAGCGCAGCCTGCCCAAGGGCCTGAGCAACGCGTTGATGACGGTGCACGCCAAACACCCCTTCCCCGACAGCGCCGAAGAAATCGCGGTGACCGCCGCACAGGTGCGCGACCCGAACTTCCGCGTGCAGGTGTCGCCAGAAGGGCTGCATGTGTACAACCGCGACGGCCTGCGCATGGGGCAGGGCGCTTTCGAGTTGTGGCCGCGGCTCGGCCTGGAGAACGATGCTGCGCATGCCTTCTACATGGGCGTTGAGCTGGCGCATGCCGAGATCGCCTGGCGCCTGGGCAAACGTTATGTGCAGGACCAGCCGCTCGACTGGGGCTGCGCCGAGGAACGCCGTGCCGAGGATTTGAACGCGTGGTGCGCGCCGGGCACGACGATGGCCGCAGCGGGCAAGAAGGTGACGTGATGATGAATCTTTCGGTGTTTCGATGAAAGCGCACGGGGCACTCGCGCTGACAGGCGCTGTCCTGCTTGTGCTGGTGCTGCTCAATGCATGGGCAACTCGTGCCGTGCTCCTGGATCGCATGTCTTCCCGCAGTCAACGCACTGCTCAGATCGCTTTTGTTTGGCTCGTCCCTTTGATCGGTGCGCTGCTGACGTTGTATCTGAAGCGCGAAAAATCGGATGCGCCGTCAGGCAAGTACCGCGAAGATCGGGAACTGGGGGATGACTTCGGGTACTTGCGACCGCATCGCAGCAGAACCGACTCGACCCGGTCTGTAGAAGGCCCAGGCTCTGGCGAGGCAGCTTCAAGTGATTGATCGCAGACCGAACTCCACGCTCTTGCCCGCGCGCGCTGCGGACATGGTGCGTTCTGGGAAGAGTCCGAGTGCGCACAGGGCCGGCTTGCCATGAACGATCAGATCTTCGAAACCGTCGTCACCACGGTCGCCGCCGACGGCACGCCGCATGTGGCGCCGATGGGCGTGCGCTACCAGGGCGAGCGCATCGTGCTGATGCCGTTCAAGCCGTCGACGACGCACGACAACATCGTCGCCACGGGACACGCGGTGCTCAACCTCGTCACCGACACGCGGGTCTTCGCCGGCTGTGTCACCGGCCGCAAAACCTGGCCGACCGTGCCGGCCGCGCAGGTGCCCGGCGTGCGGCTGGCCTGTGCGCTGGAGCACATCGAGTTGAGATTGGCCGAGCGCGATGACGATGCACAGCGTCCTGTGCTGAAGCTGGACCGTGTGCACGCCGTTCGCCATGCGCCGTTTGCCGGCCTGAATCGCGCGCAGGCCGCAGTGATCGAAGGTGCGGTGCTGGTCAGCCGCCTGCACATGCTGCCCGCGGAAAAGATCGACAGCGAGATGGCCTACCTGCAGATCGCCATCGACAAGACGGCCGGCGACGGCGAGCGCGAGGCCTGGTCGTGGCTGCGTGAAGCGGTGGCGGCGCACCGCGCGGCGGCGACGCGATGAAGCTGCTGGTCAGCGTGCGCAGCGCGCACGAGGCCTTGCTGGCCGCCGCCGGTGGGGCTGATTTCATCGATCTGAAAGAGCCGCGCGACGGTGCCCTTGGCGGGTTGCCGCTGGCGACGATCCGAGACTGCGTTGCGGCGCTGCGCGATGTCGCGGTACCGATCAGCGCGACGATCGGCGACCTGCCGATGCAGGCGCAGGGCGAGATCGAAGCGCGTGTGCACGCCGTGGCCGATTGCGGTGTGGACTTCGTCAAGGTCGGCATTGAAAACGACGGGACTGCACGCGACGTGCTCACGATGCTCGCCCATTGCGGCCGATCCGTCGTGCCCGTGCTCATCGCCGACCGCGGCCTCGACGCAGCGCTCGTGAATTTCGCTGCCAGCCTCGGCTTCGCCGGACTGATGGTGGACACCGCCGACAAAGGCGCCGGCAGCTTGTTCGACTGCGTGCCGATGCCGGCGCTGCAGGACTTCATCGCCTCCGCGCGCGCCGCGTCGCTGATGTGCGGTCTGGCCGGTGCGTTGCGCATCGAGCACCTGCCGCGGCTCGCCGCGCTCGCACCCGACTTCGCCGGCTTTCGCACGGCGGTGTGCAACGGCGATCGCAGCAGCGCGCTCGACCCGCAGCGCTTGCGCGCGCTGCGTCTGGCCACGCCGGGCCGCCCCAAGGGGACTGAGGCCCCTGTATAGACCGGAGACGTTGGTGACGGTGTGCGAGGACATTGGTGACGGTTGGGGGAGGTTATCGCAGCGCGGCGAGGTCAATGCGATCGATGCGTTGGTGGCAGAAGAAGACATCGAACGCGCTGTCATTGGATTGGTCCTGGACGAGGGCCACTGGCAGACCGCGCAGCACGGGCGAGAGTCGGATAGTCTGGCCCTTGAACGTGATCAGGCCTGCGGCCTGGACCTTGCGCACGATGCGATCGGGGGCGTACTCGATGGCGGGCAGAGAATCGGGCATGGGGCGCGGGCTGGGCGCGTAGCGCACAGCAGGCGTCGACATTTGCAGCGCCTCGTGTGGGCGCTGGCAGTTGTAGACATGACGCCAGCGGTCGAAGTGCTGCTGCACCTCGGGCAAATCGCGGAAGTGCCGGTGAGCCAGCACCTCGGCCTTGAGGGTGCGATGAAAGCGCTCGTCCTTGCCGTTGGTCTGAGGGTGGTGGGGCCGGCTGTACGACAGCGTGATGCCCAGTCTGATCAGCCACAGCGCCAAGCGTGTCACGCCGCTGAGTTGACCGGCGGTTCCCCAGGGCGAGCCGTTGTCGGCGTTGATGCGTTCGGGCAGGCCGTAGCGGCCAAACGCGTCGCTCAAGCAAGCCTGCACCGAGTCGAAGCGCTCGTTGTCCAGCGCGCGCAGCAGCACGTTGAATCGCGAATGATCGTCCAGCACGGTCAACGCATGGCAGCGCACCGTGTCGGTGGCGAAGTGGCCCTTGAAGTCCATTTGCCACATCCGGTTGGGTGCCTCGTGTTCGAAGCGCTGCCAGGGCGTAGCGGCTTGGCTTGCAGCCTGGCTGATCAGGCCATGGCGATGCAGGATGCCGGTCACGGTGCTGGGCGCCACACGCAGGCCGTGATCGCGCATCAGCACGTGAGCGATCTTGCGTCCGCCCCACGCGGGGTTGGCGCTGCGCAGGGCCAACACCTGATGCTGTGCTTGAGCATCGGTCAAGCTGGGCGAGCTGTGGGGTCGGCTGGACAGCGGCAGCAGGCTGCGGCTCGAGCCGCAGCCTGCGGTCCAACGCGCAAGCCACTTGTAGCCGGTCTTGCGGCTGATGGCGTAGCGAAGACAAAGCTGGCTGAAGTTGACGCTGCCCGTGCCGGCCAGGCGCACGAACTCTTCCTTCTGATCGATCACGGTGCTGGCTCTCCAAGGCATCACAAACCCCGTCAGCTACGACGGGAAAAGTGTCACCAAGGTGTCCGCACACGTGTTACCTACCTGTCCGGTCTATACAGGCCCCTCGGGGGGTAGCGAACGCAGTGAGCTTGGGGGCTCCTATGACGCGTCGGGCGGACGCGAAGCGCCGATGAGCAGCGCACGCACGGAGTCGAGCGCGCTCTTGTGAACGATGCTGATCGGGAAGGCCACGCCATCGGCCATCGAGGCGAAGCGCTGGTCGAGCACCCCTTGCTGGCTCAACTGGGCGAGCGTTGCGGAGCCGTCGATCGCGCACGACTTGACCATGACCAGGCGCTCGGCATTGAGCTGACGCGCCAGATGCACGGCCATGCTGTCGGCGGTGAGGTCCCAGTTCGCCAGCGCGTCGGCCTGCGTGCGAAGCCACTCCATCGGCAGCCAGACGGCGGTGTGCCCGCCATGCAGCACGCGCCGGATCTCGGCCTCGCTGCTGGCCAGTTGCAGCTGCGGGTTCAGGCTCTGCGCCATGTAGGCGGTTTGCGCCATCGCCAGCACAGCCATGTTGTGCGCCGCCGTGTCGTCGAACTGCCATACGCCTTGCGCGTGCCGCACCTCGTCGGCAAAACGTCCGCCGCCGCAAACCACGGTGACGCGTCCACCGCCGAGCTGCGCCAGCAGCGCCAGCCACTGCGGCAACAGCGGATCGCCGGTCAGGCTGCCACCGAGTTTGACGACCCACATGTCAGTTGCTCGGTGCGTGGAGCGACCACAAGGCCGCCACGGCCACGCTGGGCGCGCAGACCTGCACCCAATCTGCAGCCGGTCCGGCGACGCGTGCGACGTGGTTTGCATAGGCCAGGCAGTTGTCACCGAGCTCGCGCACGAGGAAGTCGCCGCATCCAGCGCTGATCAGCGCTGTGTCATCGGCCAGTGCGTGAAGCTGCTTGACGCGAGCGAGTTGCTCGCGCAGGGCAGTCAGTTGATGGCGTTTCCATTCGCGCGCAAAGGCCAGCCAGTCGCCTTCTGTGCCGTCGCGCGCATCGAGGCCGATCATGCGGGCCAGGCGTTGCTGTGTAGCAGGTACGTCTTTGGCCGCGCCGTCGGCGCTGGCGGCCTGGTCGTGCGCGGGGTCGAGCTCTCCGGTTGCGCGATAGACATCGGCCGTGGTGGCGAAGAACTCGTTCATGACATTGAACTCGCGCCCGCGCCAGGCGATGCGCTGCGTCACGGCGCACAGCGGCGTGCGCACGACACCGTGATAGACCAGCTCGCCGCTGGCCAGGCGGTCGGCGTCGCTGCGCGCGTGGGTCAGCACGCGGCCGCGGCGCAGCGCGATGAAGTCGGTGGTCGTGCTGCCGATATCGACCAGCAACGCATCGTGCTCGGCAAGTTGCATCGCCGCGTGCAGGGCCGTCGCCAGCCAATTGGCCGAGGCGACATGCCGCCACTGCGGCGCCGCTTGGTGGGGACCGCACCAACCGGCGTCTCCGGCAAAGAAGTGCAGCGAGTCAGGTGCGAAGGTCTGCGCCAGCACGGCAGCGATGCGCTGAACACCGTCTTCGCGGTCGGCGAAGAGGTCGGCCATTTCGCCGGTCATCGTCACCGCGTGCTGGGCGTTCGTCAGCGCCGGCCAGCGCCGTTGCGCGGCGGCCAACGCCTGCTGCAGATGTTCCAGACCCTGCCAGAGAGGGCAAGGCCACTGCGCGGCGTCGATCACCTCACCGCCGCGCCACAGGCTCGCCTTGACATGCGCGCCGCCGATGTCCCAGCCGACGATGGGGGTTTCACGCATGCAGCAACTCCGCCGCCAGGTTGCGGCCGAGTGCGGCCGACAGTCCGACATAGGCACAGGTCACGCGCGGGTTGACTTCGATCACCACCGGGCCACGGCCCTCGTGCCACACCAGATCGATGCCGACGAAGCCACGCAGGCCGGGGATGGCACGCACGACCTCGCGGGCGATGCGCTCGCACTTCGCGCCTTGCGCACCGGTGGCAGCATGCAGATCGATCGCCACGCCTTCGAACGACACGTGGCCCTGACCATCGATCGCGATCTGCTGCCGGTTCACGCTCAGCAACTCGAAGTTCGCCGGCCGGCAGAGCAGCGACAAGCTCATCGCCGCGCCTTCGACCCAGGGCTCGATCACCATCGATGGCCGTGCATGGTCGCGCGCAGCACTCAGGTCGGCGTGCAGTCGTGTGTCGGTCGCGCCGGCGCCGTCGTCGGGCTTGGTGACCCAGCGCCGCGTCGAAGGGTCGTCGGCAAACGCCCGCGGTGTCAGCACGCCGTGCGCGGCCAGGTGTTCGGTGGTGGCGCGCTTGCTGCTGGCCAGCGCGATCGAGGCCGCGTCGCAGCCGAGCCAGCGCGCGGGCTCCACTGCGCGCTGCAGTGAGGCCAGCAGACCATCGGTCTCCGGTGCGATCAACCACACGACATCGTGCGCCGCAGACTGACGCGCGACGAAGGCGGCGGGCGACTCACCGGCATGGGCCTGCACGCCGGCAGCGCCGTGCGGCAGCGCACCGGCCCGTGCGCAGGTCGCCGCGGTGACATTGCAGCCTTCAATCTGCAGCGCGTCGGCCACCATTGCATCGCGCATCGACGCACCCATGCTCAGCAACTGGTCGCCATGGAAGTCGCCTCCGCCGCTGAGATACTCGTACACCCACACCTTCTTCATCGTTTCACTGCTGCTCCCGGTTCCGTGAACCTCATTCCCGTCATCGACCTCATGCAGGGCCAGGTGGTGCGTGCGCAACGCGGTCAGCGCGCGTCGTACCGGCCCATCGTCTCGGCGCTGTGCGCCAGCGCCGAGCCGGGCGCCGTAGCACGTGCGCTGGCAACGCATTGCGCCGCGGCGCAACTGTACGTGGCCGATCTGGACGCCCTGCAAGGCCGCCGTGTGCAG
Source organism: uncultured beta proteobacterium (assembly GCA_963814385.1). Lineage (GTDB taxonomy): Bacteria > Pseudomonadota > Gammaproteobacteria > Burkholderiales > Burkholderiaceae_C > CADEEN01. The sequence continues at coordinate 26,071 of CAWFCX010000032.1, forward strand.
CTGCGTGCGCTGCGCGACATCGTGGGCGCGCTGCCAGGCGTGGAGATCTGGCTCGATGCTGGCTTTGCCGATGTAGCCGCAGCGGCGTCGTTGCTCGAACAACTCGGCAGCGCTGCAGCGCGCGTCGTCACGGTGTTCGGTAGCGAGTCATTGCAGTCGCGCCAGGCAGTCGAGTCCTGCTTCGCAGCGCCGACACGCGCCGTGCTGTCGCTCGACCGCCGCGACGGCACGCGCCTCGACCCTGCGGGCTGCTGGGATCTACCGGCGCTGTGGCCCGAGCGTGTGATCGTGATGACGCTGGAGCGCGTCGGCGCCGACGCCGGCCCCGACCTCGACACGCTGCGCAGCGTGCAGGCTCGAGCGCCGAAAGCAACCCTTATCGGCGCCGGCGGCATCCGCGATGTGGCCGATCTGGAGGCCGCTCGCGCCGCCGGGGCGCAGGCATGGCTCGTCGCCAGCGCGCTGCACGACGGTCGCCTGCCGCCCGCACGGCGGCATTGAATCGGCTCTGCAAACTCGATGTTCGACCTCCACATGCCACCTGCAGCATCACGATTCGTGCCATCGCGCCGGCCCATCCCCTTGGCCGCCTGCGCGCGCCGGCAGCGCCTGGAAACGCCACACTCTGTGGCAGTTCTGGTGGCCTGCGCGCCAGTGCTGGCCGCGGCGTGCCCCGCGCCGCCGTGGCACATCGCTTGCGTGAAACCCCACCCATGACCGACACCCCACTGCCTTCCGGTGCGGCCACGGCACGCTGGACGTGCCCGTTTTGCCCCTTGATGTGCGACCGCCTGAGCGTGCGTGCAGCCAACGACGGACGCACGCTCGAACTGCGAGGGGGCGAGTGCCCGCGCGCGCAAGCTGGGCTGGCGCAGTTCAGCGCGGTACCAGGCAAAGCGCCTCCGCTTGTTGATGGGCAGGCTGTTTCCTTGAGTGAGGCCGTTGCGGCTGCCGCACGCCTGTTGCGCGCCAGCCACCAGCCGCTGTTCGGTGGCCTGGGCACCGACGTGGCCGGTGCGCGTGCGCTGTACCGCCTGGCCTGCACCACTGGCGCGATCTGCGATGCGGCACAGGGCAGGGCGTTGACGCAGAGCCTGCGCGCACTGCAAGACCGTGGCGCGTTCACGACCACGCTGGCGGAGGTGCGTGCACGCGCCGACGTCATCGTCTTCGTCGGGGGCCTCGGGCTCGATCACGCGCCGCTGCTGTTCGACCGTCTCGGTTTTGGCGATGCGGTGGTGGCGCAGCGCCATGTCGTGGCGATCGGCGTTTCCGCGCAGGAACAAAAGCAGCTCGCGGCATGGGGACAACGCCCCGGCATGCGTGTCGAGACGCTGCCATTGCACGGCGATCTTTTCGAAACGCTGTCGCTGCTGTGTGCCGCGGTCAAGCAGCGCCCGACGCAGGCGCCGCCGCAGATCGCCGCGCTCGCCGCGCGCTTGCGCGATGCGCACTACGGCGTCGTGATCGGTGCGCCGCTCGACTTTCCAGCCCATGCGGCGCTGCTGATCGAAACGGTGAACCGCATCGTCGGCCATCTCAACGCGAGCACGCGCGCCGCCGCGTTGTGGCTCGGTGGCGGCAACGGCGCTGCGACCGTGAACCAGGTGTTCACCTGGCTCTCCGGCCTGCCGCTGCGCTCGCGCGCCGGGCCGCGCGGTCTGGAGCATGAGCCGCTGTGCTTCGATGCCACGCGCCTGCTTGAAGACGGCGCCGTTGATGCGCTGCTGTGGGTGTCGTCGTTCGATGCGGCGTCCACGCCGCCGACGACGCAGCTGCCGCTGATCGTGCTCGGTCACCCGCAGCTCGCAACGTCGTGCCAACGCGCGGGCTCGGTGTTCATCCCCGTCTCCACACCAGGCATCGGCGCAGCCGGGCATCTGTTTCGCACAGATGGCGTTGTCCTGTTGCCGCTGTTCGCAGTGCGTGACGACGAATTGCCCAGCGTGGCTGAAGTGATTGCGCAAATCACGCTGGAGGTCACGTCATGACCACCTTGCGTTTGCGCGGCGGGCGTGTCATCGATCCGGCGCAGGCCGAGCCTGACGCTGTGCGTGATCTGTTCGTGCGCGACGGCCGCATCGTTGAAGCCACCCACTCCGAGCAAGAGATCGACGCCAGCGGCTGCGTTGTCATGGCGGGCGGCATCGACATGCACACGCACATCGGTGGCGGCAAGGTGAACCTCGCGCGGCTTTTGATGACCGAAGACCATCGCAACGGCGCCGATCCGTTTGCGCTGCCCACCAACACCCTCGAACTTGCCTCCTGCGGTACCTGCACCCCCGGCACGCTGGCCACCGGCTACCGCTATGTCGAGATGGGCTACACGGCGGCGTTCGAGCCGGCGATGGTGGCGGCCAACGCGCGCCATGCGCACATGGAGATGGGTGACACGCCGATCCTCGACCATGGCGCCTACGTCATGCTCGGCAACGACGAGCTGTTCCTCCAGTTGCTGCACGAAGGTGGCGCGGCGTCGAAGAACTTCGCGCAGATCCGCGACTACGTCGGCTGGACCATCAACGCCACCAAGGCGATGGGCGTGAAGGTCGTCAACCCGGGCGGCATCTCTGCCTTCAAGTTCAACCAGCGCAAGCTCGACGTCGACGAGAACCACGTGCACTGGCAGGTCACGCCGCGGCGCGTCGTGCACACGCTCGCGCGAGCATTGAAGGAGCTCGGCGTGCCGCACCCGCTGCACATCCACGGCAGCAACCTAGGCGTGGCTGGCAACATCGCTTCGACCCTGGAGACGATTGCCGCGCTCGAAGGCCTGCCCGCGCACCTGACGCATGTGCAGTTCCACGCCTACGGCAACGAGGGTCCGAAGAAATTCTCATCGGCCGCGCAGCAACTCGCCGAGGCCGTCAATGCGAACCCGCAGATCAGCATCGACGTCGGCCAGGTGATCTTCGGCCAGACCGTCACCGCCTCGGGCGACACGATGCGCCAGCATGCCAACTCGCAGCTTGGCCAATCCACGCAAATGGATCGGCGCCGACATCGAACTCGACGCCGGCTGCGGCGTCGTGCCGTTCCGCTACCGCGAGCAGAGTTATGTGAACGCGCTGCAATGGGCGATCGGGCTCGAGCTGTTCTTGCTCGTCGCCAACCCGTGGCAGGTGGTGCTGACGACCGATCATCCGAACGGCGGACCGTTCACGAGCTATCCGCACCTGATCCGGCTGCTGATGGACCGATCGTTTCGTGAAGAGCAGATCGCAAAGCTGCACCCCGAGGTGGCGGCTAACTGCACGCTGCGCTCGATCACGCGGGAACTGACGTTGCAGGAGATTGCGGTGATGACGCGCGCGGCGCCGGCTCGCCTGCTCGGCTTGAAAGACCGTGGCCAGCTCGGCGTGGGCGCCGCGGCGGACATCGCGGTCTATCGCGAAGACGCGGACCGCGAGGCGATGTTCAGCACGCCCGAGTTCGTGTTCAAGGACGGTGCGCAAGTGGCTCGCGCCGGGCGCATCACCGCGCTGCCGACGGGCGGCACTCATTTCGTCGAGCCGGGCTACGACACCTCGATCGAGAAGTGGTTGCGCAAGCAGGCCGATGCACGCGGCTCGTTGAACTTCGATCACTTGGCCATCGGCCACGACGAGCTGTGCCGCTGCGGCAACGGCGGGCGGCTGTTGCCGCTGGCCTGCTTCGAAGGGAGCACGGCGTGATTCGCAATGGCGTGACGGTGGACGACACCTTCGCCGAAGCCTTCCCGATGAAGGCCACGCGGATCGTCGTCACCGCGCACAACATCGAATGGGCACGGCATGCGGCGCAATCGGCCACCGGATTTGCCACGTCGGTCATCGGTTGCGGCTGCGAAGCCGGCATCGAGCGCGAGATCGATGGCAGTGAAACGCCTGACGGCCGGCCCGGCATCAGCCTGCTGCTGTTCGCGATGTCGGGCAAGGAGCTGGCCAAGCAGATCGAGCGCCGCGTCGGTCAATGCGTATTGACGTGTCCGACGACGGCGGTCTATGCGGGCATCGCGGAAGGCGAAGCGGTGGCACTCGGCAAGAACCTGCGTTTCTTCGGCGACGGCTGGCAGATCAGCAAGCTCATCAACGGCGTGCGCTACTGGCGTGTGCCGGTGATGGACGGCGAGTTCGTCGCGCAGGAAACGACGGCGGTGGTCAAGGGCGTCGGCGGCGGCAACCTGCTGCTGCTGGCGCGCGACACCGATGCCGCGCTCGCCGTGTCGGAAGCCGCGGTGGCGGCGATGCGCAAGCTGCGCAACGTCATCATGCCGTTCCCCGGCGGCGTCGTGAGATCGGGTTCCAAGGTCGGCAGCAAGTACCCGGCGCTGATGGCGTCGACCAATGACGCTTTCTGCCCGACGCTCTACGGCCTCGTGCCGAAAAGCGAACTCACACCCGAAACACGCTGCGTGATGGAGATCGTCATCGACGGTCTGACCGAGGCTGATGTGGCCGCCGCGATGCGCGCCGGCCTGGACGCCGGCATCGCCTTTGGCGCCAAGCGTGGGTTGTTGCGCATCTCCGCCGGCAACTATGGCGGCAAGTTAGGCCCGTTCCATTTCCACTTGCACAAGCTGATGGGTGAGGGCGCGGCATGAGCGGCTTCACGCTGCGTCTCAAACAGCAGCCTGCATTGCGCGTCGATCTGCGCGGCGTGACGCCCGCGGCAGATGTGCCGCGATTGCAGGTGGGCTACGGCAACGCGCTCGTGCCGCTGGCCGAGTTGTTCGGCATCACGCCGCGCAGCGACGGCAAGCTGGTCTTCGACGGCGACTGCTCGCGCTGCGACCGCGTCGGCTGGCAGATGGACGGCGGCTCGTTGATCGTCGAAGGCCCGGTCGGCGACTACGCCGGCGCGGGCCTGCGCGGCGGCGAGATGGTCGTGCGCGGCGACGCGCGCGACCTCGCCGCTTGCGAGATGACGGGCGGCACGCTGATCATCGAAGGCAGCGCGGGCGACTTCGCCGCGAGCACCTTGCCGGGCAGCATGGACGGCATGCGCGGCGGCACGCTGATCGTCAAAGGCAGCGTCGGTGAGCGCTGCGGTGACCGCATGCGCCGCGGCAGCGTGATCGTCTTCGGTAGCAGCGGCGATTTCCTGGCCTCGCGCATGGTCGCCGGCACGATCGCGCTCGGTGGGCGCAGCGGCGCGCATGTGGGCTACGGCATGCGCCGCGGCAGCATTGTCTTTGCCGGCCCCGCGCCCACGCCGTCGCCGACCTTCGTGCCGGCCATCGCCGATGTGCCGGTGTTCTGGCAATTGCTGGCGCGTGACCTGGCGCGCCATGGCGGCGTGTTTGCGGACTTGCCGTCGCGGCGCATCGAGCGGCTGCTCGGCGATCTCGCCGCAGACGGCAAGGGCGAGTGGATCATGGTGCGCCGGTGATGGACGGCACCCCCCCACCCGTTCGCCCTGAGCAGGGGACTGAGCTTGTCGAAGGCCCCGTGTCGAAGGGTTCCGCGTTGCAGGCCAGGCTTCGACGAGCTCAGCCCGAACGGGGCCTTGGTGGCGGAGTGAAGGAGGCGAGATGAAGAACACTGTGCGAGTCGCTTTCATGGCCGCGTGGTTGTGCGCCACGCACGCCATCGCGGCTGACCTCACGGTCGATCAAGTTCGCACCGCACTGAAGAACGCATCTCCCACGGCACCAGCGGATTTCGCCGGCAAGGATCTGTCGGACCTCGACCTCAGCGGCCTCGACTTCCGCAAGGCCAACCTGCGCGGCACGAGCCTGTTTGCGAGCAAGCTCGTGCAGTCCGACTTCCGCGAGGCCACGCTGGAAGGCGCCAACTTGAACGGCGCGTGGCTGATGGGCACCGACTTCACGAGCGCCAACCTGTCGCGTGCGAGCCTGCTCTCGGTCGTCATCCTCGGTGGCACGGTCAAGAAGATGCCGATCTTCAAGGGCGCCAACCTGAGTGGCGTGAAGATGATCGCCGACCTGCCGGGGGCCGATCTCTCCGGCGCCAACTTCAGCGGCGCGATGGTCGGCGTCAACATCAAGAACCAGGGCATGGGCCAGATGCGCACCGACCTGTCGAACGCCAACCTCTCCGGGGCGTCACTTGCCGGCGCCGACTTCAACCGCTCGTTGATGACCTTCAGCAACTTGAAGGGCAGCAACCTGCGCGGCGCCAACTTCTTTCGCGTCAAGCTCGGCGGCGCCGATCTGACGGGCGCCGACATCAGCGGTGCCGACTTCACGGAGGCCGACCTGAGCGGCACGGTCTTTCGTGACGTGAAGGGCTTCGCCGAAGCCAAGGGACTCGACCGCGCGGAGAATGCCGACAAGATCGTGCGCTGAATTCAGATCTTCTTTCACTCTACACACCCACACCATGACCACCGACTACCTCTTCCATGCCGGCGAAGCTACCGTGCTGGCACGCGACGGCCAGTTCACCGACGCGATGCCCGAAATTCTGATCGGCCGCACCAGCGGCCCGGTCGGGCAGGCCTTTGCCAACCTGATGGCGCAGAGCAAGGGCCACACCGCGATGTTCGCGATTCGCGCTTGCAACCAGCTCGTCCGCCCGGCGACGATGCTGGTGCCCAAGGTCACGCTCAAGGACGGCGCCAACATCGAACTCTTCGGTGGCGTGGTGCAAAGCGCGACGGCCGATGCGGTGGTCGATTGCCTGATCGACGGCACGATCCCGAAGGCGCTGGCCAACGAGCTGTGCATCATCAGCCTGGTCTGGATCGACCCGCGCTGCGCCAAGGATGCGAACCTCGACAAGAAGGACATGTACCGCACGAACTACGAGGCCACCAAGCTGGCGCTCAAGCGTGCGCTCAACAACGAGCCGTCGGTCGAAGAGCTGATCGCGAATCGACACAAGATCAAGCACGACATGGACGACTGGAGCAGATGAAGCAGCGGCTCGCGCTGTTCGACCTCGATCACACGCTCATTCCGTTCGACAGCGGCATGACGTGGACGCGCTTCCTTGTGCGCGAGGGCGCGTTGGACGATGAGGCCGAAGCGCGCTATCTCGGCTTCTGCCAGCAGTACGTGGCCGGCACGCTGGATATCTACGCGATGGTGCGCGCCAATCTGTTGCCGTTGGCGGCGTTCGAGCCGGAGCAGTTGGCGCGTTGGCGCCAACGCTTTGCGCGCGAGATTGCAGAGCAGCTTCCTGATGACGTGATGCGCGCACGGGTCGCACACCATCTCGGCAGTGGCGACCTGTGCGCCGTCGTCACCGCGACCGAGCGCCTTGTCGCCGAACCGTTCGCGCGCGCCTTCGGCATTGAGCATCTTGTCGCGACCGAAAGCGTGATGTTCGATGGCCGGCCGACGGGCGAGATTGCTGGCTTGCCGTGCTTTCGCGAACACAAGCCGGCCCGCGTGCAGCAGTGGCTGAGCGGGTTGGGTGCGATGCCAAACACCATCGCCTCCTTCGACGAATCGTTCTTCTATTCCGACTCGATCAACGATCTGTCGCTGCTCGAAGCCGTGACGCACCCGGTGGCGGTGCGGCCCGATGAGCGCTTGCGCGCGCATGCCGAGGAGGCCGGCTGGCACCTTCTGCAACTTACTGCCGATAAGTGACCTGTGCGTTGTGTCGCTCAAGGATTCTGGGCGCACGTGCCCCAAACACGGAGCGAAGAAGTTGGTGCACGGCATCCGCGATGTGCCCTACGGCTAACACGGGCGAAGCCACTGTTGCCCGCCGCTTGCGCCCATGAAGTTGCTCAAGGTACAGGATGGGCATCCTGATCTGTTGGATGAAATCCGAATGGCCGAGTGACATTGCCGTGGGGTGCGCATTGGAAGTCGAGACCTGAGCCGGTGGCGTGTGTGGAAGGCGTCGATCGACGGCGCGGCAGAGCGTTTGCGCGCCTGAATGTCGCAGCCCAGATCGCAAGCAGGCCCAACCCAAACAGACCATAGGTCGCGGGCTCAGGCACCTGCGCAATCACGGCGGAAACATCACCGTCAAGCACGGCAATTGCGAAAGCGTACGGCTCAGGGTAGTTGAATTGCCGCCATTCGCTGAGGTCCCAGTCGGGCTGCAAGCCCCAAGCATTGACAAAGACCCAGGCCGAGTCCGCATTCGGCGGCGGATTGGCGACAACATGCCAATAGGGTTGTGAAACGAAATTGACGAACGACCCGGTGTTGACCAAGCCGTAGCTGCCTGCGTTGGCGCGATCAATGCCCTGGGCGTCGTACCTGCCGAGGTTGCCCAACGTCAGGTAATACAGGTGCGCCAGTTCGCTGTAGACGGTTTTCCCGTCACTCGAAATCGTCTGAACGTTGTAGCCGCAATCGGTGCCGACGTAGGCCCACTGACACCCCGGTGCGCCGGTATCGATCAAGCGCGGCAGGCGCCAACCGCTGACCCCGTAAAGATCGAGCGCCGTCGCCCAAGCCAGTGCATTGGCGAACGTAGCAGCTCCGGAGCCTGGCGGGTATTCAGTCGTTTCGTAAGCGGTTCCACGCGCCGCCCGACCGTCGGCCAGCCACGAAACATTCAACACGGTGTCGTAGTAAGCATCGGCAACCCCGTCGCCATTGATATCTCGAGGCTGCAGCGTCGTCTCCCACGAGCCTTGGCCCGGCACGCCCTGTGCATGCGAAGTGCCGGCAAAGGCCATTGAGGCGGTCAGCGCGATGGCGGCCTTGCGGCCCAGCGTGTAGAACATTGTTGATCCTCCGGTTCGCCGTGGGGTGGCGCCGCTGAGATGCCGAAACGCCGCAGTCAGTAGACCCGCAACCGCGTGTGCCTCAATGATTCAAGTCAATTGTTTGGGGTCAACAACGTATTTGGGGTCAGCGCATTTGGGTCAGTTCTCCCACTTTCTCATCCACAAAAAACACGTAAGGGTTCAGCGAGGTTGGGTTCAGTTCTCCCTTTCCTCAAACCCAACACCTGTCACACCGCCAGCAATCCCCACTGCAACGCCACCAGCGTCAGCTCCGACTGGTTGCTCGCGCCGAGCTTTTGTTTGACGTGGTACAGGTGCGTGCCAACCGTGCTCGGTGACAGTTTCAAGTCTTCGGCGATCTGCGCCACGGTCTTGCCTCGGGCGAGGTGGATGAAGACCGAGAACTCGCGTTCGCTCAAGGTGTCTGCCGGGCTGCTTTCGCCTTTGACTTGCGCCATCGCCAGCGCGCGCGCGGTCAGCGCGTCGATGTAGGGCTCGCGCGCGGCGACTGCGGTCACGGCGGCGAGCAGGGCGTCGGGCGCGCTGCGTTTGGCCAGATAACCGAGCGCGCCGGCACGCAGCACGCGCCGAGGGTGGGCTGTGTCTTCGTGCGCCGACAGCGCCAAGATGCGCACCTTGGCGTCCTGCGCCACCAGGCGGCGCACGGCTTCGAGGCCGCCCATGCCGGGCATCGACAGGTCCATCACCACCACGTCGGGCTTCACGCGCGGGACCTCGGCGCAGGCCTGCTCGCCGGTCTCGCACTCGGCGACCACTTCGACACCGGCGTTGGCCAGCAGCATGCGAAAGCCCATGCGCACCAGCGCGTGGTCATCGACGAGCATGACGCGGATCATGGCGTAGTGGCTTCCATCGCAGGCAAGGGCACGCGCACATGCAACTGCACGCCGTGGGGCGGGTTGGGGTCGAGCCGCAATTCGCCGCGCAGCGACTCGACACGTTCGACCAGCCAGCGCAGACCGTAATGGCCGGGGCGCTGCCAGCCTTCGGCGGGCAGGCCGCTGCCATCGTCGTGCAGCGACAGGCGCACGTTGGTGGCATCAGCTTGCACCGACAACCTCAAGTGCCGGGCCTGGCCGTGGCGCAGCGCGTTGGTGATGCCTTCCTGCGCCGCGCGGTACAGCGTCAGCGCTATCTCGGCGGGCAGCGCGGTGGCGCCCAAGTCGATGGCGGTTTCGATGGTCACACCAGGTTGGCTCTGTCGCGTGCGCTGCACCAGGTCGGCCAGCGCTTCGGCCAGGCCGAAGCTGTCGAGCACCAGCGGCGCGAGGCGCGGGATGATGCCGTGCATGGCGTCGTACAGGCGCGACGACTCGTCGGCGATGACACGCGCGGCCTGCTGCGCCTGCGCATCGACACCGTCGCTGCGCTGCGCGATCGACAGCGCCATGCTGCGCATCGCCGTCACCGACTGGCCGAGCTCATCGTGCAGCTCGCGCGCGATCAGGCGGCGCTCGGCTTCCACATGCTGGTCGATCCAGCGCGTGAGTTCGCGGCTGGCCGAGAGTTGCAGCTCGGCGCGCACCGCGCGGCGCTCGGTGTCGATGTGGCCTTGCAGCTCGCCGACCATGCGGTTGAAGGCACCGCCGATGGCCGCGGCCTCGGTTCCGGCCAGGCGTGGCAGCGCCACGTCGAAGCGGCCGGCCTGCAGTTGGTTGAGCGCCGACACGATCTCGCCGAACGGCCGCACTGCGCGGCCGACGAGCCAGAACACCAGCGCATTGACGAGCCACCAGCAACGCCAGTGCGATGCCGGACAACTGCACCGTGTCGTCCCAGGCGTCGAGCGCCGCGCGCGAGGCGTTGGCGCGCACGATCAGCTTGCCGTCGGGGAAATCAATGGCCTGCGTCACCGGTGTCGGCGTGATCAGGCGCTCGAACCAGGCGGGCGCATCGCGGCCGGCCTTGTAGGGCGAGGGCGGTGAGCGGTAGAGCTCGGTGCCTTTGACATCGAGCAACGTGATGTCGGTCGAGCGCACGCGGCCGACCCCTTGCAGAAATCCCACCAGCGCCGGTGTGCCCTGCGCGGCGTAGCGCCATGACATGCGTTCGAGCAGTTGCGTGGCGACGCGGTTGGCGGCCACCGTTTCTTCATGCACCGAATCGCGCAGGCTGCGCCATTGCAGCGTCATCACCGCCGCGGTGAAGAGCAGCGTCAGCAGGCCGACGATGAGGTTGATCTTCAGGCGCAGGCTCATGGCGGTGTCTGCGTGAAAGTGGCATGAACCGCATAGTGATCGAGCGCCGTGACCATCGCATCGATCATGGCGGGATGCGCTGCGTTGTGTCCGCCGCTGTCGAGCCAGCGCAACTGGCTGTGTGGCAGGTGCGCATGCAAGGCTTGCGCGCCTTCGGGGCGGCAGACGCGGTCATCGCGCGCGTGCAGCAGCAGCGTCGGCACGCGCGGCAACGATTCAGCGCGCTCCAACAGCGTGGGCGCGGTGAGCCAGCAGTCGCGGACCAGGTAGTGGCTTTGAATGCGGTAGCGGGCGATCAGTGTGGCTTCGTCGGCGCTCGGTGTGCTGTTGAACGGTGCCCGTGCCGGCGACGGTTTGTTCCCAGCGCCACCACGCTGTTGCGGCGCGTGCGCACTCCGCGGGGTCGCCGCGCTTGAACACGTCGGCCAGCCACGGCAGCAGGGCGTGGCGTTGCTCGGCAGGGGCGATGCTCGCCAGTTGCTGCCACGGCGCGGGGTGCTCGGCCGCGGCGCCCTGAAAGAACCACTCGATGTCTTCACGCCGCGCGAGGAAGCTGGCGCGCAGCAGCAGCGCTGTTGTCACGGCGGGCTCGGCGGCGGCATGGGCCACGGCGAGCGCCGCGCCCCAAGAGCCGCCAACGACGAGCCAGCGCGCGATGCCGAGCTGCTCGCGCACATGGCGCAGGTCGGCGAGCAGGTGATCGGTGGTGTTGTGATCGGTCGCACCCAGCGGCCGGCTGCCACCGGCGCCGCGCTGGTCGATGCAGATGATGCGGTAGCGTGCCGGGTCGAACACGCGGCGCAACAGCGGCGAGCTGCCCGAGCCCGGTCCGCCGTGCACCATGACGGCAGCGATGCCGTCCTCGTTGCCGAACTCCTGCACCTGCAGCACATGGCCGCCGCTCGCGGGCAGCGCGTGGCTGCGCAGTGGGGGCGTGTCGGGATGCAAGCAGGCGGGGCACGCTGGCATGGTACGGGCAGGCCCGAGCGCGCTTTAATGAAAATCATGAGCCGCGAATCATGGTGCGACGGCTTTGCAGCGCCAGCTTCCGGCGAGACCATCAGCCGTGGGAGCAACAGTCCCCGCGAGCACCGTCCGGTGTCCGTGCCACTCGAATGTGACCCTCAATAGGAGACCCCAGCATGACATGGCAAACCCCTACCGCCACCGATCTGCGTTTCGGCTTCGAAATCACGATGTACGTGGCGGCCCGCTGAGCGAGTGAACCTGAGTTGCCGCCGCAGCACCCTGCGGCGGCACTTTCGTTTCAAGAGCACACATGCGCATCACCGTCCTGGGTTCGGCCGCGGGTGGCGGCTTTCCGCAGTGGAACTGCAATTGCCGCAATTGCAAGGGCGTGCGCAGTGGCGCGGTGAACGCCAAGCCGCGCACGCAATCGTCGATCTTCGTGCGCAACGACGCCGACATCGACGGCGTGCTCTTCAACGCCTCGCCCGACATCCTCGAGCAGATTCGCTCGCACCCTGTACTGCAACCCGCACGCGCGGTGCGCGACACCGCGATTGCCGGTGTGGTGCTGATGGACGGCCAGATTGACCATGCCACCGGCTTGTTCATGCTGCGCGAGCGCGGCTCGCCGCTGCCGCTGTGGTGCACCGACCCGGTGATGCAGGATCTGAGCGAAGGCAATCCGGTGCTGCGCGTGCTCGGCCACTACTGCGGCGTGCAGCGCGAGCGGATCGTGCCGGATGGCTCGTCGTTTGCCGTGCCCGGTGTCGCCGGCCTGAGCTTTCGCGCCTTTGCGCTCGACAGCAAGGCCGCGCCGTACTCGCCGCACCGCGAGGCGCCGGCGCCGGGCGACAACGTCGGCATGCTGATCACCAACACCGCGAACGGCCGCAGCGCGTTCTATGCGCCGGGACTGGGCCAGATCACACCGGCGCTGTTCGACACCATCAGTGGGGCCGACGCGGTGCTCGTCGATGGCACTTTCTGGACCGACGACGAGATGATCGGCCTGGGTTTGTCGAAGAAGACGGCGCGCAGCATCGGCCATCTGCCGCAGAGCGGTGTGGGCGGCATGATCGAGTGGCTCGACAAGTTGCCCGTGCGCACGCGGCGGCTGCTGATTCATATCAACAACACCAATCCGATCCTCGACGAAGACTCGCCTGAGCGCGCGCTGCTGACGCAGCACCGCATCGAAGTCTGCGAGGACGGCATGACAGTCGAGGTCTGAACGTGACGGCCTGGAACCGCGAAGAGTTCGAATTGAAGCTGCGCGAGCGTGGCCGCTCGTACCACATCCACCACCCGTTCAACGTCATGCTCAACAGCGGACGCGCGTCGAAAGAACAGGTGCGTGGCTGGGTGGCGAATCGCTTCTACTACCAGATCGCGATTCCGGTGAAGGACGCGGCGGTGCTGTCGAATTGCCCGGATCGCGAGGTGCGCCGCGGCTGGGTGCAGCGCATCCTCGATCACGACGGCTTCGAGCTCGGCGGCATCAAAGACGAAGGCGGCATCGAGGCCTGGCTGCGCCTCGCCGCGGCCGTCGGCTTGACGCGCGAGGAGGTGCTCGACCAGCGCCACGTCATCCCGGCGCTGCGCTTTGCGGTCGATGCGTATGTGAACTTCGCGCGCCGCGCGCCGTGGCAAGAGGCGGTGTGCTCGTCGCTGACCGAGTTGTTTGCGCCGGAGATCCACAAGCAGCGCCTGGCCACCTGGCCCGAACACTACCCATGGATCGACAGCGAAGGCCTGGCCTATTTCCGCAACCGCGTCAGCCAGGCGCGGCGTGACGTGGAGCAGGGCCTGGCGATCACGCTCGACCACTTCACGACGCGTGCGCAGCAAGAGCGTGCCTGCGAGGTCTTGCAGTTCAAGCTCGACATCCTGTGGGCGATGAACGACGCGATGGCGCTGAAGTACGGCGTGTGATGGCCCACCCCCGGAGCGCCCTTCGGTCGCACCCCCTCAAGGGGGCAACGCCAGCGGCCCGGCAAAGCCGGATCCGCGGCGTTCGCTTGAAGGCGAGCGCTGAATGAGCGAGCTGCTAGATACCAGCGTGCCGCGCGTCGGCCCCGGGTTTCGCATGCAATGGGAGGAGGTGCAGGGCTGCCACGTGCTGCTGTACCCCGAAGGCATGGTGAAATTGAACGGCAGCGCCGGCGAGATCATGCAGCGCTGCGATGGCCGGCGCAGCTTTGCGGCGATCGTCAGCGAGCTCGAACAAGCCTTCGGCGCAACGGGGCTTGAAGGCGATGTGCGCGCGTTCATCGACATCGCGGTGAAGCAGCGATGGCTGGTGTGGGACTGATGACAACGACGGCAACAAGACCAGGGCCGCCGCTGTGGCTGCTTGCCGAGCTGACCTACCGCTGCCCGCTGCACTGCGTCTTCTGCTTCAACCCGGTCGACTTTGCAACGCAGGAGCAGGAACTCTCCACCGACGACTGGCTGCGCGTGTTGCAGCAAGGCCGTGAACTCGGCGCGGTGCAACTTGGGTTGTCGGGCGGCGAACCGCTGGTGCGCGATGACCTCGAAGTCATCGTCGCCGAGGCGCACCGCCTGGGCTACTACACCAACCTGCTGACCTCGGGCGTCGGCCTCACCGAAGCGCGCGCCGCGGCATTGAAGCAAGCCGGCCTCGACCATGTGCAGCTGAGTTTCCAGGACTCTACGCGCGAGATGAACGACTTTCTCTCGCACACCAAGACCTTCGAGTTGAAGAACCGGGTGGCGAAGATCATCAAGGACCAAAGCTGGCCGATGGTCTTGAACGTCGTCATCCACCGCTACAACATCGATCACATCGACCGCATCATCGCCATGGCCGATGAGTTCGGCGCCGAGTACATCGAGCTGGCCAACACGCAGTACTACTCGTGGGCGTATGTGAACCGCGACCAGTTGCTGCCGACGCGTGAGCAATTGAAGCGCGCCGAGGCCGTGACCGATGAATGGCGCGCCAAGCTCGCCGGCCGCATGCGCATCTTCTTCGTCGCGCCGGACTATCACGACGGCAAGCCGAAGAAGTGCGTCAACGGTTGGGGCAGCATGTTCCTCACCGTCGCCCCCGACGGCACCGCGCTGCCGTGCCACACCGCGAAGATGCTGCCGGGCCTGGCCTTCCCGAACGTGCGCGAACACGGCTTGCGCGACATCTGGTTCGACTCCGAAGGTTTCAACCGCTACCGCGGCACCGGCTGGATGAAGGAGCCCTGTTCGAGTTGCGAATTCAAGGAGCAAGATCTCGGTGGGTGCCGCTGCCAGGCCTTCCTGATTGCGCAGGACGCCGAGGTGGCCGACCCGGTGTGCGTGAAGAGCCCGCATCACGCCAAGGTGCTGGCGGCTGTTGAACAGGCGGAGACAGCGGCAGCGGCGCCGCGCGTCACTGAACACCCGCTGGTGTTTCGCGATCCCGTGAATTCGCGGCGGCTGGCGAAAGCGCCGACCTGATCTACTGAACCAGGTTCAGGATTTCGAGTTGTTCGGGCACCGTCTCGAACGTGCCGGTGCCCGCTGGCATCTGCATCAGCGGCTTGCCGTCGCCACCGAGCAGCCAGACGCTCGGATAGACGAGCTGGCGCGCCCGTTCATCGCCGAGCGTGGCCATGAACTCCTTGTACGGCCACGACTGGCCGCCGATGCGAAAGCGCAGCCGGTCGCCCTGCGCCTTCAGCGTGCTGCGCAGGTCGTACACGAGGTAGTCCTTGGCGAAGTGCGGTGCCAGCGCCGCGGCGTTGGTATCGAGAAAGGCTTCGTACTTGCGGCAGAACGGGCAATCGTTGGCGCCGAGGTAGATGTACAGGCGCTTTTTCTCAGCACGCGCGCGCGTGAGCGCAGCCGTGAGATCGAACTCGTAGCGCTCGGGCGCGCCCTCAGGCTGGATCACGCTCGGCCTGTACGCCGGCGGAAAGCCCGCGGCCGCGGCCGGCATGGCGGCGATCAGCAGCGCAGTGATGAGCAGGCCGCGGCGCAGCATCTCGATTGTTCGCTGTCAGCCCGCGCTCGGCACAGCCAGCGTGCCGACAAACTGGCCGTCTTTCGAGTCGGTGACCTCGGCGCGCAACTCACCGGAGCTGCGTGGCACGAAATTGAAGCGCAGCGTCGGGTTCTCGCTGAGAGAAAAATCGAGATCGGCGTCGAAGATCTTCTTGCCTGCGAAGGCGACCTTGATACTGCGCACGAAGTGCGGCGGGATGAACATCACGGTGAGATTGTTCAGCTCGAAACCGGTGTCGTTGGGGTGCACGACGGTGACATCTGCGGTGGTCGGGGCGTTCATCGTCACGCCGGTCGGCAGCTTGAACATCGTCTTGCCGATCAGGTGCAGCGCATCGCGGTTCGGCGGCGCCGAGCAGCCGCCGGAAGTCTTGACATAGCGCGAGTCGGTGTGCAACTCGCCGTTGGACAACTCGCTGACCACACGCACGTGGCTGTATTCATCGACACGCAAGCGGGTTTCGAAGTCTGCCTGGCCGGTGTCGGTGGTCAGGTCGAGCACGGCGGCGACAGGTGACGGATTCTTGTCGACCACGATGTGCAGCCGGCGCACGTACAGCGACGGCGATTGAGCGAGCTTGGACACGATCTTGACCGGCACCGACGCGCCGTAGGCCGCGCGCAGCGGCGCTGTCAACTGGACGACGCTGTTGCCGGCTTGGATGCGTTTGCCGGGAAACAGCTTGGCCGCGAGGCGATCCCACTCCGGCGACGAGTCGTCGTGGGCTGCCGACGGCAACCCGCCGACCGCGGCCAGCGTGTGCATCGAAGAACCGGCGAGCGCCAGCGAAGCAGCACTGCGCAGGGCATCACGGCGTGAGAACGGGTTGTGTTGCATGGCTTGCCTACTTGAACATCGACTCGCGCTCGACGCGCAGGAACACGATCGAGGCATTGCGACGATGAATTGTCTCGTATTGATCCCAGGATTCATAGGCGGGCAGATCGCTCGCGTCTGGCACGCTGGAGAGCGACGCGCCGGCCGCCAGGAGTTCGCGCGCGCGGGCTTCTAGCTGCGCGAGGTAGGTCTGAACAGCGCCGATGGCTGAAGCAGGTGCCGAGGGGCCGTGTCCTGGCACCACCACCTTGACCGGCATCTCGCGCAACTCGGCGAGCGCGCGCCGCCAGCCGGCGAGGTCGCTGTCCTGCGTGTCAGGCACGCGCTGCACATCGACCACCCCGCCGGCGAACAGCACGCCGCTGGCGACATCGAGCACGGCGATGTCGCCAGGCCCGCTGGAGTGGCCGAAGTGCAGGACGCGTACCGTGCGGCCGATCAATGTCAGCTCGTGCGAAGCGTCGAACTCCTGGTCGGGTTTGTACATCGCGGTGCCGCGCATCGGCGCTTCGCCGACGGTTTGGCGCAGCGTCTTCAAACAGGTCTCGCAGCGCGCCGCCATCAGCCGCGCCATGCTTTTGTGCGTGCGCAGAGGGATGCCGGCTTCGCGGAACGCCGTGCCACCGAACAGGAACTCGGGCCGCGTGTGCGTGAGCAGCGCCAGCTTGATGGGTTTGTCGGTGACCGCGCGGATCGCCGCCAGCAGGGCCTGACCATGGGCGTGAGACGTGCCGGTGTCGATCGCAATGACGCCACCGTTGCCGACGATGAAGCCGGCGTTGCCGATGCGGCCGAGGTTGTTCTCATCGGCCGCGCCGCCGCTGCCGGGCAGCAGGTACACACCGTCTGCCAGCGCGACGGCGCGCGGCGCGTGACTGGTGCTGATGGTTGCGCAGCCCGCCAGCAGCAGCAACGCGCAGGTGGTGATGAGCAGGCGCGAAAGCGTGCGCATCCCCCGAGCTACGGCGCCGGTGGCGCGAGCTTGCCTTCGAAGCGTTTTTCCTGCGAGTCGACGACGCTGGCCCGCAACTCGCCGTTGCCTTGCGGCAGGAAATGGAAACGAAAGCTCGGGTTCTCGCTCATCGAAAAGTCGACGTCGGCCGAGAACACGGGTTTGCCGCCGTGGCTGACGTCGATCTTGCGCACGTAATGCGCGGGCGTGAACTGGCGCGTGTACTGGTCCATGGCCAGCCCCGAGTGGTTGGGGTGCGAGACCGTCAACTGCGCCAGCACGGGTTGCGTGCCGCGCACGTCGCCATCGACGCGAAACGCCATCTTGCCCATGGCAGCGAGTGCGGCGGCGGCGTCGCTGCCGGCCGGCGCCGAGCAGCCGCCGGAGGCCTTGACGAAGCGCGTCGCCATGAAGAGCTTGCCGTCGCTGGTTTCCGCGATCGCGCGCACGTGCGAGTAGTCATCGACACGCACCCGCGTTTCAACGTCGGCGCGCCCGCTGTCGGGCGTGAACGCGAAGATCGCCGAGATCGGCGACGGGTTGGCGTCGATGATCAGGTAGAGCTTGCGCACATGCAGCGCCGCGCTCTGCGGCCAGCGTGCGCGGATGGCGATCGGCACGACCGCGGCGTCGATGGCGCGCGTCGGCGCTTCGAGCACCAGCATGTCGGCCGGCGCCGGCGCGATCGGCCGGTTGTCGAACAGACTGGCCTTTACCTTGAGCCAGATCGGGCTGGCCTGTGGGTCGTCGGTGGGTTGCAGCCCGGCTTCGGCGGGCAGGGCGATGAACAGCAGCGTTGCCAGAACGCTTTTCAAAAGGTGTGTCATGGCCATCCTTCGCAAGGTGCTACGGGGGGCCGATGAAGCAGGCCTTGCGGACCTTGGCCTGCAAATCGCGGTAGCGCGCGATCTGCGGCTTCAGGCTTTCATTGTCGCGCAACTGACCGCCGCGCTCGCCGCCGATCGTCACGGCGTTGACGATGGTGTTCATGCCGACATAGTCGGCGAACTTGACTTCGCTGGCCATGCGGTCGAGCGCGCACGAGCATTTGTTGATCATTTCGTAGTGCGGCCCCGGGTTGTTGCGTATGCACTCCTGCACGTAGAGCACGCGGTCCACGGTCGGGAAGTCATTGGCCTGCGCCGCCGACGCCGCGGTGGCGACCAGGCAGCAGGACGCGAGGGCGAAGCGCAGCGGTCTCATCGTGTTTTTCATTTTCAAGGTTTGACGGTCGGCGCCTGCCGCTCCAGCGCCATCTCTTCGGCCAGCAGCGGCGGCGTGCCGGCTGCGGCTGCATCGACTTGCGTGCGGATGCTGAGCACACCGCCGGGCACGGCGTCGGACAGCGTGAACACATAGCGCTTGCTGATCAGCTGCTCGAAACGCGCACGCAGCGGGTCGTCGGCATAAGGCGTGATGGCGATCTGCTTGGCGGCGATGTTGCGGCCCTGAAAGGGCAGCGTCACCTCGGTGATGGTTGCCGCGTCGGCCACGGCCATGCGGATGCGCTTGCGGAAGTAGTTGGGCTGGCCCTTGGTCAGGCGCTGCATTTCGCGGATGTCACGCTCAAGGAAGTAGAGGATCACCGGGTTGCCCTGCGCCGCCTCGATCGCAGGCAAGGCCAGGCGCCGCGGCCCGCTCAGGAACTCGGCCATGGCGGCGCAGCACTTGCCGTCGGGTTGGGCGGACAGCGCGATCGCTGCACTGTCGTCGAAGCCAGGCTCCAGGCTGCCGCTTTTGCGAAAGCTGTAGTGCAGCGTCGTCGATGGCTTCAACGCACTGAGGTGGTTGGTGACGAACAGCGCCTGCTCGGCGGCCGAGAACTCGGGGGCGGCACCGGCGCGGGCAGCGAAAAACACGCAGGCACAGGTGAAGAGAAGGACCAACAGGCGCGCCATGGTGCTCAGAGTTTTGCGGGCGCGCAGGGCGCTGCGCGGGTGGGTCGGATCGCTGCGGCGGATTGCGCCGTCGCACGCAAGGCGTCGAGGCTGCTGCGCACCGCGGCGTGAGAAGGCGACAGGTGCAGCGAACATTCGAGTGCGGTCAGCGCTTCGGCCGGGCGATCGAGTCGCGCCAGCGCCACGCCGAGCAGGTGCCAGGGTTCGGCATCGTCGGCCACGGTTTGCAGCCATTCGCGCGCCAGCGCGGCCAGATCGCTCCAGCGGGCTTCGCGCCTGAACACCGCGGCTTGCAGGAAACGCGGCTGCGCATCTGCCGGCACCTGCCAATAAGGCAGCGCCTGCGCAGAAGGCGACGAGGCCGTACCGCGTGCACTCTCGATCAACTGCTGCACCCATTCGACCGGTGCGGCGAAGTAGTGCGTCTCGCCGCCGCGCAGACGAAACGTCAGGATGCCGACGAGGTTGCCCGATGCATCGAACAACCCGCCACCGCTGGCGCCGGAGCTGAACCAGTTGCTGCTTTGAATGACATGCCCGCCGTCATGGCGATGCAACTCGATCACTTCGCCGTCGCTGCTTTGGATGCCCAGACCGCCGGTGTAGCCGAGCGCCGACAGCATCTGGCCGATGGCGAGGCTGCCAGCCTGCCCGAGGCGGGCCATCGGGGCGACGAGCCCGGGCACGGTGAGCAGGCACAGGTCGCGCTCTGCGTTGGCCGCCTGCGCAGTGGCTGGCCAGCGCACGCCGCCGCGCAGCACATGAATGGCCTTGGCGTCGCGCGTGACATGGCAGTTGGTGATGACCTGGTCGTTGCCCACGGCGACGCCCGAGCCGATCGAGTAGCCGCCGCTGGCGCGTGGCGCTTCGACGCGCAGTACGCTGGCCGCCAGGCCGATCAGTTCGGCGCGTTCGAGTGCCGCGTCGGCGGCTGGTGGCAGCAGGGCAAGGACCAGCAGCAGCAACAAGGACTTCATCGCGGCGTGTTGTCAGCGCCCAGGCGCGGAAAAGGTTTCGTCCACCAGGGGCACACCAAAGTCTTCGAGGATCGCGCGGATGTCGGCCTGTTTGGACTCGAGCAGGGTCTCGACCTGCTGCTTCCATTCGCGTTCACCGTAGCGCACCCCCATGGCCATCTGATAGTCAAAGCGCACGCCAGGTTCCGACTTCATTGGTACGACCGCGAGCGCCGGCGCTTTGACGCGCTTGGCAAAGAACCCGGCGATCGGGCCCCAAACGATCGCCACGTCGAGCTTTCCGGCCGCGAGGTCTTTTTCGATGATGTCGCCAGGGTACTGCTCCGGGTCGGCGTTCATGGTCTTGTAGGGCACGCCGCTTTCGATCAGACCATGCTTGGTCAGCCACTCGGACCCGGGCGACCGGTCGTAGACGCCGATGCGCAGTTTGCTCAAGCGGTCCTTGCCGAGGGCGAGGAAATCGGCGCTGGACTTGACGTCGTCCAGGCCCTTGCCCTTGGCGAACACCAACGCGTAGGTGGAGCGGTAGTAGCCCTTGGTGGCCGATACCTGGTCGAAGCCGACCGGCACGCCCATGACGATGTCGCACGGATAGTCGGCGTTGGGCAGCTTGTAGCGCAGCGTGTTGCGGATGAAGGCCAGCCGGTTCGGGAACGAGTAATAGGTCACCGGCAAGCCGAGCGCCTTGCCGAAGACTTCGGCGATGCGGTTCTCGATGCCTTCGCCCTTGGTGTTGGAGAAGGGCAGGTTGTTCGGGTCCTGGCAGACGCGCAGGGCCTTCGTTCAGGCGCCTTGTCTTGCGCTGCGGCGGGTGGCGCCGCAGCGCACAACAGCAGCGCCATCATCCCGGCCAGGCCTGCGATGCGTCGCGTCATGGCATGGGCTCGACCTTGGCGCGGGTGATCGCGCCATCGGATCGGCCCTTCAGGTAAGCGTAGAGCTGGTTCATGTTCTCCATGACCTGCGGGCTGGTGCCGAAGCTCTGCATGCCCTTCTCAAGGCGGCCGTCGCGCACGGTCTTGACGAACTCTTCCTTCGTCAACGTCTTCAAGCTGGCGAGCAGCGAGGGGCCGACCAGGCCTTCCTGGTTGGCGCCATGGCAGCGGTCACAGGCCGCGGCTCGCCAGGTGCGAAAGCCCTTCATCGTTTCGGCATCGACCTTGTAGCCTTCGGCCACCGTGTAGAGCTTGGCCGACGAGCCCGGCGCGGGCGCTTGCGCGCAGACCGCCGTAGCGAAGAGGATGGAAACACAGAGCAAGGATTTCCGAAACATGTATCGATCTTCCTGATGTGAAAAAGGGATGGTGCGATAACGCACCATCCCCCGGTTCCGGCCGACAGTGAGTTCGGCCGCCAGCTTACTAGCGCGGCAAAGCGAACATGGTCAGCGAGCCACCCAGTTCGGTGTACTGGTTCAGTTCACGGTAGCCACCCACGGCGCCCAGGCCGTCGGTGTCTTTCTCCAGGCCCGCCGCCATGCCGATGCCGGCCCAGCCGCCAATGCCCGAGAACACGCCGAGGTACTGCTTGCCCTTGTGCTCATACGTGAACACGTTGCCGATGATCCCTGACGGCGTCTTGAACTTGAACAACTCCTTGTTGATGTTCTTCGCATCGACGCACTTCAGGTAGCCCTCGAGCGTGCCGTAGCACGACAGGCCGCCCGCGGTGTTGAGCGAGCCGCTCCACACCGAGAACTTCTCTGCCTTGCTCTGCACGATCTTGCCGGTGCCGGCGTTCCAGGTGATGTAGTTGCCCATGCCGCCGTGGCTTCCCGGGGCCGGGAACATCGACAGCGTGGCACCCACATACGGCTGGCCCGCGGTGTACTCGACCTTGAACGGCTCGTAGTCCATGCAGACATGGTTCGTCGGCACGTAGAAGAGCTTGGTGTTCGGGTCGAACGAGGCCGGCTGCTGGTCCTTGCTGCCCAACGCCGCCGGGCAGATGCCCTTGGTGTTGACGTCAGGACCATTCTTGGCCGTCGAGTACTTGGCGAGCACCTGCGGCCGGCCGGTCTTCATGTCCACATGTGAAGCCCAGTTGACCTTCGGGTCGTACTTCTCAGCCACCAGCAGCGCGCCGCTGATGCGGTCCAGCGTGTAGCCGAAGCCGTTGCGGTCGAAGTGCACCAGCGCCTTGGTCGGCTTGCCCTTGACGTCGATGTCGGCCAGGATCATCTCGTTGATGCCGTCGAAGTCCCACTCGTCGTACGGCGTCATCTGATAGACCCACTTCGCCATGCCGGTATCGACATCACGCGCGAAGATCGTCATCGACCACTTGTTGTCGCCAGGACGCTGCGCCGGGTTCCAGGTGCTGGGGTTGCCGGTGCCGTAGTACATCAGGTTGGCCGCCTTGTCGTAGCTGTACCAGCCCCACGTCGTGCCGCCGCCGATCTTCCACTGATCGCCCTTCCAGGTCTTCAGCGACGAGTCGGCGCCTACCGGTGCCATCTTGCCGTCGGTCCAGGTCATGGTCTTGGCCGGGTCGATCAGCATTTCGGCGTCGGGGCCGACGCTGTAGCCCTTCCAGGCCGGCTTGCCGTCGGACAGGTTGTACGCGGCGATGAAGCCACGCACACCCCACTCGCCGCCGGAGATGCCGGTGATGACCTTGTCCTTGAAGATGTGCGGTGCGTTGGTGTTGACAGCACCCAGCTTCGGGTCACCGTTCTTCACGCTCCAGACCACCTTGCCGGTCTTCGAGTCGAGCGCCACCAGCATGCTGTCGGCCTGCTGCAGCACGACCTTGCCCTCGGCATAGGCCAAGCCACGGTTGACCGTGTCACAGCACATCTGCGGGATCACCGCCGGATCCTGCTTCGGCTCGTACTTCCAGATGATCTTGTTGGTGTCGAGGTCGATCGCAAACACCTTGTTCGGGAACGGCGAGTGCAAATACATCTTGCCGTCAACGACCAGCGGCGAGCCTTCGTGGCCGCGCAGCACGCCGGTGGAGAATGTCCACGCGACTTGCATCTTGCCGACGTTGCCGGTGTTGATCTGCTTCAACTTGCTGTAGCGCTGGTTGTACATGTCGCCAGCCTGCATCGCCCAGTTCTTCGAGTTGGCGATGTTCTTCTCGACGTCTGCATTGGCTCCGGCCAATGTCGGCAGCGCGAGCAGCGCCACGCCCACACACGACCACAAGGGTCGTTTCGCTTGCCCTGAAATACGCATCGATGTCTCCTTGCTGTGAGTGACCTGAGCCCGGACGACGGCAGATCGACAAAGCGATCACCCAGCGTCCTCGAAAACTCGGCGCGAACAAACCGCAAGTTCTGCGCCTACTAAAAACCACTCAATCCATTGGCTCCGTGTTGCCTCGCGGCGGACGAATGAAACAGCGACGGTGTTGCCCTTGCGTCGCGGGGAAACCCTAGTCAGACACGCGACAACACGCCATCGCGCAACACGGTTTGCCACGACTCGCGCTAACGTGCATAGGGAAACTTCGCGTATGCGGGCGTGCCGTGATTGAGCGGCGCGGCGTCCAAATTGCCGCGACGGTCAAGGTGCACCGAAACTGATGCAGCAACGACGAGACACTGTGTTTCATTGGCGAACGGCGGGGTCGCGGCGCGCTGCGCGCGCCACACCGCAACGCCGGCGGCTTGTCTCTTGCTTGCCGCCCGGCGTGCCTTTTCCGGCGGCACGTTGGGTTGTCGTGACCGAGGGTGCCGCATGAAGCGAGACGACGAGTTGTTGGCCGACTGGCGAGCGCGCGCCCTGGCGCTCGAAGGCGAGGTGGCGCGCGTGGTGATCGGGCAGGCGCGCGCGATCCGCCTGATCAACATCGCCGTGTTCTCGCGTGGCCATGTGCTGTTGCAGGGCGATGTCGGCGTCGGCAAGACGACCTTGCTGCGGGCCTTCGCACGCGTGCTCGGCGGCGAGTTCGCGCGCGCCGAAGGCACGGTCGATCTGATGCCGGCCGACCTTGTCTACTACACCTACATCAGCGCCGAAGGCCGGCCAGCCGTGGAAGCCGGGCCGCTGATCCGCCATGGCGATGATTTGGCGGTCTTCTTCTTCAACGAGATCAACCGTGCGCGGCCGCAAGTCCACGCACTGCTGCTGCGCGCCATGGCCGAACGCAGCGTCTGGGCCTTCAACCGCGAGGTCAGCCTGCCGCACCTGCTGGTGTTCGCCGACCGCAATCGCGTCGAGCGCGAAGAGACGTTCGAGATCTCGTCAGCCGCGCGCGACCGTTTCATGATGGAGGTGACGATCGACCCACCGGCCAGTGAAGAGGAGCGCCGGCAACTCGTCTTCGACGCGCGCTTTCACGACACCGAGCAATTGATCGGCAGCCTGGCGCCCGCGATGGTGGCGCACACGGAGCTCAATGCGCTGGCCGAAACGATCCAGCGCGGCGTGCAGGCCAGCGAAGCGCTGCAGCGCTATGCGTTGGCGCTGTGGCGCGCCACCGCCGAGCCGGCGAGCGTGGGCGTGCAACTGGCTGACGCCGATGCCGCAACGATGATGCTGGCCGGCGCCAGCCCGCGTGGCATGAGCCTGATGCTGCGCGCCGCGCGCACGGCGGCCTGGCTCGCCGGACGCGGGCACGTCACGCCGGAGGACGTGCAAGCGGTGTTCGTCGAGACCATCGCCCACCGCCTGTGCTACCAGCCGGTCTATGAGATGCGCCGCCACGAGATTTCGCCGCTGCTGATGAGTGCCATCGTCGGCAAGGTGGCGGCGCCTTGATCGGCCGCCGATGATTGCGGAGCTGCATTACCGCCTTGCCGGCGCGGCGCGCGGCCACTTTCCGGGTCACCACCGCAGCCGCCTCGGTGGCAACGGCTTCGAGTTTCGCGGCCACGCCAATCTGCACGACGCGCCCGACGCGCGCCGCATCGACGTGCATGCGAGTCTGCGCGACCCGTTCGGCCGCTGGATCGTGCGCCTGCACAATCAGCGCGTGTCGATCCCGGTGGCCGTCGTCGCCGATCTCTCGGCGTCGATGGGGGCGGGCGGCGCAGCGCGCAAGCAAGGCGTGCTGGCCGACTTCGTCGAGTGCCTGGCCTGGTCGGCCTGGCGCACCGGCGACAGCTTCGGCTTCGTTGGCTGCGACAGTGCGGTGCGGCAAGACCTGCTGCTGCCGCAAACGCGCGCCCGCGGCGCCGGCACGGCGCTGGCGGCGTCACTGCGCGGCGTGACGCTGGCTGGCCGCTCGGCGCGGGGCCTGGCCCAAGCGTCGTGGCATCTGGCGCAGCGTCGCGCGCTGGTGTTCGTGGTGTCGGACTTTCACCTGCCGCTGGCCGACGTGGCTGCCGTGCTGGCAGGACTCGCGCATCACGATGTCGTGCCGGTGGTGCTGTGGCAGGCGCAGGACTTCGATCTCGGCGTGGCCCGTGGCGTGGCCGACTTGGCCGATCCTGAAAGTGGACAGCGGCGCTGGCTGTGGTGGCGGCCGGCGCTGCGCGAGCGATGGCGGGCGGCAGCGCAGGCGCGTCGCGCGGCTTTGCTGGCGCTGTTTCGGGCGCAGCGTTTGTCGCCACTGTTCATCGAAGGCGAGTTCAGTGCCGACGCCGTGACCCGGCACTTCATGACATGACGTGGCGCTTGGCGGCCGTGCTGGCTCTGTCCTGCGTTGGCGTGGCTCACGCCGCCACGCTGCAAGCCACGACCGAGGAGCCGCGCGCCTTCGGCTAC
This sequence comes from uncultured beta proteobacterium, assembly GCA_963814385.1. Lineage (GTDB taxonomy): Bacteria > Pseudomonadota > Gammaproteobacteria > Burkholderiales > Burkholderiaceae_C > CADEEN01. The sequence goes on from CAWFCX010000032.1 coordinate 52,223, forward strand.
CAAGTCGGCGATGTCGTGCAGCGCCGCATCACGGTCGAGGTGCCCGACGGCCTGGTGCTCGATGAGAACAGTCTGCCGCGGCCCGGCGCGCGCGGCCGGGCCTTGGAGCTGCGGGCCTTGCGGCGCAGCAGCGGCGCGCAAGGTATGCGGCTCGAACTCGACTACCAGGTCTTTCTGTCGCCCGCCGATGTGCGCACCTTGGAGCTGCCGGCGCTGACGCTGCGTTACGACGGCACGCCGCGCGCGCAGGAGCTGCGCATCGACGCCTGGCCGGTGACGGTGGCGCCGCTGGTGCCGGCGGAGGTGTCGCCTCGCACGGGGTTGGGCGAGTTGCAGCCCGACCTGGCGCCGCCGTTGATCGACACACGAGCGCAGGGTTGGCGCCTCTTGGCTTACGCCGCATTGCTGGCGGCGCTGCTGGCGTACCTGGCCGTTGTGTATTTCGGATTGCCGTGGTGGGGCGCGCAACGGCGGCCGTTTGCCATGGCGTGGCGTCAGCTGAATGACAAGACCGCGCCGCCGTGGCGCGAAGCCTGCCAGCACGTGCATGCGGCCTTGAACCGGAGCGCAGGTGAAGTGCTGTTCGAACACGGCGTCGATCGCTTCACGGCACGCCAGGCGGCGTTTGCGCCGTTGAAGCCCGACATCCTGCGTTTCCTGCGCTTGTCGCAGCGCGAGTTTTTTGAAGGCGGTGCGCAGCAGGCCGATGATCCGTCGTGGCTCGTCGCCTTCTGCAAGGCCTGTCGCGACGCGGAGCGTGGCTCATGAATTTCGACGAGCCATGGCTGCTGCTGCTGTTGCCGCTGGCGCTGCTGCCGCTGCTGCGCCGGCCTGGGCAGCCGCTGGCCAACGGATGGCTTGCCTTGGCGCCGCGCGATGCGATGTCCACGTTCATCGGCCGTGCGCTGCGCGCCGTTGGCGCACTGGCCATCGCAATCTTGGTGGTGGCCATCGCCGGGCCGCACCGCGCGGAGTACTTCGTGGAGCGCATCGGCAAGGGCGCCGAGATCGTGCTGCTGCTCGACCGCAGCCGCAGCATGGACCAGGGCTTTGCCGGCACGCGCCCGCCGGCCGCAGTCACAGGCCGCAAAGTGGGGCCGGAGGTGCTGGACTACTACTTCTCGCAAGCACCAGCCCGTCTGCTCGACTCCAAAGGCAAGGTCGCGCGGCAGCTGCTCGCCGAGTTCACGAGCGAGCGGCCCGACGACCGCTTTGCGCTGATCGTCTTCTCGACGCTGCCGATGCCGGTGCTCGGCTTCACGCACCACGGCGAAGTGGTGCAAGCCGCAATCGCCGCCGGCAACATCGGCCGCGGCTTGTCTGAAACCAACATCGGCCTGGGGCTCGAGTCGGCGCTCGATCTGTTCACCGACCGGCCCTACACCGGCTCGCGCATCGTGTTGCTGGTCTCCGACGGCGGCGACCGGATCGATCCCGATCTGCGCGAGCGCCTGTCCCACGAGGCGCGCAAACATCGCGCCGCGATCTACTGGATCTACCTGCGCTCGGCCAACAGCCCCGGCCTGCGCCCCGGGCCCAACGACTCGCCAGACGCCATCGAGAGCGTGCCCGAGATGATGCTCAACCGATTCTTCGAGTCACTCGAAACACCGTACCGCGTCTATGAGGCCGGCGACGCCGAAGCGCTGCGCCAGGCCATCGCCGACGTCAACCGGCTTGAAAACCTGCCGATGCGCTACCAGGAGCTGGTGCCGCGGCGCGACCTCGAGCCGTGGTGCCACGCCCTGGCGCTGGCCTGCGTGCTGCTGCTGCTGTCGGCCAAAGCGCTGGAGATTCGCCGATGGGCCTGATCTCGCGTCGCACGACGCGTTGGGTCTGGCTGCTGCTGGCCGCGGCCACTGTGGCTGCCGCTGCCGATGGCGCGCTGTGGCTGCGCGACCAGCGCCGCAACGCGCAGATCGCCAGCGCCAGCGTGCCGGCCGATCAAGCCGGCTTGCCGCCGCCGATGCAGTTTGCCCAGGCCCACGCGCTGGCGGCGAGCGGTGCCGACGACGCCGCGCTGAATATCTACGGCACGCTGCAAGACGACTCGCCGCTCGGCCAGGCCGCGCGCTACAACAGCGCCAACCTGCTGATGCGCCAGGCCGTGGCACTGCGCGAGGCCGAGCAACCCGGTCAGGCGCTGGCGCTGATCGAGCTCGCCAAGGAGCACTACCGCGATGTACTGCGGCACGACCCCGGCCACTGGGACGCGCGCTACAACCTCGAGCGCGCACAACGCCTGGTTCCGGACCCCGAAGAGGCCGAAGTCCTGGCGCCGTCGGATCGGCGCGCCGAACGGGCCGTGACGACGATGCGCGGCTTTTCACCGGGCTTGCCATGAGCCTGCCCGGCCGCCCGAAGGGCGAAAGCACCGCAGTGCGAAGCACGGAGGTTGCCTGATGAGCTGGACCTTGCTCGCCGCGGCGCTCGCCTTGCTGGCGACCTTTGCGCGGCCAACCTGGACCACCGAGCGCCCGCGCTTCGAGCATGTGGTCGTGCTCGACGTGACGCAGAGCATGAACGTGCAGGACGAGGTGTCCGAGGGTCGGTCGGTGTCGCGGCTCGACGCCGCCAAGAGCGCTTTGCGCCGGGTGGTCGAGGCGCTGCCTTGCGGCTCGAAGATCGGCTGGGCGATCTTCACCGAGTACCGCTCGTACCTGCTGTTCACGCCGGTCGAGGTCTGCGCACACCGCGCCGAGTTGCGCGGCGCGCTGGAGCGCATCGACAGTCGCATGGCCTGGTCGGGCAACAGCGAGGTGGCCAAAGGCCTGCACAGCGCCATCGGCATCGCGCGCCAATTGCAGGGCACGCCGTCGCTCGTGTTCGTCACCGACGGCCACGAGGCACCGCCGCTCGATCCGAATCAGCGACCCCCACTCGAGGCCAAGCCCGGCGAGGTGGCTGGCGTGATCGTCGGCGTCGGCGCCCTCAAACCGTCGCCGATTCCGAAGAGCGATGCCCAAGGGAGACCGCTTGGTTTCTGGAGCGCCGACGATGTGCCGCAGACCAACCCGCACCTGCCGAACCGCGATCTCAATGGCCGCGACGAAGTGACCGCCGCGTCGCTCGGCGCCACGGTGGGCAGCGAACACCTGTCGTCGCTGAGGGAGGGTTACTTGCGTTTGCTCGCCAGCGAACATGGATTGGCGTTTGCGCGATTGCGCGGCGAGGAGCTGAGTGCAGCGCTGCGTTCACCGGCGCTGTCACGGCCGGTGAAAACCGCTGTGGACCTGCGCGCCGCGCTGGCGGCGTTGGCCCTGTTGCTGCTGTTGCTGCAGTGGCTGCCGCGGCGGCGCTCAGCTTGATTTGCGCTTGCGTGGTGCTGCCGTTGTGCCGGTCTTTCGCGGCGCGCGCTTCTTCGGCGCGGGCTTCAAGATCAGCCGCTCCAGCTCTTCGAACGCCTCACCGGTATAGACCGCGATGCGCTGCATGTGCGGCAACGTGCTGTGGCAGCCGGTGAAACCAAACGCCATGCTGCCGGCGTAGCTCTGGCAGGTGATGTTGATCGCCTGGCCGTGCGTGACGACGGACACCGGGTAGTTGGCGAGCAGCTCGGCGCCACGGAAGTACAGCGGTTTGTCGGGGCCGGGCACGTTGGAAATCGTGATGTTGAACACCGGCCGCGTGCGGCCCGCCAGGCCGGTGAGCAGGCCGAGGATGGTCGGCCCCATCAAGGCGATGGTGTAGTTGGACATCGCGGCGCGTGGCAGGCTCTGCACATGGGCCTTGGCCGCCTTCACCGAGGCGCCGATAGCGGCCAGACGTTCGAGCGGATCTTCGATGTCGGTGCCGAGCGTGGCGATGATGAAGGTGATGGCGTTGCCGGTGCCTTCATCGTCCTTGGGCCGCACCGACACCGGGATGCCGGCGGTGAGCGCGCCTTCGGGCAGGTCTCCGCTGTCTTCGAGGAATCGACGCAAGGCGCCGCCGCACATCGCCAGCACGATGTCGTTGAGCGTGCAGTCGGCGGCGGTGGCCAGCGCCTTCATGCGCTCCATTGAAAATTGCTGCGTGGCAAAGCGGCGCTTGGAACGCACGCGGCCGTTGATCGTCGCGCCGGCCGCGCCGAAGGGAATGCGCAGGTCGGTATCGACGTCCTTGGTGATGCGCAGCATCTTGCCGAAGGCCAGCAGCAACTGCGGCACGGTGCCGACCTGGCCGCGCAACGCCTCGATCGCCCCGGCCATGGCGTTGGCAAAGGTGGGCGCCTTGGTGTCGCGTTCGGGGTTCGGCGCTGCACCCTTGCGTGAGGACAAACCGGTGGCCCAGAACGGCGGCATCGACAGGCTCTTTTCGGCGTCAGAGCTCATCAGGCGCTGCAGCAGCTTCATGCCGCTGACGCCGTCGATCAGCGAGTGGTGCATCTTCATGTACATCGCGAAGCGGCCGCCTTCGAGGCCTTCGATCAGCGTGCACTCCCATGGCGGGCGCGACAGGTCGAGTGGCTGGCTGTGCAGCCGCGCAATCAGCTCGCCGAGTTCGCGCTCGCCGCCGGGGTAGGGCAGCGCGGTGTGGCGCAGGTGCGCTTCAAGGTCGATCTGATCGTCTTCGATCCAGTAGTGAACCGGGCTCTTGAGGATCGACGACTTCAGCTTGCGGTTCCACGGTGCTTCGAACTCGCGGTGCTTGCGGAACTCGGCCATCAGGTCGCGCAGGAAATCCGGCGGCGCGTTCTTCGGCAGCTTGAACGGCATCAGCGCGCCGACATGCATCGGCGTCTCGCGCGATTCGGTATAGAGCCAGGAGGCGTCGAGCGGGTTGAGTCGAATGGACATAGGCTCCTGCCAAAGAAAAAGGGCCGGTGAGTTCACCGGCCCTTCGAGTGTGGCGCAACGCGGCGCGAATTACATCAGTTTGACTTCCACCCGGCGCGCATCGGCAGCATTGCCGGCGTTGATCTGCTCGGGCTTCTTGGTCTCGATGCGGTCTTCGGCCACGCCCGCGGCCTTGAGCGCATCGCGCACGGCGAACGCGCGCTGCTTGGCCAGCTCGGCATTTTTCGCCGGGTCGCCGCTGGCGTCATGGAAGCCGCTGATGACCAGCTTGCCGGCGCCCGCCTTGGCTGCGGCGGCGAGCTTGGCGATCTGCGCCGCTGCGTCGGTTGGCAGATCGGCTTTCGCCACGTCGAAGAAGAACTTGGCTTCCGCCGGTGCTGTGGCCGCCGCCGTTGCGGGTGCAGGTGTGGCGACAACGGCCGCCGCGGGAGCAGCGGCGAGCGTGGTGGCTACCGGCACCGGTGTGGCCACGACCACGGGCGCCACCGTGGCAACCGGTGCGGCATGCGAGGTCACTGCCTTGGTGGCCACGCCCGTCGGTAGCAGCGGCACGATCAACAGCGCCACGATGTTGATGATCTTGATCAGCGGGTTCACGGCCGGGCCGGCCGTGTCCTTGTACGGATCGCCGACCGTGTCGCCGGTGACAGCGGCCTTGTGCGCTTCGCTGCCCTTGCCGCCGTGGTGGCCGTCTTCGATGTACTTCTTGGCGTTGTCCCAGGCGCCGCCGCCAGTGCACATGGAAATGGCGACGAACAAGCCGGTGACGATGGTGCCCATCAGCAGGCCGCCGAGCGCCGCGGCGCCAAGCGTCAGGCCCACGACGATCGGCACGACCACGGGCAGCAGCGACGGGACGATCATTTCCTTGATCGCAGCGCTGGTCAGCATGTCGACCGCAGCGCTGTAGTCTGGCTTGCGCTTGCCGGCCATGATCAGGCCGTCCGCGAACTGGCGGCGCACTTCGACCACCACCGAGCCCGCAGCGCGGCCGACGGCTTCCATCGCCATCGCACCGAAGAGGTACGGAATCAGGCCACCGATGAACAGACCGACGATGACTTTCGGGTCACTCAAGTCGAAGCTCACGTTCATGCCGCGGCCTTCGAGCGAGTGCGTGTAGTCGGCGAAGAGCACGAGTGCGGCCAAGCCGGCCGAGCCGATCGCGTAGCCCTTGGTGACTGCCTTGGTGGTGTTGCCGACCGCGTCGAGCGGGTCCGTCACGTCACGCACGCTCTTCGGCAGCTCGGCCATCTCGGCAATGCCACCGGCGTTGTCCGTGATCGGGCCGTACGCGTCGAGCGCGACGACGATGCCGGCCATGCTCAACATCGACGTTGCAGCGACGGCAATGCCGTACAGGCCGGCGAGGTTGTACGAGACCAGGATGGCGGCGCAGACGAACAGCACCGGCCACGCGGTCGAGCGCATCGACACGCCGAGACCGGCAATGATGTTGGTGCCGTGGCCCGTGGTCGAAGCCGCAGCGATGTGCTGCACCGGCTTGTACTGCGTGCCGGTGTAGTACTCGGTGACCCAGACCATCGCGGCGGTGAGCACCAAGCCGACGGCGCAAGCGCCGAACAGCTTCATGTGCGTGCCGGCGCCGAGTGCGTCGGCGGGCATCACGGCAATGGTGACGAAGTAGAAGGCGATCAGCGACAGCACGCCGGCCACAGCCAGGCCTTTGTAGAGCGCCGGCATCACGTTCTTCATGCCCGGGCTGGCCTTGACGAAGCTGCAGCCGATGATCGAGGCAATGATCGACACGCCACCGAGCAGCAGCGGATAGACCACGGCGGCCATCGGCGCAGCCGTCACCACCAACGCGCCGAGCGCCATGGTGGCGATCAGCGTCACGGCGTAGGTTTCGAACAGGTCGGCAGCCATGCCGGCGCAGTCACCGACGTTGTCGCCGACGTTGTCGGCAATCACCGCCGGGTTGCGCGGGTCGTCTTCCGGGATGCCGGCTTCGACTTTGCCCACCAGGTCAGCGCCAACATCGGCGCCCTTGGTGAAGATGCCGCCACCCAGGCGCGCAAAGATCGAAATCAAGGACGAGCCGAAAGCAAAACCAAGCATCGGCTTCAGCACCGAGGCCAGGCTCTTGTCCGGCGTGTACTGGCCGTTCAGGACCGTGAACCAGAAGAAGAGACCGACGCCGAGCAGGCCCAGGCCGACGACGAGCATGCCGGTGATGGCGCCGCCCTTGAAGGCGACATCGAGCGCCGGGCCGATGCCCTTGGTGGCCGCTTGAGCGGTGCGCACGTTGGCCTTGACCGAGACGTTCATGCCAATGAAGCCGCACGCGCCCGAGAGCACAGCGCCGAGCACGAAGCCCACCGCAGTGGTCGAGCCCAGGAAGAACGCTATCGCGATCGCGAGCACGACGCCGACGATGGCAATCGTCTTGTACTGCCGTGCCAGGTAGGCTGCGGCGCCTTGTTGCACCGCGCCGGCGATCTCCTGCATGCGCGCGTTGCCCGCGTCTTGTTTGAGAATCCAACTGCGTTGGACAAATCCGTACAACACGGCGGCTACACCGCAAGCCAGCGCTATGTACAGCGCCATGGTCGTTGACATGAAGATCGCTCCTTCGAACCTTTGATTGGGATTTACTTCTTCAGGGGCAGCCGGCCGCAGCCGGTACAACCCAGGATGCTAAGCGATCAACATGACGCGGCTGCCCCTGTGTTTTCCCCGCGCCACAGGCGTGTGTCAGGCCGTCGCAAGGACGCCACCTAAAATGCGGGTTATCCCTGTTCAACGAAGAGCATCATGAGCCTGCACAACGTGATCCCCGGCGCCAAGGTTCCGGACGAGTTCAACGTGATCATCGAAATTCCGATGAACGCGGACCCGATCAAGTACGAAGTGGACAAGGCCAGCGGTGCGATCTTTGTCGATCGTTTCATGACCACCTCGATGCACTATCCGTGCAACTACGGCTACATCCCGCGCACGCTGGCCGACGACGGCGACCCGGTCGATGTGCTCGTCATCACGCCGTACCCGCTGTCGCCGGGCGTGGTCGTGACGTGCCGGCCGCTCGGTGTGCTGAAGATGGACGACGAGGCCGGCGGCGATGCGAAGCTGCTGGCCGTGCCGATCGACAAGGTGCTGCCGATCTACTCGCACTGGAAAAAATTCGAAGACATCAATTCGATGCGGCTGAAGACCATTCAGCACTTTTTCGAGCACTACAAAGACCTCGAAGCCGGCAAATGGGTCAAGGTGGTGGGCTGGGAAGGCGTGGAGTCGGCGAAGAAGGAAATCACCGACGGGCTGAAGAACTACGGCAAGTCCTGAGCTGCGGTTTTGAACGGGTTGCGTTCGTTCAGCTCGTCGATGTAGTTCTCGACACCGGCGCCTTCGCGGGCGAGGAAGTCTTCCACCGCCGATGCGAAGCGTTTGTCGGCGAGCCAATGGGCTGACCAGGTACGCACCGGCAGCAGGCCACGCGCCATCTTGTGCTCGCCTTGCGCGCCGCCTTCGAAGCGTGTGTAGCCTTTGGCAATGCACCAGGACAGCGGCTGGTAGTAGCAGGCTTCGAAATGCAGGCAGTTCACGTGCTCCGTGGCGCCCCAGTAGCGGCCGTAGGCAACGCGTCGTTCGGGATCGAGGACGATCAGCGACGTGGCGATCGGCTCGCCGTTGCGGCTGGCGACGAACATCAGCCAGTGCTGCGCCATCGTGCGCGCCATGTCGCGGAAGAACGCGCGCGTCAGGTAGGGCGTGGAGTGGTGCGCGCGGTAGGTCAGCGTGTAGCAGCGGTAGAAGAAGTCCCACACCTCGTCGCTGATTGCGACTCCTTGATGCGCTTCGAAGCTGACGCCGGCTTCGGCCACGCGCCGCCGCTCCTGCGCGATCTTCTTGCGCTTCTCGCGCTGCAGACTGGCGGTGAATTCGGCGAAGTCGCCGTAGGGCGAGGGCTCGCGCTGCGTCCAATGGAACTGCACGTTCTCGCGCAGCATCCACCCGGCACCTTCGAACGCCAGGCGATCTGCTTCGGAAAAGAATAGAAAGTGCGCTGACGACAGCCTGGCTTCGCGCACGAACTGCAGCACGCCGTGTAAGAGCACCTCTCTCGAAGCAGCGTCGCGCGCCAACAACCGCGAACCCGGCACGGGCGTGAACGGCACCGCGCCGAGCAGCTTCGGGTAGTAGTCGAGACCGTGGCGCTTGTAGGCATCGGCCCACGCCCAATCGAAAACGTACTCGCCGTACGAGTGACCTTTCAAATAAAGCGCCGCAGCGCCGAGCAACTCGCGGCCGCGTTCGAGAACGATGAACTGCGGCGCCCAGCCGGTGTCGTCGATCGCGCTTTGGGACCGATGCATCGCCACCAGGTACTCGTGGCGCATGAAGGGCGTCGGCGCATCCTGCGTTTCGAGAAGCGCATTCCACGCGGCGCCGTCGATCGTGGCCGGGTCGTCGTGAATCCGAATGACATAATCGTTTGCCCTCAACTCAAGGTGCTCCACTTACTGCGATGAAGGTCGCGCTGGCTCAAATCAACGCCACCGTCGGCGACCTCGAAGGCAACGCGCAGCGCATCGTCAATGCCGCGCGCCGCGCTTACGGACAAGGCGTGCACCTGGTGGTGGCCCCAGAACTCGCGCTCACAGGCTACCCGCCGGAAGACCTGCTGCTGCGCCCGGCCTTCATGAGCGCGTGCGAGCAGGCGCTGCGCGGCATCGCGCGCGAGCTGATGTCGAGCGAGGGCTTGCATGTGCTGGTGGGTCATCCGCATCAGTTCGGCGATCGCGGCGATGTTAGGACCAAGTCCACTTCGCAGCCGCTGCGCTTCAACGCGGCCTCGGTCCTGGCGGGGGGAAGGATCGTCGGCACCTATTGCAAGCGCGAGCTGCCGAACTACCAGGTGTTCGACGAGCGGCGCTACTTCGCGTCGGGCCGCGATGCCGGATTGAAGCCGCTTGTGTTCGAGGCCGGCGGCACGCGCGTCGGCGTGCTGATCTGTGAAGACGCGTGGTTCGACGAGCCGGGGTCGGCGGCCAAGGCCGCGGGCGCACAGGTGCTTGCGGTGCTCAACGCCTCGCCGTTCCACCTCGACAAGGCCGGCGAGCGCGAGGCGCGCATGGCCGAGCGGGCGCGCGCGACAGGGCTGCCGGTGCTGTTCTCGCACCTCGCGGGCGGGCAGGACGAAGTGGTGTTCGATGGCGCCTCGTTCGCCGTCGATGCGCGCGGCGAGATCGGCGTGCGTGGGCCGACTTTCGCAGAGGCACTTGTCACGGCCGAGGTCAACGGCGGCGCCGTGCGCGGCACCGTGCAGCCGCTGCCGTCGCTGGAGGCGCAAGCCTGGGGCGCGTTGGTCACGGGTGTGCGCGACTACCTGGGCAAAAACGATTTTCCGGGCGCGATCCTCGGCCTGTCCGGCGGCATCGACTCAGCTCTCGTGCTCGCGGTGGCCGTCGATGCGCTCGGCGCCGACAAGGTGCGCTGCGTGATGATGCCCTCGCCGTACACGGCCGACATCTCGTGGATCGACGCGCGTGACATGGCCAAGCGCTTGAACGTGCAGTACGACGAAATTTCAATCTCGCCAATGTTCGACAGCTTTCGCGCCGCACTCGCGCCGCAGTTCGCCGGCTTGGCCGAGGACACCACGGAAGAAAACATCCAGGCGCGCATCCGCGGCACGCTGCTGATGGCGCTGTCGAACAAAACCGGCCGCATCGTGCTGACCACCGGCAACAAGAGCGAGATGGCGACGGGTTACTGCACGCTGTACGGCGACATGGCGGGCGGCTTTGCCGTCATCAAGGACGTGGCCAAGACACTGGTCTATCGGCTGGCGCGCTGGAAGAACGCGCAAGGCGCCGAGGTCATTCCCGATCGCATCATCACCCGCGCACCGTCGGCCGAGCTGCGCGCCGACCAGACTGACCAGGACAGTCTGCCGCCGTATGACGTGCTCGACGCGATCCTCGCGCTGTACATGGAAGAGGACCGGAGCGTCGATGACATCGTCGCTGTTGGCTTCGAGCGCGCGACGGTGGAGCGGGTGACGCGGCTGATCAAGATCAACGAGTACAAGCGCCGTCAGGCGCCGGTGGGCATCCGCATCACGCACCGCGCCTTCGGCCGCGACTGGCGCTATCCCATCACGTCGAAGTTCCGTGCTTAAATTCGAGCAACATTTTCGGAAGGCCTCGCCATGAAACAGATCACCGCGATCATCAAGCCGTTCAAGCTCGAAGAAGTGCGCGAGGCGCTGGCGGATGTGGGCGTGTCGGGCCTGACCGTCACTGAAGTCAAGGGCTTCGGCCGCCAGAAGGGCCACACCGAGCTGTATCGCGGCGCCGAGTACGTGGTCGACTTCCTGCCGAAGGTCAAAGTCGAAGTCGTGGTCAAGGACGTCGACGTCGATCGCTGCATGGAGGCGATCGTCAAGGCCGCCAAGACCGGCAAAATCGGCGACGGCAAAATATTCGTGACGCCTGTCGAACAGGTGGTGCGCATTCGCACCGGTGAGACGGACGAATCGGCGGTCTGACGCCCACCGAGCGGACGAGTCGGCCGTCTAAATCTTCGAGTAGTCGTCCGGCGCGGTGGCCAGCGCCGCGGCACGGCGAACGCGGTCCAGCAGCGGCGCTGGATCGGTGTCGACCAGCAGTGCGTTGAACTGCGCATCGGAGACGAAGCCGCGCTTGTGCATCACGCCGTGGAATTGCAGCAGCGCGTCGTAGTAGCCATCGATGTTGAGCAGCGCCACCGGCTTGTCGTGATAGCCGAGCTGCTGCCACGACCACACTTCGTAGAGTTCTTCGAGCGTGCCGATGCCGCCCGGCAGCGCGATGAACGCGTCTGCGCGCTCGGCCATCAACTGCTTGCGTTCGTGCATGGTCTGCACGACGAGCAGCTCGGTCAGTCCCGCGTGCCCGACCTCGCGGTCCATGAGGGCCTGCGGAATGACGCCGACGACCTGGCCACCCGCGGCCATCACGGCATCGGCGACCGTGCCCATCAAGCCGACCCTGCCGCCGCCGTAGACGAGCGTGCCCCCGCTGCGGCCGATCAGCGCGCCCAGCGTGCGCGCCGCGTCGGCAAAGGCCGGCGAGCCGCCGAAGCGCGAGCCGCAGTACACGGCCACCGAGAAGGGGCGAGTCATGAAAAGAAGAGCCTTTGTGCAATGACCATCAGCCACATCCCGGCGCACAGAAGCAGCGAGAGCAGCACCGCTGCACTGGCGATGTCCTTGGCGCGCTTGGACAGATCGTGCCAGTCGAACGACACGCGATCGACCACGGCTTCGATGGCTGAGTTGAGCAACTCGACGATCAGCACCAGCACGACCGTTGCTGCCAGCAGCGCGACTTCGATCGCATTGCGGCCGAGCCAGAAAGCGGCCGGCAGCATGATCACGGCGAGCCAGGTTTCCTGGCGGAACGCGCTCTCGCCGCTGTAGGCCGCCCCCAAGCCATTGAACGAGTTGCGCGTGGCGTGGACGATGCGGTCGATGCCGGTGCGGCCCTTGAACTCGTTTGTCATCCGCGCGATTTTGCCCGCCAAGTGACGAGGCGCGTGCCGCAGACCGCGTCATGCAGAAACTGGCGTTGCGGGTGCACAAGGGCCAACAGTGCAAAAGCGACGACGCCGACGATGATCAAGGTGAAGATTTGCGCTGTGCTGTGCAAGCCGGTGGCGTAAGCGGCAGTCAACGCCGGAGCGAACCACAACCAGGCCAGCAGGTAGCGCGCCAGCGCTCGCAATGGCGACACCTCTGCACCGCCGGCCGTCACCAGCCGCAAATGCCAGGCCCGCATCGCAACTGTCTGCCCGCCGCGCGACCAGAAGGTGACGAAATAGATCGCCAGCACCACGAAGATGAAGACCTGCAAGCCGGTCCGGCCCAGCAGCGCGTGACGCTGCTGCGTCAGCGTGCCGTACAGGTAACCGGCAACGAACACCACGCCAAAGAGGAGGACGCCCTCGTACAAAAACGCTGCCATGCGCCGCGCGATGCCTGGCGTTGGCAGGCTGGTTGCCTGCGCCGCCTCATCCGCGACGCTCATTGCGCGGCGGGCGGCTTGGCGGTGTTCTTGGGCTCAGCGGCGGCGGGGGCGCGCACGGCGGCGCCCTGCGCGCCGCGCTTTGGTAACAGCGTCGCGGAATCGACAAACCCGGACGTGGCCGCCACCTTGGGCAACCCGGCCTGCTGATGCAGCGGCGGGGCCGTGGGCTTGGAGACGAGGTTGGTGGTAGCGCCGGAGCCGCGCTGCACCACCGTCGGGCCGACGGGCCGTGCCGGCGGCGCCACGGGCGCACGAACAACGTTGGATTTGACGCTGGCCTTGTCGTCCGCCGACGAGCGCGACGCGCGTTTGGACGCGCTATCGGCAGCAGGGCGCGACCGCTCGGCCAGCTCGCGGCGCTGCTCCGGCGGCAGCGCGCGATACGCTTCCCATTGTTGTTGGCGTTCTTCTCGGCCCAGCTGGCGCGCCTCCTGAAAGTTCAGCCGCGCGCTCGCTCGGTCTTGCGGGGACAGCTTGGACCACTCGCCCATACGCTGCTGCACGCGCGTCTTCTCGTCGGGCGGCAGCGTGTTGTAGCGGTTGGCAACCTCAAGCCATTTCTGTTGCTGGGCTGGCGTGACGCGCGACCAATCACGCTCCAGCGGCGCCAGCACGCTGCGCTGCTGCGGGTTCAGGCGAGCCCAGTCGGTCTGCGCATGCGTCAGCGTCGCGGAGGCAAGCAGTGCCAACGCGGTGACCAGGCAGCGCATCACGCCCGACATCAGCGTCGCTCGCCCTTCAGAAATTCGGCAAAGCCGGGGTCGCGGTAGGCCTCTGGCGGCAGGTCGTCGGCGAGGATGGCGGCATCGACCTCCGCGGCGGCGGCGATCTGCGACTGCGTGTAGTGATGGTCGATCAGGAACAAACCGGCGAGAAGCACCGCCAGCGGCAGCAGCGACGACAGGCGCAGCCACCAGGGGCTGTCGTTGCCGCTCGGGCCGCCGAGGACGGCTGCACCACCGGACGTGGCAGACACCACGGCCGACGCAGCGGGCGCGGTGCGCCTGGCTTCGCGAGCGTGGCCCATCGCCTGCTCGCGCGCCACGCGCAGCCGCTCTTCGATGTCGCGGCGCGGCATGGCGGTCTGCTGTTCGGTCAACGCGGCAGATACGCGGCGGGCAAAACGCTCTTGCAGCACATCGCTGCGGCGCTGACTGGTGATCTGAGGGGTGAGATTTGTGAGTTTGTTCATAGCGTGACTCCCTTGGCGCGCAGGGACTTCGCCAATGCATGAACGGCCCGCGAGCAGTGCGTTTTAACGCTGCCCTGCGAGCATCCCATCACCGCCGCCGTCTCTGCAACATCCAGTTCCTCCCAGTAACGAAGAAGGAAGGCCTCCCGTTGACGGCCGGGCAGCTTGGAGACCTCACCATCGATCAGTTCGAGGATTTGTTGTCGGCCCACCGAATCGGCAGCGCTTTCCGTGGCCACGCTGTCGAGGTTTAGCAGCTCCAGCAGGTCGAAGTCTCCGCCATCGTCATCAGCGCCTTCGAAGTCCGACAGGTTGACCAGGACGGCATTGCGGACTTTTTGCCGGCGAAACCAGTCCATCGTGGCGTTGGACAGGATGCGCTGGAACACCAGCGGCAACTCCTCCGGCGGCCGGTCGGCGTACTTCTGCGACAGCCGGATCATCGAGTCCTGCACGATGTCCAACGCGGCGTCGTCATTGCGCACGGTGTAGGCCGTGCGTTTGAACGCGCGTTTTTCGACGCTCTTGAGGAAGTCTGAAAGTTCTTTGTCGGTCGCCAAGGGGCGGCTCTCTTGGGAGGCAACCCTCTTTGGGGCGCGGAGATTATGTCGCAGGCCCTTCGGGCCCGGCCTCGTGCGGAACCCGATGACATAATGCTGCCCCGCACAACGTATTTTCGGTTTTTGGCCGGGCTGCTCACCAGAGCTCGACCCATCAATCGCGCAGGTTCCACATCCGCCCCACAAGGGCGCGAAGAGGAACACCAATGGTTTTTCGTCAGAGAAATTCTCAAAGGTTCAACCCATGGACATGTCTGCCGCGGAAGTCAAACGCGCTGCTTCGGTGCAGCCGCCTTCTTCCCCACACTCCACCCATCCCGCCGAGCTGAACGGCTCGGAAATCCTGGTTCGCTGCCTGCAGGCCGAAGGGGTCAAGTACCTCTGGGGCTATCCGGGCGGAGCCGTGCTCTACATCTACGACGCCCTGTACAAGCAGGAGTCGATCCAGCACGTGCTGGTGCGCCACGAACAGGCCGCTGTCCACGCTGCTGACGGCTATGCGCGGGCCACCGGCGACGTTGGCGTGGCGCTCGTCACTTCTGGCCCTGGCGTGACCAATGCCGTCACCGGCATCGCCACTGCCTACATGGACTCGATCCCGATGGTGATCGTGACCGGGCAGGTGCCGACGCCAGCGATCGGCCTCGATGCCTTCCAGGAATGCGACACGGTCGGCATCACGCGCCCTATCGTCAAGCACAACTTCCTGGTCAAGGACGTGCGCGACCTCGCGCTGACGATGAAGAAGGCTTTCCACATCGCCCGTACCGGCCGGCCGGGTCCGGTGGTGGTGGACATCCCGAAGGATGTGTCGCTGAAGACGGCGCCGTTCGCCTACCCCGAGCACATCGAGATGCGCTCGTACAACCCGGTGAAAAAGGGCCATGGCGGGCAGATCCGCAAGGCCGTGCAGTTGCTGCTCGGTGCCAAGCGGCCCTACATCTACACCGGCGGAGGCGTGATCCTCGGTGAAGCGTCGGCCGAGCTGCGCGAACTCGTGCACGTGCTGGGCTATCCGTGCACGAACACGCTGATGGGTCTGGGCGCGATCGACGCCGCTGACCCGCAGTTTCTCGGCATGCTCGGCATGCACGGCACTTACGAAGCCAACATGACGATGCAGAACTGCGATGTTCTGTTGGCCGTCGGCGCCCGCTTCGACGACCGCGTGATTGGCAACCCGAAGCACTTTGCGTCGGTAGAGCGCAAGATCATCCACGTCGATATCGACCCGTCGTCGATCTCCAAGCGCGTGCGCGTGGACATCCCGATCGTCGGCGACGTGAAAGACGTGCTGCAAGAGCTGATCGCGCAGATCAAGGAAGCTCAGGCGAAGCCCGACAAAACGGCGTTGAACGCGTGGTGGTCGCAGGTGAACGAGTGGCGCAAGCGCGATTGCCTGTCGTACAAGAAAAGCAGCGAGGTCATCAAGCCGCAGTACGTGGTCGATACCTTGTGGCAACTCACCAAGGACCGCGACACCTACATCACCAGCGACGTCGGCCAGCACCAGATGTGGGCCGCACAGTTCTACCGCTTCGCCGAGCCGCGGCGCTGGATCAACTCTGGCGGCTTGGGCACGATGGGCGTGGGTCTGCCGTACGCGATGGGCATCAAGCTCGCCAAGCCCGACAGCGATGTGTTCTGCATCACCGGCGAGGGCTCGATCCAGATGTGCATCCAGGAGCTGTCGACCTGCCAGCAGTACAAGACGCCGGTCAAGATTGTGTCGCTAAACAACCGCTACCTTGGCATGGTGCGGCAGTGGCAGGAACTCGACTATGAGGGACGCTATTCGCACAGCTACATGGATGCTTTGCCTGATTTCGTGAAGCTGGCCGAGGCCTATGGTCACGTTGGCTTGCTGGTCGAGCGCCCGCAAGACGTGGAGCCTGCGTTGCGCGAGTCGATCAAGCTCAAGGACCGCACGGTGTTCCTCGACATCCGCACCGACCCGACTGAAAACGTCTGGCCGATGGTTAAAGCCGGGCAGGGCATTTCCGAGATGCTTCTCGGCAGCGAAGACCTCT
This sequence comes from uncultured beta proteobacterium, assembly GCA_963814385.1. Lineage (GTDB taxonomy): Bacteria > Pseudomonadota > Gammaproteobacteria > Burkholderiales > Burkholderiaceae_C > CADEEN01. The sequence continues at coordinate 68,819 of CAWFCX010000032.1, forward strand.
AAAACACAAAACAGGATCGCGTGGCCAAGGGTCCAGGCTTACCGGCCTGGCGCCTGAAGAGCGCGCGAAGCAATCATGAAACACATCATCGCGGTGCTGCTCGAGAACGAGCCCGGAGCACTGTCCCGCGTCGTTGCGCTGTTCTCGGCGCGCGGCTACAACATCGAAAGCCTGACCGTCGCGCCGACCGAAGACCCGTCGCTGTCGCGCATGACCATCGTCACCACCGGCAGCGACGAGGTGATCGAGCAGATCACCAAACACTTGAACCGGTTGATCGAGGTCGTCAAGGTCGTCGATCTGACCGAAGCCAGCTTCACCGAGCGTGAGTTGATGCTGATCAAGGTGCGCGCCGTCGGCAAGGAGCGCGAGGAGATGAAGCGCATGGCCGACATCTTTCGCGGCCGCGTCATCGATGTCACCGACAAGAGCTACACGATCGAGCTGACGGGCGATTCCACGAAGCTCGATGCATTCCTGGTGGCGATCGACCGCGCCGCCATTCTCGAAACAGTCCGCACGGGTGCTTCCGGCATCGGTCGCGGCGAACGTATTCTTAGAGTCTAAGGAGAAGACGACATGAAGGTTTACTACGACAAAGACGCCGACCTGAGCCTCATCAAAGGCAAAAACGTCGCGATCATCGGCTACGGCTCGCAGGGCCATGCGCATGCGCAGAACTTGAACGACAGCGGCGTCAAGGTGACGGTCGGGCTGCGCAAAGGCGGTGCGTCATGGAGCAAGGTCGAAAAGGCCAAGCTCAAAGTTGCTGAAGTGGCCGACGCGGTGAAGACCGCCGACGTGGTCATGATTCTGCTACCCGACGAGCAGATCGCCAGCGTCTATGCCAATGACGTGGCGCCGCACATCAAGCAGGGTGCGTCACTCGCTTTCGCGCATGGCTTCAACGTGCACTACGGGCAGGTGACACCGCGCGAAGACCTCGATGTGTGGATGGTTGCGCCGAAGGCCCCCGGCCACACCGTGCGCAACACCTACACACAAGGTGGCGGCGTGCCGCATTTGATCGCGGTGCATGCCGACAAGAGCGGCAAGGCGCGAGACCTGGCATTGAGCTATGCAGTTGCCAACGGCGGCGGCAAGGCCGGCATCATCGAAACCAATTTCCGCGAAGAGACGGAGACCGATCTGTTCGGCGAGCAGGTGGTGCTATGCGGCGGCACGGTCGAGCTGATCAAGGCAGGCTTCGAGACCTTGGTCGAAGCTGGGTACGCACCCGAGATGGCGTACTTCGAGTGCCTGCACGAGTTGAAGCTGATCGTCGACCTGATCTACGAAGGCGGCATCGCCAACATGAATTATTCGATCAGCAACAACGCCGAGTACGGCGAGTACGTGACTGGGCCGAAGATCGTCACTGCCGAGACCAAGACGGCGATGAAGAAGGTGCTGGAAGACATCCAGACCGGCGAGTACGCGAAGAACTTCATCCTCGAGAACCGCGCTGGTGCGCCGACACTTTTGTCGCGGCGCCGCCTCACGTCGGACCACCAGATTGAAGTCGTCGGCGAGAAGCTGCGCGCGATGATGCCGTGGATCAAGGCCAACAAGCTGGTCGATCGTTCACGCAACTGAGGCGCGGCGTGGCGTATCCTCGCGCCCGATGAAAGAACCTGTCGAAGCCCACGACGCGGAGGAGCCGCCTCCTCTGCGGCCACGTCGCAAGGGCATCTATATCCTGCCCAACCTGTTCACGCTGGCGGCGCTGTTCGGCGGCTTTTACGCTGTCGTCATGGCGATGAACGGGCGCTTCGAAAACGCCTGCGTCGGCATCTTCTGCGCAGCGGTGCTCGACAGCCTGGATGGCCGCGTGGCGCGCATGACCAACACGCAGAGCGCGTTCGGCGAGCAGATGGACAGCCTGTCGGATATGGTGAGCTTTGGCGCCGCCCCGGCGCTGATCATGTAC
>CAWFCX010000033.1:0-60170 GCA_963814385.1 uncultured beta proteobacterium
GCATCGAACCGCTCGCCGATGCGCAGCAGCTCGATGTCGAAGACGACGATGCCGGTGTCGCGCAGCACGGCCTGCGTTTCGCGCAGCAGCGCCGGGTCGTCGTGCAACGGGTAGTGCAGCGCGCCGGGCACCACCGGCGTCAAGCGCAGGCCGACGCCCCAGATGCCGGCCTGCGCGGCCAGCTGAACCAACTGCGGCGGGGTGTAGTGCATCGCCTGCAGCGGCGCGAAGGTGTAGCGGCGCATCGATGCTGGACCGCGTCAGTACACGCCCGGCGTGGCCCCGCCATCGACGGCGATTGCGGTGCCTTGAATGTGGCGCGCGGCTTCGGAGCACAGGTACAGCGCCAGCGCCGCCACGTCGTCCGGCGTGCCCAGGCGCTGCAGACCCTCCTTGGCGACTTGCGCCGCGCGCACCTCGTCCACTGACTGGCCGGTGGCAGCGGCGCGCTGTTCGAACAGGCGCCCGATGCGCGGCGTCTCGGTCATGCCGGGCAGGATCGCGTTGACGTTGACGCCGTCGCGCCGGCCCAGACCGGCCAGGCCCTTGGTGAAGTTGTGCATCGCTGCGTTGACCGCACCGCCGACGAGGAACTCCGGATCGGGCGTGCGCGCTGCGCCGCCGATCACGCTGACGACGTGGCCACGCGCGGTCTTCAGCAGCGGCCAGAACAGGCGCGACAGGCGCACGCAGGCGAAAAACTTGAGTGCAAAGCCGTCCTGCCAATCGGCGTCGGGCTGCATGACGAAGGCGCCGGCGCGCGTGGCGCCGGCCGAGTGGACGAGGATGTCGCAGCGGCCGTGACGCGACGACACGGCATCGAACAACGACTGGCAGCCGGCCTCGGTGCGCAGGTCGGCGGCGCACGTGTCGGGGCGCGTCGCTCCGCTTTGTCGTGCGATCGCGTCGGCCGCCTCGGCCAACCGCTGCTCGTTCGACGCGCCGAGCACCACCTGAGCGCCCTGCGCCGCAAATGCCGCAGCGATGCCGCGCCCGATGCCGCTGCTCGCGCCGCTGATCACCGCCACTTTGCCGCCGAACGATGTGTCGTTGGTCATCGATGCGTTCCTCTACTTGGAATCCGTTTCCTGGGCCGTCGCGCTGGCGGCAACTGATGGCCTGGGCCTCGCTGCAGAACGGCGCAAATCGATCAAGCGCTCGCCATCACAGCCCCTGACTCGCCCGCCCGCCGCTGATTCAGGAAGCGCCGTTGCGGCTCATACGGGAACACGTCGAGCATCGCGCCCGCCTGGATGCGCTGCTTGTGCAGGTTCCAGTAGTCGGGGTCCAACAGTTCGGGGTGGTGTTTCAAAAACGCCTGGCGAACGCGCGCGTTGCCGAGCAGGAAGGGGCCGAAGGTTTCGGGGAAAACGTCTTTCGGGCCGACGTCGAACCAGACTTCGTTCGACGCCGGTGCGTTCGTCGTCATCGTCGGGCGGCGGCACATGGCGAAAGTTGCAATCGCTCAGGTACTCGATCTCGTCGTAGTCGTAGAACACCACCTTGCCCTGGCGCGTGATGCCGAAGTTCTTCCACAGCATGTCGCCGGGGAAGATGTTGGCGGCCACCAGGTCCTTGATCGCGTTGCCGTATTCGATCGTCGCGCGTTCGATCGCTTCGGTGTTGCCGGCAGCGGTGGCGTCTTTCAGGAACAGATTCAGCGGGATCATCCGGCGCTCGATGTAGCCGTGTTCGATGATGATCTCCTGCGGCCCGCTGCCGTGCGTGATCTCGAGCAGGCTCGCGCAACACGCTTGCAACTCGTCCACCAGCTCGGGCTCGAAGCGCGCCAGCGGCAGCGCGACCTTGCTGTATTCGAGCGTGTCGGCCATGCGGCCCACGCGGTCGTGCTGTTTGACGAGCAGGTACTTGCCCTTGATCTGTTGGCGCGTGGTCTTCTTCTGCGCTGGGTAAAAGTCCTTGATCAGCTTGAAGACATAAGGGAAGGACGGCAGGTCGAAGACCAGCATCACCGTGCCCTTGATGCCCGGCGCGATGCGAAAGCGGTCGCTGCTGTGGCGCAGGTGGTGCAGCAGATCGCGGTAGAAGCTGTTCTTGCCCTGCTTGTGCAGCCCGACGGCGCTGTAGATCTCGGCGCGCGGCTTGCGTGGCATCAGCGTGCGCAGAAACTGCACATACGCGCTGGGCACCTGCATGTCCACCAGAAAGTACGCACGGGCATAGCTGAACAGCATCTCCATGTCGTCTTCGGTGTGCAGGACGGTGTCGATCATCAGCTTGCCATCCGCGGTGTGCAGCAGCGGCAGGGCGATCGGCGTCTGCTGGCCGCCATTGATGATCTTGCCGACGATGTAGGCGCCCTTGTTGCGGAAGAACAGGTTCGACAGCACCTGGATCTGGAAGCTGGTGCGAGGCTGGTATGCCCCGAGGCGGCGGTGCAGCTCGGCCACCACGTCGGCGGCGTCGCGCTCCAGGTCTTCGAAGGGCACTTGCAGATCGAAGTCGCGCACCAGTTGCACCCAGGTCTCACGCCAGTTCTCGAGCGTGGGGTAATACACGCGGTAGGTGGCCGGCCCGAGCGCTTCGTCGATCTCGATGTAAGAGGTGGAGATCGTGGGCCGGACGAAGATGAAGCTGTTGTGGAAGTAGCTGCGGTGCAGGATCTTCGTGGTGACCGAGTTGAAGAAGGTCTCGGCCAGTTCCGGCTGCAGGTGGTCCACCAGGAGGCCGATGTATTGCAGCTTGACCTGCTGCCAGACGGCCATGGGCAGCACCTCGGCGGCGAACTCGATCTGCAGCTGGCTCTTGGTTTCGCGCACGCGCTCGTCGTAGAACGCGATCCGCTCGCGCATCGCCCGCTGCTGCCCGTGCCAGTCGGCCTGCTCGAAGCGCTGCTTGGCCGCACGGCTGGTGTCGCTGAACAGGCGGTAGTGGCGGTCGAAGCCGTCCAGCAGCGCACGCGCGATCTTGAACGCGGGGGTGTCGTCGGTGGCGGGCTGTTCGGGCATCGGCAAGAATCGGGTTTGTGCAGTTTTCAAGCAGTCCCATCATGACACTTCAAGATCTCCTGCAAGCCGGTGCCGATGAGGCCGTCGCCATCGCCGCCCCGGGCCGCGCGCCGCTCGATTACCGTGGCCTGCGCGCGCTGGTGGCCGCCACCACCGCGGCGCTCAACGCAGCCGGCATCGGCCGCAATGACCGCGTCGCCATCGTGCTGCCCAACGGCCCCGAGATGGCCACCTGCTTTCTGGCCTGCGCCTGCGCGGCCACCAGCGCGCCGCTGAACCCCGCGTACCGCGCCGACGAGTTCGAGTTCTACCTCGACGACTTGCAGGCCAAGGCGCTGATCGTCGAGCACGCCAGCGCGTCGCCGGCGGTGGAGGCGGCGAAGAAGCTCGGCGTGCAGGTGATCGAGCTGGTGATGGCCGAGGGCGGTGCGGCCGGCCAGTTCAGCTTGGGTGCGCTGCCTGCTACTCCTTGCGCCAGCGGCGGCCCGTCCGAGGCCGGCGATGTGGCGATGGTGCTGCACACGTCAGGCACGACATCGCGGCCCAAGCGCGTGCCGTTGTCGGTGGCCAATCTGTGCGCCTCGGCGCGGCAGATCGCCGCCACGCTGCAATTCACGCCGCAGGACCGCGGCTTGAACATCATGCCGCTGTTCCACATTCACGGCCTGCTCGCCGGCCTGCTGGCGCCGCTCTCCGCCGGCTCGCAGGTGTTCTGCACGCCGGGCTTCAACGCGCTGCGCTTCTTCAAGTGGATGGACGAGGCGAGCCCCACCTGGTACACGGCCGTGCCGACGATGCACCTGGCGATCGCCACGCGCGGCAAGCACAACGCCGAGGTGCTGGCGCGGCATCCGCTGCGCTTCGTGCGCTCGTCGTCGTCGGCCATGCCGCCGCAGTTGATCGAGCAGATCGAGACGATGTTCAAGGCGCCGTTGATCGAGTCCTACGGCATGACCGAATCGGCGCACCAGATGGCATCGAACCCGCTGCCGCCGCTGCAACGCAAGCCCGGCTCGGTGGGGCGCGCCGCCGGCCCCGAGATCGCCATCCGCGGCGAAGACGGCGCGCTGCTCGGCGCCGGCGAGACCGGCGAGATCGTGATCCGCGGGCCGAGCGTCACGGCAGGCTACGAGAGCAACCCGAAGGCCAATGCCGAGGCTTTCGTCGATGGCTGGTTCCGCACCGGCGACCAGGGCGTGATGGACGCCGAGGGTTACCTGAGCATCACCGGCCGGCTGAAGGAGATCATCAACCGCGGCGGTGAAAAGGTGAGCCCGCGCGAGATCGACGAGATCCTGCTCGACCATGTTTCTGTGGCGCAGGTGATCGTCTTCGGCGCGCCGCACAAGCGGCTCGGCGAAGAGGTGGCGGCGATGGTGGTGCTGCACGAAGGCCACGAATGCGGCGAGCGCGAACTGCAGCAGTTCGTCGCCCAGCGCGTGGCCGGCTACAAGGTGCCGAAGAAGATTTTGTTCGTCGAAGAACTGCCGAAAGGCGCCACCGGCAAGTTGCAGCGCATCGGATTGGCGCAACGCATCGGCCTGGGCTTCGGCTCGTTTGTCTCTGGCGAGTTCTGAAATGACATGCTTGCGCGTGGGGCCATCTGCTCTCGGCCTGTTGCTGTCGTTGAAGGTCCGTAGATTCGATGTGCTGGCGGGCGCCAAGCCGTGGGCGGGTGTGCGGCGGCGCGCCACTGCGGCGGTCGGCGCCAAAGGCGCGCCGACTGCGCTGCGGTGCTCGGGTTTCGGTCGCGCTGCGAAACTCGCTGCACTCACTTCGTTCGTTGCGCTCGAACAGTCGCAGCGAGTCAGTTCACGAAGCGCGCGAGTACGCGCGCCGACCGAAACCCTGTGCGCCTCGCCGCCGCACAGGCGCGCCACCGCACACCCACCCACAGCTTGGCGAGGGACGGCTGTTCTATTTGGGGGCAGGTCACAAGCCGGGCATCGAGCCCGGCTCGCGCCCGGTGGGCGCGCCTGCGGCGCGCGGCAAGCCGCGGGGCGGGTGCCCGCGGCTTGCCACTCCACTCTCCCCCCCAGCACGATTGTTCCCTGCAAGGCATGGGGCCGGCCAGTGCCGGGCTGCGTAGGCGACGGCGAGGAACGCAGCCCCGGGGTCGGCGCGCGTACTCGCGCGCTTCGTGAACTGACTCGCCGCATCTGTCCGAGCGCAGCGAACGCAGTGAGCGAAGCGAGTTATGCGGCGCGACCCCAGGGCGAGTACCGCAGCGCACCCTGCGCAGCAGGGCGTCGTCTCCGCAGCCCGGCACTGGCCGGCCCCATGCCTTGCACCCGCACAGCAGACCAGCAAGCGCATTTGCAGACGATCGCGAACTCACGCAACGGGCCGTCACAAGACGCCCACTTCACACAACGAACGTTGCGCCCAGCGCAGTGGAGCCACTGACTTGAAGTACGCCATCGTCGGCGCCGGCGCCATCGGCGGTTACCTCGGTGCGAAGCTCGCCCTTGCAGGCGAGCAGGTCACGTTCATCGCCCGCAACAAGAATCTGGCGGCCATCAATTCGCAAGGCTTCCGTTTGCTGTTGCCTGATGGCAGCACTCAGCACACGAGCAACGTGCGCGCAGTGCAAGACCCGGCCGAGGCGGGCCCACAAGACGTGGTGTTGCTGACCACCAAGGCGCACCAGGTGCGCGATCTGCTGCCCGGCCTGCGCGCGCTGTTCGGTCCCGAGACCTTGGTCGTGACGATGATCAACGGCGTGCCGTGGTGGTACTTCCAGAAGCTCGGCGGTGCGTTCGACGGCCGGGCGCTGGCCAGCGTCGATCCCGATGGCGCGCTGGCCGCGGGCATCGAGGTCGAGCCGCCTCATCGGCAGCATCGTTTACCCGGCAGCCGAACTGGTCGAGCCGGGTGTCGTGAAGCTCATCGAAGGCAACCGCTTCACGCTCGGCGAACTCGACAACCAGCGCACGCCGCGCATCGAAGCACTCAGCAAGTCGATGATGGCGGCGGGCTTCAAGGCGCCGGTGTCGCGCGACATCCGCAGCGAGATCTGGGTCAAGCTGTGGGGCAACCTGAGCTTCAACCCGATCAGCGCGCTCACGCACGCGACGCTCGAAGACATCTGCCGCTTCCCGCCGAGCCGTGACCTGGCCGCGCGGATGATGAGCGAGGCCCGCTCGGTGGGCGAAAAACTCGGCGTCGAATTCAAAGTCTCGCTCGAACAACGCATCGCCGGCGCCGAGAGCGTGGGCGCGCACAAGACGTCGATGCTGCAGGACGTTGAGCACGGCCGCGCGCTGGAGTTGCAAGCCCTGGTGGGCAGCGTCGTCGAGCTGGCGCGCATCACCGACACACCGACGCCGACGATCGACGCCATCTACGCAACGACGGCGCTGCTGACGAAGACGTTGAGCGATCGAGGCGGCCGGCTCGAGGTGCTGCCGGTCTGATCGCGGCGCGCCCGTGGCGCAGGGGCCGCACCGATCCGATTTCAGTGATTCATACGGATTCGCGTTCGATCGCATAAGAACCGTTCGGGCTGAGGTGGCTGTTCCGACCGTCCTGAGGTATCGAAGGAAGCCCAGCGCAAGCCCTTCGATACCTCAGGGCGAACGGAGGGTGGGGCCGCGATGAATCTATGTGATTGAACGCAAGGCGGTATCAGTGGACCAAGCGCTTCACTTCGCAGTCTTCTTCGGCAGGTGGGCAACGTACTGCGCGCACCAGAGGACCCAGGATTTCAAGTCGCCATCGGCGGCGATGGCCGGCGGGTCGACATAGACATAGCCCTTCATCGGGCGACCGGTGAAGTCCATCACCCGGACGTTGGGCACCGCCAGCGCATCCTGATGGCGCTCCGGCCCGACCCTCGCCATCAGGCTGGCGTCGCGAATGCCGATGAACATCTTGCCGTCGATCAAGAAGGCAAGGCCGCCGAACATCCTGCGTTCGGTGACGCCGCCGCAATCGCCCAGCGCCTCTCGAACGCGCTCAGCAAGACCCGGGTCGAAGGCCATTCGAGAGACTCCTGTTTGTCATGAGAAACGAAAGGCTCGACAAGCGCTGGTGATCACTGCGGCTCGATCTTGGCCTCGCGGATCGCCTTCTCCCACTTCACCGTCTCGGCCTTGTTGCGCTGGGCCAGGGCCTCGGGCGTGCCGGGCTCGACCGCGAAGCCGTTGGCGGCGAACTTGTCGACGATGTCCTTGCTCGCGGCGGCGGCGTTGACCGCCGCGTTGAGCTTGGCAATCAACTCGGGCGGTGTGCCCGCCGGCGCAAAGACGGCGAAGTAGGCGATGAGTTCGTAGTCCTTCAACCCCAGCGCCTCGTTGACGGTGGGCAGTTCGGGCACGGCCGCGCTGCGTTGGGTCGAGGTGACGGCCAAGCCGCGGATCTTGCCGGCCTTGTGCTGCGGCACGGTGACCGCGAAGTCGGCGCTGAAGATCATCACCTGGCCGCCGATCAGGTCGGTCATCGCTGCCGGGCCGCTCTTGTACGGGATCGGATTCATCTTGATGCCGGCCATGCTCGACAGCATCTCCGACGACACCTGCTGCGACGTGCTCGCATAGGCAAAGCTCACCTGGCCCGGCTTGGCCTTGGCCAGGTCCACCAGCTCCTTGAGCGTCTTGGCCGGCACGTCGTTGTTCACCGCCACCATCAGCGGCACCGAGCCGATGTAGCCCACCGGCGCGAAGGCCTTGTCCTGGTCGTAGGGCAGCTGCTTCATCAGGAACTTGAGCGCGGCATTCGTGCTGTTGGTGCCGATGAGGATCGTGTAGCCGTCAGCCGGCGACTTGGCCACGATGTCGGCGCCGAGCATGCCGTTGGCGCCCGGCTTGTTGTCGATGACGATCGGTTGGCCCAGCGTGGCCGACATCTTCTCGGCGAAGGCGCGGCCGATCTGGTCGGTGGCGCTGCCGGCGGCAAAAGGCACCACGGCGCGGATCGGTTTGTTCGGGTAAGGGCTGGGCCTGCGCGGCGGCGCTGGCGACGAGCGCGGCGGCGAACAAGGCGAGACGGCGGGTCAGAGCGTGCATGCGGAGAGACTCCATCGATTGGGGGGTGGGCGACATCATTGTCAGGCGGAAAGCGCGTCGTCGATCTCGATGTCGAGCAGCGCCGCGCTGAGCGTCTTGCCATGCGCATCGAGCGCCAGCGAACGTGTGACGCCGCCGCCCAGCGCCTCGTGCATCACGAAGTGCACGGCGGCCAGGTGCGGCAGCGTGTAGCGCTGCACCGGGCCACGCACGACGCCGTCGAAGTGCTTGCGCACGCGCTCGGCCGTCAGCACGCGCTCGAGCAGCGCGTAGTGCGCCGGATCGCGCGCAATGACGGACAGCGTGGCCAGGTTGCCCTTGTCGCCCGAACGGGCGATGGCGATGTCTTGCAGTTTCATTGGCATCACAGCGCCAACACCTGCACCGCAGCGCTCACGGCTTCGCGCGGCACCAGCGCCGACGCCGCAGCCACGACCTCGCGCACCGATTGCGTGACGCCGCCGCCTCCGGCCGGGCCATTCAGGTACAGCGCCTCGACCTCCTGGCCGACGGTCTGCGCCTGCTCACGCGTGGCGCAGCGCACCGCCACGCGTGCACGCACCTCGTAGGGCGTGCGCTCGCGCCCGAGCTGCGGGCCGTGCATCGCATCGACGCCGATCAACTCGGCGCGCTGTTCAAGCGCACCCAGCCCGCGCTGGCGCAAGCGCTGCTGCAAGACCTGCAACGCCAGCGTGCCGCGCTCGCGCGCGCCGGGCCCGGCATAGGAAATCTGGCCCTCTCCGATCCAGCCGTCGCGATAGCCCAGCGTCGCCTTCAGCTCGGCGGGCCGCACCTTGCCGCTCGCGCCGCTGACCCGCACGCGGTCGGCGCCCTGTTCCTGCAGCCGCACCTGGGAGAAGTCGGCCACGACGTCGGGCTGCAGGTAGTTGGCCGGGTCGGCAATCTCGTACAGCAGCTGCGCCGTGCAGGTCAGGCGGTCCACGCGGCCGCCGGTGCCGGCGAGCTTGGTGATCACCGCCGTGCCGTCGGCCTGCACCTCGGCGAGCGGGAAGCCCACATCGTGCAGATCGGGCACGTCGAAGTGGCCGGGGTCGGCGATGTAGCCGCCGCTGACCTGGGCCGCGCATTCGAGCAGGTGCCCGACGAGCACGCCCTGGCCGAGCTGCGGCCAGTCGTCAGCGCGCCAGCCGAAGCGGTGCATCAAAGGCGCGAGGAACAGCGCCGGGTCGGCGACGCGACCGGTGATGATCACATCGGCGCCACTGGCCAGCGCCGGCAAGAGCGCGTCGGCGCCGAGATAGGCGTTGGCCGAGATGAGTCGCTTGCCGAGATCGGACGCACGCTGCGGGCTGTCCAGCAGCGCCACGTCGTTGGCTCGCACCCACGGCAGCACATCGTCGCCGGTGACCACGGCCACGCGCAGACGCGACAGGCCGAGTTCACGCGCCACGGCGATCACCGCCGCGCCCGCCGCCTGCGGATGCGCGGCGCCCATGTTGCTGATGATCGTCACGCCGTGGCGCACGCAGGCCGGCAGCACGGCGCGCAGGCGCGCTTCGAGCAGCGGGTCGTAGCCGTGCTGCGGTTCGCGCTGGCGGCGCAGTTGCGCCAGCGCGATCGTGCGTTCGGCCAGGCACTCGAAGACCAGCGCGTCGAGTTCGCCGCGCTCGGCCAGGGCCTGCGCGGGGTCGATGCGGTCACCGGCGTAGCCCGCACCGGCGCCGATGCGAAACGGCTTGTTCATAGGGCGCGCCGATCGTACAGCCGCAACCACGGCACCCGCGCTACGTGCCTTCGAGCACGCGCTTCGTCGCGGCCAGCGCAGCGCGCGCCCAGGCCTCGTAGCCCATCTTCGGCGCGCGGGTGTCGCTCGGGATCTCGATGCTTACCGGCAGGTCGGCCGGCAGCGCAGCGAACAGCGCGCGCAAGTCGAAACCGCCCTCTCCTGGCAACAGACGCTCGCAACGCGCGTCGTAGATCAGGCCTTCGTTCGTCGTGGGGCCGGGCACGGCGCCGTCGCACATCTGCGCGTAGTTCAGGCGCGTGCGCGGCAGTTTCTTCACGTCATCCAACGTGCTGGCCGAGCGGAAGAAGTGCAGCGCATCGACCAGCACCGCACCGTTGGGCCGGCCGGCGCCGTCAACGATGCGCGCTGCGTCGGGCACCGAGGCGACCGGGCACCACGGCATCGGTTCGAGGTCACAGGTCAGGCCATAGGGCGCAGCGGCGTCGCACAGCGCGGCGAAGTTGGCCGTCATGCGGGCCACGTCGGCGTCGTCACCGGCCACCAGGATGTGGCGTGCATTGAGCGCCGCGCCGACTTCGAAGAACGCGCCATAAGCATTCGCATCGAAGCCGGGCGCGATGCGGATGATCTCGAGATCGAGCACGCTCACGCCCGTGGCCTTCATGCGCGCCTGCGTCTCGCGCAGCATTGCCTTGTCGCTCTGCAGCGGGTGATGCGTGCCGCCCGGCGAGGCCGGCAGGATGCGGATGCCGCAAGCGCCGCAGCCGACGTCGGCCGTGAGCTGCACCAGTTGCGGCGGCGTGTAGGGCAGCGCGATCAGTTGGGCGATGGAGTAGGTTCGGGTCATGGTGTTTGAATCTCCTTCACCGCAGAGACGCAGAGGACGCAGAGTTGCGCAGAGGAAACTCAAGGATGTCTTCCTCTGCGGACCTCTGCGTCCTCCGTTCCTCTGCGGTGAATGAAACTGATCTGGACGGCATGGATAGCGGCTGCCCCGCCGCGTGATGCGCAAGGATGTGGCCGAAGACCAGCGCCGGCCCGAGCGTGATGCCGCCGCTCGGGTAGTGGCCGCCCATCGCGCTGCTGGCGTCGTTGCCGGCGGCGTACAGGCCGTCGATCGGCGTGCCCTGCGCATCGAGCACCTGCGCGTGGGCATTGACGGCCAGGCCGGCAAAGGTGCCGAGGCTGCCGGGCACGACGCGCACGGCGTAGAACGGGCCGCGCTCGATCGGTGCGACGCAGGGATTCGGGCCGCTGTGTTCGGCGTCGCCCTGCATGCGGTCGTACGGCGTCTCGCCGCGGCCGAACTCGGGGTCGCGGCCTTCATGCGCGTGGCGGTTGAACTCAGCGACGGTGCGCACGAGCGCCGCGGCATCGATGCCGCACGACACGGCCAGCGCTTCGATCGTCGGGCCGCGTTTCAGGTAGCCGTTGCGCAAGTGTTTGGCCGTAGGCAGCGGGTGCGGCTTGCTGTGGCCGAGGCCGAAGCGGCGCTGGAAGCGGTGGTCGCAGATCAGCCACGCCTGCACATCACGGTTACCGCAGCGCTCGAACAAGGCGCGCATGAAGCTGTGGTAGTTGCCGGCTTCATCGACGAAACGTCTGCCGTCGCGCGTGACCGCGATCAGCCCCGGCTTGCCGCGCTCGATGAGGTGCGGGAAGGCCTGCGCTGCGCCATCACGCGCGGGCACCAGCGACACCGGCGCCCACGCGGCCGCATCGGCCAGCGTGCGATCGATGTGCGCGCCCGGCGGACTCACCCAGGCGCAGGCCGTCGCCGCTGTTGCCGGCCGGCGCGGCCGACCAATGCTCGTGGCCGCTCGGCGCGTGCGGGAACAGCTCGGCCTTGCGTGCCGTGTCGTGCGGGAAGCCGCCGCAGGCGAGCACGACACCGCGGCGCGCGTGAATCTCGCGCTCGCGGCCATCGGGCCCACGCACGCGCGCACCGCTGACCCGCGCGCCATCGCGCAGCAGCGCCGTTGCCGCGTGCGACTCGAAGAGCTGCACCTTGGCATCGAGCGCCGATTGCAGCAACGCCGCAGCCAGTGCGTTGCCGCCCATGCGCAGCGTGCTTTGCCCGTGCAAGGCCACGTCCCACAGATGGCGCACGACGCGGCGCGCGACATACGCGAACGAATCCCACGCCCGTGCCGCGCGCAGGAAGTGGCGCAGATCGCTGCCGATGCTCATGCCCCAGAAGGCGAGGATGCTGCGCGGCGGGCGCAGGCGCTTCAGGTGCGGACCGAGGCGCTTGCCGTCGAACGGGGCGGCGCACACCGAGCGGCCGCCCTCGCGCGCGCCGGGTGCGTGGCCGTGGAAGTCGGGCACGGCATTGCCGTCGATGAACTTCAACGCCGTGTGGTCGAGGTGGAACTGCACCGCGGCCGGGCCATGCGCGAGGAAGGCCTCGATGCGCTCGGCGCAGAACTGCGGCCCGCACACGCTTTGCAGGTAGCGCCGCGGCTCGGTGATGTCTTCATCGATGCCCGCGGCGCGCGCCAGCGGGTTGCGGGGGATGAACATCCAGCCGCCGGACCAGGCGGTGGTGCCGCCAAAGACCGGTTCCTTTTCGACGACGACCACCTGCAAACCGAGATGCGCCGCAACGACGGCAGCGCTCAATGCACCGGCGCCGGAGCCGACGACGAGCAGGTCGCAGTGGTCGGGCAACGCGGCAACGTCCGTTCGCGCTGAGGTATCGAAGCGCAGGTTCATCCTTCGATACCTCAGGACGAACGGGATGGCACGCGCATCTTGCAAGTCCTCAGGACGAACGGGGAGGCGCCTGCTGATACGCGCGACGGAACAGCGGCGACGCGGCACTGGCGCGCGCAACGTCGGCGGCGGCGCGCTTCAACTCGGGCGCCCACTGCTGCATCTTGGCTTCGGTCAAGCGCACCGAGGGCCCCGACATCGCCAACACACCGACGGCCCCATTGCCGTTCAACACGATCGGCGTGGACATCGCGTTCAGACCCGCGGCATAGGTCTCGGTGGTGAACGCAATGCCCTGCTTGCGCGCGATGCGCACTTGCTTCATCAGCGCATCGATCGAGGTCGGCGCGTTGGGCCCGTACTGCGCGCGCTTGGCCACGCCCTGCTTGCTGACGAGCGCGATCGCGTCGTCGTCGGGCAGCGTGGACAGCCAGACCACGCCCGACGAGGTGCACGACAACTTGACGTCGATGCCGTGGTCCGGGTCGTAGCGCAGGCCGCTCGTAGCGCCCTGCGACAAGGACACCCAGGTGATGTGATCGACATCCACCACACCCAGGCGCACCAGCTCGCCGCTGGCTTCGGCCAAACGGTCGAGGATGGGCTGCGTCAGATCGACCACGCCCGAAGCCTTGAGGTAGTTCAGGCCGAGCGAAACCAGCTTGGTGGTGAGCACGTAGTGGCCCCGCTCCTGCGTCTGGCGCACATAGCCCTGGGCGGCCAGGTCGGTCAGCAGGCGGTGCGCGGCACTGCGCGGCATGCCGAGGTCATCGGCCAGCGCTGGCCAGGGAAAGCCCTGCCACGTCTGCGGCCAACCGTTCGAGCAGCGCCAGCGTTCGCTGCATCACGCCGGACATCGCTGGCTCCCGCGGCTCGAAGCGCTGTTTGAACGATCCCAAGGGTTCATTCGGATATTGAAACACAGTTCAATACTGGAATTCAATTCTGGATCACGCTAGACTGCCGCGTCCCGGATTTCTGATCCCACCCACCCCCTCCCGAGGAGACAGACCCCATGCACAAGACTTTCACCCGCCGCACCGCACTGGCGCTGGCCCTGGCCTGCGGCGCATTCGGTGCCGCGCAGGCGCAAGACACGATCAAGCTCGCCGGCATCTACGAGCTGTCGGGCGCGGGCGCTTCGGCCGGCACCTACTTCAAAGACGGGGTCGAACTGGCGGTCAAGGAGATCAATGCCGCGGGCGGCATCCTCGGCAAGAAGATCGTCAGCACGCAGGCCGACACGCAGAGCCAGCCCGGCGTGGCCAAAGGCCTGGCCACCAAGGCCATCGACGACGGTGTGTTCGCGGTTTTCGGCCCGGTGTTCTCGGGTTCGATCATGGTCAGCATGAACGAGACGCGCAAAGCCGAGGTGCCCAACTGGACTGGCGGTGAAGCCGCCGCCATCACGGCGCAGGGCAACCCGTATGTCTTCCGCACCTCGTTCGGCCAAGCCAGTTCGTTCCCGAAGCTGACCCGCTACATCGAGAGCAAGGCCAAGACGATCGCGGTGATCTACCAGAACAACGATTTCGGCAAGGGCGGGCGCGACACGCTGGTCAAGCTGCTCGCCAACAGCCCGACCAAGATCATCGCCGAGGTGGCGACAGACCAAGGCCAGGTGGACTTCTCAGCCGCCGTCTTGAAGGCCAAGCAGGCCGGCGCCGATGCGCTCTTCGTGTACCTGACCGAAGAAGAGTCGGCGCGCGCGCTGCGCGAACTGCGCAAGCAGGGTTACGACAAGCCGATCATTGGCGAGACGGTGCTGATCAGCCAGAAGGTGATCGAGCTGGCGGGCGACGCCGCCAACGGCGCCACCGGCCATGTGGGCCTGACGATCGATGCGCCGATTCCCGAAATGCTGACCTTCAAAGGCAAGTTCTACCAAGCCTACAAGTACATCCCGGACCACAACGGCATCAAGGGCTACATGGGCGTGTACTCGATGAAGGCCGCGATCGAGAAGGTCGGCAAGCTCGACCGCAAGGCGGTGGCGCAGGCGATGAAGGGCCTGGTCATCAAGAAGGACAAGGTGCCCGGCATCATCATGGACGTGCGCTTCGACAACAACGGCGACATCGACCGCGACAGCTTCCTGGTCGAGGTCAAGGGCGGCAAGCAAGTCGTCGTGTCCACGCTGCCGCCGCTGCAAGCGATCAAGTGAAGACGCAGGCACGCCAGTTTCATTCACCGCAGAGGCGCAGAGGACGCAGAGGTAACGCAGAGGACTTCACTCTTGTCTTCCTCTGCGGACCTCTGCGCTCTCTGCGCCTCTGCGGTGAAGGAGATTTGTGAACCTCGACTCTTACTCCGGCGCCACGCGCGTCATCTTCATCGTTGGCGACCCGATCGCGCAGGTGAAGTCGCCGCACGGCGTCACCGAGTCGCTGCGCGAGCGGCGCGCTGACGTGATCGTGGTGCCGGCTCATGTGAAGCCGGCCGACATCGACAGCTTCTTCGCGCTCACCCAGCGCATGCCCAATGTGGACGGCATCATCGTCACGGTGCCGCACAAGTTCGATGCGGCGCGGCTGTGCGCTCACGTGTCGCCGCGCGCCAAGTCGATCGGTGCGGCCAACGTCGTGCGGCGAGCGGCAGATGGCGCCTGGGAAGCCGACATGTGCGACGGCGAAGGCTATGTCGCCGGCCTTCGCAAAGCGGGCTGCGAACCGAAGGGCAAGCGCGCCTTGCTGGTAGGCGCCGGCGGCGCTGGCAGTGCGATCGCGCATGCGCTGGTCGATGCTGGCGTGTCGTCGCTCGCATTGCACGAGGCGGACGTACCGCGGCGCGAGGCGCTGGCGGCAAAGCTGCGAGCCTACGGTTCGGTCGCGCCCAGCGTCGGCTCCACCGACCCGAGCGGTTTCGATCTGGTGATCAACGCCACGCCGATGGGCATGAAGACCAGCGACCCGCTGCCCGTGGACACGCGCAAGCTGGGCCACAACACTTTCGTCGGCGACGTGGTGACGATGCCGCCGGTGCCGCCGCTGATCGAAGCCGCGCGTGCGCTGGGCTGCGGCACGATGACGGGCGCTGGCATGTTCGAAGCGGTGCGTGACCGCATGGTGAATTTCTATCTTGAGAACGGTGCTTCATGAAAATCTACGAACTGACCACGCTCGAAATCAAGGTGTTCTCCAACGCCAAGGTCTATGCGGCGCTGCAGGAACATTTGCAGCAAGCCGGCGGCACCCTGCTCGGCGCCTTTGCGGCAGACATCGGCGACCTGTCGCGCGTGATGCTGCTGCGCGAGTTCGCGCATGCGAACGCGGCCGCCGACGCGAAGCAGGCGCTGCTGATGCAGGCCGACCCACTGGGCTGCGGCGAATGGCTGGTGTCGCTCAAGAGCGAGAGCTATGCCCTGTTCCCGTTTCTCGATGCACCGAAACCGGCAACCCTGGGCAAGTGGTACGAGCTGCGCACCTACAGCCTGCGCCACGGCAAGCTGGCCGAGACCATCGACGCCTGGAAAGACGCCCTGCCCGCGCGCCATGCAATGAGCCCGTGCGCGGGCGTGTTCACCGCGCTCGATGGCGAACAGCCGCGCTTTCTCAACCTCTGGGCCTACAACAGTGTCGATGAGCGCGCCAAGGTTCGCGCCGACGCGGTGGCGCAAGGTGTGTGGCCGCCCAGGGGCGGGCCGGCCAATCTGACGAAGATGCACTCGGACCTGTGCGTAGCACTGCCCTTCTCGCCAATGCGATGAAACTTTCAACCTCATTCACCGCAGAGGCGCAGAGAGCGCAGAGGTCCGCAGAGGAAAACCATTGACGTATTCCTCTGCGGACCTCTGCGTCCTCCGCCCCTCCGCGGTGAATGAAACTATGTATTCATGAGAAACCGCCTCCCCATCGCCTTGATCGGCGCCGGCGGCATCGGCCGGCCGCACGCCGAACGCATGCTGCGCCACGCCGACGTGTCACTGGCCGGCATTGCCGACCCCACACCCGCCGGCCGCGCCTTCGCGGAATCGATCGGCGTGCCCTGGTATGCCGAGCCGGTTGACCTGCTCGACAAGACGAAGCCCGGCGCGGCGCTCGTGGCCACGCCGAACGCCACGCATGCGTCGATCGGCCTGCAGTGCATCGAACGTGGCATCGCGGTGTTGATGGAAAAACCGATCACCGACACGCTGCAAGACGCCGAGCGCCTGTGCGCTGCCGCGGAGGCCGCCACCGTGCCATTGCTCGTCGGCCACCAGCGCCGCCACAGCCTGCGTGTGCGCACGGCCAAGGCGTTGATCGCGCAGGGCTGCATCGGCCGGCCGGTGGCGGCACACGCGATGGCCACCTGGTTGAAACCCGACGACTACTTCAATGTGGCCTGGCGGCGCGAGGCCGGCGGCGGGCCGGTGCTGATCAACCTGATCCACGACATCGACGTGCTGCGTCATCTCATCGGCGACGTGACATCGGTGCAGGCCGTGGCGTCGAATGCGGTGCGCGGCTTTGCGGTGGAAGACACGGCTGCCGTGATCCTGCGTTTTGCCAACGGCGCGATCGCTACGCTGATCACGTCCGACGCCACACCGGCGCCGTGGAACTACGACCTGGGCGCGGGCGAGCTCGAGCGCTTTCCGCAGCAAGATGCCGACGCGATCTATCTCTGCGGCACGGAGGGTTCGCTGACGCTGCCGCAGTTGAAGTTGTGGCGCTACCCCGGCGCACGCGGCTGGGCCGATCCGTTGACGCAGGAGCGCACAGCCTTGCCGCGCACCGATCCGTACGACGAGCAATTGCGCCACTTTCGCGCCGTGGTCGATGGCCGCGAAGCGCCGCTGTGCAGCGGCCGCGACGGCCTGGCCACGTTGCGCTGCGCACTCGCGGTGCACGAGGCGGCGCGGTGTGGCACGGCAGTGGCGCTGTGAGCGTTGACTCGAGCTGTTCACCCTGAGCTTGTCGAAGGGTTGGTGGCATTCGGGCTGGGCTTCGACAGGCTCAGCCCGAACGGGTGTTTCCGGTCATCCTGAGCTTGTCGAAGGAAGCCCCGCTTGGCACTTCGATACCTCAGTGCAAACGGAGGGTGAGGCCGCGATGGAATCTACGCAACCGAACGCAAACCCGAATCACGCCACCAATGCCAACTCGCGCGTTAACCGCCCAGCCGGCACCGCCTTGCAGCCGCTGGCGTTCTGCCCTGACCACAACGGCGAGAAGTCGCCGCTGCCGGCCTTCTCGGCCGCTGCGCGCAGCGGCGCGATGGCCGCGGTGGCGAGCGGGAACGCAGGCGCCACGGCATTCAGCGGCCCCAACTCGCGCATCAGCCGGTTGACGATGCCGCGCGCCGGGCGGCCGGTGAAGAGATTCGTCAGCGCGGTGTGGCGTGCCGCGTCGCTCTGCAGCGCGGCGCGGTGCAGCGCGCTCGTCGTCGCCTCGGGGCACAGCAGGTAGGCGGTGCCGAGCTGCACACCAGCGGCACCGAGCGCGAGTGCGGCGCGCACGCCGGCTGCGTCGGCGATGCCACCGGCGGCGATCACGGGCACCTTGACCGCACGCACGAGCTGCGGCAGCAGTGCGAAGGTGCCCGACTGCAGCGTGAGGTCGTGCGACAGGAAATGCCCACGGTGCCCGCCGGCTTCCAGGCCCTGTGCGATCACCGCATCGACACCCTGCGCTTCGAGCCAACGCGCTTCATCGACCGTGGTCGCCGACGACAGCACCTTCGCGCCCCAGGCCTTCACGCGCGCGAGCAACGCAGGTTCCGGCAGGCCGAAATGAAAACTCACCACCGGCGGGCGAATGGCCTCCAGCACTTGTGCCGACTCTGCATTGAAGGGCACGCGTCCCGCACCCGCCGGCACGCTGGCGAGGTCGATGCCGAGCTCGTTCGCGTACGGCGCCAGCGCCTCTCGCCACGCCGCTTCCCGCGCTGCATCCGGCTGCGGCGGCGTGTGGCAGAAAAAGTTGACGTTGAACGGCCGCGCAGTGCCGGCACGCAACGCTGCGAGTTCACTGCGCAGCGCGTCGAGCGACAACATCGCACCCGGCAGCGAGCCAAGCCCGCCGGCATTGCTGACCGCGATGGCCAACGCACTGCCCTGCACGCCGGCCATCGGCGCCTGGATGATCGGCAGTTCGATGCCGAGCAAAGTTTGCAGCGTCATGGCGGTGATCGTACCGCCGGGCCGGCTCAATCTGGCTTGACGTTGCCTGCCTTCACCACCTCGGCCCAGCGCGGGATCTCGCGCGCGATCAACTCGCCAAACGCCTGCGGCGTGGTCGGCGTGGGCTCTGCGCCTTCGGTGGCCAATTGTTGCGCCACATCGGAAGCGCCCAGGGCTTTGTTGATTTCGGCATTCAATCGCGACACCACGGCCGGCGGCGTGCCGGCGGGCGCGACGATGCCGTACCACTGGTCGGCCTCGAAGCCGGCGAGGCCGCCCTCGGCCACGCTGGGCACGTCGGGCAGCGTCGCGATGCGTTTCGCACTCGACACCGCCAGCGCGCGCAGCCGGCCGCTGCGCACATGCGGCAGCACGGCTGGCGCGCCGGTGAAGGTGGCGTCCACCGTGCCGGCCAGCAGGTCATTGATCGACGGTGCGGTGCCGCGGTACGGGATGTGCAGCAGAAATGTTTTCGTGCGCAGCTTCAGGTACTCGAAGGCGATGTGCGCCGCGCTGCCATTGCCCCCCGACGAGTAGGTCATGCGGCCCGGGTTCGCACGCGCGCGGTCGATGAATTCGCGAAACGTTTTTGTCGGCGCGTTCGCGTTGACGACGAGCACGTTGGGCACGCGCGCCACCCAGGCCACGGGCACGAAACTCTTCAGCGGGTCGTAGGCGAGCTTCGGGTACAGCGCCGGATTCACCGCCAGCGTGCCGATGTGGCCCATCAACAGCGTGTGGCCATCGGCATCGCTGCGCGCCACTTCGGCGGCGCCCAACGAGCCCCCGGCGCCTGGCCGGTTGTCGATGATCACGCCCTGCCCCAGCGCCTGCGCGAGTTTCGGCGCCAACGCGCGCGCCAGGATGTCGGTGCTGCCGCCGGGGGTGAACGGCACGACGATGCGCAGCGGGCGCGCCGGCCACGTTTGCGCGCGCGCTGAGACGGCTGCACAGGCGGCGAGCGCGGTCAACGCGTCGCGCCGACGCCAAGGCAGTGCGCCACTCATGCGAACCCCAGCCAGCGGCGCGGCGTGTCCCAGAACAAGCGCTGACGGTCCTGCGCGCGCGGCAGCCACTGCTCGACGGCGCGCAACAGCGGACCCACATCCAGCCGCTGCGGCGCTCTGAGGAAAGGCCAGTCGGTGGCCCACAGGCAGTTGTCCAAACCGAACTCCTCGATCAATGCGTTGATGAACGGCCGCGCATCCGCGTGCGGCGGCGGCAGCGTTGAGAACTTCTGCAAGCCCGACAGTTTGACTGCGACGCGGCCGCTGCGGGCCAGCGCGAGAAGCGCCTGAAAACCAGGTTGGTCCACGCCCTGCCCGGCCGCAGGACGGCCGCAATGATCGATCAGGAAGCGCACGCCGCCGTGCCGTTCCACCAGCGGCCGCAACGCCACCATCTGATCGTGTTCGACTTGCAACGACACCAGCATGTCGAGCGCAGCCAGGTGCGCAAGCAGATCGCCCGCCTGCTCGACATGCTCGACGCCGAGCAAAGTCGCGTTGAAAGCCACACCGATCACGCCGGCCTCTTTGAGCAGCAGCAACGCATCGCGTGTGATGTCGTTGCGCACCACGGCAATGCCCTTGAAGCGGCCCTCGCCTTGCGCCAAGGCATCGAGCAGGCAGCGGTTGTCCAGGCCGTAGCCCGAGTTCGGGCCGACGAACAGCGCGTGCCGGATGCCGTAGGCCTGCATCACTTGCTCGTACTGCGCCACGGTGCCGATCTCCTGGCCAGCCGGCCGGTAGGCCACATCCGGCGCGTAGGCAAACCGCGCCGGATCGAGCACGTGGCAATGACAGTCGATCTTCGGCTCGTCGAAAACCGTCATGTTGCTGGCTCCACCATGCATCGCGTGACCTTGGTTTCCTTCACCGCAGAGGCGCAGAGAGCGCAGAGGTCCGCAGAGGAATACTAAAGCTGAACTCCTCTGCGTTGACTCTGCGTCCTCTGCGCCTCTGCGGTGAATGAAACTGAATTCGACGCGCTACTTCGCGCCCAAGGCTGGCAGCACTTCCTTGACCACCTGCTTGCCGTCGCGCGCTTCGACGATGAAACTCTCGCGATCCAGGTCGCCGTTGGCATCGACGCTCACGTCCATCAGGATGCCGGGGTGGTCGGCAGCTTTCAGCGACAGGCCGTGCAGCGTCTTGACGACGAGCGCGCGGTCCAGCTTGCCGGCCTTCTCGATCGCGGCCTTCAGCACGTACACGCCGGTGTAGCCCTTGATGCCGTTGTGATCGGGGGTGAACTTCCACTCCTTCTCGAACTTGGCGCGGAAGGCGCGCATCGCCGGGATCGGCGCGTCCACCGTCAGGCCGACATGCGCCACCGCGCCGTTGGCGGATTCGCCGGCCAGCTCGATCACCTTCTGGCTCGTCAGCACCGTCTCGCCGACCACCGGCTTGGTGACACCCTGCTTGCGCAACTCGCGCAGCAGGCGCGCCGACTCTTCTTCATTGGTGTAGGCGAAGACGACGTCGGTGTTGGCCTGCTTGGCCTTCAACACCGCGGCGGAAAAATCAACCTGGTTCTGGTCGGTGGAGATGTCGGTCGTGACCTTCACGCCCAGCGGCTCCAGCGCCTTGATCAGCGCGTCCTTGCCGCCCTTGCCGAAATCGTTGTTGACGTAGATCAGCGCGACAGTCTTGGCCTTCAGGTTGTTGGCCACGTAGCGCGCCACCTTGGGCATCGCCGTGTCCTGCGTGAAGCTGGTGCGGAAGATGTACGGATTGCCCTGCTTGGTGATCGCCGCGGCCTCGCCGCCGGTGAAGTTGGGAATCTCGGCCTTGCGCGTCTCGGCCATGCTGACCAGGATCGAACCGGAGAACACCGGCCCGAAGACCGCGAACACGCCGTCGTCCACCGCCTTGGTGGCCAGGCCCTTGGCCACACCCGGGTTGCTCTGCGTGTCGGCCGTGTTGGTTTCGATCTTGCGGCCGAGAATTCCGCCGGCAGCATTGATTTCCTTGACGGCGAGTTCGACACCGTTCTTGAAGTTGGTGCCCGAGGTGGCGCCGGCGCCGGAGAGCTCGACGATGTTGGCGATCTTGATCGGCTGCGCCGACGCAGCGCCGCTGAACAGTGCGAAGCCCGCGATGGCGAGCAGTGAAGACAAGTGAGATGGCATGGGAAGTCTCCTATTTTGGATAAAGCAGTGAACGCACGGCGCCGAGATCCGATTGCAGGGTTATCGCGAGCGCATCGAAGCCGAAGAAACGCAGGTACTCGGGCACCTGCTGCACCAGCATCTCGAAACCGGCCTCGGCCTTGAGTCCACGGGCGCGGCAGGAGCGCAGCAGTCGGCGTCGGCTGCTTGCTCATGATGATGTCAACAACAGACGCGCCGGCACTCACGCGCGCTGGGTCGAAGGGCAGCGGGTCGTCCGGCTTCAGACCCTGCGAGGTGCAGTTGACGATGAGGTCGAAGCCGGCGGGGTCGGCGCTTGCCGCGACGGTGGCCGCGCTGGTGATCGGCCGTAGCCGCTCGACCAGCGCGGCGGCACGATCGCTGGTGCGATTGAACACCGCCAATTGCGCCGGCCCGCGCTGCGCGATCGCTGCCGCCACCGCATGGCCGCCGCCACCGGCGCCGACGACCAGCACACGTTTGCCTTTGACGTCGATGCCAAAGTGGTCGAGCCCCTTGACGAAGCCGATGCCGTCGAACAGCGCCGCTTCGAGCGTGCCGTCCGGCAACCGCCGCACCGCATTCACGGCGCCGGCAATCTGCGCCACCGGATCGCTCGGCTTCAGCAGCGAGGCTAGCTGGCCCTTGTGCGGGATCGTGGCCCAGAAGCCACCGATGTTGTCCGCCTTCATGCCGTGCTCGAGAAAACCCGGTAGCGCCGCCGCCGGCAACTTGAGAGGCACAAGCACTGCATCGATGGCGTGTTGCGCGAACAGATGGTTGTAGACCTCGGGCGCGCGCACCTGCGCCACGGGATCGCCGAGGATGAAAAAGACGCGGGTCGTACCGGTGATGTTCATGGAGAGGACGGAGTAGAGCGCAGTGGGCGCGCTGCGTGTCCTGTGGAAATCCTCCAGAGACTCGCCGGACAACAGCGCAGTCTAGGAACACAGATCGACCGGGTGCAGATGCTGAACACGACCCCGCGATAACCCCTGGTTATCATGGTTTCCATGAGGCTACAGGCATTGCGCGCGCTGGTTGCCGCTGTCGAGGATGGCAGCCTGCGCAGCGCTGCGCGGCGCCTGGGAATCTCACAACCCGGCCTGACCAAAGCCATCCGCGAACTCGAGCGCGAACTCGGCGCCAGCCTGCTGACGCGCACCAACACCGGCGTGACCGCCACCGCGCAAGGCAAGCTGCTGTTCGAGCATGCCCGCGCGGCGGACCGCGCTCTGAGTACCGCCGTCGATCAGATCCGGCAGTTGGCGGCGAGATGGTCGGCGACCTCCGCGTGGCCGCCGTGCCGCTGGCCGTGATGATGCTGATCCCCGAAACGCTGCGCACCTTCAGCCGCGAGTTCCCGCTGATCCGCCTGCGCATCCACGAGGAGCTGTACATCGAGCAGCTCTCGCGGCTGCGCAAGGGCGAAGTCGATGTCGCGATCGGCCCCCTGCCCGCCGGCATTCCTTCGGGTGAACTGATCATCGAGCCGCTGATGCCGATCTCGATGGTGGTCGTGGTCGGCAAGGGCAACCCGCTGGCGCGCGCCCGGTCACTGGCCGAGCTGGCGCACGCGCGCTGGGTCTTCACCGGCACCAGCGCCGAGCAGGGCTACGCCAGCCACCTCTTCGCGCAGCACGGCCTGCCGCCACCGCCGGCCGGCGCGCTGGTGAACTCGACGCTGTCGCTGCTGTCACTGATCTGCGGCGGCGACTTTGTCGGCCTGATGCCGCAGCCGATCGCTGCGCACGCGCTGGCAACACAGTTCATGGAAATCGTGCCGGTGCGCGAGGGGCCATTGGTGGCGTCGCTGGTGGCGATGTCGCGGCCGCAGAACGCGCTGTCGCCGGCGGTGCGGCACTTCGTGGCGCATCTGGGACGAGCGGCGCATCACATGCCACAGAAGGGGTAGTCGGCCGGGCCGACGCGGCCAGGCAAGCGCCGCCGCAGTCTGCGGATCCCCAGCGCTCGCATCACCCAGCGCTCGCATCACCCAGCGCGGCCCGCGGGCGGCGCTGCGATGCGGCGGGCGCGGTGCACGACACGCTGGCCCTCGGGCTGCAGTGCGCCGTTGTACGCGTTCACAGTGAACACCGAGACCGCGTCCGTTCCCGCGTGCGTCACCAACACGTCGCGCCCTGTGGTGTCGAAGCCGATCACACGTGGCGTCGGTCCCACCGCCACCGGCGCGCCGGCCTGCCGCAGGCAGCCGACCGCGGGATCGATCGCGAACGCCGACAACGTGCCTGCGCCGGCACTGACCACCAGCACGAAGCGCCCGGAGGGATGCACCGCCAGCAGCGCCGGTGCTTCGGCGACGGGCGTGCGGTCGCACAGCGGCGACAGCGCGCCGCTGGCCGCGTCGATGCGGTAGGACGAGATGTCGTTCGAGCCTTGGTTGGCGACGAACGCGAAGCGCCCCGACAGATCGAGCGCGATCGCCGCCGGCCGCGCGCCGGCTTCGATGCGTGTCCCGAGCGCGATCAGCGCGCCGCTGGCGGCGTCGATGCGGTAGGGGAGCACGTCGTTCGAATCGTGGTTGGTGACGTAGGCGAAGCGGCCCGACGGTGCGATGGCGATCGATGTCGGCGCCGCGCCGGCGGCCGTGCGTGGCCGCAGCGCCGTGAACTTGCCGCCACCGGGCGCAATCGCCAGGCGCGTGATGTCGTCGTCATTGAGGTTCGTGACGTAAGCGAAGCGACCCGACGGATGGACCGCGATCGCGCTGCTGCCCGCGCCCGTGGCCACCGGCGCGCCGATGCGCGTCATGCGGTCGTGGTTGTCGGCGAGTTCATACGCCACCACGCTGCCAGCGGCGAAATCCGCGACGTAGGCCTGGCGCAGCGACGGAGCGAAGGCCAGCGCCGTTGGTCCGGCGGCCGGCTCGCCCCGCAGCAGGTTGCCGCCGATCGGGTGGATGAACTCCGGCGCGTTGAGCTCGCCCATGCTTGCGGCCATCGCCCGCCCCTGATTCGATGCGTCGCTGCGCACCGGCTGGCCGGTGCGCACGCAGGCGACGAGCGCCGTTGCCATCGTCGCCAGCGCGAGAGCTCGCAGCCACCGGCGGTTCGTGAGGTGCTTCATCAGCTGTCTCCTTGTCATTGCTCAGTAGGGTGCGTACGACGGGTTCGAACGCGCGCGCGCGACGAACAGGCGGTAGTCGGCCCGGTACGGCACGCGCACCACCGTGCCGCGCGCCTCGGCGTGGCACGGTGCCGTGGGGGCGACGCCGCCGCGGGTGTTGATGCGCTGGACGCTCGTCACCCGGCTGAACGCGCCCTTCGGGCCGCTCGCCTGCGCCGTCAGCAGCAGCCATGGGATCGCGTCGGCCGTGCCCGCCGGCGCACTCGCCCGGACCCGGCCTTCGATGCGGCTGCCGTCGTCGGCCTGCCAGTGCGGTCCGGCGCCGTGGTGACCGATGTGGCGGCCCTGGGTATCGAACAGATCGGCGTCGGGCGCAATGAACACCCAGGCCGGGGTGGCATCGGCGCGGCATTCGTAGATCTGCACGCCGTCGGCAGCGACGGTCAGTGCCGGCGCCTCGTCGGCCGCCGCTGCGAGTGTTGATGGCAGCGCTGTCGGCACGCTCGCGCAGCCAGCGCCCAGTGACAGCAAGGTGGCGGCAGCGGCACGCTGCGCCATTCGGATTGGCAATTCGGTCATCGGTGTTCTTCCAGGCAAGGGGTCGAAGGGGGTCGGATGCATCGCCGTCTCAGGCGGCGCCGCCGAACTCGAAGAGCGCGCGCCGCAGGCCAGGCCCGTGCGGCGACGCGGCGAAGCGGCCGCCGAACGACGCCGCCAGCCGCGCCATCGCGGTGTTGCCGGCGAGCATGTCCGCGACCAGGCGCAGCACGCCGTGGCGCGCGGCATGGCGCAGCAGGCGCTGCATCAGCGCGCGACCCAGGCCGTGGCCCTGCCACGCGTCGGCCACCGCGATCGCGAAGTGCGTCTCGTCGCCGTCGCGCACGTAGCGCGCATCGGCCACGATCTGCGGCGCGTCGTCGTCGTCGTCCGCGAACGCCTCGGCGACGATCGCGACATGGCCGATGTGATCGACCTCGGTCATCTGCCGCAGCAGGCCGGGCGGCAGTTCGCGCAGCGGGAAGTGGAAGCGCTTGCGCCGCGATTCCATCGACAGCGCCCGCACGAAGTCCTGCTCGGCGTCGGCATCGATCGCCAGCACCGGCCGCACCACCACCGCGCGACCGTCCGCAACGAAGGCTATATGTTCGTCCCCGAAGGCAAGTGACATGACCCCCCCGAAGCGCCTTCGGCGCCTCCCCCCAGGGGGGCAACGCCAGCGGACGGGCAGAGCCCGATCCGCGGCGTTCGCTTGGAGACCCGGTCTGCAGCCGCCGCAAAGCGCTTCTTGCCGCCGCGTTGCTGCCGCTCGCCGGCTGCTCGCGCGAGTCCCAGACGGCGCTGCGCATCGGCACCAATGTCTGGATCGGCTGCGAGCCGCTGTACCTGGCGCGCGACCTGGGCCGGCTCGACCCGGGGCGCGTGCAGCTCGTCGAGTACCCATCGGCAAGCGAGGTCCAGCGCGCCTACCGCAACCAGGCCATCGACGGCATGGTGATCAGCCTCGACGAGCTGTTCAGCCTCGCCGTCGAAGGCTTCGATCCGCGCATCGTGCTGGTGGTGGATGTCTCGCATGGCGCGGACGCGGTGGTCGGCCGGGCGGGCATGAAGACGATGCGCGACTTGAGCGGCAAGTCGGTCGCGGTCGAGAGCGGCGCGCTCGGCGCGTTCGTGCTCGCCCGCGCCTTGCAGCTCTCGGGCATGCAGCCGGGTGACGTCAAGGTGGTGCACCTCGAATCGAACGAACAACCGGCAGCCTTCGAAAAGGGCCAGGTCGATGCCGCGGTGACCTTCGACCCCTACCGCGCGCAACTGCTCAAGTCTGGCGGCGCCCTGCTCTTCGACAGCACGCGCATCCCAGGCGAGATCGTCGACCTGATCGCGGTGCGCAGGAGCGCGCTCGACGAGCGGCCGCAAGCGATCGCCACCCTGCTGTCGGGCTGGTACGCCGCGATCGACCACCTGCGCGCCGACCCGCCGGACGCGGCACGGCGCATGGGAGTGCGCCAGCAGATCGGCGCCGAGCAGTTCCTCGAATCGTTGCGCGGCCTGCACATCCCGTCGCGCGACGAGACAACTGGCCATGATCGGCGGCCCCAAGCCCGCGCTCGCCGACAGCGGACAGCGCCTGATGCAGCTCATGCTCGATGCCAAACTGCTGCGCGCGAGCCTCGATATCCACAGCCTGTTCGCGCCCGCGCCGCTGGAGAAACTGGGGCCTTTTGGTGCGACGAAGCCGACGCCATGACGTCGTTGAAGTTCACGGTGCCGCTGATCCTGCTGGTGTTCGCGGCGGCGCTGTCGTCCTTCAACCTGCTGGTGCATGTGCCGCAGGCCGAGCAGATGGCCCAGGACCACAGCCACAAGCGCCTGGCGCAGGAGCTGTCGCGGCTGCAGAGCACGCTCGAGTACCTGCTGCTCAAGGGCGACCTCGCGTCGGCGCAGCACCAGGTATCGGTGCTCGCGCACAACCACGACGTGATCGTGGCCGCGCTCGCGGACAACGAAGGACGCGTGCTGGCCGCAACGCGACGCGCCTGGCTGGACCGGCCGATCGCCGAGATGCTGCCGCCGATGGGCCTCGAACAGGTGAGCGCGGCACTGGCGCAGAAGCACACGGGCATCGACATCGCCGCCGATGGCGCGACGCTTGCCGGCCATGCTGCGATCCTGATCGGCCGCGAGCGCGACGAGTTGAGACCGTCGCGGCGCGGCAGCCTGCTGCTGGTGTACGACCTCGCGCGCTACAAGGCGGAGGCGCGCGCGCAGGTGGTCCAGCAGTCGCTCTACTGGGTGGGATGGGTGATTGCGCTCGCGCTGGCGATGTGGGCGGTGTTCCACTTCCTGCTGACGCGCCGCACCGCACGCCTGGTGCACGTGGCCGAGCAGCTGGCCGCGGGCCGGCTCGACGCGCGCAGCGGCCTGCGCGGCGACGACGAACTCGGCCGCCTCGGCCGCGCCTTCGACGCCATGGCCGCCGACGTTGGCAAGACGCAGCAGCGCCTGCGCGAGGACATCGCCGTGCGCACGCGCGTGCAGCGCGAGCTGGAGACGAGCGAAGAGCGGCTGCAGCAGATCCTCAACAACTCGACCGCGATGATCTACGCGCGCGATCTCGATGGACGCTACGTGTTCGTCAACCGGGAGTGGGAGCGCGTCTTCGGCCGCAAGTCCGAGGACGTCGTCAACCGGCTCGACCGCGACGTTCGTGGCGAAGAGATGGCGAACGCCTTCCGTGCCAACAACCAGCGCGTGCTCGAGCGCAATGCGCCGCTGATGTTCGAGGAGACGATGCAGCAGGCCGACGGCGTGCACACCTTCATTTCCATCAAGTTCCCGTTGCACGACGAGCATGGCGCGGTGTACGCGGTGTGCGGCATCTCGACCGACATCACCGAGCGCAAGCGCGCCGACGAGGCGTTGCGCGTCTCCGAAGCGAGCTACCGCGCGATCTTCGACGCCGCCGAAGACGCGATCTTCGTCCACGACATCGAGACGGCGGCGATCGTCGACGTCAACGCCAGGGCCTGCGAGGACTTCGGCTACAGCCGCGACGAGCTGCTGCGCCTGACCATCGGTGATTTGAGCTCGGGCGAGCCGCCGTACACGCAGGCCGAAGCGCTGCGCATCTTCGCGCGCGCGGCGGGCGGGGCATCGATGAGCGCGGAGTGGCATTGCCGCACCAAGGGCGGCGAGCTGCGCTGGCACGAGGTGTACGGCAAGCGCGTCACGATCGGCAACCACGAGCGTGTGCTCGCGCTGGCGCGCGACATCACCGACAAGAAGCGCGCACAGGCCGAGCTGGCGCGCGAGCGCGAATCGTCGTACCAGCGCGAGAAGCTGGCCGCGCTCGGCTCGCTGCTGGCCGGCGTGTCGCACGAGCTGAACAACCCGCTGTCGGTGGTGGTCGCGCGCGCGGTGCTGCTGGAGGAGCAAGGAGACCGGCGACCCAGGCCGCAGCAGCCAAGATCCGCAGCGCAGCCGAGCGCTGCGCGCGCATCGTGCGTACCTTCCTGGCGATGGCGCGGCGCGAACCACCGCAACGCGGGCCGGTGGCGATCAACGAGGTGATCGCCGCCGCGCTCGACATCGCCGGCTATGCCATCCGCAACTCCGGCATCGAGGTCCAGCTCGGGCTCGCCACGACGTTGCCGCCGATCCACGCCGACGCCGACCAGTTGCACCAGGTGCTGCTCAACCTGCTGATCAACGCACAGCAGTCGCTGCAGGATCAGCGCGGGCCGCGCCACATCCGCATCGAGAGCCGTGTCGACGCCGCAACCGAGCGGCTTGTCGTCACCGTGGCCGACAACGGGCTGGGCATTCCCGAGGCGGCGCGTGCGCGCGTCTTCGAACCGTACTTCACGACCAAGCCCACCGGGATGGGCACCGGCGTCGGCCTCGCGGTGAGCCTGGGCATCATCGAGGCCCATGGCGGCACCTTGACGGTACAGACCAGCGAAGACGGCGGGGCGGCGTTCGTGATCGACCTGCCGGTGGGCGACGCCAGCGCGCAAGCCGATGCGGCCGAGCCAGCGTCGAATCGGAGCCTGCGGGCGCGCACCATCCTCGTCGTCGACGACGAGGAAGAGATCCGCGAGACGCTGGCCGACATCCTGACCCACGAACGGCACCGCGTCGTCACGGCCGCCTCGGGGCGCGAGGCGCTCGACCGCCTGGCTGCGCAGCGCTACGACGTGATCTTCGCCGACATGCGCATGCCCGACATCGACGGCCGCGCGCTCTACCGCGAGATCGAGCAGCGCTGGCCGCGACAGGCCACGCGCGTGGTCTTCGTCACCGGCGACATGCTCACCGCTGCGCTGCGCGAGTTCGTGGCCGCGAGCGGGCGGCCGCTGATCGAGAAGCCGTTCCTGCCGAGCGATGTGCGGCGGGTCGTGGTCGAACTCGACGCCTGATCGGTGTAAGACGCACGGGCCGCGACCGCCTCTGCGGGGCTGCGGTGGCTCACGCCAGCACCCAGAGCAGCGCACTCAGCGTAAAGAACGACGCCACCGTCGTCACCAGCAGCGCCGCCGCGCAGAACGCGTCGTGGCCGTGCTTCTGCGCCAGCACCGGGTAGATGCCGAGCATCGGCATGGCAGCCAGCGCGATGGCGGCCGTGCGCAGCAGCGGGTTGTCCGCCAGCAGCCACCAGGCCAGCGCCGCCACCGCCAGCGGGTGCAGCACGAGCTTGCCGATCGCCACGGCCGCCAGGTCCTGCTTGACGCCGGCAAGATGCAGCCCGACGAGCGAGCCGCCGATGACGAACAGCGCGACGCCGGCGGAGGCCTGCGCCATCAGGTCGATGGCGCGCTGCAGCGGCGCCGGCAGCGTGATGCTCATTGCCGCGACGACGATGCCGGCGACGATGGCGATGACGAGCGGATGCCGCACCAACGTCGTCGCGATGTCGCGCAGCGCGGCAGCCGCCGAAGCGCGACGTGCGCCGTCGCGCTCCGCCAGCGTCAGCACCAGCGGCAGCATCAACAGGTTCTCGACGATCATCGTCAGCGCGATGGCCACCGCCGCCTGCGGGCCGAGCCAGGGCAGCAGCACCGGCACGCCGACATAGCCGCTGTTGGAAAACGCCATGCCCATGCCGACGAAGGCGCGGTACGACGCCGGGCTGCGCCGCGCATAGAACCAGCCGGCCGCGAGCGCGATCAGCGAGCCGCCGAGGTAGGCGAGCAGGTAGCGCGCGTCGAAGATCTCGGCCACCGAGCGCCGCGCCAGCATCGTGAACAGCAGCGCGGGCAATGCGAAGCGCAGCACGAACTGGCCGAGCACGCGCATGTCGGTGCGCGCCAGCCAGCCGAAGCGGACCGCGAGGTAACCCAGCCCGATCAGCAGGTAGATCGGGGTGGTGACGGTGAGGATGTTCAGGGCGGTCTGCTAGGGCGCTTCGACAAGCTCAGCGCGAACGCATGTCGTGCGACACGCGAGGCTCAAGAGCCCAGTTGCTGCTCGAGCTGATGCAGCACCTGGTAGCAGGGCAGCACCTGGGCGAGGCTCGAATTGGGTTCGCGGCCTTCCTGGATCGCAGCGAAGAACTCGCGGTCTTGCAGCTCGATGCCGTTCATCGAGACGGCGACCTTCGACACGTCGATCTTTTCTTCCTTGCCGTTGAACAGATCGTCGTAGCGCGCGATGTAGGTGCCGGTGTCGCCGATGTAGCGGAAGAAGGTGCCGAGCGGGCCGTCGTTGTTGAACGACAGCGACAGCGTGCAGATCGCGCCGTTGGCGGCCTTCAACTGAATGCTCATGTCCATCGCGATGCCGAGCGCCGGGTGGATCGGGCCTTGCACCGCGTTGGCCTTGACGATCGGGCTGCCGCATTGGTACGCGAACAGATCGACCGTGTGCGCGGCGTGGTGCCACAGCAGATGATCCGTCCAGCTGCGCGCCTGGCCGAGCGCGTTCATGTTGGTGCGGCGGAAGAAATAAGTCTGCACATCCATCTGCTGGATGTTGAATTCCTTGGCCGCGATCTTCTTGTGCACCCACTGGTGGCTCGGGTTGAAGCGCCGCGTGTGGCCGACCATCGCCACCTTGCCGCTGGCCTTGGCGAGCTTGGCCACGGCCTCGCCGTCCTTCAACACATCGCACAGCGGGATCTCGACTTGCACATGCTTACCGGCTTCGAGGCAGGCCGTCGTTTGTGCGGCGTGCATCTGCGTCGGCGTGCACAGGATGACGGCGTCGAGTTCCTTGATCTTCAGGCTGTCGGCGAGGTCGGTGGCGACATGCTTGATGCCGTACTTGTCGGCCACTTCCTGCGTCTTGGCCGCGTCACGGCTGATGACGGAGATGACCTTGACGCCGTCGATCAGCTTGATCGCGTCGAGGTGCTTGATGCCGAAGGCGCCGGCGCCGGCGAGTGCGACGTTGATGGTCATGTGAGCCTCCGTAGAGCCGCCTCAAGGAGGCGAAAGCCCCCTCGGGGGGCAGCGAGCGACAGTGAGTGTGGGGGTTTCATGGATTTTCCAGAATGAGGTGGCCGACGGCCGTATTCGACGCAGGCACGTGGAAGAAGCGGTGTGCCAGCTTGGGCTTGGGCCCGCCCTGGATGTCGGCCATCGCGCCGCGCGCGATCAGCCACATCACCAGCTCGATGCCCTCCGAGCCCGCCTCGCGCACGTATTCGATGTGCGGCACCTCGGCCAGCGCGGCCGGCTCGGCGATCAAGCGGTCGAGGAACTTGTTGTCCCATGCCGCGTTGATGAGGCCGGCGCGCGGCCCTTGCAGTTGATGCGACATGCCGCCCGTGCCCCAGATCTGCACGTTCAGCGGCTCGTCGTAGCTCTCGATCGCCTTGCGGATCGCCTGGCCGAGCATGAAGCAGCGCTTGCCCGACGGCACCGGGTACTGCACGACGTTGACGGCGAAAGGAATGACAGGGCACGGCCAGGCCTGCGGCTGGCCGCACATCAGAGACAGCGGCACGGTGAGGCCGTGATCGACGTCCATCTTGTTGACGATGGTCAGATCGAAGTCGTCCTGGATCACGCTCTGCGCGATGTGCGATGCGAGTTCGGGATGGCCGATCACCTTGGGCACCGGGCGCGGGCCATAGCCTTCGTCGGCGGGCTGGAACTCTGCCGCGCAGCCGATCGCGAAGGTGGGAATCATCTCCAGCGAAAACGCGGTCGCGTGGTCGTTGTAGACGAGGAAGATCACGTCGGGCTTGTTGGCCTTCATCCATTGCTTGGAGAAGTCGTAGCCCTTGAACAACGGCACCCAGTACGGCTCCCCGGTCTTGCCGAGGTCGATGGTGGCGCCGATGGCCGGCACGTGCGAGGTGTAGACGGAGGCGGTGATCTTGGCCATCACTTCCTCCCTTGTGCACCAGCGGCACCTTGCGGCTGCCGATGTGCCTGCGCATCGCCGTCCTCGCCGACCACGCGATTGCCTTCAGCGGAGCGCCCGCCCTTGATCATCATGTTGCGGTATTCCTCTTCGGTCATGCCGGTCATGCTGCCGGCCATCTGCTGGAAGCTCTTGCCGTCGGTGGCCCCGATCTTGGCCAGGAAGTAGATGTTGCCGCCGGCCGCGATGGCGCGGTTCAGGTCGCGGGTCAGCACCGCCTGCTTCTGCTCCTCGGTCATCGGCCACTCGTCGAGGTAGGCACGCTCGTTGGCTTTGAAGCGCGCGCGGTTCTCGGCCTTCATCAGCGACATGCAGAACTGGTTCAGGTGGTAGCCCTTGCGCGACTGTTCGGCGTCGAAGATCGTCGTGCCGGGCACATCGAGATAAGGTTTGTTCAAGGACATCAGGTGTTCTCCGTTCAGCGAACGCAATCGAAGCTGCTGGCCTGCGCGGCATCGCCGCTGCGGTAGCGCGGCCAGGTGGGCCACTCGCACAACGGCCTGCTGCGGATCACCGCGAACGGCGGCTTGGCATTCTGTTCGGCCAGCGTCAGGCCACTCGGCGCCTGGCCTTTTTCGACCCAGGCGCTCAAAGCGCCGAGCGGATCGGTGAGCGCGGGCGCGCCGGTGCCCACATGGTCCACACCCGGCGCGGTGTACAGGCGCAGGAACTGCGCGGCCTTGTCGGCGCCCATGCGCTGTTGCACCGACTCGACGTACTGGATGCCGGCATAGGGGCTTTGCGCATAGTCCGAGAGGTGTTCGAGCACGATCAGCTTGCCGCCGCGCGCATGAAACGCCGACAGGTCCGGGTTCGTCGAGTCCATCAGCAGCGACACCTCGCCGACGCGCTGCGCCACCGATTGCGGCGTGATCGAACGCGGGTCGGCCTTGGGATCGCGCGCATAGAAGTACTGCAACGCACCGGCGCCGTAGAACCACGCGATGCCGTTGGCCGGTGGCGGCGATGGCGGCACCGTGGGTGCGCCACCACCCGTCCACCACGAGCGCCAACCGCCGGTGGGCCCGCCGGCCGCCGTGTCTTCGCCGCCGATACCCCAGCCGGGATAGGTGGCCAGGCCATTGGCCAGCGGCACCGGGAAACCGAAGGGCGTGCGCAGGCGCAGGACCGCACGCACCTGGGTGTCGGTCAGGCACTGGTCGCTCGGCGTGGCGTCGCCGCAGCGCAGGCTCGCCGGGTGGAAGCTGCGCAGGCACGCTGCCGGCTGCGAAATCACACGGTCGGCCAACCCGTCTTGCGCATCGCAGGCCTTGAGCGTGGCCTCGTGCACCAGCTTGACCTGCGCGGGATTGAGCCAGCCGCCGTCCATCAAGCCCATGCCGTTGCGCGCACCGGCAAACTGCAAGCCCGTCCAATGGATCACCGGCACGCGGCTGAAGATGCCGTCGAAGGCCTGTGGGTAGCGCTGCGCCATGGTCAGACCCTCACGCCCGCCCTCGCTGCTGCCAACGAAGTAGAGCTTGTCGGGCGCGCGGCCGTAGAAGCGCGTCATCAGTGCCACCGACACGTTGCGCACTTTCGGATAAGCAGCGTGCGCAAAGTTGACCAACATCTCGTCGTTGAGCGCAAAGGCCATCGGCGACTCGCCGGGCTTGTTCTGGTGCCCGGAATCGGTGCCCACCGTTGCATAGCCCAGCGCCAGCGGCGCGGCGGCGTCGTAGCGCTGGCCCGGCACGAGGCCGAGCGCCGTGATCAGCACGCCGTTGAATCCGCCGCCGCCGAACTGCACCGAGCGGCCGTTCCACTCCGCGGGCAGGTTGACCTGGAATTGAATCGCCTGCGCCGCGGGATTCAGCGCCGCGATGCTGCCGAGCAGCTTGCAATACGCCGGCGTGGCGGGGCTGATGGTGGCCGCAGGTGTCGGGCCCTGCGGCGCCACGATCAACGGCGAGGCCGCGACGAACTCGCTGCTGCGCACCGTGGCTGCGCCTCCATTCAAGCCGACCGTGGCGGCGTCGACCGTGGCCCCGGTCAAGGCCGCGCACGCTGCGGCCTTGGGATCGATCACCGGCGTCGATGTTTGCGAGGTCGGCGCTGGCGGCGTGGTGCACGCGGCCAAGCCGAGCAACGCGATGGCGGCAAAGCCGGTGTGGATCGAATGTGTCACCGTGTCTCCTCCGGCCAGTACAGACGCATCGGGTTCGTCACGAGCAGCTTCTTCTGCAACTCGGGCGTCACCGCGATGTGCGGGATGAAATCGACCAGCAGGCCGTCGTCGGGCATGTGGTTCTTGAGGTTCGGGTGCGGCCAGTCGGTGCCCCAGAGCACGCGGTCCGGAAACTCTTCGACGACACGGCGCGCAAACGGCACCACGTCGCGGTAAGCGGCCTGCTCGCCGTTCAAGGCATTCGGCCCGCTGACGGACAGCCTCTCCGGGCAACTGACCTTGCTCCAAACGTTCGGATGCTCGCGCATGAACTTCAGGAACAGTGTGAACTCGGGGCCATCGATCGGCTTGGCGATGTCGGGCCGGCCCATGTGATCGACGACGATGGTGGTGGGCAGCGCGGTGAAGAAGTCCCACAGCTCGGGCAGATCGACCGCTTCGAAATAGATCACCACATGCCAGCCGAGTTTGGAGACGCGCGCGGCAATCTCCATCAGCTCATCTTTGGGCGTGAAGTCCACCAGGCGCTTGACGAAATTGAATCGCACACCGCGCACGCCAGACGCGTGCAGCTCGTTCAACTCGGCATCGCTGACGCTGCGCTTGACCGTCGCCACGCCGCGCGCCTTGCCGTTGGCGGCGCGGCAGGCATCGGCCATCGCGCGGTTGTCGGCGCCGTGGCAGGTGGCCTGCACGATCACGTTGCGCGCGAAACCCAGGTGATCTCGCAGTGCAAAGAGCTGCTGCTTCGACGCATCGCAAGGCGTGTACTTGCGCTCGGGGGCGAAGGGAAACTCGCCGCCGGGGCCGAAGACATGGCAATGCGCATCGACGCTGCCGGGCGGCAGCTTGAACTTGGGTTGGCTCGGGCCGGCGTACCAGTCGAGCCAGCCGGGGGTTTTTTCAAAGGTCATGAGGTGGTCCTGCTGAGAATGCGATCCGCTTCGACGCGCCAATCGGCGCTGCGTGCAAATTCGGTCGTGCCGCGCTGGCCGAAGAGGCCCGCATCGGCAAGGTCTGCGACCCAGGCCTGGCGCTCGGCCGTGCCGGCGGCGCTGTGCGGCACCAGGCCCGCCTCGCGCACGGTGACGGCCACTTCGCGCACCTCTTCGCTGCGGCGGCGGCCATGTTCGATGACGCGCTGGAAGAAGTAGGCGCCCTGCTTCTCCCAATCGATGCCGGGAAAGGTTTCCTGCAGCGAAGCGATCACCGCGTCTTCAACGCCGTAGTGGCGCGCCGTGGTGAAGCTCTCGATGATCATGGCTTCCAAGCCCTTGATCATCACGCTGCGGCACATCTTGGTGGCGCTGGCGACGCCGAGTCTTTCGCTCGCCACTTTGGCGGCGAAGCCCAAAGTGTTCAGCACCGGTTCGAGCGCCGCCGCGTGCGGCCCGCCGAGCAACAGTGGTACCTTGATGCGGTACGGCGGAATCGAGGTCATCACCGCGCCTTCGACATAGCGTCCACCCGCCCCGCTGATGACCTCGGAGGCACGAATCTTCGCGCCCGGCGAGGCCGAGTTGAAGTCGAGGAAAAAGACGCCGTTGGCGATCGCCGGCGCCGCCGCCTGCGCTACCGCGACGGCCTGGCTCGCCGTGACGGCGCTGAGCACGAGGTCAGCGCTCTGCACTGCCGCTGCGTGCGACTCGGCGAGCACCACGCTCGCTTTCGCTGCATGCTCACGCAACGCACCGCCGGCTTCGCCAGCGAGCTTCAGGTCGTAAGCCGTGACCGCATGCCCCTGCGGAACAAGGTCCTCCGCAAGGATGCGGCCGACTTCGCCGTAACCGATGATCGCAACGCGCATGTCAGTCGATGTAGCGCAGCCCGGCCTTTTCGAGCGGCTCACGCATCTTGTACATGTCCAGACCGAGCACGCCACTGGCCAGCTTGGCGCGCTTCTCGCCTTCATTAGCTTCGCGTGCCAGCGCCGCATCGAGCGTCTTCTGCGCCATCGCACGAGGTACGCAGACCACGCCGTCGTCGTCGGCCACGATCACGTCACCGGGATGGACCAGCGCACCGGCGCAGACCACGGGGATGTTGACCGAGCCGAGCGTGGCCTTGACCGTGCCCTTCGAGCTGATCGCGCGGCTCCAGACGGGGAAGCGCATCTCGGTCAGAAACTTCACGTCGCGCACGCCGGCATCGATGACCAGCGCGCGTGCACCACGCGCCTGGAACGACGTCGCCAGCAAGTCGCCAAAGAAGCCGTCGGTGTTGTCGGTCGTGCAGGCGGCGACGACGATGTCGCCCGGCTTGATCTGCTCGGCCGCGACGTGCAGCATCCAGTTGTCGCCCGGTTGCAGCAGCACGGTCACCGCTGTGCCCGAGACCTGCGCACCGGCATAGATCGGCCGCATGTAGGTCTTCATCAGGCCGACGCGGCCCATGGCCTCGTGCACGGTGGAGGCACCGAGGGCGGCCAACGGGTCGGCCACTTGCGCATCAGCG
The DNA here is from genome assembly GCA_963814385.1 of uncultured beta proteobacterium. GTDB lineage: Bacteria > Pseudomonadota > Gammaproteobacteria > Burkholderiales > Burkholderiaceae_C > CADEEN01. Next base: position 37,170 of record CAWFCX010000033.1, read on the forward strand.
CGCTGGATGTTGCGATAGACCACGCCCAATTCGTACATATCAAAGTCCTTTCTTCTTCAATGCAGCATCGAGGCGCGGATAGACGCGCCGCGCGTTGCCTTCGTAGATTTGCTGCTTCTGCGCCACGCTCAACTGCGTCGACGCTTCGATGTAGCGCTTCGTGTCGTCGTAGTAGTTGCCGGTTTCCGGGTCGATGCCGCGCACCGCGCCGATCATCTCGCTGGCGAAGAGCACGTTGTCGACCGGGATCACCTTCGTCAGCAGATCGATGCCGGGCTGGTGATAGACGCAGGTGTCGAAGAACACGTTCTTCATCAGATGGTCCTTGAGCAGCGGCTTCTTCATCTCCTGCGCAAGACCGCGGTAGCGGCCCCAGTGGTACGGCGCTGCGCCGCCGCCATGCGGAATGATCAAACGCAGCGTCGGGAAATCCTTGAACAGATCGCCCTGGATCAATTGCATGAAGGCCGTCGTGTCGGCGTTGATGTAGTGCGCGCCGGTGGTGTGGAAGCAGGCGTTGCAGCTCGTGCTGACATGCACCATCGCCGGGATGTCGTACTCGACCATCTTTTCGTAGATCGGGTACCACTGCTTGTCGGTCAGCGGCGGCGATGTCCAGTGGCCGCCCGACGGATCCGGGTTCAGGTTGATGGCGACGTTGCCGTACTGCTCGACGCACTTCACGAGTTCCGGAATGCAGGTCTTCGGATCGACGCCAGGGCTTTGCGGCAGCATCGCCGCAGGGATGAAATGCGCGGGGAACAATTGCGCGACGCGAAAGCAGAGCTCGTTGCAGATCGCCGACCACGTGCTGCTGACACCTCGAAGTCACCGATGTGGTGCGCCATGAAGCTGGCGCGCGGGGAAAAGATCGTCAGGTCGCTACCGCGCTCCTTCATCAGCTTCAACTGATTGGCTTCGATCGTCTCGCGCAGCTCGTCGTCCGTGATCTTCAAGTCGGCGACGCGCGGTTTGGCCGCCGGGTCTTTGATCCCGGCAATCTGCGCGTTGCGCCAGTTCTCCAGCGCTTTCGGCGCGGTGGTGTAGTGGCCGTGGATGTCGATGATCATGCGGGCTCCATGCCGTTGCGTTGTTTGATCGGGGCCGTATCGGGCGAGGCGAAAGCCGCGAGCAGCGCGAGCGCTGCTTCGGGTTGGGTCGACGCAGTGCAAACGCCGGCCGAGAAAGTGGTCGTGATCTGAATCGCGGGCGGCAGCGGGCCGATGACGTCGATGCCTTCCAGGTTCATCAGCTCGCTCAACTGCTGAAACCCCAGGGCCACCTCGCCGCGCGCGACCAGCGAGCCGACGGGCACGCCGGGTGGTGCCTGGACGATGCGCGGCGCGATCTCCTGCGCAATGCCCCAGCGCTCGAACAGCTTCGCCAGTTGCACGCCGCTCGGGCCTGTCGAGTAGCCGAGCGTCGGCGCGGCGAGCACTGCGTGTTTGACGGCTCCTTCCGAAGCGATGTCGGGGCGGGCGGCTCCGGCCTTCACCGCCACGGCCACGCCGGACCGCACAAGATCGACCTTGCTGCCGGCCAGCACATGACCAGCAGCGATGAGTTTGTCGATGGCGTCGCTGGCCAGCACGACGACGTCGAAGGCTTCGCCGGCCGCCACGCGCTTGGCGGCATCGACGCCGCCAACCGATTCGATCGCCACCGCTTGCCCGCCCGCCGCCGTCAGATCGGCCATCAGCGCACGCGTGGCCATCGAAGAAATGCCGGTGATCGTGGCGTTGCCCATGGGGCTAGATTGTGCTTCGCAGGGGCATGCCGATCCAGCGGGGTTGCTCACTAGCAGCTATCTGTTTTTGGCATGGGTGCTTTTGACATCGGTGACGGGCAATTCCGCCACCAGCTCGGCGAGCATCTTGCGCGCCTGGCGTGTCAGGGGCGTGGGCGGCTTGGTGGCCGACTGCGCCAGACACAGCACACTCGGCAACTCGGGCCGCACGATGCGCCGCGCCACCAGTTCCGCGGCGCGCCCGGACGCCGCCACCGCACTCGCGTTGAGCACCGCGTTGCCCATGCGCGCGCAGACCAGATCGATGATCGCCGGGATGCTGGAGACCTCGCAGCTGATGTCCAGCGCGACCCCAGCCAGCATGGCCTGCGATTCGAGCAGGCGGCGCAGCGACTGGTGGCGCTCTGGGACGATCAAGGGCCAAGCACCGAGTTCACGCAGCGCGACGGTCGCCGGCAGCGCCTTCTTGCCGCGTGACACCGGCTTGGCGGGTTGCACCAGACACAGCGCTTCGCGCAGCAACGGCGTGATCTCGAGCGCCGTCGACGGTTCCGGGTTGTAGAGCAGGCCGAGGTCGGCGCGGCCACTGGCAATCCACTCGGCGATGGTCGCGCTCAAGCCTTCGACGACGGTGATCCGTGCATGCGGTAGTTGCCCGCGAAAGCCTTCGATCAGCGGCTTCGTCAGGCGCCGGCCGATCGATGGCGGCAGGCCGATCGTCACCTGCCCCACCGGCGCGTCGCGCTGCGCACCGAGGTCGGCGCGTGCCTGGGCCACCTGCTGCAGGATCAGCACGCCATGCTCGAACAACCGCCGGCCGCCCGGAGTGAGCGCGACGCCGCGGCCGTTGCGCAGCAGCAGGGTTTCACGCAAGTCAGTTTCGAGCAGCCGCACCTGGCGCGACAACGCGGGTTGCGCAATGTCGAGCACACGCGCCGCCTTGCTGAAGCTGCCGAGTTCGGCGACGCGCACGAAGCTTTCCAACTGGCGCAGGTTCACGTCAGTGGCGCCCGGCCGCTGCGAAGCCACTGAGCGCCCCAAGGGCCACGCCGTGGCCCCTTCGGGTCCAAGGGGCCAGTGAACGAAGCGAGCGAGGGAGCCTCATTGTCTCTCGATCTTGGCCTGCACAATGACGTCGGACCAGCGCTTGATCTCGCTGCCCAGCAACTGCTTCATCTGATCGGGCGTGCTGCCCTGTGCACGCACGCCGAGCGCCTGCAACTGCGACTGCACGGCCGGCACAGCGAGTGCCTGCGCGGCTGCGCGTTGCAGGCGATCGATCACCGCGCGCGGCGTTTTCGCCGGTGCCGCCAGCGCATTCCAAGACGCCACGTTGTAGCTCGGCAGTCCCGACTCCTTGACCGTCGGCACGTCGGGCAGCGCGGCGAACCGACGATCCGACGTGACCGCCAACGCGCGCAGCACCTTGCCCTGCACCTGGCCGAGCATCGGCCCGAGGATCTCGAAGCCGACGTCGATCTCTCCGGCGCGCAGCGCGGTGATCACGGCTGGCGTGCCCTTGTACGGCACGATCACGGCATCGATGCCCGAGAGTGATTTGAAGTATTCGGCCGCCAGGTTCTGCGTGCTGCCGGCGGCGATGGTGCCGAGCGTCAGCTTGCCCGGCTGCGCCCGCGCGCGCGTCAGCAAGTGCGCGACCGTCTTCAACGGCGAGTCGGCAGCGACGAACAGCGCCAGGTCGAAATAGCCGAGCGTGCTGATCGGCGCGAGATCTTTCTCGACATCGAACGGCAGCTTGCGGAACAGCCCGGCGCTGACCGCGTTGGCATTGCTCACCAGCAGCAGCGTCAGGCCGTCGGGCGCGGCGCGCGCCACGTGCTGCGTGCCGACGATGGCGCCAGCGCTCGGTTTGTTGTCGACGACGATCGTCTGCTTGAGCGACGCGCTCATCTCCTTGGCCACCGCGCGCGCCGTCAGATCGGCGATGCCGCCGGGCGCGAACGGCACGACGAGCGTGATGGCGCCATCGGCGGCGGCCGCGGGCAACGCGGCGGTCAGGGCGGCGGCGATCAGGCTGCGGCGAACGGGGTCGAGTTCAGGTACGGGTGTCATCGTCTCTTTGCTCCATGTGATCGGCAAGCGCAATCTTTGATCCAGTGCAAGGTCTGTCGTGTTGCCAGCGTGCATTCTGGCTGGCATGGACCCCTCTGCCATCCGCGTCATCCAAGCCGAACACCTGGCGCTGGCGGCGATGCTGCGCTCGCTGGTGATGTTGATCGACCGCACGCGCGACACGCGCCAACCGCCGCCTTTCGACGTGCTGCGCGCGATGCTGTTCTACATCGACGAATTCCCCGAGCGCCTGCACCACCCGAAGGAAAGCGAGCTGCTGTTTCCAAAGCTGCGCGCACGCCGGCCCGATCTCGCCGCCGTGTTCGACACGCTTGACCACGACCATGCACGCGGCGAAGCCTCGGTGCGCGAGTTGCAGCACCGCTTGCTCGCCTACGAACTGCTCGGCGAGCCGCGGCGCGAGGCCTTCGAGGCGGCGGCGCGGCGCTATGTGGAGCTGTACCTGCGCCACATGTCGCTCGAAGAATCGACGGTGTTGCCGGCGGCGCGCGAGTCGCTGTTGCCCGAAGACTGGCACGAACTCGACGCGGCCTTCGAGGCCAATCGTGATCCACTCGCCGGCCATGACCCGAGCGGCGAGTACGGCCCGCTGTTCCGCAAAATCGTCAACACCGCACCGGCGCCCATCGGCCTGGGCTGACAAGCACTTGCTGCCGCCACGAGCAGCTTTACCTTGCTTCACGTCAGCGCGCGGCACGATTGGCCGTTGTGAGGGGACCTTCACTGCAAGAGGTTCCTCATGAGCCACCTTCCGATCCATCGTGGCCGTTCGGCGGCCTTGCTCGTAACGCTGGCGGCCGTGCTCGGCGGCTGCGTCGTCGTGCCCGCGCACCGTGGTTATGGTGGCAATGGCGGCTACGGTGGCCATCGCTCCGAGCCGGTGTACTCGGGCGGACAGGACGACTACGTCGCCTCGGCACCGCCGCCGGTGCAATACGAAGTCGTCGGCTTGGCGCCCCACCCGGGCTGGTTCTGGATCAACGGTTTCTGGAGCTGGCGCGCGAGCCGCCATGTCTGGATCGGTGGCCGCTGGGAAGCTCCGCGTCCTGGCTACCGCTGGCAACCACACCGCTGGGAGCCGCACTCGCAGGGCCGAGGTTGGCGCGAGAGGCACGGCGGCTGGCAGCGCTAAGGCGACGATTGCTGCCTACGCAGCCGCCGGCCCACGCAGACGCGAGCCACCCGGCAGGGGCACCGCGCGGTGCAGCACGTCTTCGGCGAGCCACGCGGCCGAGCGGCGCGCGCGCTCGGCCACCACGGGCAGCGGCATCTGCGTGTAGTCGTCATTGAAGACTTCGAAGCTGTAGTCACCGCGATAGCCCAGGCCGTCGAGTGCGACGACGAGTTGGCGCAACTCGTCGCTGTGCACGCCTTCGCCGGGGAAGACGCGAAAGTGACGCGCGGTTTCGATGCGCTCTTCCACCGTGCGGATCTCCTGCCACATGAAGTCGGCCAACTGCACCAGGTAGATTTTCTCGGGGTCGATGTCTTGCAGCGCTTCGGTGGGCGTGCGCGTGGCGAAGCTGTGGAACGAGTCGATGCCGATGCCGAGGTTCGGTGCGTCGGCGCGTTCGACGACGCGCCATGCGCCGACACAATCGTTGATGTTCCGGCCCCACGACAAGCCCTCGAACGCCACCTTGATGCCATGCGGCAGCGCCATCATGGCCAGCTTGCGCAGGTCGCGCGCGATTTGCGCTTCATCGTTCGTCGCGTGGCGGCTCGTTGACGAGCAGGCCAGCAGGATCGGGCTGCCGAGCGCGGCGCACATCTCGATCATCGAGCGTGCGATATCGACCTTGTAGTCGTGCAGGTGTCCAGAGAGGCCTTCGAAATCGCGCAGCACCTGGAAGCCGGTGACGCGCAGGCCGCTGTCTTTGACTTCTTCGACGGCGGCATGCCAGCCGTCCGGGTGCCCGACCAGGTCGCGCGCGGCGTACATCACTTGCGAAAAGCCGGCTTCCTTGATGGCGCGCAGCTTGGCCGCCAGCGGCCCGGCCAGCGAGATCGTGTCCATGCCGAAGTCGGCGATGTATTCAGTGCTTCTCATGCCATCACCTCGCAGCGCGCTTGAAGACAGTTTCATTCACCGCAGAGGAACGGAGGACGCAGAGGTTCGCAGAGGAACTCATCCGTCGAATTTCCTCTGCGAACCTCTGCGCTCTCTGCGTCTCTGCGGTGAACGAAACTGATGCTTTCACTGCCTTCAACCGTGATGGACGAGCTCGAACATCACACCGCCGAGCTGCGGCCGCGTCAGTGCGCCGCGCACCTCGGTGTGCAGCGTGTCGGTTTCGACGAAGTCGATGCCGCGTGTGCGCAGCGCCTTGACTGCCGCCGGCACGTCGGGCGCGCCGAAGGCGACGCGCTGAAGGCGCTCGCCAGTGTCATCGACGACCAGTGAATCGGGCTCGATGAGTTGAAGATAGAACGTGCCACACGGGCTGGCCAGCACGCTGCCGCGCGGCAGGATGCCAAAGCGCTGGTCGGCCGGCACTTCGGCGAAGCCGAACAGAGACGAGTAGAACGCGCACCAGTCGGCGCTGCGGTCGGCACCGACGTATTGAACGACGCCGAACCAGTGCAGGCCGGCGACCGCGGGCACGACCGGATCGACCGTCGGCACAGGAATGAAGTCGACGGCGTAGATCGAGAACTCGCGCCAGCGGTCGATGAAGTAGATGCGGCTCGAACCTGCGCCATGCACGCCCGGGATGTGCAGCTCCATCGGCTGCACCTTCACCGGCACCGGCCAGCCGCCGAGTTCGACGACGCGCTGCTGTGCCGCACCGGCGTCGCGCACGCGCAGCGCAATGGCTGCAATCTGCGGCGTCTCGCCATCGGCCGCAGTGGATACGCCGTGCGCGTTGACGACGATGTTCATGCCGCCCTGGCGGTACAGCATGACCTCGCGCGAGCGATGGCGGGCCACCGGCCGAAAGCCGATCGACTCCAGCACCTGACCCAGCGCCTGCGGGCGCGGCGTCGTGTATTCGATGAACTCGATGCCTTCGATGCCGAGCGGGTTGCTGGCTTCGATGACGGCTTCGCGATCCAGAGACGCCATGGGGTAGTCCTATGAACTGCGTTGTGACACGAGACGGCGGAAGTGGGCATCCATGCGTGCCGCATCGGCCTTGCGCCCGGTGAACAGCTCGAACGCGCCGAGAGCCTGGCCGACCGCCATGGTGCCACCATCGACGGTGCGGCATCCGAGAGCGCGTGCAGCCTTCAGCAACGCCGTCTCAAGCGGAAAGTAGACGATCTCCGAAACGAACAGTTCGGGCCGCAGCAGTTCGGCTTTCAGCGGCAGGCCGGGCAGCTTGTCCATGCCCGTGGGCGTCGCATGCACCAGACCGGTCGCGCCCTGCAGCGCCATGGCCGCGTCGGTGCTGCCGTTTGCGCGCGCACCGCCGTACTGCTTGTTCAATTCGGTTGCAAGCGCTCTGGCGCGAGGGCCGTCGCTGTCGACGATGACCAGCGCATCCGCCTTCATGCGGCAGATCGAATGCGCGATCGCCGAGCCCGCGCCGCCGGCGCCGAGCAGCACCACACGCGACAGGTTCGCATCGGGCAGCGTGCGCTCGAAGCCCCAACGCCAGCCGGAGCCGTCGGTGTTGTGGCCGGTGGCCTTGCCGCCCTCGAACACAACGGTGTTGACCGCGCCCATCGCGCGCGCTTCGTCCGAGAGATCGTCGAGCAGCGGGATCACCGCCTGCTTGCACGGGTAGGTGATGTTCAGGCCGGCGAAACCCATCGTCTTGGCCGCCGACAGCAAGCCGGGCAACGCTTGCACGTCCTGCCCGGCCTTGTCGAGGTCGATCAGCTGGTAGTGAAGGCGCAGGCCCTGGGCCCGCGCCTCCTCTTCCTGCATCGCCGGCGTGAGCGAGCGCTGGATGCCGGCGCCGATCAGGCCGCAAAGAAGCTTGCCAGTCATGTCGATCCGTCGACGGCGAAGGCCGCAGCGACATAACCCAGCTTCCCGCCACGGATCCGGCGTTGCCGGTCCGTCGGCGGACGGCCCCCTTCGGGGGGTAGCGAGCGGGAGCGAGCTTGGGGGCTCACTTCCTCAGCTTGGCCAGTTCGGCCTGCACTTCGCTGACCGTGGCCTCGCCCACGTTGGCCGAGTACTTCGCAATCACCGGCTTCATCTTCTCGCGCAGCTTGTTGACTTCTTCGGGCGAGAACTGGGTGACGGTCATGCCGTTTTTCTTCAGCAACTCGAGGTTGGCGGCCACCGCGGCACGCGACTGGTCGCGCTGGAACTTGGTGGCTTCCACCGCCGAGTCTTCGATGATCTTCTTCTCGGCCGCCGAATACGTGTCCCAGACCTTCTTGCTGAAGATCACCGACTGCGGGTTGTATTGGTGGTTGGTGAGGGCCATGTGCTTCTGCACTTCCCAGAACTTGTTGGCTGCAATCACCGCCACCGGGTTCTCCTGGCCGTCGATGGCCTTGCTCTCCAGGCCGCCATAGACCTCGGGGAAAGGCATCGGCGTCGGGTTGGCGCCGAGGGCCTTGACCCAATCGACGTTGATCGGGTTCGGGATCACGCGTAGCTTCAGGCCGTCGATGTCCTCGACCTTGTTCAGCGGACGCTTGCTGTTGGTGATGTGGCGGTAGCCGAGCTCCCAATAGGCCACGCCGACGACGCCCTTTTCTTCGAGCAGCTTGTGCATCTTCTTGCCGACGGGGCCGTCGACGATGGCGTCCGATTCCTTCTCGTTGGCGAAGAGGAAGGGGAAGTCAAAAATGGCCAGCTCTTTGGCCAGGCTGGCCAGGATGCCGGAGTTCATCACCGACATCTCGACCGTGCCGCCCTGGATCGAGGTCGTGATCGCCTGGTCGCTGCCGAGCGTGGCGCCGAAGAACAGGTTGACCTTCATCTTGCCGCCCGACTTGGCTTGCACCAGCTCGGCGAACTTCTTCATGCCGGCGGCGGCCGGATGGGTTTCGGGGCCGTTCAGGCCGAACTTGATGGTTCGCTCCTGAGCGAAGCTGGTGCCGACCGCGGCGAAGGCGGCGATGGCGACGAGGGACTTGAGGAAGGAACGCTTCATTGGGTTTGTCTCCTAGGATCAGGTTGGGGGTGGGAAATCAATAGAACAGTTTGAGCGGCCAGAGCACGATCTGCGGGAACAGCACGAGCAGAAACAGCACGGCGAACTGGGCGATCATGAAAGGAATGACGCCGCGCGTGACCTCGTCCATCCTCATCTTGCCGACGCCGGCGACGACGTTGAGCACCGTGCCCACCGGCGGCGTCACCAGGCCGATGGCGTTGTTCATGATGAACAGCACGCCGAAGTACACCGGGTCGATGCCGGCCGCCTTGACGAGCGGCATCAGCACCGGCGTGAGGATCAGGATCGTCGGCGTCATGTCCATCGCCGTGCCGACGGCAATGGCGATGAGCATGATCATGAACATCAGCAAGCATCGGCTGGTCGAGGAGCGGCTGTCAGCAGCGCGATCAACTGCTGCGGCAGGCTGGCCACGGTGATCAGCCAGGCGCTGACCATGGCCGCAGCCACCAGGAACATGATCGACCGCCGTGGTCTTGGCCGCCGAGACGAAAGACCTCGTAGAGCTGGTGCAGCTTCATCTCGCGGTAGACCACGGTGGGCCAGAACAGCGCGTACACCGCCGCCACCACAGCCGCCTCGGTCGGCGTGAACACGCCCGCACTTCAGACCGACGAGCACGATGAACGGCAATACCAGCGCCCAGGTCGAGTCGCGCAGCGCCTTCATCTTCTCGGCGCCGGTGGCCTTGGCCGGCGGCGTGGCGTTCTCGCTGCTTGGCCGACAGGAATGCCAGGCAATGGCGATGGCGACACCCATCAGCAGGCCGGGCACGATGCGCGGCCAGGAACAACTTGGTGATCGAGACGTTGGCCGCAACGCCGAAAATGACGAAGGCGATCGACGGCGGAATGATCGGCGCGATGATGCGCGGCTGAGGCGATCAGCCCGCCGGAGCGCGCGCTTGTCGTGGCCGGCCTTGACCATCATCGGCAGCAGCATCGCCGCCAGCGCCGCGGCGTCGGCCACGGCCGAGCCCGACAGCGCCGCCAACATGCAGGCGGCGACGATGACCACATAGCCCAGACCGCCGCGCACATGGCCCACCAGCGTCAGCGCGAGATGGATGATGCGCCGCGACAGGCCGCCGACGTTCATGATCTCGCCGGCGAGCATGAAGAACGGCACCGCCAGCAGCGGGAAGCTGTTGGCGCCTTCGATCAGGTTCTGCGCCAGGATCTGGGCGTCGAAGTTGCCCATGTAGACCATCAGCGCGACGCCGCACAGCAGCAGCGAGTAGGCGATGGGCACGCCCAGCGCCATCGCGGCGAGCAGCGGAGAAGAGGAAGACGGCGACAGTCATTTCGTGGTCTCCGCGTCTTGCTTGATATGGGCCAGGTCTTCGGACTCCTGCACGGTGACCAGTTCATCCTCGCGCAGGCTGGCCCGCTGGCAAGAGCGGCCGAGTTTGAGCAGATGGAACAGCGCCGCCGACACCGCGAACACCAGTCCGGCAATCGGCAGCAAGGACATCGACCAGCCGGTCACCGGCGCTTCAACGTCCCAGCTGATGCGCGTCTGCGCCAGGCTGCCGGAGAAGATCAGCCAGGTGCAATAGAGCATGCCGGTCTCGGCGATGGCCAGGCAGACCTTCTTGCCGGTGGGGCCGAGGCGGCCGACCAGCATGTCGGTGCCGAGGTGGCCGTTCTCCTTGATGGCGACGATGGCGCCGAGGAAGGTCATCCAGACGAAGGCCCAGCGCGACAGCTCTTCCGACACCGTGATGCCGGAGTTGAAGCCGTAGCGCAGCACGACGTTGCCAAACACCATGACCACCATCACCGCGAGCAAGGCCACGAGCAGCAGCTCCAGCAGTTTGCAGTAGGCCTTTGTGGCCTTGTCGATCCAACGTGCATGCGTTGTCTCCTTGGAGCCCGGAACTGGAATAATGTACGAACTGGTTAGTTTTTTCTCTAGGGAAAACCCGGCTAGCGATACACGACCGCGGACGGCGCCCCCCTGTCCAGGCTCTTACTTGCGAACGAAACGCACAATCATCTCGATGATGTTGTCGCGCCGCGCCACCAACGCCGCGGCCGACTCCATATCGCGTTGGAAGATCCAGCCAAACGTGTGGCGGTTGGCAATGTTGAAAACCGCCAGCGCACTGATCGACATGTGCAGATCGACGGCATCGATGCCAGATCTGAACAGGCCGGCCTTCTGCCCGCGCTCGACCACACGGCGCAGGCCTTCGATGGCGGGCACGTTGAGTTTGCGGATCGATTTGCTCTGCGCCAAATACAGCGCGCGCTCGATGTTTTCACTCTGTACGAGGCGCGCAAATTCGGGGTGGGCCCACTGATAGTCGAGCGTGTGTCCCACGAGTTTGCGCAGCGCGTCTTCGGCCGGCAGATCGTCCAGGTGGGCCTCGGCCTCCATCGCGCGCATGCGCCGGTACGACTCTTCCAACACGGCCAGGTACAGGCCTTCCTTGCTGCCGAAGTAGTAATAGATCATGCGCTTGCTGGTGCGCATGGCCTCGGCAATGGCATCGATGCGCGCCCCGGCCAGACCCTTCTCGGCGAACTCGCGCGTCGCCACTTCCAGGATGTCGGCGCGCGTGCGCTCGGGGTCGTTGGTGCGCGGCGCAACCTTGGCCACCTTCGTCTTGCGCAACGCTGCGGAATGTACTGTTCGGTTCATTTGCCCGCAGTGTAGGCCGACAGACCCGCGCGCCGCAACCGCGAGGTTGCGCCTCGACGCAACGGCAACTCAGCGCCTCATCGCGCTGCGCTCTACCTGCGACTCACGAAAACGCGATGCGGGCACCAAGCGAACGCCGTGGAACCGGCTCTGCCGGGCCACTGGCGGTGCCCCCTTGAGGGGGAGCGGCGCAGCCGCTCCGGGGGTGGACCATTTCAACACTCGACGATGTTCACCGCCAGTCCACCGCGCGCCGTTTCCTTGTACTTGGTCATCATGTCGGCACCGGTCTCGCGCATCGTCTTGATCACCTTGTCCAGGCTGACATGGTGCGTGCCGTCACCGCGCAGCGCCATGCGCGACGCGTTGATGGCCTTGACCGACGCGATCGCGTTGCGCTCGATGCACGGAATCTGCACCAGGCCGCCGACCGGATCGCAAGTCAGGCCGAGGTGGTGCTCCATGCCGATCTCCGCGGCGTTTTCCACCTGCTCCGGCGTGCCGCCCATGACGCCGCACAGGGCCCCTGCGGCCATGCTGCAAGCCACACCCACCTCGCCCTGGCAGCCAACTTCGGCGCCGCTGATGCTGGCGTTCTCCTTGTAGAGGAAGCCGATGGCGGCGGCGGTGAGCAGGAAGTCGATGACGCCCTTGTCGGAGGCGCCAAGATCGGCGCCGGGCCGCCCCAAGCCGACCGCGTCCCCCTCGGGGGGGCCGGCGCGCAGCGTCGCGGGGGCCAAGTTCACGAAGCGCGTGTAGTAGTGCAGCACCGCTGGCACGATGCCGGCCGCGCCGTTGGTCGGCGCCGTGACGACGCGGCCGCCGGCGGCGTTTTCTTCGTTGACGGCCAGTGCGTAGAGATTCACCCAGTCCATCACCTGTAACGGATCTCTCAAGGCCGCTTCGGGGTGGGCCGTCAGATCGCGGTAGAGCGGCGCCGCGCGGCGCTTGACCTTGAAGCCGCCGGGCAGCACACCCTCGGTGGCGCAGCCACGCTTGACGCACTCCTGCATCACACGCCAGATCTTCATCAGCCCGGCCTCGGTGTCGGCGTCGCTGCGCCAGTGGCGTTCATTGAGGCGCACCACGTCGGCGATCGAGCCACCGATCTCCTGGGCCCGCAGCAGCAACTCTTCACCGCTGTGAAACGGGTGCGGCAACACCGTCGTGTCGGGCGCAATCACCTTTTGCTTGCTGCCGTCGGCCGCCACCTCGTCGCTGACGACGAAGCCGCCACCCACCGAGTAGTAGGCGCGGTTGGCGAGTTCGCGGCCTTCGGCATCGAAGGCTTCGAAGCGCATGCCGTTGGCGTGAAACGGCAGCGTCTCGCGGCGGTGAAAGACGAGGTCGGCCTTCTCGTCGAAGCCGATCGCGTGGCCGCCATCCAGGACGAGCGTGCCGCCGCCGCGAATCGATTCGAGCAGCGCCGGAATGGCCCCCACGTCCACCGTGTCGGGCTCGTGACCGGCCAGGCCGAGCAGCACCGCCTTGTCGCTGCCGTGGCCCTTGCCGGTGGCGCCGAGCGAGCCGTAGAGCTGAGAGCGCACGCGCGCCGTGCGTTCGATCAAACCGTCGTGCGCCAGGCGCAGCGCAAACAGGCGCGCCGCACGCATCGGGCCCACGGTGTGCGAGCTGCTCGGGCCGATGCCGATCTTGAAGAGGTCGAAAACGCTGATGGCCACGATGTTGCCTCGATGCGGAGGCCCGCATTATTGAGCGCCGCCGACACTACAAACGCAAACGCCCCCGCAGCAACTGCGATGCGATGCGTGGGTCATCGGCGTCGGTGACCAGGCAGACGTCGATCGCGCCACCCTGCTGGCGCGCAGCAATGCCTTCGATCTTCTGGGCACCCGGCATGGCATGGCGCGCCAACAGCTCGCCGCGGGCCGACATCACGCCGACCACGCTGCCGACGCAGGCGCCGTCGGCCACGCTGTCGTCCGTCGCCTCGGCCACGGCCGTGAAGACCCAGCGTCCATCCGGCAGCGCCGCGCCATCGGTGAAGCACAAGGGCACGCCGGTCACGTCGCCGAGCTGGTGGCTGTGCACGCGCAACGCCGCCGGGGCGTCAGCGCCACCGAACAACCACGCCAGCACGCGCTCCAACGCGTAGTGCACGGAGGCATTCGGCGAGCCGCCGGCGTGGCCACGTTGCAGCAGAACGAACTCGCGGCCGCAGGCGAAAGCGCCTTCGATGTTCAAGTCGGCAAAGCGCGCGCGCAGCGGGTCGTACAGCGGCGTGAGATCGATTCGGCGCGCCGGCCGACGCGGCCGGCCCTCGGTGTCGAGTGCGACCCACGCACCACGGCAACGCTGCGGGCGCGAGCCCGAACCGAGCGTCAGCAGCACCCCTTGAGGCAAGAGCGTGAGCGTTTCGGTGTCGGGCTTGCGCTTCTTGCGCGCCTTCGCACCGGCCGGGAGATCGCCTTCAAACAGGCGCAGCGTGCGGCCAGGCGTGCGCGCGTCGTCGAACAGAGCCAGGTGCTGCTCGTCGTCGGCGATGACGTAGACGCGACCGTGCGCGCACACCAATCCGCTGGCCGCGCTCAGGTGCCGCTGCTCCGGCGTGTGGGTGCGCCGACGCAGCGTCAGGTCCCGCAGGTGCTCGATGCTCCACATCGCGCACCTGCCGGTCAGTCGATCATTCGACGCTGTTGCAGCTCGGTGCGCAGACCATTTCAGCCCGGCCGAGCACACGCTTGGACTTCAACTGCGCGGCTTGGCGATGCCGGCCGCAGAGGAAACAAGAGCGTGTGTGGCCGGTGCCGGTGAAGGGCGAACCGGACACCTTGGCCGCGTAGCGCAGGCCATTCTCCGAAACTTTGGTCGAGGGGGTCGCTTTGCTCATGGCGCTATTGTCGCAGAGTAAGCTGGGGCGATGAATCCGCGGCCTGCGCAGCATGCTGCCGCCCTCGGCAAGCTCGCCAGCCCGCGGCTGGGCCGCGTCTTCGACCGTCAACGCTTGTTCGATCTCCTGGACGGCTGGCTCGACGCACCCGCCCTCTGGCTGGCGGCGCCGCCAGGCGCTGGCAAGACCACCCTGGCCGCCACCTGGCTGCGCCAGCGCGAGGCCCCGACGCTGTGGATGCAGCTCGATGCCGCCGACGCTGACCCGGCCACCTTCATGCAGTCACTCGATGCACTCTGGGGCGGGCTCGTGGCAGCGCCGCCGAACCTGCCGGCGCTGCGCACGGATGACCTGGCCGACCTCGCCGGCTGGTTGCGGCGGCGGCTTGTGCACATGCTGCCGCTGCTGCCGCCGCGCTGGAGCCTGGTGCTCGACAACCATCAGGAGCTGCCGGCGCATTCACCGCTGCAAGCGGCGTTGGCGAGTGCGCTCGCCAACCTGCCGGCCGGTGTGCAGTGGGTGTTCGTCAGCCGCGAGACACCTCCTTCGGCCTACACGAGCGCGCTGGCGCGCCAGCAGTTGGTGCTGATCGGCGCCGACGCCCTGCGCTTCGACGACGCCGAAACCCGTGCGCTGGTGCGCTTGCACGGCCGCGCCGAGTCGCTCGCGGCTTCACTGGTGCCGGCACAAGGCTGGGCTGCGGGATTGACGCTGATGCTGCTCGGCGCGGCGCGCGACGCCAGCGTGCCGGCGCCCGGCGCCCGCGAGCGTTTGTTCGACTACTTTGCCGGCGAGGTGCTGTCGCGCATGCCGGCCGAGCATCGAGAGGCGCTCGGCAAGCTCGCCTTCTTGCCGAGCACCACGGCCGCACTCGCGGTGGCGATGAGCGGCCACGCGCAGGCGCCGCAACTGCTCGAGCAATTGGCCGCATCGAGCCTGTTCACCGACCGGCGCGAAGGCCCACCGGCTGTCTTCGTCTTCCATGCCCTGTTCAGCGAGTTCCTGCGCCGCCGCGCCCTGCGCGACACATCGGCCGAAACACAACGTGCGCTGTGGCAACGCGCCGGCAGGCTGCTCATCGAAGCCGGTGCGACGGATGCCGGCCTGCAGCGCCTGATCGAAGCCCAGGCGTGGGACGAAGCGGCACAGCACCTCGTGCGCTGCGCGCCGCGCTACGTGGCCGACGGCCGGCTGCAGGCGCTGCGCCAGCACATCGACGCGATGCCGGCCGCTGGGGGCGAAAGGCTGGCGTACTGGCGCGGCCTTTGCGCGCTGGATGCGGCGCCCGCGGCGGCGCTGGCGGACATGAGCATGGCCGCAAGCGCTTGTGCGGCGGCCGCAGACATCGATGGCCTGCTGGCCGCGGCGGCAGGCGCATCGACCGCGCTGGTCTCCTCCGGCCGCGTGGCCGAGCTCGATCCGTGGATCGACATGCTGACGAGACACGCCGAGCGCGCGCTGACGGCACACGACGACGACACCGAGCTGCGCCTCGTGCCCGGTCTGCTGGCGGCGCTGGTCTATCGCTGCCCCTGGCATGCACTCGCAGAGCCGCTGGCCGAGCGCGCCGAACGCCTGCTGCATCACGAGTCCGCGGCCGGCCAGCGCTTGTTGATGGGCTCGCTGGTGCTGCACCTGCTGTGGCGCGGCCATGTCGATCGCCTGGAGCGCATCGTCCTGCGCATCGACGCGCTTTGCGCGCAAGGTCTGGCAGCCCCTGCGACGATGCTGCGCTGGTGGGGCGTCGGCACGCTGGTCAAGACACTGCTCGGGCACACGCTTTCCGCGCGCACGGACGCGCAGCAAGCGCTGGCGCTGATCGACGCCGAACCGACGCTCGCGGCGCAGCGCGCGGGCGTCGAGCTGCAGGCGATGTTCGTGGCGCTTGCGTCGGTGGACGCGACCGCAGCGCGGAGGCACATGGAGCAGGCCGCACGCGCCCTCCACCCGGACAACGCCTTCGACCGCACCACGTACGAGCACCAGCGCGGCATGCTGGCGCTGCTCGACGGTGACACGGCGACCGCCCTGCGCCTGATGCGCGCTGCGGTGGCGAGCGCGCGCGCCAGCGGCTTTCAGATGCGCGAGCACATCGCACTGATCGCCAACGCGCTGGCCGCAGCGCACGGCGGCGAGCACGCCGAGGCCGAGGTGCTGCTCGGCCAGGTGTTCTCGCACCCGATGTTCGCGCTGTGCCGCTGGCACCATTGGGTCGGCGGCTGCGTGGCCGCGTATGCCGCGCTACAGCGCAACGACGAGGCCGACGCGCTGCGGCAACTGCGCACAGCCCTGCGCGTGGCCCGCGAGTGCGGCTACCGGCATGGGCCGATGCTGTTCCTGTGCGGCGACATGATGGCGCGGCTGTGCGCGCTGGCGCTGACGCATGGCATCGAGGCCGACATCGCGCACGACATCGTTGTACGCAACCAGCTCAAGGCGCCGCCGCAAGCCGACGAAGCGTGGCCGTGGGCGGTGCGCGTGCGGGCGCTCGGTGCGCTCGCGGTCGAGATCGGTGGCGCGCCGATGGCCTCGTCGCGCAAGGAAAGCCGGCGCTTGTTGGAGCTGCTTGGCGTGCTCGCCGCCCATGGCAACACGCCGCTGCCGCAAGACCAGATCGCCGACGCGCTGTGGCCCGACGCCGAGGGCGACGCGGCGCGCAACGCGCTCGACAACGCGCTGCACCGGCTGCGCAAGGCACTCGGCGGCGACGACCGCATCGTCTTGCGCCAGGGTGCGTTGGCGCTGAACCCGCAGCGCTGCTGGACCGACGTGGGCGCGCTCGAGCGGCTGTTGATGCAGATCGACGCCGCCCCAGCATCGCAGCGGCCTGCGCTCAAGCAACGCGTGCAGCGGCTGGCCTGCGCGCCCGTGCTGCCGATCGAGACGCTGCCGCTGATCGCCGCTCGGCGCGAGGCGCTGCAGCGCCGGGTGCAGCGCTGCGAATCTCTACCCGATCTCTAAGCGGCGGCGCGCCAAGCTGCGTCACCCCTTGTTGCTTGGAGACCCGTCATGGATCGAGACACCCGCTCACGCCGCCTTTTTCTACGCACGGCCGGCGCCCTCGCTGCGGCCACCGTCGCCCAGCGCAGCGCGTGGGCACAGGCACCTGCCGCGCCGCTGCGCATCCTGTGCACCGGGCCCGCCGGCAGCATCCCAGACACCGTGGCGCGCCGCTACGCCGAGCATCTCGGCGCACGCTTTCCCGGCGGCGTGCTGGTGGACAACCGCCCCGGCGCGGCCGGCCAGATCGCTGTCGGCGCGCTCAAACAGGCCGCGCCCGACGGCGCCACGGTGCTGCTGGCCCAAGGCGCGGTTGCAACGGTCTATCCCTACCTCTACGCCAAGCTCGGCTATGACCCGGCGACCGACCTGAAGCCGGTCTCGGTGGCCGCCGAAGCCACGCTCGCGCTCGCCGTTGGCGCGGCGGTCCCAGCCAGCGTGCGCAGCTTGGGCGAATTCATCGACTGGTCGCGCGCCCACCCGACGCTGTCGAACTACGGCTCGCCCGGCCCCGGCACGCTGCCGCATGTGGTCAGCGCGATGCTGTTCCGCGAAACCAAGGTCGACGCGCAGCATGTGGCCTATGCGGGCGGCCCGCCGGCCATCCTCGATCTGATGGGTGGACGCATCGCGTCGCTCGTGCTGCCAGAAGGCCTGCTGCGCCCGCACCACGCCGCGGGCAAGCTGCGTGTGCTGGCGACGTCGGGCTCAACGCGCAGCGCGTTCATGCCGGACGTGGCGACGTTCGTCGAGCAAGGCCACCCGAATCTGGCGATCCGCGAGTGGTTTGGATTTTTCATGCCAGGCCAGACCCCCACCAGCGTCGTCGAGAGTGCCTCGCAGTCGGTCAGAGCGGCGGCAGAGAACAAGGCATTGGGTGGCGCGCTCGCAGAGATGGGCATGCTGGCGAGCCTCAGCACGCCGGCCGCGATGAGCGAGCGCATCACCACCGAGCAGCGCTACTGGCGCGACGCCATCAACGCCACCGGCATCCGGGTCGAGTGATGGCACACGCTACCGAACGAAGCGCCGCCGACGCCTGGGACGACGCGGCCCGCGGCTGGCACCGCAACACGGCGCTGATCCGCGAGTGGCTGCACGGCGCCACGCAGCGCATGCTCGACGCGGCGCACCTCTCGCCCGGAGCCAAAGTGCTCGATGTCGCGGCCGGCGCCGGCGACCAGACGCACGACCTCGTGCAGCGTGTGGGCGAGCGTGGGGAGGTGTGGGTCACCGACCTGTCGCCGCACATCCTGGCGCTGGCGCAAGCGAACCTGCGCGGCGCGAAGGGAGCGCGCTTGCACTTTCAGGTGGCGGATGCGCAAGCGCTCGGCATGGCCGGCGCGAACTTCGATGCCGCCATTTGCCGCTTGGGGCTGATGTTCTGCCCGTCTCCCGCCGCGGCCTTGCGCGAGATGCACCGAGCGCTGCGACCGGGCGGACGCCTGAGCGTCCTGGTTTTCTCCAACGCCCAGGCCAACCCTTGTGTGGCCCTCACGATGCGCGCAGCCAGGCGACACGCTGGCCTGCCCGACGCCGAGCCCTTCGCACCCGGCTCGCTATTGAGCTTCGGCCGCCCGGGTGTGGCAGCGCAGTGGCTCGGCGAGGCCGGCTTTGGCGACATCGACGTCATGCCCTTGGCGGTACCCTTTCGCGTGCCCTGCGTCGAGGACTACATCGCGTTTGTCCGCAGCTCCGGCTCGCCTGTCATGGAAATCCTGCGGCCTCTGAGTGCTGCGCAGCAAGCCGCGGCGTGGGACGACATCACACGCCAGCTCGACCGATTCACCACGGACCACGGCTGGGAAGGCCCGAACGAATTGCTGCTGTGTTCGGCCGTCCATCCCTGAGGGCCGCGCATGACATGAATCGTGCGCCGTAAGGCAGCGCCTACAACGGATGCGCCGCCAGTCCGAC
Source organism: uncultured beta proteobacterium (assembly GCA_963814385.1). Lineage (GTDB taxonomy): Bacteria > Pseudomonadota > Gammaproteobacteria > Burkholderiales > Burkholderiaceae_C > CADEEN01. The sequence goes on from CAWFCX010000033.1 coordinate 56,509, forward strand.
GGCGTGCGCGCCGTGGTGCGCGCAGCATCGGCTCCATGACCACACACCCTGCCTGGATGCTCTTCGCTTCACGCTGCTCGGCGGCGTGTGATTGGCTCGCGCCTTTTGCACCCAGCCTGGTCGCCGTGGCCGGCGTGCTGGCCCTGTTGCTGGCGTTCCAGCAAGTCGTCGCTTCGGGCGTGGAAGAAAGCCAGGCGCGCCATCGCGCGAGCGCAGAACGTGCCGACGCGGTGTGGCGCTGCAATGCCGTTCGCGGCTCTGCGCAACGCACAGGCTGCCTGACACAACTCGACAGCGTGACGCGGTAAGTCCCTGTGCCTCGAAATCGACGCACCAACACCATGGTGACCCAAATGATCAAGCTCCATCCATCCGCTTCATGCTCGTTGTGGCCGCTGCTGGCGCTGACGGCTGCCCTCGCCGCATCGCCCGCGCTGGCGGCGGGCAACAAGCCCAGCGCCGCTGCGGCGTCCGAAGCACAGTACCAACGCGACGCGGCGGTCTGCCTGTCGCGCGGCTACAAGGGGGCGAGAAACGAATGCCTCAGCGACGCGAGCACGGCCCGCGCCAGCCGCGAGCCCGTGACCATCGATCCCGACCCCGGGCGCTATGCGCGCAATGCGCTGAAGCGTTGCGAGGCACTGACTGAACCCGACCGAGGCGACTGCGTGGCCCGCATGCAGGGCCAAGGCACGACCACGGGCAGCGTTGCCGGTGGTGGCATCTATCGCGAGCTGGTGACGCGTGAGGTGGTCGTGGAGCCCGCGGCGCCGGCGTCGGCCGCCGCCAAGTAGCTGCACCTCCCTGACACAGCATGGCGGAAGGTGGTCGCCCCTCCAGCGGCTACTCGCGCTTCGCGAAAGCCGCAGCCCACTTCTGCGGCCGGCCGCGCGTCTTCGCGCTCGCGGTCTCGGTGATCGCGGTTTGGATCGTCACCGGCCCGCTGTTCGGCTTCAGCGACACCTGGCAGCTGGTGATCAACACCGGCACGACGATCGTCACCTTCCTGATGGTGTTCCTGATCCAGAACACGCAGAACCGCGACACCGAAGCGATCCAGATCAAGCTCGACGAATTGATCCGGGCCACGCAAGGCGCTCACAACGCCCTGATCGATCTCGAAGAGCTCGAGGGCGACCAGCTCGATGCCTTCCAGGCCCGCTATCAGTCGTTGGCGACGGCGGCGCGGTTGCGGTTGAGCAGTGGACTGGCCGACACCGGCACACCCGACACCTGAGCCGGCGCGACGAGGCGTCTTGTGCCCGCGGACTCCGTGGTGGTGGTGGTGGTGTCGTGCCAGATGGCCTCGGGTTGCAGGGCCAGCGCGTCGCCCAACATGACTTGCAACTGGTCGAGAGCGTCGACGCAGCCGAGCACAGTCGCTTGCAGCAATGCCGGCGTGGCGTTCAAGCCTGGAACATGGGCCTCGCCCACGGCGAGGCGCAGCCGATCCTTGACCGCGCCGAGCAGCGTGCCCCACTCGACGATCGAGATGCTGGTCGAGCCGGGCTGTGGCGTGTCGACGCCGTGCAACGCGAAATGCTCGTCCTGCCGATCGACATCCGCGAAGCGGTGTCTGATGCCCTCGAGTTGCTGCGCAAAGACGGCCAAGGCTTCGGTTTGGCCGGGGGTCGGACGGCGTGTCACCGCGTTCGACTCAACGCGCCGGCGCCGGCGTCGGCGCTGTCGATTCTTGGGCTGCGGCCTCGCCCGGCGCCACCGGCAGCTCGCCCGGGGGCGGTGCGCCTTCGGCCGTGAAGCCGCTGTTCTGCTGCACCAGGGATTTCGGTTCGGCCTTGGGTTCGCCGGTCAACGCATTGCGGATCATGTCGGAACTCGTCGATGCTGGGTCAGGCATGGAGGTGTAGCGCGCTGGGTCGTCGCTGTCTGTGCGCCAGCGCACCTTCTCAGCCGAGGACGTCGGCATACGCCCGCTGGTCGTTGCCATAGCAGGCGCAGGCCGTGGCTTCGAGCCCGGCCCGGTCACGCACCAGCATTTCGCCGCGGCGGTATTCGATCAGGCCCTTGCGCTGCATCGCGCTGGCGGCGGCGGTGATGCCGACACGGCGCACACCGAGCATGTACGCCAGGAACTCATGGGTGACGTGGAAGCGCTCCGCGTGCGCGCGGTCCTGGCTCATCAGCAGCCAGCGCGCCAGCCGCGGGCCGATCTCGTGAAAGCGCAGGCAGGCCGCCGATCCGGCGAGCTGCGCCATCAACACGTAGAGGTAGCGGTTGAGCAGGCGCTGCAACGCCGCGCTGCGATTCAACTCAGCGCGAAAGGCCGTAGCACCGATCCGCAAAGCTTCGCCCTGCCCCTGCACCAGCGCATGCAAGGGCACCGTGGCCACGCCCAGCGCCAGTTGCGCGCCGAGCATGCCCTCGCGGCCGACCATGCCGACTTCGAGTGCCGGCTTGCCGTCGATCGGCGCGACCAACGAAATGAACGAGTCGACGGGGAAGTAGACATGCCGCGTTGGCCTGCCGGGCTCGCAGAGCACATCGCCCAGCACCAGTTGAACCGGCTCGCTTGCGGCGAGCAGCGCTGCGCGGTCTTTGCGCGACAGGCGCTCGATGAGTTGGTTCTGGGCGTTGGCCATTGCGGCACATGGTGAGGTCGTGCGCCCCTGCGCTGCAAGCAGGTGGACAGGCAAACACCGACGTGACCCCGTCGCGCTGCTGCTCGCACTGAGTGTGCACACGAAACACTGCGCCGTCGGTGTGCCAGCGCACACAGCTCGCTTTACAGGGCCACGGCCTTGAAGAGAGCAGCCGCGGGTTTGCGCTGATCCACCACGGCACGCTGCACGCGCGTGGCGTCGGGACGCAGCCCAACCGCCGGCGGCGCGCGCGCAGCGTCGGCCAAGGCTTTGCTTTCCTCCGCCTGGGCCTGCGCGATGCAGCGGTCCTTGGGGCCAGGGTTCATGCCGCCGCACATTTCGCGCGCGACGGCGTAAGCGGCCTCGGCTCGGACCTCCAACAGCTTGTGACGATCGCTGGCGTCGCCGCCGATGCCGTACTCGAGTTCGGCGCGCGCCACCTTTTTGCGCGCCACGGCTTGTTCGTAGCAAAGGTCCTGGGCTGCGGCAGCGATCCCCGCGCAGGCCGCCTTGTCGGCCTGGTAGTTCGTACTGATGCGGACGTTGGCGGCCTGTTCAGCGGGCTCGGCCACGTGCACGACTTGCAGCAGCGGGAACAACACGGCGGCGACCAGCAGGGGCTTGAACATGAACGCCGGCCTCAAAGCGGGTTGCTCGGCTGTCGCAATGCCACAAGATCCTTGGCTTGTTGGACATGCCGTGCACGCTCGTCGTTGACGCTCGCATGCAATTGCGCCAGCGCCTGCGCGCACTCCAGCACGCCGGCCTGGATCGGCGGTTCGGCGCTGTGCGCTGCCAACTGCTCGAGCCGGGCGCAGACGGCGTTGAACAACTCGTCCCAATAGCAGGCCAGCGCATCCGGCGACGAAGCCCAGCGCTCGTGGGTCCACAAGCGGGCCACCGAGTCACCGCCCACGCGCTCCAGTGCAGCGGTGAGACTCACCAACGGTGTGCCTTGCAGCGGATTCAGCATGTTTACGACTCCAGTCAAAACGCACCCCGCACACTTCTGTTCAGCACACTCCGCAAAGAGCTTCTAAGCCGCCAAGAAGCCTCTGTCTG
>CAWFCX010000034.1:0-87997 GCA_963814385.1 uncultured beta proteobacterium
CCTGCGCAAACGCCTCGACGAGAAGTTCGCCCGCGGCGCCGAGAACCAGGCGCTGCTGGTCGAGACCGTCACCGGAATCCAGACCATCAAGGCCGGCGCGCTCGAGCCGCAGCTCGCTCGGCGCTGGGACAACCAGCTTGCCGCCTACGTCAGCGCTTCATTCAAGACCAACACCCTGGCCACCTTCGCGCATGAAGGCGTGGGCCTGATCGGCAAGCTCGTCGGCGCGGCCACGCTCTGGTACGGCGCGCACCTGGTGATGGACGGCGCACTCACCGTCGGCATGTTCGTTGCCTTCAACATGTTTGCCCAGCGCGTGGCCCAGCCCATCATGCGCATCGCCCAGATGTGGACCGATTTCCAGCAGACCGGCATTTCGATGCAGCGCCTGGGCGACATCCTGAACACCCGCACCGAGACGCCGCCCAGCGCCGCGGTGCAACTGCCGCCGCTCAAGGGCCGGGTCACGCTCGACAACGCCAGCTTCCGCTACCGGCCCGATGCCCAGCCAGTGCTGCACGCCGTAAGCCTGGACATCGCCCCCGGCCAGGTGGTGGGCATCGTCGGCCGCTCGGGATCGGGAAAGAGCACGCTGACCAAGCTGGTGCAGCGCCTGTACACGCCGGAGCAAGGCAGAGTCCTGATCGACGGCATCGACATCGGCTTGGCGGACGTGGCGCAACTGCGCCGCCAGATCGGCGTGGTGCTGCAGGACAACTGGCTGTTCAACCGCAGCGTGCGCGAGAACATCGCCATCGCCGACCCGGCCGCGCCGCTCGAAGCGGTGATCCACGCCGCGCAGATGGCCGGCGCGCACGAGTTCGTGATCCAGTTGCCCGAGGGCTACGACACGCTGGTGGGCGAACAGGGGTCGAGCCTGTCCGGCGGCCAGCGCCAGCGCATCGCCATCGCGAGAGCACTGTTCACCAACCCGCGCATCCTGATCTTCGACGAGGCCACGAGTGCGCTCGACTACGAGAGCGAGGCGGTGATCCAGCAGAACATGCGGACCATCTGCCAGGGCCGCACGGTGATCGTGATCGCGCATCGCCTGTCCGCCGTGCGCCACGCCAACGCCATCATCGTGATGGACCAGGGCCGCATCGTCGAAGGCGGCAGCCACGACCAGCTCGTCAAGCAAGGCGGCATCTACGCCAAGCTGTGGGCGATGCAGGCGGGAGGCCAGGCGTGAGCGAAGCCGTCAACCAACGCCACCCGGCGCTCGAACTGCTCGGCCGCTACAAGGCCATCCTCCAAGCCGCGTGGCAGGCGCGCCATGACCTCGCGGGCCCGAAGCGGCTGGCCGACGAGTCGGCCTTCCTGCCCGCAGCACTCAGCATCCAGGAAACGCCAGTGCACCCGGCGCCACGCCGCGCGGCTTACGCCATCTGCGCGCTGTTCGCCCTTGTGCTGCTGTGGGCGCTGCTCGGCAAGATCGACATCGTGGCCGTGGCCCCAGGCCGCATCGTCGTCAGCGAGCGCACCAAGACGATCCAGCCGCTCGAAGCGAGCGTGGTCAGCAAGGTGCTGGTCAAGGACGGCGACAGCGTCAAGGCCGGTCAGGTGCTGATCGAACTCGACGCCACGGCAGCCAATGCCGACAAGACGAGTGTGGCCGATCAACTCAAGGCGGCCGACGCGGACGCTCAACGCGCCATCGCGCTGATCGACGCGCTGGCGTCGGGCCGTGCACCGAGAACCCACAGCGATGCGCAACTTGGCGCCGAGTGGCAAGACATCACCGCCCGCCTGGCCAAGCTCGACGCCGAGCAGCGCCGCCGCGAAGCCGAGGCTGCCACGGTGCGCGAGGCCATCGCCAAGCTCGACGCCACGCTGCCACTGTCCAGGCAAAGAGAGGTCGACGTCAAGGGCCTGGCCGAGCAGGGCTTCATGAACCAGCACGCCGGACAGGACCGCACGCGCGAACGCATCGAGCTCGAACGCGACCTGGCGCTGCAACGGGCGCGTCTCGCGGAAGCGCAGGCCGCAGAAGCAGAGGGTCGCCACAACAAGGCCGCCTACCGGGCCGAGACGCAGCGGGCGTTGAGGGATCGCCAGACCCAGGCCAAGCTGAAGCGCGATCAACTGGCGCAGGAACGCAGCAAGACCGAACAGCGCTCGCGCCTGACGCAACTTACCGCGCCGGTGGACGGCACGGTTCAGCAACTCGCGGTGCACACCGCCGGCGGCGTGGTGACCGAAGCACAGGTGCTGATGATCGTCGTGCCCCGAGACGCCGAGGTCACCGCCGAGGTGGTGCTGGAGAACAAGGACGTCGGCTTCGTCAGCGCGGGGCAGCAGGCCGAGGTGAAACTCGAAACCTTTCCGTTCACGCGCTACGGCACGGTGCAGGCGACAGTGACGAGCCTGAGCGCTGACGCCGTCAGCGACGAGAAGCGTGGCGCCATCTTCCCGGCCACGCTGAAGTTGCAGCAGACGCACCTCGATGTCGACGGCAAGCGCATCACGCTGGCGCCGGGCATGAACCTGAGCGCCGAGATCAAGACCGGCCAGCGCCGGGTGATCGACTACCTGCTCAGCCCTGTGCAGCGTGCGGGCACTGAGAGCCTGAAGGAGCGCTGAACCAGATGCGCATCCTCATCGTCTGGTGCCATGGCGGCAACTGGGGCCACGTGTCGCGCCAGATCGCATTCGCCCGGCATGCTGCAGCCATCGGCGCCGAGGTGCTGTGGGCGGTGCCGGCCCGCAATGCGCGCGCCATGGCTGCTGTGCGCGCTCGCGGCTTTCGCGTGCTGGTGCACACCGCCGCCCAGGCGCCGACGCCCGCTCGGCATGGACCCCCAATCTCGTACGCCGACATCCTGGTGCGCCACGGCTTTGGCGATGCAGCGTCGCTGCGCGCGCAAACCTTGTCATGGCTGGACCTCTACGGGCGAACCAGGCCTGACCATGTGGTCATCGACTACGCGCCGGCCGCGCAGTGGGCGGCGCAACTGGCGAGGCTGCCGGCGTTGCAGCTGACCAATGGCTTCGACTCGCCGCCGGTGGATTGCCCGCCCTACGAGGCGAATGTGCGCGGACCCTATTTGTGGCAACAAGCCGCCGCGCAGGTGCAGACCGTAGAGCGCACACTGCACACGGTCGCGGCCAGCCTGGCGCTATCAACCTGCGCCAGCTTGCGGGGCCTGATCGAATACCCGCACCGCTTGATGGATTGCGTGGAAGAGTCCGACCCCTATGCGGTCCACCGCTCGCCGAGCGACACACGCCGTGACTATGTGGGCCCACTTGGCGAAGGCCCTGACGCAGCGGCAGCGCAGTGGCCCGCAAGCCGCGGATCACGCCGCGTCTTTGCGTACCTCCGTGGAGAGCACCCGCACTTCCGGACGGTGTTGTCGGCACTGGCGCAGGCAAACGCGAGTGTGCTGTGCGTGTGGCCGGATGCGTCCGAGGCCGCGATCGCGCCGTTTGCGGCCGAGCCCCGCATGCGCATCGTGCGCGAGCCCGTTCAGGCCGCGGCGGCGCTCGCACAAGCCGATGCAGTGGTGAACTACGCCTCCAGCACCTTCGTCGGCCAGACACTGTTGGCCGGCAAGCCGCAGCTGATGTTGCCCACCGACCATGAGAAGGTCATGGTCGGTGGGCGCGTGGCTTCGCTCGGTTTGGGAGTGCTGTGCTGCAAGGACGCTGCCGAAACGCAGGTCCAGGAGTTGACGCAAGCTGTGTTGGAACACACGCCTCTGCGAGACGCCACGCAATCCATCGCGGCGCGGTACAGGAGCCTTTGCGAGCGGGCGTCGTCTGTCATCGGCGCTGCGTTGCAGCGTGAGTGCGGCGCTAGAGCCACGACGGCAGCACGCGCTGCTGATTGACCATGCGCTTGCTCGTCCTGCACCAAAACTTCCCGGGCCAGTTCAGCCACTTCGTCAAGGCATGGAGCCAGCGCTCGGGCTGGGACGTGCGCGCGATCGGCCGCGATACCGCGCCGGGTCTGCCAGGCTTTGACGGCCTGACGCGCTACAAGCTAGCGCGAGCGCCGCATGCGCAGCAGCATCCCTACCTGCGCACGATGGAGTCGGCGGTGCTGCACGGGCAACAGGTGGCTCGCGTGCTGCTCGACATGAAGCGCCGCGGCTTCACGCCCGACACCGTGCTCGCCCATCCCGGCTGGGGCGAGAGCCTGTACGTCAAAGACGTGTTCCCCGACGCGCGGCTGGTGCACTACTGCGAGTGGTACTACAACGCCGAGGGAGCGGACCTGGGGTTCGACCCCGAGTTCCCAATCACGTTCGACGACCGGGAGCGCGTGCGCACCTGGAACGCGCTGCATGCGCTGAACCTGACGCAGTGCGATGCGGCGGTAACGCCGACGCATTGGCAGAAGAGTAGGCATCCGGAAATCTTCCAGCCGAAGATGACGGTGCAGCATGAGGGCATCGACACCGAGGGCCTGGGGCCGGATGCGAATGCGACGATCACCACGCCCTTAGGCGTCACGCTCAAGGCGGGTGACCCGGTGGTGACCTACGTGGCGCGCAACCTGGAGCCGTACCGCGGCTTCCACATCTTCATGCGGGCGCTGGAGAAGCTGCAGAAGCAACACAAGACCGTGCACGCACTGATCATCGGTGGTGACGACGTGAGTTACGGCAAGCGGCCGACGGATGCGATGACGTGGCGGGAGAAAATGCTGCGCGAAGTGAAGCTAGACGCCACGCGCACGCACTTCCTGGGCAAGTTGCCGCGGGCGCAGTACATCAAGGTGCTGCAGGTGTCGGCGGCGCATGTGTACCTGACTTATCCGTTCGTGCTGAGCTGGTCGCTGCTGGAGGCGATGGCGTGTGGGGTGAACATCGTGGCGAGCGATACGGCTCCGGTGCGGGAGGTGATCGGCGATGGGCGAAGGGGCGATGTGGTGCCGTTCTTCGACACCGAGGCGATTGCAAGTCGCGTGTGCGGGGCAGTGACCTCAACCGACCAGCGGCCCGGCATGGTGGGCAAGGCCCGGCCGCTTGCCGCTCGGTACAGCTTCGCGTCGGCCCTGCGCGAGCACTCGAAACTGATCGGCGATGCGACCACGGCGCCGCACACGATTCACGACAGCAGGGAAAGGCAAACCACATGCTGACAGGAACCCCCCTCGACCTCACGCCCTTCAGCGACCTGCTCAGGGCCATTGGCGGCCTGTACTGGCTGCTGATGCTGGGCCTGGTGGCGCTGGCCCTGTGGCTGCCCAAGCGCTGGTGGGTCAAGCTCCCCGTGGCGGCCGCCATCGCGGCGCTGTTCATCCTGCCGGTGCAGCGGCATGCGGAAGAGCGTGCGGTCGAAGCCAGCGCCGGCAAGGCCAGGATGGATGCGGCCCTGGCGCGCTTCGAGATGCGCTGCAAGGGCGCGGGCGAGAAGATCACGCGCACGGTCGAGAACGTCGAGGGTGTGGTGTGGATGAAGTGGCGCGACAGGGCCGAGCCCAGCGACGATGCCGACCAGTTCAAGCTTTTCGACCCCTTCGGCCGTGATTGCACGGAACACGACTGCATCGAGCAGTTGCTGCGGGTGACCCAAGGGCAAGAGTTGGATCCCGACAAGAAGAAGCCGTGGCATATGGGCTACCGATTTGTCGAAAGCAGCGACCCACGCATGCAGACGCCCTATCGATACACGCGCCAGATCTACAAGCCCAGCGATCGGGACCCGAAGTACGGTAAGTGGGTCGTGGAGACCGAATTGGTACCTCAACCGATTCAGAAGGTGACGGCCCGCTACGGCATCACCTGGGACGACATCTCCACGCATGAAGACCGCGAGCACTGGATCGCAGGTGGGTCGATCCAGGTGATCGATCTGCAGACCAACGAGGTCATCGCCGAGCGCGTGGGCTACATGATGGATCGCGGGCTGGGAAGTACGGCGGGGTTCAGGTCGCCGTGGGGGTATGCCAAAGACACAGCATGTCCTGCGTTAGTCGACGACGCTGGCCAACGCAGCAATGTTGGATTCACCACCAGATTTCTCAGGCGTGTCCTTAAGCCCATCCAAGGAGAATGACCATGCCAACTCCCACCGTCACACAACTCCTCACCTACGCCAATCTCCAGATGGCGGCGGAAGCGCGCCTCGACCTGTTCAACAATCAGGTGAGCGTGGCGGCGTTGACAACCGGCAACAACCGCGCAAGCAAGTTCACGCCGACGCAGGCGGCGCAGTTCGTCACGGAGTGGGAGGTTGTCGCGCACGAGCCGAACACGACGACGGGTTTCAGCGGCACGCTGTTCAGATGCAAGGTTACCGACCCATCACGCGGGCTGGTTGACGGTCAACTGGTCATGAGCTTTCGCTCCACTGAATTCATAGATGACGCTGCTCGCGACAGCCAGGCTACCAACTCCATGGAGATCAAGGAACTCGGCTGGGCCTTCGGCCAAATTGCTGACATGAAGCGGTGGGTCGACGGGCTGCGCACCCTGGGCCTCATCCCGAGCAGCACGCCCGTGACCGTGACCGGCTACAGCCTGGGCGGGCACCTGGCTGCGGCCTACAACCACCTGATGGACGACGCCGGAACGACCGGCCGCGTGGCAACGACCTACACCTTCAACGGCGCCGGTGTCGGCTATGTGAGCAACAACGTTTCGCTGACCCAGACGATAACGCTGTTCGAACAAAACCGTCAGGCCTCGGCCGACCACAGCGCGTTGTTCAGCGATCCCGCGGTGCGCGGTGCCTACCAGGAGTTTCGCGACACCCTGCGCGGCGGCGCACTACTGACCAGCCAGAAGCTCGCAGAAGTCTCGGCGTTTCTCATGCCACTGTCCCTGGTCAGCACCGAAGCCAAGCTCCTGCTGGACGCATTGCGGCGTGTCAAGACAATCCAGGACGAGATGGCGCGCATCGGCACGCCCGCCCCGCTGGTCAGCGGCGTGCCGGGCTCCGCCCCGCTGAGCCCGGTGGCTGCGATCCTTGTCCACGCTACCGACATCAACTACCAGCTCGCCGTGCTCTTGGCCGCCAAGAACACTGGGGCAGTGGGCACTCTGAGCGCCGCCTGGGCTGCGATGACAACGCGTCTGTCAGGACCGCTGCAGTTCGACAACTTTCATGACGTGTACGGCGCCACGATGCCATCGGCAGTGGCCAACTCTCAGTACCACTACGGAGAGGCACAAAAGGTCTTCATCGAAGACCAACCCTTGGTTCGCGGCGATATCGCGTGGAACATCATCTCTCAGTCCGCGCAGTACTTCGACTTCAAGCTTCTGTACAACAACTTTGGCTTGAACGACTTCGGCGACACGCACAGCTTGGTGCTCATGGTCGATTCGCTGAGCGTGCAGAACGCGCTGGCGACGCTGGATCCGAACGTAGGCCCCGAGGTGCTGGACAGCATCCTGCGTGCTGCATCCAACGCGCGGAAGCAGGAAGGCGTTGGGGTGAACAACCAAGGCTTGGCCGAGGGTGACGTTCTGGAGTTTGTTCTCGACGCGCTGCGGCGCATGCTTACCGATCCTGCGGCAACCAAGACGAATAGCAGTTTTGTTGGGGGTACCTGGGCCGATCCAACGGCGCGGGCGGACTTTCACCAGCGACTCAAGGATGTGGTCGAAAGCGATCCCTTTACGAGCATCACGGGCCGAGTCACCGTGACGAAGTCCGACCCGTCGTCGCTGAAGACGGTCGCCCAGCAGGACTTCGCGGCGTTCCTCTCCTTGCACGCCCTTTCGCCGGTCACCCTGCGCGCGGCGGTGGGGCAGGAGGCCGCAGTGCAGAGCGCGTTGGCTGGTGGCGGCATGGCGGCGCTGTTCGCAGCGTGGTCTGCCGATCGCACGGTGTCGGCAGAACAACGCGCAGCCGGGGCCGTCACGTTCAGCGACCAGTACTACGCGGATCGCACCGACCTGCTCAAGACGGTACTGATGCGCAACGAGCGCAATGCGCAAGGCCCCTTGTTTGCGGCCGCCCAGCTCGGTTTGTCGGTGCAGGAGCAGACGGTGTTCACCGACACGCTCAGTGAGACACAGCTTGTCGTCGGCGGCACGATCATGCCCGGCGATCCCACCATCAAGAAGCAGATTTGGTTTGGCAGTGACTTGTCTGAAGCCTTCACAGCCTCGGGCCGTGACGACCGGCTGTTTGGTGGCGGTAACAACGACACCGTGACGGGCCTGACCGGCGCGGATTGGCTCGAAGGCAACGTCGGTGACGACAGCCTGGAGGGCGGCGTGGGCAACGACACCCTGCTCGGCGGCGCGGGTAGCGACCGCTACACCTTCACCGCCGACGCCGGTTTCGACCAGATCATCGACAGTGACGGCTTGGGAACGATCACCGTAGCGGGCATCGGCACGATCGACGGCAGCGACACCGTCAAAGTCAGCGACGGCGTGTGGCAGACGCCGGACAAGAAGGTCAACTACACCCTGGTGCCAAGCGCCTCGGGCAACGACCTGTACATCAGCTTTGCCGACCGCACCGATGTCATCGTCGTGCGCAACTGGAGCAACGACAAGAAGGTGGGCATCACGCTCGGCGGCGCAGTGTCTCAGCCCGGCGAGTTCGCGCTCACCGGAGGCGCTGACAGCCTCCTACGCAGCGATCCGAGCCAGAGCGGCGGCGTTCCCGACCCAAACGCACCGCCCACCCAAGGCATCTACGTGGCGCCGGAAGTGCGCGTTATCGACGGGCTGGGCGGCAACGACTACATCGACCCGATCGACACGGTCGAGCCGACGGACAAGCATCTCATCGGCGGCGCGGGCAACGACATCGTCTTCGGCGGCAGCGGTGATGACGTCATCGAAGGCGGCGAGGGCAACGACTGGCTGGGCGGCCCCGGCGGACATGACGTGGTCTACGGTGGCGCGGGCAGCGACCACATCGACATGTGGAGTTACGCCGTCGAAGTGCGCTACGACGCTCGCTGGACGCAACCGACACCTTTGCGGGCCACATGGCAAGACGTGGGCTACGACTGGACGTGGTCGTATCACTGGAGTGCGCTGGGGCCTGAGTACGCCACCACCGAGTGGAAGATCAACTACGTGTTCGATGACAACGGAGGCACGCTGGGCCTAGCCGCCCTGTTGCAGATCGATCTGGCCAGCCCAGCACACGAAATCGGCGTTGCCTCACGGTCGACCGATCCCTATCTACAGGGCGACACGATCTTCGGCGGCAGCGGCGACGATCTGATCAGCGCCATGGACGGCAACGACATCATCAGCGGCGACGCGGGCCACGACGTGATCTTTGGTGGTGGCGGCGACGATGTCATCGCCGGCGGCGCGGACTCGGACGAGTTGAGCGGCGGGCGAGGCAGCGACGAGCTCGACGGCGGTGATGCCCATGACAACTTGCACGGGGGCTTCGGGGCAGACACGTTGCGCGGCGGTGTCGGCAACGACATTCTCAATGGGGATTTGCCCGGCGTGGGGCAGGCGCGCGTTGTTGGCGAAGCACCGGCGTTCAACGGCGCCGTCGGCGTACCGTCTGATATGGACTTTGCCGCCATGGGCGCCGATTGGCTCGACGGTGGGGACGGCGACGACGAGCTGGTAGGCGGTGGGGACGGCGACACGCTGCTCGGCGGCCAGGGTAACGACCGGCTCCTGGGTGATCATCTGAACACGCCGCTGCAGTACCAGGGCGACGATCTGCTCGACGGCGGCATCGGCAACGACACACTGGAAGGCGAGGGAGGCAATGACCAACTCCTCGGTGGAGCCGGTGCCGACTGGCTCGACGCCGGCAAGGGCGACGATGGCCTGTTCGGCGGCGCCGACGCCGACCTGCTCCTCGGTGGCGAAGGCAACGACACCCTGGATGGTGGTGCAGGCTCCGATGAGCAGTATGGTGGCATCGGCGACGATGTGCTGCTCAGCGACGGCATCGACTACCTGGCCGGCGGCGCCGGCAACGACACCTACCGCGTGACGACACGCGCCTACGGCGCCACGCCTGGCAGGTTGGACATTCCTGTGATCCACGACACCGAAGGCCGCAGCACCTTGATCGTCGATGGCGTGCTGGTCAGTCAGCTGCACGCCGTCAACTTCAATGGCACGGTGCTCATCACGGCCGGCGACGCCGGTGCGCTGGCTCTTAGCCAAGGCACCTCCATCGACTCGGTGGATTTGACGGAAGACGCGTACGGCGACAACACGGCACCGACCATCACCGTGCGCCAACTCATCGAGCGCGACAACGCTGGCGGCATGCTCGCCAGCGTCACCCTCACGGCTGCCGGCGCGCTGGTCAGCACCGCCGGCCTCGCCACATCGCAGAGCTTGCTCGGCGGCTCGCAAAAAGACCTGCTGCAAGGCGGCAGCGCCGACGACGACATCGATGGCGGTGCCGGCAACGATCTGCTCGTCGGCAATGCCGGCCGCGACATCATGCGCGGCGGCTTGGGCGGCGACACGCTGCAGGGCGGCACCGGCGACGACAACCTGTTCGGCGGCGCTGACGGCCAGACTGACGCCAGCACCGACACTTTCGTCTTCAATCTTGGCGACGGCAACGACACGGTGCAGTTCGACCAGAGCGGCCTGGGCGTGCTGCGTTTCGGCGCCGGCATCACGCGCCAATCGCTGATCATCACCAACCTGGGCGGCGCCAGCGACGGCACGCGGCTGTTGAAGATCGCCTACGGCGTCGGCGACTCGGTGATCATCGAAACCGGCAACGACGCTCAGCTCGACGCCGTGGAGTTTGCCGACGGCAGCCGCGTCACGCGCGCCGAGCTGCTGGGCAGCACGCCGGCCTACACCGCGGGCGATGACAGCATCAGCGGTTCGCAGGGTGCCGATGTGCTCGACGGCGGCGCCGGCAACGACACGCTGCGCGGCCTGGTGGGTGACGACACGCTGACCGGCGGCGACGGCAACGACGTGCTGCTAGGCGGCGCGGGCCGCAATACGTATATCTTCTCTGCTGGTAGCGGCACCGACGAGATCGTAGCCTCTGCCGACGAGACGGCCACGCTGCGCTTCGACAACTCGTCTGCGGACACGATGCGTGCTTCGCTGCAGGGCAATGACTTGTGGCTCGTGCAGACCGGTGGCGAGCGCATCAAGGTCACGGGCTATGCGAGTGTGCCCACCACCGCGGCTTGGTCCGTCGTGGCTGCGGACGGCAGCGTGCAGACGCTGTCTGCGCTGCTTGTGTCATCGGTCGCCGTCGAGGCATTGACTGCGCGGCGCGATAACTTTCTGGCTGAGCAGCGTCTGGCGCTCGGCGCCAAAGAGCTCGAGCAGAATCTGAACCCGGCCTCGCCCGCGGCGACCTATCGCAACTTTCACATCGAAAGCGCAGTGACGGTGGATGTGACGAGCTACGCGAGGGTGCCGCAATATCAGCAAACAACCACCGAGCGGATCAGCATTCCGCCAGAAATTCTGGGGATTCTGGAAGGCAGCGCTGACCCCGCGAATGGCGGCAACGGCTGGTATTCCGTGCCTTCGATATTTGTCGAGACGACCACGACCAACCGCCTGGTGGGTTGGACCTACGTGAAGTCCACATCCACCATCACGGTGACGGGCAGCACCAATTCGCAGATGATCGTCACCGGCAGCGCAAGCAACGACACGCTGGAGCCGGACAACAGCACCAGGCCTGATGGTCACGCCTTGTTCAGGGGCCGCGTCGACATGGGTGACGGCGACGATGTTGTTGACCTCAATGGCCAGTCGCCGTCGTGGTATCAGCAGAGGTACGCCGGCCTCGGCGCGTGGATCGAGCTCGGGGCTGGCAACGACAGCGTGGTCGGCACCGACATCGATGACGTCATCATCGGCGGCACGGGCAGCGACACGCTGCACGGCAATGCGGGCTCAGACACGTACCTTGTCGCGGCCGACGGCAGCAGTGTGGACGCGATCCATGACGATCTGGATTGGTTGGCCGTCGATTGGGGCGCCGGTGTGGACCGCAGCGGCTGGGATTTCAACGACCAATTGGAAGTGGACTACGCCGGGGGCGCCGGGTTGGACAGCGTCGAGTTCGACGGCGCGGTCCAACGCTCGCTGCTCAGCCACCGCTTTTCTGGCAGCACGCTGCAGCTGCTGCACGACGGCGCGCTGTTTCTGGAGATCGACTACCGCCCGGAAAGCCTCGCCGCCCACCTGTCCGGCGCTGCAAGCGGCGCAATGCCTGGCGTGGAGACCTTCCGATTCAACGACGGCGCGGTGATTTCGCTGCGCGATCTGGTGGCCACCACGCCCGTCGCCGCGCCTGACGCCATGCTCGGCAGCGATGGCGACGACCTGCTGATCGGCACCGCCGACGGCGACATGATGCTGGGCCTGGCCGGCAACGACACGCTCAACGGAGGTGGCGGCGCCGACACGATGCAGGGCGGGGCCGGCAATGACATCTACGTGGTGGACTCGACTGCCGATGTCGTGAGCGAGGCCGCCGACGAAGGCATCGACCTGGTGCGCTCCACGGTCAGCTACGTGCTCGGTGACAACGTCGAGAACCTGACGCTGTTCGGCACAGAAGGCCTCACCGGCAGCGGCAACGCACTGGACAACACGGTCGTCGGCAACTCGGCGAACAATGCCTTGGGTGGCGGCGCCGGCAACGACCTGCTCAACGGCGGCGCGGGTGCAGACTCGATGCAGGGCGGCACCGGCAACGACATCTACGTGGTGGATTCAGTTGCCGATTTGGTCGGCGAAAACAACGGCGAAGGCATCGACCTGGTTCGCTCGACCGTCAGCTATGTCCTCGACAGCAACCTTGAGAACCTGACGCTGTTCGGCACAGAGGGCCTGAGCGGCAGCGGCAACGCATTGAACAACACGCTCATCGGCAATGAGGGCGGCAACGTGTTGAGCGGCGGCGGCGGCAACGACACTCTCAATGGCGGCGCTGGGTTGGACACCTTGCAAGGCGGTGTTGGCGACGACACCTACACGGTCGATCAAGGAGCTGATGTCGTCATCGAATCCGTGGACGAGGGCATTGATCTGGTGCGCGCGTCGATTGCATACACCCTCGGCGCCAACGCAGAGAATCTCACGCTGATCGGCACGCAGGCGATCGCCGGCACCGGCAACGCCTTGGACAACACCGTCGTTGGCAACGATGCCGACAATGCCTTGAGCGGCGGCGCCGGCAACGATGTGCTCAATGGCGGCGCCGGCACGGACTCGATGCAAGGCGGAGCCGGCAACGACGTCTACGTGGTGGATTCGACTTCCGACGCGGTCAGCGAGAACATCGCAGAAGGTACAGACGTGGTGCGCTCGTCGGTCACTTGCGTGCTCGCCAGCAACGTCGAAAACCTCACCCTGATCGGCACGGAGAACACCAGCGGAAGCGGCAACGTATTGGACAACACGCTCATCGGCAATGGCGGCGGCAACGTCCTGAGTGGTGACGCTGGCAACGACACGATCAACGGCGCTGCGGGAGACGACCTCCTTGACGGTGGTGGCGGCAACGATTCGATGCGCGGCGGGCTGGGCAACGACAGCTACGTCGCGGACAGCGCCACCGATGCCATCGTCGAGATCGCCAACGAGGGCACCGACAGCGTGTCGAGCAGCGTGACGTGGACCCTGGCCGCCAACGTCGAGAACCTCACACTGACGACCGGCGCCAACATCAACGGTACGGGCAACACCGCCGCCAACGTCATCACCGGCAACGCCGGCAACAACGTCGCTCAACGGCGGCGCCGGCGCCGATACCTTGATCGGCGGCGCGGGCAACGACAGCTACACCGTGGACAACGCGGCCGACATGCTGACCGAGCTGGCCGGCGAAGGCGCCGATGGTGTCAGCAGCGGCGTGAGTTTCACGCTGGCGGCCAACCTCGAGAACCTGACACTGACGGGTGCCACCGCCATCAACGGCAGCGGCAACGCAGAGGCCAATGTCCTCATCGGCAACACAGCCAACAACCGGCTCGTCGGCAACGCTGGCAACGATACGCTCGATGGTGGTGCCGGCATCGACACGATGGAGGGCGGAGCCGGCGACGACACCTATGTCGTCAACGTGGCCACCGACGTGGTCACTGAATTGACCGGCGAGGGCATCGACACGGTGCGCTCGGCGGTCACGCTGACGTTGACGAGTGCGAACCTCGAGAACCTGACGTTGACAGGCACCGCCGCCATCAACGGCACCGGCAACGCAGAGGCCAACGTTCTCCTCGGCAACACGGCCAACAACCGGCTGGGCGGCAACGGCGGCAACGACACTTACGACGGTGCTGCGGGCAATGACATCTTGACTGACACCTCGACCACGTCGAACGACATCTATCGCTGGGGCATCGGCCAAGGCAACGACCGCATCACCGATGCCGGCGGCAGCGATCGCATCGAAGTTGGCGCAGGAGTTGTCGCCAGTCAGGTGAGCCTGGTGCGCAACGGCAGCAATCTCGAAGTGCGCATCAGCGGCGCGACGGACGTGCTGACAATGGTGAATTGGTACACCGCCACGGCCAACCGCATCGAAACGATCGCGCTGGCGGACGGCACGATCGTCAACGCTGGCACGGTGGCGCCGCTGTCGGTGGTCGCGGCGCCCGTTTCCCGCGAGACCATGACGCTGCGCGTGCGCGAGCCTGTAGCCGCAACGCGCGCCATGGCCGGGACGACGAACCTGGACGGCGACCGCGGGGCGCGTCTTCTCGTCGAGGCGATGGCGCAGTTCGACGGCCGCACGACCGGCAGCGAGACGATCGAACGCGTGCGCCGGCCGGATCACCTGCGCATCGATTTGGCCTCGCCGTTGTGACCGGAAATCGAACGAGGCGGGGCGGCCGGATGCCCGGCCCTGCCTTGTTGACGGAGCGTCCGGTTTCGGTCGCAAACTCGAATGTCGATTGTGGGTCGACCGGTTACCAACGCGGTACCCTTTACGGAACTCGCAACGGTGCGCTCGGCTCGCGTCTTCGATGGCTGCGGGTCGCAGCCAAAGACACGAGCCTCGCCGTCAGATCTCGACCTGTTCCGAGATCTCCAGCGCCTCCACGGCCTCCCGCGCCGGTGCTGTGATCTCGAATTGCACCGGCCGCCCAGTCTTCTTTTGCTGCACGATCGCGCGGCTGGCGACGTGCTCTCCGTGCGTGATGTCGCGCACTTTCAAGGCCACAAGATCGCAAGCGCGCAGCTTGCTTTCGAGGCGGAGATTGACCAGTGCCAGCTCGCGCGAGCGATGCTCCTGTTGCAGTCGCACGCGCAAGGCCCAGATGTCCTTCGGCTTGAACGGGGCCTTCTGTCCCGTGAGCTTGCCCTTGTGGCAGGGCGAATGGCGAGCGTCGGCAAGGGCGTCGAGGAGCTGCGGGTGTGGGACGACGCGGGCACGTACCGGGTGATCTACTTGGCCCGGCTGAGGGACGCGGTGTACGTGCTGCATGCCTTCCAGAAGAAGACCCGCACCACGAGCAAGCAGGACATCGAGATTGCGAAGAGCAGGTACACGGAACTGATGCGAGGACGCCAATGAAGAAGCGCGAGAAGACCTACACCAGCGTCTGGGACGCTCTGGCCGACACGCCGGAGCAGGCCGCGAACCTGCAGGCGAGGGCGGACCTGATGCGCCAGATCGCCGAGCTGATCCAGGCCGAGGGCTGGAAGCAGGTCGAGGCGGCCGAGCGTTGCGGTGTCACGCAGCCGCGCATCAACGACCTGCTGCGTGGTCGTGTGTCGCGGTTCTCGCTCGATGCGCTGGTGAACATCGCGACGGCGCTCGGGCGGCGTGTGAGCGTGGAGCTTGAGGCGGCCTGAACGTGCCAGTGGCACGTGAGCTCCCGGGCGCGCGGGCTCGTTCGGTACACCCATGCGCACGCGGAGCCGGTTCAAGGTGTTGACCCTTGCGGCAGGGCGGCCATCGTCACTGGTTCGCGCAGCCGCGCACGCGCATGGCCCGCGCGCTCAAACGAACGCAGCTTCCTTGGACTGCGAAAAGCGCAGGACGACATAGACGCAAACCCCCGAGCTGGCCAGCAGCAGGGTGGACAACGCCGCGGCGATGCCGAACTCGCCGTCGAGCACGGCGCCGTAGACCTTGACCGGCATCGTCGTCGTGCGTGCGGTGTACAGCAGCAAAGTTGAAGACAGCTCGTTGATGGCGGTGATGAAACTCATCATCGCGCCGGCGACGATGCCCGGCATCATCAGCGGCACGGTCACCGCGAAGAAGGCCTTGGGCGGCGTCGCGCCCAGGCCGATGGCCGCTTCCTCGATCGACGGCTTGATCTGCCGCAGCACCGCGCTGGTGGCGCGCACGCCGTAGGGCAGGCGGCGGATGAACAGGATCAGCACAATGATCGCGCCCGTGCCCACCAGGTCCAGCGGCGGCTTGTTGAAGGTGAGCAGGAAGCCGATGGCCATGACCACGCCCGGCACGACGTAGGGGACCATCAGCACGGCGTCGAGGAAGCCCGCCCACTTCGACTCGCGGCGCACGATGACGTAGGACATGAGACCGCCCGCCAGCGTGATCAGCAGCGTCGCGGCAAGCGAGTAGCTGAAGGTGTTGAAGACGACGTCAGGCACCTCCTTGATGACCCGCGCGTAGCTGTTCAGGCCGAAGCCGCCGCTGAACACCGGGCCCTGGGTCTGCAGGAACGAGGTGTAGATCACCACCGCGATCGGCAGCGTGGCGAGCGCGACCACGCCGTAGCACAGCGCGTGCACGGCCAATGCATGAAGGCCGTGCACCGGCCGCGGCAGCGATCGGTTGGTCAGCGATCCGGCATAGCGGCGCTTGCCGATCAGGTGGCGCTGCAGCAGCACGGCGGCCATCGAGATGACCACCATCAGCATCGAGATGCTGACGGCCATCGTCGGCGTGCCGCCCATCTCGGAGGTGTACTGGTTGTAGGCCAACGTGGACAGGGTGCGGAAATCGCGGCCGATGATCGACGGCGTGCCGAAGTCGGCGATCGACAGGACGAAGCACAGGATGGCGCCGGAGCTGGTGGCCGGGAAGACCAGCGGCAGCGTGACCTTGAACAAGCGCTGCCATCGCGTGCAGCCCAGGTTCTCGGCCGCCTCCTCGAACGAGCGGTTGACGTTGCGCAGTGCGCCTTCGGTCATCAGGTAGACGAAGGGGAAGAACTTGAGGCTGAACACCAGGATGATGCCGCCCATGCCGTAGATCGTCGGCACCGCGATGCCCCAGCCCCTGAGCAGATTTGTCAGCCAGCCGTTGTTGCCGAGCAGGACGATCCAGGAGTACGCGCCGATGAAGGGCGGCGAGACGAGCGCCAGCACCGCCAGCGTCGTGATCACGCCGCGCCCGGCCACCACGTAGCGCGCCGTGCAGTAGGCCAGCGGCACGCCGAGTAGGCAGGCGCCGACCATGCCGCCCACGCCCACCGCCACGGTGTTCCAGAGCGCGCCGAGGTAGTAGGGGTGTGTCAGCAGCTTGACGTAGCCGGCCAAGGAGATGGCCGCGGTGTCGGGGTCGAAGAGGCCCAGGCGCAGCACTTGCAGGATCGGCCACACCAGCAGGAGCGCGACGACGCACACGGCCACTGCCATGACAAACGACCAGAAGTCCAGCAGGCCGCGTGGGAGAAGCTGACGCCAGCGTGGCATTGCGGCGTGCTGGCTCACGGCAGGCGTGCGCCGCTGTCTCCCGGCGTGAAGAACAGCAGGTCGCGTGTGTGCAGGCCGAGCGTGACGGCGGCGCCGGGTTTGAGCGCCATCATCGCCGCGCTCGGTGCCACGAGAGCGTCGATCGGGCCGTGGCTGGGAACGTCGAGTGTCAGCTGCAGTTCACGTCCGGCGAACATGGTCTGGCGCACCGTCGCCGCGACCTGCACGCCCGGTGCATCCAGCGCTGCATCGACGACCACCTTCTCCGGCCGCAACGACGCGACACGGCCGGCGGCTGCCGGATCGAACGCCTGGCCCAGTAGCCGCGCCTGCCCATCCGGCGTTGCCGTGATCGGCAGGAAGTTGTTGCTGCCGACGAAGGTGGCGACGAAGCGATTCGCCGGCCGGTTGTACAGCGCCCAGGGGGTGTCCACCTGCTGCACCACGCCGTCGTGCATCACGCACACCTGGTCGGAGATCGACAGCGCTTCTTCCTGGTCGTGCGTGACGTAGATCGTGGTGATGTCGAGCGACTGCTGCAGCGCGCGGATGTCTCGCCGCAGGTCGATGCGCAGCTTGGCGTCGAGGTTGGACAGCGGCTCGTCCATCAACAGCACCTTGGGGCGCACCACCAGCGCGCGCGCCAGGCCGACGCGCTGCTGCTGACCGCCGCTCAACTGGTGCGGCATGCGCGCCGCGTACTCGGCGAGCTGCACGGTGGCGAGGATCGCGCCCACGCGCTCGCGGATTTCGGCCGCGGCCACCTTGCGCTGCACCAGACCGAAGGCCACGTTGTCGAAAACGCTCAGATGCGGAAACACCGCGTAGTCCTGGAACACCATGCCCACCGGCCGCTGGTGGGCGCCGAGGTGGCCGATCGACTCGCCTTCGAGCAGGATCTCGCCGGCGTCCAGCGGGTGAAAGCCGGCGATCGCGCGCAGCAGCGTGGTTTTGCCGCAGCCGCTGGGGCCGAGCAGCGTGAAGAAAGCGCCGCGCGCGATGTCGACGCTGACGTCCTTCAGCGCGACATGCGCGCCATAAGTCTTGCGGATGTTTCTGAGTTGGACATGGCTCATGGCCGGCCCAGCGCTGCGGACCGCATCACTTCTTGTTGAGCAGCAGGTCGTTCCACTTGGCCAGGATGCGCGCGCGGTTGGCCCCCGCCCAGTCGTCGTCGTACTTGACCAGCTTGAGCTGGCCCAACGGCGTCAGCGTGCTCTTGGGCACTACATCGGCCCGAACTGCTCGTCGGCCCGCGGCGTCGAGGATCTCCTGCGCTTCCTTGGACAGCATGAAGTCGATGAAGGCCTTGCCGCCTGCGGCGTTGGCCGGCGTGGCGGTGAGCGCCATGACGTCGGCGATCGCCGCCGTGCCGTCGCTCGGATAGACCAGATCCATCGGGCCACCGCCGACCTTGAAGCGCAGCAGCGTGTCCTCGTTGGATACGCCCACCGTGGCTTCGCCGTCGTTGACGAACTTCGAGACGGCCCCTGAGCTGTTGGACAGCACCATGTTGTCGAGGATCTTGCTGTACAGGGCCCAGCCCTTGTCTTCGCCGTGGATCTGCAGGATCAGCGCCAACTGGATGAAGGCCGAGCCCGACTTGTCCGGCCGGCCGGCGGAGATCTTGCCCTTGTAGATCGGGTTGGCAAGGTCGCTCCAGGTCTTCGGGTACTGCGCGGGGGTGAGCAGCTTGGTATTGACGCCGAACGCAGTGGCCACCCCGGTGAACGGGATGGCGGCGTCATTGATCTTGAACGCGTCGGCGAGGGACTTGGCGTTGTCGGGTGTGTACTTGCTGAACAGCTTTCCGTTGGCCTCGACCACGTCGGTGGAGACGCTGAACAGCACGTCGGCGGTGGCGCGTCCGGCCTCGGCCTTCAGGCGGTTGACGAGATCGCCCGAACCGCCCTTGATGATCTCGACCTTGAGCTTGGACGATTTCTCGAACGCGGGGATCACCTTGTCGAGCAGGTCTTGCGGCGCCGCCGAGTAAATCGTGACCCGCTCCTGGGCCAGGGCCGGCAGAGCCAGGGTCGCCGTGACGGCCAGTGCGGCGATCATCTTGCGCATCGAGTTCATGTCGTTGTCCTTCGGTGTGGAGGCGCAACGATAGCAATGATCAGGGCCAGGGCAGGCTGGGGTAAGTGCCGTCATCAGCGAGTTCGCGCAGGCGGCGCACGCACTCGAGCTTGTCCTGCGGATACGTCATGCCGAACCAGCGGTCCGGCGTGCGCAGGATCGTGCAGTCGGCGCGCTGCGCACAGATCAGCGCGTCGACCACGCTCGGGATGTAGCACTCGGCGGCCGGTTCGTCGCCGTGCCGGCGCAGGAACTCGGCGAAGTGCCGCTGCATCGGCTCGAACACCGTCGGCGGGAAGCCCCAGAAGTTCATCGAGGCCACGGCGTCGCGGGCCACGGACACGCGCTGGCCGCGCAAGTCAATGCCGGTGCAGTGGCCGTGGTGATCGGCGACGATGTCGCGCAGTTCCTGCACGCTGGTCAGCAGGCCGCCGTCGTCGAGGCACAGGCCGCGGTTGACGCCGCCGCTGTCCGACAGCGTCTGCGTGAGGGCGTAGCCGACCATGCAGCAATGGTCCAGCGCGTCGTGCGGGTCGCGCCCCGGCGAGCGAGTGTTTGCGGCGGCAAAGAACCGCGCCACCTGACAGTAAGCCTGGCGGCCGTAGAAGTCGTCGGCGTTGATCACGGCGAAGGGTTCGTCGATGACGTCGCGTGCGGCCAACACGGCGTGCGTGGTGCCCCAGGGCTTGCTGCGGCCCGGTGGCGGCGCCAGGCCGTCGGGCAGATCGTCCAGGCGCTGGCAGACCCAGTCCACACGCAGTTGAGCGCGGTAGCGACGGGCCACGCCGGCCTCAAAGGCGTTGGCAAAGTCTTCGCGGACGACGAACACCAGCCGCCCGAAGCCGGCGCGCAGCGCGTCGAAGACCGAGTAGTCGAGTAGCGTCTGGCCCATCGGACCCACCGGTTCGAACTGCTTCAAGCCACCGAATCTCGACCCCATGCCCGCGGCCAGCACGAGCAGCGTCAGCCCGCGACGGCCGGCCTCAGACAACGACACCGAGCCCCCTCAGTTCGTCGCGCAGTTGATCGGCCGACACGAAGTTCACGGCCAGCATGCCGATCGAGCGGGCGCCCTCGACGTTGGGCAGGCTGTCGTCGATGAACACCGAGCGCGCCGGCTCGACGCGAAAGCGTTCGCACAGCCGCCGGTAGATGGCCGGGTCGGGCTTCACCAGACGCTCGTGGCCCGAGACCACGATGCCCTCGAACTCATCGAGGTGAGGGTGCAACCGCAGCGCGCGCGGGAAGGTCTCGGCCGAGAAGTTGGTCAGGGCGAGCGTTCGATAACCTGCGGCGCGCAACTCGCGCGCCAAGGCCAGCGTGCCGGCGATGGGCTCGCCGGTGGTCTCCTCCCAGCGCTCGAAGAAAGCCTCGAACAGGTGCCGATAGTGCGGGAACGCCGTGCCATGCCGGGCGATGCCTTCGGCAAAGCGCTGCCCTGCATCGTGCGCGAGGTTCCAGGTCAGGAAATCCGTCTCCGCCATGAAGCGTTCGATCGCCGCGTCGTCGGGCAGCAACTTGCGAAACAGCCAACGCGGCTCCCAAGGGATCAGCACGTTGCCGATGTCGAAGACGACGGTGTCGATGTTGGCGGCACGGTCATTCATGGCGCGGTCGATCAATCCTCCAGTGCCTCACTGGCTCTCGACGCCGAACCGCGAAGAGACGGACCATGGGTAAATCTATCACCAGCGGTATGTACGCCGGCTCAGGCAGCGAGGCGTCGGGTGGTGTTTATATTCGTGCCGCGCGATCGACACGCCGGGAGTAATCTGTCGCCGCAGCGACAGGTGGTGCAGGTTGCGCCGCCTAGAATCGAACGATCGTTCGCCCGCCTGACTTGAAGGGATCCGCCATGAGCGCCAGCTATGCGGTGCACGGCCCAGTGGCCGTCATCACGCTCGACAACCCGCCCGTGAATGGATTGGGCTTCGAAACGCGGCGCGGTATTGCCGACGGCGTGGCGCGGGCCAACGCTGACACGGCCGTCAGGGCGATCGTGCTCACCGGCGCTGGCAAGGCGTTTTCGGGCGGCGCCGACATCAAGGAGTTTGGCTCGCCGAAGGCGATTGCCGAGCCGAACTTGCTGTCGCTGATCCGCCTGCTCGACAACTCGCCCAAGCCGACCATTGCCGCCATCAATGGCACGGCGATGGGCGGCGGACTCGAGCTGACGTTAGGTTGCCACTACCGAGTGGCCGCACCGAAGGTGCCGATCGCACTGCCCGAAGTCAAGCTTGGCCTCGTGCCCGGCGCCGGTGGCACGCAACGCCTGCCGCGCGTGCTCGGTGTGGAGACGGCGCTGAACATGATGATCAGCGGCGAGCCGGTGATGAGCGATCTGCTGGCCTCGCAGCCGGGGCAGAAGTTGTTCGACCGCGTGATCGACGGTGATGTTTTGGCGGGCGCGCTGACTTTCGCCGCCGAGGTGGCCGACACCCGCCCGCTGCGCCGTGTGCGGGACATGCCGCTCGCGCACCCGAACCCCGACGCCTATTTCCAGTTCGCGCGCAACACCGTCAAGGCGATGGCGAAAAATTTCCCTGCGCCGGCCAAGTGTGTCGATTGCGTCGAGCAGGCGATGAAGTTGAAGTTCGACG
The DNA here is from genome assembly GCA_963814385.1 of uncultured beta proteobacterium. Lineage (GTDB taxonomy): Bacteria > Pseudomonadota > Gammaproteobacteria > Burkholderiales > Burkholderiaceae_C > CADEEN01. The sequence goes on from CAWFCX010000034.1 coordinate 22,205, forward strand.
ACGGCATGCGCTACGAGCGCGAGACCTTCATGAATCTGATGGGCACGCCAGAGTCGCGCTCTCTGCGCCATGCGTTTTTCGCCGAGCGCGCCGCGAGCAAGATCGCCGACGTGCCAGACGACACGCCGCAGCGCACGGTCAAGAAGGTGGCCGTCATTGGCGCCGGCACGATGGGTGGCGGCATCGCGATGAACTTCCTCAACGCCGGGATCGCGGTGACGATGCTGGAAATGAAGCAGGACGCGCTCGACCGCGGTGTGGCGACGATCCGCAAGAACTACGAAGCGCAGGTCAAGAAGGGAAAGTTGAAGCAGGACAAGTACGACGGCCGCATGGCGCTGCTGACAACGACGCTGTCCTACGGCGACATCAAGGACGCCGACCTCGTCATCGAAGCGGTGTTCGAAGAGATGGGCGTCAAGGAGAAGGTCTTCACGACGCTCGACGAGGTGATGAAGCCCGGGGCGATCCTGGCATCGAACACCTCGACGCTCGATGTCAACAAGATCGCCTCGTTCACCAAGCGACCGCAAGACGTGGTCGGCATGCACTTCTTCAGCCCGGCCAACGTGATGAAGCTGCTCGAAGTGGTGCGCGGCGAGAAGACCGGCAAAGACGTGCTTGCCACCGTGATGTCTCTGGCCAAGAAGATCAAGAAGACGGCGGTCGTCTCCGGCGTCTGCGACGGCTTCATCGGCAACCGCATGATCGAGCAGTACTCGCGCCAGGCCGGTTTCCTGCTCGAAGAAGGCTGCACGCCGGCACAGGTGGACCGCGCGATCGAGAAGTTCGGCTGCGCGATGGGGCCGTTTCGCATGGGCGACCTGGCGGGCAACGACATCGGCTGGGCGATCCGCAAGCGGCGCTATGTCGACAAGCCGAACCTGCGCTACAGCAAGACCGCCGATCTGCTGTGCGAGCTTGGCCGTTTCGGTCAGAAGACCGGAGCCGGCTGGTACGACTACCAAGCCGGCAAGCGCGATGCGATCCCGAGCAAGCTGGTCGAGGAGATGATCTCCAAACACCGCAGCGACATCGGCATCGCGCCGCGCAAGATCGGCGACGACGAGATCGTGCACCGCCTGGTCTATTCGCTGGTCAACGAAGCCGCGAAGATTCTCGAAGAGGGCATCGCCGGCAAGGCCAGCGACATCGACATGGTCTACCTCACCGGCTACGGCTTCCCGCTGTGGCGCGGCGGGCCGATGCGCTATGCCGACGAGCAGGGGCTGTTCAACGTCGTGCAGACGATGAAGCACTTCGCTGGCAACCCACATGACGATGCTGCCTTCTGGCAGCCGGCGCCTTTGTTGGCGAAGCTCGCGGCCGAAGGCAAGTCGTTCACGTGAACTCAAATCTCCTTCACCGCAGAGGCGCAGAGCATGCAGAGGTTCGCAGAGGAAATCCATGGATGCGTTCCTCTGCGTTCCCTCCGCGTCCTCTGCGCCTCTGCGGTGAATGAAACTTCTGGAGCTGACACCATGACCCAAGCCCTCATCGTTTCCACGGCCCGCACCCCGCTGGCCAAGAGCTGGAAGGGTTCCTTCAACATGACCCATGGGGCCACGCTCGGCGGGCATGCGATCAAGGCTGCCGTCGAGCGCGCGGGCATCGACCCTGGCGCGATCGAAGACGTGCTGATGGGCTGCGCCAACCCTGAGGGCGCTACCGGCTGGAACATTGCGCGCCAGGCGGCGCTGGCGGCCGGCATGCCGGTGTCCGTGGCCGGCATCACCGTCAACCGCTTCTGTTCGAGCGGTCTGCAGACCATCGCGTTGGCGGCGCAGCGCATCATCGCCGGCGAGGGCGACGTGTACGTGGCCGGCGGCGTCGAGAGCATCTCCTGCGTGCAGCAGGAGATGAACCGCCACATGTTCGTCGACCCGGTGTTGAACGAGAAGAAGCCCGAGATTTACTGGAACATGATGCAGACCGCCGAGCAGGTGGCCAAGCGCTATGGCGTGCCGCGTGAGCGCATGGACCGCTTTGGCGTCGAGAGCCAGCAGAAGGCCTGTGCCGCGCAGGAAAAGGGTCTGTTCAACGACGAGATCGCGCCGATCACCGTCACCGCGGGCATGGCCGACGCGGTGCTGGGTCTGCGCAGCAAGCAGGTCACCGTCAGCGCCGATGAAGGCCTGCGCCCCGGCACCACCTACGACAGCATCAAGGACATCCGCACGGCGATACCGGGCGGCGTCATCACCGCCGGCAACGCCAGCCAGTTCAGCGATGGCGCCGGCGCGTGCACGGTCGTCAGCGAAACCTATGCGCAGCAAAAGGGCCTGAAGCCGATCGGCCGCTTTCTCGGCTTCGCCGTCGCCGGTTGCGAGCCCGACGAAATGGGCATCGGCCCGGTGTTCGCCGTGCCCAAGGTCTTGAAGCGCCTCGGCCTGATGGCCAGCGACATCGACCTGTGGGAGCTCAACGAAGCCTTCGCCGTGCAGGTGCTCTACAGCGCCGACAAGATCGGCATTCCGTACGAGCGCCTGAACGTCAACGGCGGCGCCATCGCCCTCGGCCACCCCTACGGCATGAGCGGCCAGCGCCTCACCGGTCATGCGCTGATCGAAGGCAAACGCCGCGGCGCCAAACGCGTCTGCGTGACGATGTGCATCGGCGGCGGCATGGGGGCGGCGGGCGTGTTCGAGGTGCTGTGAGCTGAGTTTCGCGTTGACGCCCGATCTGCAAACGCTGCGGCACTTCTTTGCGCAAGCGCCGTTCATGGCGGACCTTGGCATCGAGCCGACGGCTTGTGAGTCGGGCCGCGTGGCGACGCACCTGACGCTGGCGACGCGCCACTTGCAACACACCGGCGTCGTGCATGCCGGCGTCGTCGGCGCGATGGCCGACCACACGATGGGCGCCGCGGCGCAGACGATGGCGCCCGAAGGGCATTGGGTGCTGACCGCTGAATTCAAGACGAGCTTGTTGCGTGCGGGGCGTGGGCAGCGGCTGGAGTGCGTCGGCGTGGTCATCAAGCCGGGCCGACAGGTCAGCTTCACCGAAGCGGAAGTGTTCGCCGTCGATGGCGAGCAGCGCACGCTCGTGGCCAAAGCCTCGGCGACGATGGCGGTCGTCAAGATGTCGGCATGAGGACGACGCTCGAGTTCCTGCTCTACGACTGGCTGCAAGTCGAGTCGCTGAACTCACGCCCGCGCTTCGCCGAGCACTCGCGAGAAACCTTCGATTCGGTGCTCGACGCCTGCGAGCGCATCGCGCGCGACAAGTTCGCGCCGTTCAATCGCCTGGTCGACACCGAGGAGCCGCGCTTCGAAGGCGAGCGCGTGATCCTGCCGCAGGCCACGCACGACGCGTGGCACGCTTATGCCGAGTCCGGCATGCTGGCCGCGGCCCAGGGCGAGGAGTGGGGCGGCATGAACCTGCCCTACGTTGTCGAGGCGGCCGCGCATGCGTTTTTCGCCCGGGCCTCGGTGAGCATCAGCGCCGCGCTGCTGACGGTGGGCAATGCGAACCTGCTTTTGGCCCATGGCACGCAGAAGCAGAAGGACGTGTTCGCGCGAGCCGAGTTCGAAGGCCGCTGGTCCGGCACGATGTGCTTGTCCGAGCCGCAGGCCGGTTCGAGCTTGTCGGACGTGGCCACACGGGCCGTGCTCGAAGACGAGGCCGATGCACTCGGCCCGCGCTACCTGCTCACCGGCCACAAGATGTGGATCTCGGCCGGTGAGCACGAGATCACCGAGAACATCATTCACCTCGTGCTGGCCAAGATCCCGGGGCCGGATGGCAAGCCGGTGCCGGGCACGCGCGGCATCTCGCTGTTCATCGTGCCCAAGCACCTGGTGGACGCGAACGGCCGGCTCACCGGTGAGCGCAACGACGTGGCGCTGGCCGGCTTGAACCACAAGTGCGGCTGGCGCGGCACGACCAACACGCTGCTGAACTTCGGCGAACGTGGCGGCGCGGTCGGCTACCTCGTCGGCCGGCCGGGCGAGGGACTGCGCTGCATGTTCCACATGATGAACGAAGCGCGCATCGGCATCGGCATGGCGGCAACGATGCTCGGCATGGCCGGGTATGAAGCGTCACTCGCCTACGCGCGCCAGCGCACGCAAGGTCGTGCGGTCACGGTCGCTGGCAAGGACGCGTCGCTGCCGCAGGTGCCGATCATCCAGCACGCCGACGTGAAGCGCATGCTGCTGGCGCAGAAAGCGTACGCCGAAGGCGCGCTGGCCTTGCAGCTCTACTGCGCACGCCTGGTCGATGAGCAGCACACGGGTGAAGAGGCGAGCTCGCGTGAAGCGGCATTGCTGCTCGAGGTGCTGACGCCGATCGCCAAGAGCTGGCCGAGCGAGTGGTGCCTCGAAGGCAACTCACTCGCGATCCAGGTGCATGGCGGCTACGGCTACACGCGCGATTTTCCGGTCGAGCAGTACTGGCGCGACCAGCGCCTGAACATGATCCACGAGGGCACGCACGGCATCCAGGCGCTCGACCTGCTCGGCCGCAAGGTGACGATGGACGGTGGCGCCGGATTGAAGCTGCTGGCGTCGCGCATCAGCGCCACCACCCTGCGCGCCGGGCATCAGCCGGGCTTGGCGACACAAGCCAATGCGCTCGCTGCGGCATTGCAATCGGTCGGCGCCGCCACCAAAGCCGCCTGGGCCACTGGCGTTGCGGAAGAAGCGCTGGCCAATGCCACGCCCTATCTGCAAGCCTTTGGCCACATGGTGCTCGCCTGGACCTGGCTCGACGTGGCATTGACGACTGCCGCGCGCGAGGATGATCAGGCGCAAGGCCAACGCGCGGCGATGCGCTATTTCTTCGCCTACGAGTTGCCGAAAATCGGCGCGTGGCTGGCTGTCGTATCGTCGCGCGACGCCACCTGCCGCACCATGCGCGAAGAATGGTTCTGAACATCATGTCCACACAACGCATCGAAAAACTGACCTGGGCACTGATCTTTGGCGGAATCGTCAGCGCCAGCCTGGGCTGGTTCGTCATGCCGCAGCAAGGCTTGTGGGGCGAACTGATGATCGGGGGCGGCAGCGTCGCGGCGGTCGTCGGTATTGTCCTGATCTTCGTGCGGGCAAAAATGAAGCCATAGCGGTCTACGGAAGCAAACCATGAGCACACCCGTCCAAGAACTCTTCAACCTCACCGGTAAGACCGCACTCGTCACCGGCGGCTCGCGCGGCCTCGGTTTGCAGATTGCCGAGGCCCTCGGCGAAGCCGGCGCCAAGGTGCTGCTCACATCGCGCAAGGCGAGTGATCTCGAAGAGGCTGCCGCGCACCTGCAAGACAAAGGCGTCGACACACGCTGGATCGCTGCCGACGCCAGCGACCCGGCCGAGGTGAAGCGTGTGGTCGGCGAAGCGATGGAGCGCATGGGCGCGATCGACATCCTCGTCAACAACGCCGGTGCGACCTGGGGCGCGCCGATGGCGGACCATCCGCTCGACGCCTGGGACAAGGTCATGAACCTCAACATCCGCAGCCTGTTCCTGTTCGCGCAGGCGGTCGGCAAGGCCAGCATGCTGCCGAGGAAGAGCGGGCGCATCCTCAACATCGCGTCGGTGGCGGGGCTGGCAGGTTCGCTCGAAATGTCCTTCATCGCCTATGCGACGAGCAAGGGCGCGGTGGTCAACTTCACACGTCAGTTGGCCGGCGAGTGGGGGCCGTTCGGCATCAACGTCAACGCCTTGGCGCCGGGCTTCTTTCCGAGCAAGATGACCAAGGGCACGCTGGCGGCGCTTGGCGAAGACAAGCTCGCCGCGTCGGCGCCGCTGCGCCGTATCGGCGACGACGATGACTTGAAGGGTGCGGCCCTGTTGTTCTGTTCGGCGGCGGGCAAACACATCACGGGTCAGATCCTGGCCGTCGATGGGGGTCTGTCGGCCGTGCACCAGGGCGCGTGATGATGAGAACGCCGGGCCGCCCCAAGTGCGAATGCTCCCGCTCGGCGGGAACGGCATGGGCCCACAAAGGGCCCGTTTGTGGCCCGTGCCGCAGGGTGCCCTCATGAGCACGCGGCTGCACTTCCCGCTGACGATTCCCTTTGTCGAGGAACTCGGCCTCGAGTTGCACCGCTTCGACAACGGCCATGCCGAAGTGCAAGTCGATCTCGAACAGGCGCACCTGAACTCGTGGGAGGTCGCGCACGGCGGTGTGTTGATGACGATGCTCGACGTGGCCATGGCTCACGCCGCGCGCAGCGTGCACGCCAAGGAGCCGGGCAGTGGCCCTGGCTTGGTCACGATCGAGATGAAGACCAGCTTCATGCGACCCGCCGAAGGCCGCCTCACGGCCAAGGCCACGCTGCTTCACCGCAGCACGACGATGGCCTTTTGCGAAGGTTCGGTGTTCGACGACGACCACCAGCTCTGTGCCCACGCCACCGCCACGTTCAAGTACCTGCGCAAGTTGCCAACCCAGGTGCGGGCGGCGAAGGCGTTGCAACGCAAGGACGAGGGGTGAGCGTTGTGCAATGGGCGTGGCGCCGGTTCGCTGAACTCGGTGTCGACAACCTGTATGACGCGTTGCAGCTGCGCTGCCGCGTCTTCGTGCTCGAACAGGGGCCGTACCTCGATCCCGACGGGGTAGACCGGCAGTCGTGGCACCTGCTCGGCCGCAATGGAACAGGCGCGCTCGTGAGCTACCTGCGCGTCGTCGATCCCGGCGTGAAGTACGACGAACCATCGATCGGCCGCGTCATCACTGCGCCCGAAGTGCGCGGCAACGGCAGCGGCCGGGTGCTGATGGCCGAAGGCCTGGCTGGTTGCGGGCGCCATTGGCCCAGGCGTGCCGTGCGCATCAGCGCGCAGGCACGGCTTGAGCGCTTCTACAACGACTGCGGGTTCGTACGCGTCGGCGAGAACTACATCGAGGACACCATCCCTCACGTCGAGATGTTGAGGGCTGCTGCATGAGCCTGCCCGGCCGCCCGAAAGGCGAATTGACCGCAGTGCGAAGCACGGAGGTTGCCAGATGCGCACGCATGAGGTGCTGAATCAAGCTGCACCCTGGGTCGGCGTCGATTTGTTCGAGTCCAACCGCCCGCTGCGCGATGCGCTGAACTGCCACGCGCCCGCGCTCGACACCGCGAGTCTGGCCGAGCTCGGCACCCTCGCCGGCAGCGCCGAGATGCAGGAGCACGCGCGTCTGGCCAACACGCACAGGCCGCAGCTGCACACGCACGACGTGCGGGGCCAGCGGATCGATCAGGTCGAGTTCCACCCGAGCTACCACGCGCTGCTCGGCGCGGCACTGCGCTTCGGGCTGCACGGCACGCCGTGGTCGGGCAGTGTGCAGTCGCATATCGAGCGCGCGGCCGGCTTCATGCTCTTCACCGAGCTCGAGCCTTCGGTGCTGTGCCCCGTGTCGATGAGCTACGCCGTCACGCCGGCATTGCGCGCCAACGCAGCGATCGCGCAGGCGTGGATGCCCAAGCTCGCCGCCACCACCTACGACCCGCGCTTCATGCCGTTGGACGCAAAGAGTGCGGTGACGATGGGCATGGGCATGACTGAAAAGCAGGGTGGTTCCGATGTGCGCGCCAACACGACGCGCGCCGATTTCGATGGCGACACGGTCTGGGGCCGTGCCTACAAACTGACTGGCCACAAATGGTTCTTCTCCGCGCCGATGTGCGACGCCTTCCTCGTCCTCGCGCAAACGCCCGCGGGTCTCTCCTGCTTCTTCGTGCCGCGATTCAAGCCCGACGGCAGCGTCAACCCGATCCGCCTCCAGCGCCTCAAAGACAAGCTCGGCAACCATGCCAACGCCAGCAGCGAGGTCGAGTTCGGCGGCGACGTGACGGGCTGGCTGATCGGCGACGAGGGCCGCGGTGTGCCGCAGATCCTGGCGATGGGGGCGCTGACGCGTCTCGACTGTGCACTCGGCACCGCCGGCCTGATGCGCGCCGCACTCTCGATCGCGATTCACCACACGCGCCAGCGACAAGCCTTCGGCAAGACACTCGCCGAGCAGCCGCTGATGAAGAACGTGCTCAGCGACATGGCGATCGAAAGCGAAGCGGCGACGGCGCTCGCGTTGCGCCTGGCCAAGGCGATCGACGTCACCGAGAAGGGTCAAGACGAACACGAAGCCGTGATGCGCCGCGTGCTCACTCCGATCGCCAAGTTCTGGATCTGCAAGCGCGGCGCCATGTTCGCCCAGGAGGCGATGGAATGCCTCGGCGGCAACGGCTATGTCGAAGCGCAGGGGCAGGGCGTCATGGCGCGCATCTACCGCGAGATGCCGCTGAACTCCATCTGGGAAGGCGCAGGCAACATCATGGCGCTCGATTTGCTGCGCGCGTTGCGTGGCGCCGATGTGGCCGCGGCGATGGACCGTGAGCTCGCACCGGCGCGCGGCGAGCACGCCGCCTTTGATCATCTCGCGGCAACTTTGCCCAGCCGGCTCGACGGCGGCACCGACGAAGCCGAAGCGCGCACGCTGGCGCGCGACGTTGCGCTGCTCGTGCAGGCCGCGCTGCTGCGCCGGCACGCCACCGACGCGGTGTTCGCCGCGTTCTGCGCGTCACGCCTACAGCAGCGCGCCGACGTGTTCGGCCTGCTGCGGGCCGACACGCCATTCGACGACATCATCAACCGAGCGCTTCCATCATGAAATCGTTCAAAGGCCGCACGGCCGTCATCACCGGCGCGGGTTCGGGCTTCGGCCTCGAAGCGGCGCGCATCGCCGCGCGCGAAGGCATGAACATCGTCCTGGCCGACGTGCAGGTCGATGCGCTGGAACGTGCGCAGGATGAAATCCAGGCGCTCGGCGCGCCGGTGCTGCCGTACCGGCTCGACGTCTCCAAGGCCGTCGAGGTGGAGGCTTTGGCCAAGGCCACGGTCGATCGTTTTGGTGTGCCTCACTTTGTCTTCAATAACGCCGGCGTCGGCTTCGGCGGTCTGATTTGGGAGCACAGCGCGCAGGATTGGGAGTGGGTGATGGGCGTCAACGTGATGGGTGTCGCGCATGGCGTGCGCGTCTTCACGCCGCTGATGATCGAGGCTGCGCAGCGCGACGGCACGTACGAAGGCCACATCGTCAACACCGCCTCGATGGCCGGGCTGCTGAACCCGCCGAACATGGGCGCCTACAACGTCAGCAAGCATGCGGTGGTCAGCCTCACCGAGACGCTGTACCAGGACTTGTCCTTGGTCACCGACCAGATCAGCGGCGTCGGTTCTGTGCCCGTTCTTCGTGCCGACCGGCATTCATCAGAGCCACCGCAACCGGCCGAGCGCGCTGAGTGCCGAAGGTGTGAAGCCGACGAAGAGTCAGCGCATCGCGCAGGCCATGACCGGCAAGGCGGTGGAGTCGGGCAAGGTCAGCGCGGCGCAGGTCGCGGGCCTGGTCTTCGACGCAATGCGCAAGAGGCGCTTCTACATCTACAGCCACCCGAAGGCGCTGGCCTCGGTGCAGACGCGGCTGGAAGACATCATGCTGCAGCGCAACCCGACCGATCCATTCGCCGACAAGCCGGAGATTGGCGCGGAGCTGCGAGCCGCGTTGCGCGATCAGGGATGAGCGCGGCGCATCCACCACTGCCGGGCCGTCGCGACCAGATCGAAGCCTTCTGGCTCGAATACCAGCGCGCCGGCAACGTGCAGGTGGAAGGTTTCGCGGCCACCGCCTTCGGCCACACCCGCTCGGTGGCCGACGAGCTCGCGGCACTGATCCAGAGCGGCGACAAGCGTGCCCATGCGACGCTGGAGCGTGACTTCGAGGCCGAGGGTGACGATCTGCCGCGACCGGGCGAGCATGTGGTCGTGCTCGATGGCCGCGGCACGCCGCAGGCCATCGTGCGCCTGACGCATGTCGAGCGGCGCTACTTCAACGACATCGACGATCCCTTCGCTTTCGAGTGCGGCGAGGGCGACCGCACGCTGGCCTGGTGGCTGATTGCCTACCGCCAGGAGTTCGCCGAGCGCGCCGAGGCTCAGGGTTTTCAGGTGGGTGAGAAGGCTGTTCTCATTCTGGAATACTTCGAGCTTGTCTGGCCGCAATGAAAGCATCCATGAAAACTTCGCTGGCACTGTTCTTCGCACTGACGGTCTCACTGGCGGCCACGTCGCCGTTTGCGCAAACCAACGTTTGCCCCGACAAGAACCTGAACTACTGGCAGGCCTTCCCGCCCGGTGGCGAATCGGACATCTCGGCGCGCCACCAGCAGGTGGTGCTGAAGAAGAAGTGCCCGGCCATCGACACCATCGTGCAGTACAAGGCCGGCGGCGGCGGCGCCATCTTGTGGAGCAGCGCCAACACGCTACCCGCTGATGGTGTCAACGTCTATGGCATCAACCTGCCGCACGTCGTGCTGCAGCCGCTCGAGGGCCAGGTGCAGTACAAGACCGAAGACCTGACGCCGGTGTTCTGGTACCACTACACGCCGGACGCGCTGGTGGTGCCCGAGGCCAGCCCGCTGAAGAGCTTTGCCGATTTCATCAAGGCCGCGCAGGCCGACGCCGGCAAGCTGAACCTCGGTGGCTCGGCGCTCAACTCGGCCAACCACGCTGCGCATGAGCGCCTGAACAACGCCTTCAAGGTCAAGACCACCTACGTGCCCTACAAGGGCACCGGGGACCTGGCCAACGCGGTGCTCGGCTCGCAGATCGACGGCGCGATGACCTATACCGCGTTCGCCATCAACAACAAGACGCGCGTGCGAGCGCTGGCGGTGGCGATGGACAAGCGCCACCCGTTGCTGCCCGACGTGCCGACCTTCAAGGAGCTCGGTGTCGATTGGGTCGACGGCGCGATGCGTGGCGTGGCGGTGCCCAAAGACACGCCGGCCGCGACGAAGAAGAAACTCTCCGATCTGTTCGCGCAGCTCAACGCCGACGCGGAAATGAAAGAGCTGGCGGCCAAGAGCGGCTTCGAGCTGATCAACGTCGGCGTCGATCAGATGGACGCGTTCATGAAGGATCGCGCGAAGGTGTACGGCGAAACGGCGAAGATGATGGGGCTGGGCGTCAAGAAGTAGCGCCAGGTTCGTTTCAGCAGCCCGAGCGCCACCGCCTGCAGCGGCCGCGCGCCGCTCTGGTCGGTGACGACGAAGGCCACGCGGCGTGACTTCGACGTGGCGGCCGGCAGCTCGAGCGCGAACGATTGGCTTTGCGCGCCCGAGCTCCACTCCGCCACGGGCCGGTACAGCGTCACCACATGGTCATGCGCCAATGTCTCGCCGGCGTTTTCGCCGGACTTGACACGGCTTTGGTGGCCGTCTTCGAGCACGGCCCAGAAGCCGGCGAGGCGCTGCTGCGACGCGGCGGCGCCGACACTCGCGCGCACCGTGTTGCCCTCGCGCGCCAGCGCCACGTTGATCGCGCTGGCGGGCAGGCGTTGCAGCGACGCGCTCGACCAGCCGCGCAGGTCGCGGCCGTTGAGCACCACCTGAGGCGTGTACACATGCGACGCGCCGGCCACGCGCTGCAAGAGGTGTTGCCGCTCGGTGGTGGCGGCATTGGCAAAACGATCTGGCCAGCCGAGCTTGTCCCAGTAGTTGACATGGAAGGCGAGCGCGAGCACGTCGCTGCGGCCCTTGAGTTTCGACGCCCATCGGTCGGCCGGTGGGCAGGACGAGCAGCCTTCGCTGGTGTAGAGCTCGACAACGGCCGGCGGCGTGGGCGTGCTGCTGGCGCTGCAACTGGCTGCGGGCTCAGCCATGGCGGTGGTGGAGATCAGGGCGGCGAGGCTCAGAAGCGCGGTCTTCATGCGAGGCTTTCGAATGGGTACTGGGTTCGGTCGCGCGGCGCTGACCTATCCTGACAAGCATCACCTTCGGGGATGGAAGGCGCGGCCGTCAGGCAACGTAACACCAGGGCTGGAATCAATCATCACGAGGACATCACGCCATGACGCCAAGATACTTTGCTCTCGTTGGCTGCGCTGCCTTGCTGGCGGCCGGCTGTGCTTCGCAACCGCCTACCGCGGCCGACGTGCTGGCCCGCGCTTCGCAGGCCATGGGCGCGGCGCAGCTGAAGTCGATCCGCTATGCGGGCGAAGGCGAGGGCTTCACCTTCGGCCAGGCCTTTCTGCCCAACGGCCCCTGGCCGAAGGTGGCTTACCACTCGGTGGCGCGCACGGTGGACTACGAAGCCGGCGCGATGCGCGACGAGATCGTGCTCTCGCGCGCCGAGCCGCGCGGCGGCGGTGGCTATCCGATCAGCGGCCAGCAGCGCAATGAACAGTTCATCTCGGGCGAGGTCGCCTGGAACGTCGTCGGTGGCAATGTCGCCCCAGGTTCACGCTTCGTCGCCGACCGCGTGCACCAGCTCTGGATCACGCCGCACGGCGCACTCAAGGCCGCACAGCGCCACAACGCCAGCGCGCGCGCAGGCGAGGGCGGCGCGCAGGTGCTGTCGTTCACGCAGCCTGGGCGCTTGCGTGCGGCGGTGACGGTCAATGCCGACGGGCTGGTGACGCAGGTCGACTCGACCTTCCCCGACCCGGTGCTGGGTGACACGCGACAGCTCACCACCTACAGCGACTACCGCGACTTCAATGGCGTCAAGTTCCCGACCCGCGTGCGCCAGACCAGCGGCGGTCACCCGGTGCTCGATCTCACGGTCAAGGACGTGATGCCCAACGCGCCCGTCACCGCACTCGCCGTGCCCGACGCGGCGCGCAATCAGGGCGAGCGTGTCGTGTCCGAGAAGGTGGCCGACGGTGTGTGGTTCATTGCCGGTGGGTCGCACAACAGCGTGGCCATCGAGATGGCAGACCACCTGATCCTCGTCGAGACGCCGCTGGGCGACGCGCGCACGCAGGCCGTGATCGACCATGTGAAAGGCCTCGTGCCGGCCAAGCCGATCCGCTACGCCGTCAACAGCCACCAGCATTTCGACCATTCGGGCGGCGTGCGCGCCGCGGTGGCCGAGGGCGCGACCATCGTCACCCAGGCTGCCAACGTGCCGTACTTCGAGCGCGTGCTGGCCACAGCGAACGTGCTGCGCCCCGATCGCATGGCGCAAGCGGCCAAGCCGGCGCGCCTGCAAGGGGTGGCCGACAAGGCGGTGTTGGGCGACGCCACGCGCAGTGTCGAGTTGCACCGCATTGCGGGCAGTATTCACACCGATAGCTTCCTGATGGTGTACCTGCCCAAGGAGAAGCTGCTGATCGAGGCCGACGCCTACACGCCGCTGCCGCCGAACACGCCGCCGCCGGCCACGCCGAACCCGAACAACGTCAACCTGATCGACAACATCGAGCGCCTGAAGCTCGCCGTCGATCGCATCCTGCCTTTGCATGGTCGTGTCGTGCCTGTGGGCGACCTGTACACCACGGCCGGGCGCGCGAAGTGACGCGCTGAAGTGACGATCTGAGCCAACGGGCTGAGCTCGGGGCCGCCCCCGAGCCAGCCCGTGCGAGCCGCGAGACGCGGCTCGCGCTTGTGGCGTCCATGCCGGCGCATGGCCGGCATAGAGCCGCGCCACTCTCCCCCCTAGGCGGATCGTCCGACGCCTTTTCGGGCGAGGGCCGACATCACACGCTGTACCAAAGTTGCGTGCCGCTGGTCGCGGCTGGAGCGATCGCGCGCCAGCAGGGAACGACCTTGGCGCTAACCCGTTGCCACGTTGACGCACCGCGATTCCGCCAGGCGTGAAACCACTTGTTGCAACTGGGCGACCTCGCGCCCATCGTGCCGCACCGCGCAGATGTGCGGACGCGCGGACTCACGATTCCCTTTCGAGGAGACAGAGATGACATTGCTGATTGCATTAACGCTGTCGATCGGCCTGCTGGCCGTGGTGGCGACGTGGTTGTTCCTGGGGCCGTTGGCGGCGATGAACCTGCAGATCTGGCAAGCCTTCGTGGCCTGGGCCAGCCACTTCCACAATGGCGGCAAAACCGACGGCGTGGTGAAGACGGTGGTCTGCATGTCCTTCGGTGCCGTGGTCGGCATGGCTTCGGTGATGTTGGCCGGGCAGCTCGGCGGTCTGGGCGCGTTCGCGGCGCCGGTGGCCGTGGGCATCGGTGCGGCGGTGATCGTGTTGGCAGCGCACATCCCGTTGTTGTCCACGATCCCGTCGTGTGTTTACGGCTTTGCCTGCGTGGCCGGCCTGATCCTGCTCGGCAAGGACATGACGCCGATGAAGGCCATCGTGCCGACGATCGCCTCGATCGTCATCGGCGCGGGCTTCGGCTGGGTCTCGGAGTTCATTGCCGGCAAGCTCGTCAAGGCGCCGGGCGCCTGAACGCAGCGCGTGGCGACAATCCCCTTCATGCGCGCCGCCCGGCGCGTGTGAAGGGGATTTTTTGAGCCTGTCGTCTGCAGCAGAGAACTGCGTCGCCGTCATCGGCGGCGGCCCGGCCGGTCTGATGGCCGCGCAAGCGCTGACCGAAGGCGGGTTGACCGTGCATCTTTTCGATGCCATGCCGTCGGTCGGCCGCAAGTTCCTGCTCGCCGGCAAGGGCGGCCTGAACTTGACGCACAGCGAGGCGCTGCCGGGATTCGTGCAGCGTTATCGCGAGCGCGCGGCGAGCGCGTCGGCGTGGCTCGATGTGTTGTCGCCCGACGGCTTGCGCGCATGGGCCGCGGGCTTGGGCGTGGACACGTTCATCGGCACGTCTGGCCGTGTCTTCCCCAAAGACCTCAAGGCCGCGCCGCTGTTGCGCGCGTGGCTGCATCGCTTGCGCGAGCGCGGCGTCGTCTTTCACATGCGCCACCGCTGGTGCGGGTGGGGCCGCGATGGCGCGTTGTTGTTTGAATCGCCGCAAGGCCAGGTCGGCCTGCAACCGCGCGCGGTGGTGCTCGCGGTGGGTGGTGCGAGCTGGCCGCAGCTCGGCTCCAACGGCGCCTGGGTGCCGTGGCTGCAAGAGGCTGGTGCGCAGGTGGCGCCGCTCTTGCCGGCGAATTGCGGCTTCGACGTCACACCGCCGTGGAGCGAGCACCTGCGCACGCGTTTTGCGGGCGCGCCGATCAAGCCGGTGGTGCTGCGCTTCGAAGGCTTCGAGCGCCAAGGCGAGTTCGTGCTCAGCGAGTACGGCGTCGAAGGCAGCCTGGTTTATGCGGCCAGTGCGCCGATCCGCGACGCGATCTGCGCACATGGCCACGCCACGATCACGCTCGATCTGTTGCCCGACTTCGATGCCACCCGCATCGCGCGCGACGTGGCGCACCCGCGAGGCTCACGCAGCCTGGGCTCGCACTTGAAGAGCCGCCTCGGTCTGGAAGGCGCCAAGGTGGCGCTGCTGCACGAGCTGTTGCCACGCGACGTGATCGCCGACGCGGCACAGCTCGGCGCCGCGATCAAGGCACTGCCGATCACGCTGGCCGCACCGAGGCCGATTGCTGAAGCCATCAGCACGGCCGGCGGCGTCACGCTCGAATCGCTCGACGACAATCTGATGTTGCGCTCGCGCCCTGGTGTTTTCTGCGCCGGTGAAATGCTCGACTGGGAAGCGCCCACCGGCGGCTACCTGCTGCAAGCGTCAATGGCCAGTGGGCGTGTGGCGGGGCAGGGCGTCAAACGCTGGCTGCCCTGAGCCTGCGGCGTCCGCCGCGCGCTGCCGCGCATGGTGGTAGGCCGCTTGCGGGACGTGCAGCAAGTCCGCGATGCGCCACATCACGTGCCGCTCGTGCGCGCTCAGGTGGCCGTCGGCATAGGCCACGCCCCACATCAGCTCGATCATGCGCAGCTTGGCCGGCATCTCGAAGCGTTCATTGATGCGCGAAGTGAAGGTGTAGAGGTCGGTGGCTTGGTGCGCGGTCGTTTGCGCCAGTTCGGCCAGCTGCTGTGCCTCGTCAGGTGAGAGCGCGAACTTGCTTCGCAGCGCCGCGAGCACAGCCGCGCGTTCGCCGTCTTCGATCGTGGCGTCGGCGCGCATCACCTCGACGAGCATCACCGCGGTGGCCAGTTGCAGGGCATGTTCGCTGCTCGGCGCATTGTCGGGAGCGGATGACGGCCGCAGCGTGTCGAGAAAATCCATCAGCGACTTCAGCATGCATTGATGATGGCACGTCGACAGGTCGTGCGCAGTGCCATGACCAGAGGCCCTGGGCTTGGCTGGCTCATCGCACAATCTCGGGTGACGTTGCCAATGAGACAAAAGGAGCGACCGCGATGACCGACCCCACCACCACCCGACCCGTGGCCTTCATCACCGGCGGCGCGCGTGGCATCGGCCTGGCCATCGGCCGCTGGTTCCTCGCGCATGGTCATGCGGTGGCGCTGATCGACATCGATGCCGACACGCTTTTGCGCACCGAGCGCGCACTGGTTGAAGAAGACGGCTCGGCCGATCGCATCCTGGCCGTGCGTTGCGATGTGTCGAAGCCCGAGCAGGTGAGCAACGCGGTGGCGCTGGTCGATGCGCGCTTTGGCCGCATCGACGCGCTGGTCAACAACGCCGGCGTGGCCGTCTTCAAACCGATCCTGCAAACCAGCTACGAAGAGTTCCGCCACGTGCTTGGCACCAACCTGGATGGCGCCTTTCTGTGCACGCAGGCCGTGGCGCCGGTCATGCTGCGTGAAAAACGTGGCGGCGCGGTCATCAACATCGCCTCGATCTCCGGCCTGCGCGCCTCGACGCTGCGCGTGGCCTACGGCACCAGCAAAGGCGCACTGATCCACCTCACCAAACAGCAGGCGATCGAGCTCGGCAACGCCGGCATCCGCGTCAATGCGATCGCGCCAGGGCCGGTGGACACCGAAATGGCCAAGCTCGTGCACAGCGTGGCCATCCGCAGCGACTACCACGACGTGATCCCGCTCAACCGCTACGGCACGGTCGAAGAAATTGCCAATGCCGTCGGTTTCCTGTGCAGCGAGCAGGCGGGCTACATCAACGGCCAGGTGCTGGCGGTGGATGGCGGCTTCGACGCGAGTGGGGTGGGATTGCCGACGCTGCGCAGGCCTTGAAGGACACCGCCCGCCACATCGGATACACTCCCGCCGCGCGCCGTGAGTCTGCTCTCTGACTCGGCGCCTGTTGTTTGACAGGGTTCCCGTCCAAAAAGGCATCGGCGTACCCAGACGACAAGACCGTCACCTTCGGTCAACGTCGGTCAGCCTCTTCCTTCGGTGAGCCCCACTTTCAGCCCTTCTCTCTACTTCCCGGGTTGATGCAAACGACCTGTCTTTCGCCCGCAGCCATGGTTTTGGTTGCAGCGCTGCAGGACCCTTTCCCGACTTCCGCGCACCGGCCAATGTGCCGCCTGCGCCTTTCATGATCATCACCACGAACCGCGAAAAGACGTTCTCGGTGGGCAAGTACCTCGTGTCCCCGCTCACCACGCTCACACCGGCCGGCACCTACGCGCCGTCGGTATCCATCCGCAGCGGCCAAGGCCGCGCCACGCATGACCGCGTGGTCCGCTTCGTTGCGCGCTTCGGCACCCGTGCCGACGCCTGCCGCTACGCCGCACAACAGGGCTTGAATTGGCTGCGCGACGGCGCGCCTCGGCCCCCATCCTCCATCCCCGTCTGAAAAGCCCCCAGGAGCGCATTTGGCCAAGGAAGAACTGATTGAAATGAACGGCAAGGTCGAAGAAGTCCTGCCCGACTCCCGTTACCGCGTCTCGCTGGAAAACGGCCACATCCTCGTGGCCTACACCTCCGGGCGCATGCGCAAGCACCACATCCGGATCCTCGCGGGCGACCGCGTGGCCCTCGAACTTTCCCCTTATGACTTGAGCAAAGGCCGCATCACTTTCCGTCACCTCGAACCGCGAGCCGGCGGCGCCCCCCGGCCCAACACTCCGCGTCGCCCCACACGCTGACGCGTGCGGCGATTCAACGAATTTTTGATTTCACCCCCGCGCGCTGCGGTCTTCAAACCCACCCGGTGCGCAATTTCTCTTGCTTGAAAGGCAAACCATGATCTCCAAACTCTACGTCGGCAACCTGGCCTACTCGGTCAACGACGACAGCCTTCGCCAAAGCTTCGCCGAATTCGGCGACGTGTCTTCGGCCAAGGTCATGATGGACCGCGACACCGGCCGCTCGAAGGGCTTCGGCTTCGTCGAGATGGGCTCGGTCGAAGCCGCCCAAGCCGCCATCCGCGGCATGCACGGCAAGACGATCGACGGCCGTGCGCTCGTCGTCAACGAAGCCCGCCCGCGCGAAGAGCGCCCGGGTGGCTTCGGTGGTGGCGGCGGCGGTGGCCGTCGTTACTGAGCTGAATCTCCTCTGAGATGAACAACGGGCCCTTCGGGGCCCGTTGTCTTTGGCGCGCCGCTAAAGTGTCGTGTTGGATCTTTGGAAGGCGACGCCATGAAATATCGCAACCTCGGCAAGAGCCCGCTGCAAGTTTCCGAGCTGTGCCTGGGCACGATGATGTTCGCCGACCAGACCGACATGGCCGAGGCGCGCCGCATCACGGCCCACGCACGGGACAACGGCGTCAACTTCATCGACACCGCCGATGTGTACTCGCTCGGCAAGTCCGAGAGCATGGTCGGCGAGCTGCTCAAGGGCCAGCGCCACGACTGGATGCTGGCCACCAAGGTCGGCAACAGCATGAGCGAGCGGCCCAACGAGCAGCAGTACTCGCGCTCCTGGGTGCTGCGCGAGTGCGAGGCCAGCCTGCAGCGGCTGGGCACCGACCATGTGGACCTCTACTACCTGCACCGCGACTTCAACGGCATGGACCTCGAAGAGCCGCTGCGCGCCATCGATACGCTGCTGCGCGACGGCAAGATCCGCTACTGGGGCGTCTCCAACTTCCGCGGCTGGCGCATCGCCGAGATGGTTTACCTGGCGCGGCAACTCAACATGCCCGGCCCCGTGGTCTGCCAGCCGTACTACAACCTGCTCAACCGCCAGCCTGAGGTCGAGGTGCTGGAGGCCTGCCGCCACCACGGCATCGGCGTTGTGCCGTACAGCCCGATCGCGCGCGGCGTGCTCTCGGGCAAGTACGCGCCCGGCAGCAAGCCGGGCGAAGGCACGCGCGCCGGGCGTGGCGACCAGCGCATGTTGCAGACTGAATTCCGCGATGAATCGCTGGCGATTGCGCAGCAGCTGAAAGTCCATTGCGAAAAGAAGGGCGTGGCGCTGTCGCACTTCGCCACCGCCTGGGTGCTGGCCAACAGCGCGGTCAGCGCTGTGATCGCCGGGCCGCGCACCTTCGAGCAATGGACCGACTACCTCGGCGCGCTTGAGGTGACGATCGACGCGGCCGACGAAGCACTGGTCGATTCGCTCGTGGCATCCGGCCATCCATCGACACCGGGCTACAACGATCCGGCTTATCCGCTGGCCGGGCGGATCACCGCCTGACGTACCAAGAGCACGAGGACCCTGCAATGACCATCACCATCACCCGCGACCGCTCGCACAAGATGAGGCACACCGCCACGGTGCGCCAGCATGCGATCGCGCTCGACGAGCCCGCGGCCAACGGTGGCGAAGACCTCGGCGTCGGCCCGCACGACCTCTACGACAGCGCGCTCGGTGCCTGCAAGGCCCTGACCGTGCTCTGGTATGCGCAGCGCAAGAACATTCCGGTGGAAGACATCCAGGTCACCGTCGAGCGCGACGACAGCGAAGAGCGCAAGGGCGTGTATCGGCTGCGCACGACGCTGGCCTTGACCGGCGCGCTGACCGACGCGCAGCGTCAGGAGCTGCTCGCAGTGGCCGGCAAGTGCCCTGTGCACAAGCTGATGACGCAGGCGACGACGGAAGTGGTGACGGAGCTGGCGTCGGCGGCGGCGTAGCGGCGCGCCTCAACGCTCCGCTGCCGCGCCGAACGGGTGCCGCAAGACCCACAGCAGATAGGCCACGAACACCAGCGCCGAGCCCACGAACAGCGCCAACTGCGCCAGCGGCGGCAACACCGGCGCCAGGGCGAACAACAAGGCGAACGGCGCCGCGCCGATCACCGTGGCGAGCGTGCTCTCAGCCAGCGTGGTGCGCGGGCTGAACAGGCCGAGCGCGTACGACAGCACGTCCACCGGGAACGTCATACGCAACAGCACCAGCGAGGCCAGGCGCTGACGCGGGTGGATCAGACGCTCGATGTCAGCGTGGCGATGCACCGAGGGAAAGTGGCGCAGGATCAGGCTGCGTGCGTGCCGCCCCAATACGAACGACAGTGCAGAACCGGCGGTCCAGCCCATCAGCAACAGCGCGGCTGTCCACCACGGGCCCCAGGCCAGCACGGCCAGCGGCACCAGCGGCAGGTTGGTCATCGCAGGCATCAGCACCGCCAGCGCCGAGGTGATGACGAAGACGGCGATGCCCGCGTCCCCATGCGCCGCGAGCGCGGCCTCGATCGGCGCGGCGTACCAGCGAGCGATCGCCACGCCGGCGGCGAACAGCGCCAGCACCCACAACCCGGCGCGAACGGACGGCCACCACTGCACCCAGGTGAGGGCGCGGCGCAGAGGTGAGGAGGGTGCAGACATGGTGTCGTGGGATCTGTCCATGCTACGACTCCGCCACACTCACTCGGTGGGGCGGCGCTCGAAGGTCTTGAACACGGCAATCGGCGCCGAGCTGACGGTCACCCTATCAACGCGCGCCGAAGGCGGGCCCTCGTGTAGCCAAGCCTGCATGCGCGCAACTGCATCGGCTGGGCCGCGCAGCATCACTTCAACGGCACCGTCGCGCCGGTTGCGCACGTAGCCCGTGAGGCCGAGCGCTCGGGCCCGCTGCACGCAGGCTTCGCGGTAGCCGACGCCTTGCACGCGACCCTCGATGCGAAAGAAGCGGCACTCGACATCGGTACCGAAGACGGGAACGTCAGGGCTTTGCTTGTGGCGCAGCATTGCGCAAAGCGATGGGCCTGGGAGCCTGGCGAACGCGTGGTCTTCTCGCGATTGGAAGATGGCACCACCGTCATGCGCGCCAAGACGCGATCCATCCGCGATCTCAAGGGGCTGCTCATGCCGGCACGCGGCAAGTCCAGGGGCAAGGTCTCGATCGACAACATGAACATCGGCCGCGGCTGATGGCGAGCCTGGACACCAACGTCCTCGTGCGCTGGTTGATGGCCGACGACGTGGCGCAGACTGCGCAGGTGGCGGCCTTGCTCGATTCGGCGCTGGCCGCCAACGCGACCTTGTTCGTGCCGTCGACAGTGCAACTCGAACTCGAATGGGTGCTGCGCTCACGCTACGCGCTCGACAAGCCGACCGTCTTGACGACGTTCACCGCGCTGCTGGAAACGCAGGAGCTTGAACTGCAGTGCGAAGCGGCGTTGGAGCGGGCGCTGCATCTGTACCGGCAAGGCACGGCGGAGTTTGCGGACTGCTTGCATGCGGGTCTCAGCGAAGCGGCGGCACAGTCGCCGCTGTTGACGTTTGATGCGAAGGCGGTGCGATTGGATGGCGTGCACCTCATCGGACGCTGATGTGGGTCGCGCACGTGCGCTGGTGTCGCACCGATGTGCAACACTCGCGCCCTTCGTTTTTCCGCCGCTGCTGACGACACTGTGCAACCGACCACTGCTCACAAGATCACCGCTCAACTCGCCGCTGAACTGAAGGTTCGGCCCGGCCAAGTGCAGGCCGCGGTGCAACTTCTCGATGGCGGCGCCACGGTGCCTTTCATCGCACGCTACCGCAAGGAGGCCACCGACGGCCTGGACGACGTTCACTTGCGCGAACTCGAAGCGCGGCTGGCTTATCTGCGTGAGCTGGAGGAGCGCCGCGCGGCGGTGATCAAGAGCGTGGCCGAGCAGGGCAAGTTGACGCCCGCGCTGGCGGCGGCGTTCGATGCCGCGCCGACGAAGCAGGAGCTCGAAGACCTGTACGCGCCGTTCAAGATCAAGCGCCGCACCAAAGGCTTGATCGCACGCGAAGCCGGACTGGAGCCGCTGGCCGACAAGCTGTTTGCCGATCCGTCGCTCGACCCGATTCTTGAAGCAACGGCGTTCATCAACGCCGACGCCGGTTTTGCCGATGCCCCCGCGGTGCTCGACGGCGTGCGCGATCTGCTGGCCGAGCGCTGGGCGGAGGAGCCGGCGCTCGTCGGTGGCCTTCGCGAGTGGCTGTGGGGCGAAGCGATGTTCGCATCGAAGCTCGCGACGGGCAAAGACGAGAACGTGGCCGACGTGGCCAAGTTCCGCGACTACTTCGACTACAGCGAGCCGATCGCGCGCGTGCCGTCGCACCGCGCGTTGGCGGTGTTCCGCGGGCGTTCGCTCGAAGTCCTCGATGCACGCTTGGCTCTCGACGAAGTGCTGGAGCCCGGCAAACCGTCACTCGCGGAGGGCCGCATCGCCAGCCACCTCGGCTGGCGGCACGCCAACCGCAAGAGCGATGACCTGATTCGCAAGTGCGTCGCCTGGACGTGGAAGGTCAAGCTCTCGCTGAGTCTCGAGCGTGACCTGTTCGCGCGATTGCGTGAAGCCGCGGAAGCCACGGCGATCAAGGTCTTCGCCGACAACCTGCGAGACCTGCTGCTCGCCGCACCCGCCGGCAAGCGCGTGACGATGGGCCTGGACCCCGGCATCCGCACTGGCGTCAAGGTGGCGGTGGTGCACGACACCGGGCGCGTGCTGGAGGTGGCCACGGTCTATCCGCACGAGCCGCGCCGCGATTGGGACGGTGCGCTGCACACGCTGGCCAAGCTCGTTGCCACACATGGTGTGTCGTTGATCGCCATCGGCAACGGCACCGCGAGCCGCGAGACCGATCAGTTGGCGGCCGATCTCATCAAGCGGATTCATGCCGCCGCGCCCGAGCATCAGGTTCAGAAGGTGGTCGTCAGCGAAGCCGGCGCGTCGGTGTACTCGGCCAGCGAGTTCGCGAGCAAGGAACTGCCCGAACTCGACGTCAGCCTGCGTGGCGCGGTCAGCATTGCGCGGCGCTTGCAGGACCCGTTGGCTGAACTGGTGAAGATCGAGCCGAAGAGCATCGGTGTCGGCCAGTACCAGCACGACATCGATCAGCACGGCCTGGCGAAGAGCCTCGATGCCGTGGTCGAAGACTGCGTCAACGCCGTCGGCGTCGATCTGAACACCGCGTCGGTGCCTTTGCTGACGCGTGTGTCAGGCCTGTCGCCGACGGTCGCTGCGGCGATCGTGCGCTGGCGGGATGCCAACGGCGCGTTCAAGCGCCGCCAACAGTTGCTCGACGTGCCCGGCCTCGGCCCGAAGACCTTCGAACAAGCCGCGGGCTTCCTGCGCATCCCGGGTGGCGACGAT
Organism: uncultured beta proteobacterium; assembly: GCA_963814385.1. GTDB lineage: Bacteria > Pseudomonadota > Gammaproteobacteria > Burkholderiales > Burkholderiaceae_C > CADEEN01. Next base: position 45,269 of record CAWFCX010000034.1, read on the forward strand.
CCGCTCGACGCGTCTGGCGTGCACCCTGAAACGTACGCTGTCGTTCAGAAGCTGCTCGCCGCTATCGGCAAGCCGCTCGAGGCACTGATGGGCCGCAGCGATGTATTGAGGACTCTGAAGCCCGAAGCCTTTGCCGACGACCGATTCGGCGCGATCACGGTCAAGGACATCCTGGCTGAACTCGACAAGCCGGGCCGTGACCCGCGGCCGGATTTCAAAGTAGCGCGCTTCAACGACGGCGTGAGCGAGCTGAAAGACCTCAAGCCCGGCATGCTGCTCGAAGGCACTGTCACCAATGTGGCGCAGTTCGGCGCGTTCGTTGACGTCGGCGTGCACCAGGACGGCCTGGTGCATGTGAGTCAGCTCGCCAACCGCTTCGTCAAGGACGCACACGAGGTCGTGAAGGCCGGCGAGATCGTGAAAGTGCGCGTGGTCGAAGTCGATCTCGCGCGCGGGCGCATTGCGCTGACGATGAAGCTCGATGCAGCGCCCGCGCCTTCAAGCGCTGGCGGCGGCTACAAGTCGGCAGCGCGCGACGAACGCGCGCCGCGCGCCCAGCGCGGTGCCGAGCAGCAACAACCGAGCGCAATGGCCGCGGCCTTTGCCAAGCTGCGCGGTTGAGCCGCGCACGGCGCCGATGGTGAATCAACCCGACGAGTACCCGCCGATGCCGATGCGTCGGCGCCTCCTGATCCTGCTGCTCGCCGTGGCGACGGCTGTGACGATTGTGCTGATGCTCGTCTACCGTCCCGGCGATCCGAAGCACGATGCGCTGCGCGCGGCGCGCGCAGCATCAGCTGCCAGCGCTGCTGCCGGCGTGGGCGGCAAGGCCGCCGTGATCCTCGTGGCGCCGGGTCGAGCGGCGTCCGGCCCTTGACCCCGGCCGGGCCGTATTCGGCGTTGCGTTCACGCCCGTGCTTGCAACATCAAGCGGCGAACCAGGACGGCTCGTCGCCGAGCAGGATGCGGCTTGGCTGGCGCGATGTCTTCGATTTGCGCGGCACCAGTTTCGGTGTGGCTGGGAACAGGGCTGCCAGTCTTGGGTCGCTGTGGTGCTGCCGCAGCTCGAACAGCACGCGGCTCCGCAAGCGCTTGGCCAGTCGGTGCGGCGTCTTGACGCCCGCATCGCGCAGCTGCCGGCGGTAGGCGCGCAACCACGCCGCGGCTTCACCGGGAGCGAAGCGCAGCCCCGTACGCAGCATCAGGTAGGCGCTGTGTGCGGTGGCGCGGATGGCTTTGTCCGCATCGAAGTCCGTGGCGTGCAGGAGGTGGCCCTTGAAGTCGAGGTCGATGATGGCCGGGTCGATCGTGCGCCAATCGGCGGCCTGCATCGCTTGCTTCGATGCGAACAAGTCATACAGGCGCAGCGTGACGTTGAATCCTTTGTCATGCAGGCGGCCCATCAGGCGGCCAACGACGGCCAGCACGCGCCGGCGCAGTGTCACCGAGCCTTTAGTGAACAGGTCCTCCAGGCTGTCGCCGGCGACGCCGCGCGCAATCATGAAGCCTTGTGTCGGTAGCCAACCCCATGCGCGCTTCTCGCCCCAGGCCAGCACCGGCATCGGATTGAAGCCATGTGAGCGCAGCGTCTGCTCGGCCAGATGGACGTGATAAGGCTCGCTGTGCAATGGGCGGCCACGCACCCACCGCCTGGCCGCCAGACGCCACAGCGCGTCGCCAGGCGCCTCGGTGCTGCGCTTGAGAAAGAGGGCTTGGCCGTCGCTCGGATCGCGCAATTGATGGATCGCCAGGCCCGGTTTGGTCTTGAACGGTGCGCCGACATCGGCATGCATCAAGGCGTCGTAGTCGGCCAGGTCCAGTTGCTCGAGCACCGGCGCGGCACTCGCGGCCATGCCCCACTCATGCTGATGCACCGGCCGCGCCGGCACACGACGGCGTGCGCGGTATCGATGTTCGAGGGCGCATTGCTTGTCGAATGTGCGTTGGGCGGTCACTGCAAAACGCTCGACCGGCCAGTCGCCGAGGTTCATTGCCAGGTAGCCGAGAGCCGCCAGTGTGTGGCCGGCCGCGCGCTCGGGTGGACATTCGAGGACCCGGCAGTGCTCACGCAGTTGAACCAGCGTCGCATCGTCGGTCGCCGGGCTCGACATCGCCATGCGCACCAGGTCGTAGATGGCGTGCCCGCTGGCGCGCGCGCCGCCCCAGTCGATGACGAAGAAGCCGTGCTCGGACGCGCCGGGCGCGAAGAGAAAGTTCTCGTCCCACAGGTCGTAGTGCGCCAGCATCAGCCGTGCCGGCCACTCGCCGGCTTCGAGCGTGCGCAACTCGTGGCGCGCGCGCTCGCGCATCTCGGACGACACTGCGCCCAACTCCGCGAGCGTGGCCAGCGGCGCCAGAAAATTGTCTTGCAACTCCTGAGCGTCGGCGGCGCGCACTGTCTGGCGCAGAACCTCTTGCAGCCAAATCCAGGCGCGCGGCACCAGCTGTCTGCGTTCAATGGCGCGTTGGGGCCGCCATGTGCTGAGGGGCCGGTGGTAGGGCGCGACGCTGTAGCCGATGCCGTTGTCGAATTGGCCAACATGCCACGGCAACAACACCGTCTTGCCGAGCCGCTCGTCGAGCGCCGCTTTGGCGTCGCGGGTGCGCTGCGCAACCAGGCTTGTCGTTCGCGGCCGATCGGGTGGCGACAGGCTGATCACGGCCAGGCGCTTGCCGGCACAGTCGCGAATGAGAAACTTGTCGCAACTGTCGGTGACCTTGCGTCGTACGGCCAGTGGTGCGATGGCGCCCAGGCCACCTCGCTCGGCGCACAGCTCTTCGAGTGCCGGGAGAAGCGGAACCAGCAGCTCGGCTGAGCCTGTGAATCGACGGTCGTGTGCGGTCATGGCGTTGGATGCATCGCGCGCTCGCGCGCGTGGCCGAGGATCGTGGCGAGCGGCTTTGCCAGTGCGCTGATGGAGCGTCGCGGCAAGACCAATGCGCCGAATCGATTCTGGGCAAGTTGAGGCCCTCTGAGGGCCTGTCGATTCAGCCATGCGGGCTGCGCGAGAACTATTGACCCCTCGGAGCGCAAGGGACGGCACGGCATCGGGGCTCGTTCAAGGTTCCGGTCTGCACAATTTCACGCTACCGCAAACAGATCGCGTCGGCCCGACGCTTCCCACCGGCCGGGCCTGATCGAACGCTCAACGAGGCCGCGGCAGTCCGATCACCGTGCCTTCGCGGCGATCGTCGGCGCCGCCGTACTGCTTGCCGGTGTGCTGGTCGATCAGCACCGCCTGCACCGAGCCCACGTCGCCGATGCCCACGATGTAGCCGAGTGCGCGCAGCGCGTCGGCGGTGGCGGCGGGGAAGCGATTTTCCAACGTCACGCCGGAGCCGGCGCTGGCCACGGAGATGCGGCCGGCGTCGATGGCCTGCTGCAGTCCCATCTTGTGGTCGATCAGGTTGATCGTCACGTTGACCACCGAGTTGATGATGGTTGCCCCGCCCGGCGAGCCGTAGGCGAGAAACGGCTTGCCGTCGGGTGTGAACAGCATCGCCGGCGTCATGCTGCTGCGCGGGCGCTTGCCCGGCTGCACGTCGTTGTAGCCGATTTCGCCGGTGACGCGGTGGGTGCTGCGCGTGGTGTTGAAGTCGGTCAGCTCGTTGTTGAGCAGGAAGCCGTGGTTGCGAATCGTGCCGTCGGGCTTCTTGTAGCCGGCGAAGACGCCGATGCCGTAGCCCGACTCGATGGTGTTGGTGTACGAGACGACGTTGCCCCATTTGTCCACCACCGAGAAGTGCGTGGTGCCGTTCTCCGGGCCGGTGACCGGAGCCGCCCCGGCCAGTGCCTCGACGGGCGCGAGCCCCGCAGTCTGGAACGGCCGCGGGTCGCCGGGCACCGGGTCGGTCGTGCGGCGCATGCCGGGCACGATCAGGTTGCTGCGCTCACTGAGGTAGGTCAGATCGATCAGGCCCTTGGTCGGCACCGGCACGAAGTCGGCGTCGGCCATCCAGTCGGCACGATCCGAGAAGGCGACGCGCATGGCGTCGGCCATGACGGTGAGCGTGCGCGTGGAGCCGAAGCCGTAGCCCGCGGCGGCGTCGCCAAGCGGGAAGCGCTCCAGCATGCGCAAGATCTGAATCACTGTCAGCGCGCCCGAAGAGGGCGGCGCCATCGCCTTGATCTTGTAGCCGCGGTAGCTGCCTTCGATCGGCGCGCGGATCGCGGCCTGGTAGGCATCGAGGTCGGCCAGCGTCATGCTGCCGCCCTTGCCGCCGCTGGCTTGCGGCCGGTCGAAGGTCTGGCCTTCAACGATGCCCAGCGCGATGTCGCAGCCCTTGTCGAGCATGACCTTGTAGAAGCAGTCCGGGCCGTGCGTGGCGATGAGGCGGAAGGTCTCGGCCAGCTCCTCGTTCTTGACCGTGGTGCCGGCGGCGATCGGTGCGCCGCCCGGGCAGAAATAGTCCGACGACGCGGGCGAGTTGCGCGCGCGGTTGTTGGCCGTGACCAGGCAGTTGGGGCTGGCGACGAAACGCGGTGTGGCCGCGAAGCCGTCCTGGGCCAGCCGGATCGCCGGCTGCAGCACCTTCGCCAGCGGCAGCCGGCCGTGTTTTTCGAGGGCCATGGCGGTGCCGCGCACCATGCCGGGCACGCCGACCGAGATGCCGTTCAAGTCGGGCCGGGTGACGCCGACGAACATGTCGCGCGCGGCGCCGGCGGGCGCCTTCTCGCGCGTGTCGATCGAGAAGGTCTCGCCGCTGCCGGCGAGGTGAATCATCATGAAGCCGCCGCCGCCGATGCCGGCCGATTGCGGCTCGACGACGTTGAGCGCATAGGCAATGGCCACCGCGGCGTCGATCGCGTTGCCGCCCTGCTCAAGGATCTTCGCGCCGGCCTCAGCGCCATACGGGTTGGCAACCGACACCACGCCCTGGCGAAACGCCTTGCCAGTCCACGACGGCGGCTTGCCTTGCGACTGCGGCGGCAGCGTGACCGACGAGACGACACCCAGTGTCTCGTTGCTGTCGCTGTCGTCAGCTTGTGCGGCGCTGCCGAGCAGGCCACAGGCCAACAGCACGGCCAGTTGGATCAGTGACGGATGGCGCACGGCGAAGAGGCGCGAGGGCATGATGGGTCTCCGGTGGTTGGAGCACCATCTTCTGCTACCGCGCCTGAAACCACAATCAGGCGCAGCGCATGCCTCGTCACGCCGGGTCGGAGACCTCGTCAATCGATATCGTGCGCTGCACGGCGTCGCGCGCGCGTTGGCGCAACGCTTCATCGATCATGCGCGCCGGCCGTTGATCGCGCACTGTGCGCTGCGGCTTGCGCGGTTCGTCGCCGGCCAGCATCAGCGAGGGCAGCTCGACGGTCGGCAGGGTGGAGAAGCGTTCGACCTGCTCCTCGAGCGACACCGGCAACTCCGGCGTCACCGCGTAGCGCGGCGTCAGCGCGACGAACATTGCCACCGCCGCGCTGCCCATCGCCAGGCCGAAGCGCTGCGCGCGTTGCGAGTGCCAGGCCCGCACGGGCGCGACGACGCGCTGCAGCTGCGGCGTCGGCAGCGGCACCAGATCGGTAAAACCGCGCTGCTCGATCGCGCGGCGCAGTGTCAGCGGCGGCCGATGCTCTTCAGGCACCCACAACATGCGCACGTGGCGCAGCGCGGCGCCCACCCTGGGGTGGCTCGACAACACGGCCAGCGGCACCGCCAGCAACAACGCCGCGAGCAACGGCGCCAGGTGCGGTGCCGACAGCGCGTCACTGGGCAGCGCAAGCACGGCAATCAGTCCGACCGGCGCGGCAAGCAGGCCGATGCGGCGCAGCGCATCACGCCAGCCGATGGCGGTGGCATCGCGCGGCGGCGACTTCCATTCGAGGCGCAGGCCGGTCAGCGTGCCGATGACGAAGGTGCTGTGGGCCAGCATGCGCACCGGCGCTTGCAGCGCAGAGACGATCAGTTCCAGCACCGCGCTCGTCACCAGGCGCAGGCGGCCGCCGTAGTCGGCGTGTTCGCCTTTGAGCCAGACGCTGGCCACGCCGAGTGCGCGCGGCGTCACCAGCAGCAGCAGCGTCAGCGCCCACAGCGCCATGGCGTGGGTCCCAGCACCCGGGTTCGCGCCGGCGGCGGCGCCGAGCACAACGAACAGCAGCCACAGCGGCGCCATCAGGTACGACAGCGCGCCGACAGCAAACATCACGCGGTGCGCGGGTCGCCAGCCGGGCTCGGCGATGAGCTGCGCGTTCTGCAGATTGCCTTGGCACCAGCGGCGGTCGCGCTGCAACTCGTCAAGCAAGTTCGGCGGCAGTTGTTCCCAACTACCTTCGAGTTGCGGCGCGAGCCAGACTTCCCAGCCGGCGCGGCGCATCATCGCGGCCTCGACAAAGTCGTGTGACAGGATCTCGCCCGACAACCCGCCGCGGCCAATGATCGGCGCCAGCGCGCAATGGCGCATGAACGGCTCGACACGCAGGATCGCGTTGTGGCCCCAGTAGTGGGCTTCGCCGAGTTGCCAATACGCCATCCCGAGCGCAAAAAGGCGGCCCGTGACGCGCGAAGCGAACTGCTGCACACGCGCATGCAGCGTGTTGTGGCCATAGGCCTGCGGCAAGGTCTGCACGATCCCGGCGCGCGGGTTCTGCTCCATCAGCCGCACCAGAGACACCAGCGTGTCGCCATGCATCGTGCTGTCGGCATCGAGCACGACCATGTAGCGGTAGTTGCTGCCCCAGCGGCGGCAGAAGTCGGCGACGTTGCCGGCCTTGCGCTTGGTGCGGCGGCGGCGCCAGCGGTAGAAGATGCGGCCGCCATCGTTCACCTCGCGGTCGCCGAGCAGCGTGCGCAGGCGCTCCCAGGCCTGCACTTCGGCCGCACGCACGGCGGCGTCCGAACTGTCGGACAGCAGGTAGATGTCGAAGAGCTTCAACGCGCCGGTCGCCGCCAGCGACTCGCACGTGGCACGCAGGCCGGCGAAGACAGTGGCGATGTCTTCGTTGCAGATCGGCATGACGATCGCCGTGCGCGCGCGCGCGTCGATCGGTTGGTGCTCGTCTTTCAGCCGCAGTGCGTGGCGGTCGCCGCGCACCAACACCAGCGCGCCCATCAGCGCGGTGGCCAGGCCAGCGCCGACCCAGGCCAACATCAGTACGCCGAGCGCGGTGTAGAGCGTCCAGGCAATGCCGGCGTCCGGCGGCGCGCTTTGCACCATCAGAGCAAGCGCCAGGCCGGCCAGCAAGGCGATGGTCAGCAGCAGCACGCGGCGGCGCCGTTGCGCGGCAAACACCCAGGCCGGCGGGCTGTGCAGGTTCCAGAAGAACTGCAACCCTGGCAACAGCGCCAGCAGCGCGCCGCGCAGCAGACCGAACCAGGGACGGGCACGCATCGGCGAGCGCGTCACGGGCGGAGCTGCAAGAGGCATCGAAATTCTGTTGTTCATTCCTAAGTCCCGGGATTTCTCAATCAGGAGGCATGGCATACGACCAGGTTTCACTCAGCGTGTTCGCGCCCTGGCGCAAGAAGACACGAAGCTCCACCGCTTGTTTCGCGTCGGCACGATCCAACTCCACCGTCGCACGCCAACCCTTGCGTGCCGGGTTGGGGTAGGCATGCACGCGGACGATGCGGCCGTTGGGCGATGCGCTGGCCACGGCTTCGACCGGCGCTTGCAGGTTTTGGGCCTGCTCACCAGACGGCAGCGCCGGGCCCGAAAAGTCGATCAGCAATTTGTGGCGCTGCTTCGGCTGCGGCGCTCTCGTGTAGCCATAACCGGTGCGCGTTTGGGTGACATGCGCTGCTGGGGGCAAACGTTGTGCCTGGCCCTGCCAATGCACGCGCCAGGAGAAGTCAACGGGCACGCCGGCTCGAGGCGCGGCTGCCGGCACCCAATACGCGGCAATGTTGTCGTGCGTTTCATCGGGCGTGCGAAATTGCAGCAGCTCGACGCGGCCGGCGCCCCAATCGCCGAGCGGTTCCACCCAGGCGCTGGGCCGCAGGTCGTAGCGCGCTTCCACGTCTTCATAGCTGGCAAACGCGCGGTCGCGCTGCATCAGGCCGAAGCCGCGCGGCGAGCGCAGCGCAAACGAGGTGACGAAGGGCAAGGCGGGGTTGGTCAGCGGGCGCCAAAGCCATTCGCCATCGGCGGTTTCGATCTGCAGGCCGTCGGAGTCGTGGACCTCGGGGCGGAAGTCCGGGGTCTGCGCGGGCTGGTTGTCGCCGTGCAGGTACATGCTGGTCAGCGGCGCGACGCCAAGGGTCGCCACGGGCGCAGCACCGGCGCGCGCAAACAGGCGTGCGCGGACATCGACCGTGGTTGCCGCCCCCGGCTTGAGCACGAAGCGGTAGGCGCCGGTGATCCTCGGGCCGTCGAGCAGCGCGTAGAAGACGAACCCCGAGGCGCCGGCTGCTCCTGGTTTTGGCGTCTCGAACCAATATTCGCTGAAATCCGGAAACTCCTCGCCGTTGGCGCCGCCGACGGTATCGATGGCCACGGCGCGCGCCGACAGCCCGTAGCGCTGGCCTTGGCCGAGCGCGCGGAAGTAGTTGCTGCCCAGAAACGCCGCCACCTCGTCGCGCTTGGCGGGCTCATTGAGTGGGTAGGTGAGCTTCCAGCCGGCCACCAGCGCCGCGGCGCCAGGCGGGTCGGGCGGCAATACGCCATCGTTGTCGAAGATCGAGGCCGGCAATTGCAGCGCGCGCACATTGCCGTCGGTCACTTCGTTCAAGCGCAGCGCGCGCACCACGTACTCGCCAGCCACCGGAAAAAAGTGCATCTCGAAGGGCGCGCCGCTGCCGCGCCACAACGCCAGCGGCTGGCGAAACTGAATGCGGCGCACGGCGTCGTAGTCGAGCGCCGCACGGCGCGCATCGACGACGGGCGGCTTGCGGTAGGGCGATTGCGCCAACGTCTGGGCTTGCAAGGCCACGTCGTCGAATCCGAAAGCTGCAGCGTGCGCGGCGGCTGACGCAGCGATCAGCGCGCAGGCAACAAGCGCCCACAGCCCGGCCCGAATGGAGCGAAGGTTGATGGGGTTGCAAGCGAAGTCATGGACTACAGCCGTTGGCATTGGCTCGATTTTCCACTGTGCGTGAAGTTCATCACGGCGCATGGACAAGTGACCGATCGCAACAGTTGTGGTGGTGTTGTCAACGGCGTAGGAAACGTCCGATGCATCATCGGCGCATGTCGGAAGTTCAAGCGCTGCAAATCCTCGCCGGCCCACGCGCGCGCATGCATCTGCGCGAACGCGGCTTGAGAAGCGAAGATATTCGCGTGATCCCGGCGGCGGCCGGCGGGCCCAAGGGGTTGGCACTCAATGCGCTCGACCGCCTCATCTTCGGGCATTGGTTGCCCACGTCGGTGCAGACGGTGCATCTGATGGGTGCGTCGATCGGCGCCTGGCGCATGGCCACGGCCTGCGTCGATGATCCCGACAGCGCCTTGCGGCGGCTCGCCGAGGGCTACATCGAACAGTCCTATCCGCACGCACCTGGCAAGACGCCGAAGGCGCGCGATGTGTCGCGTGTCTTTGCCGACGTGCTCGATGCCGGGCTCGGTCGACAGGCAGCACGGATCCTGGCGCACCCGCGCTTTCGCCTGCATGTCATCACGAGCCGCGGCCGCCACATCCTCCGGCGTGAGGGCCGCGTGGCCACGCCGCTCGGCTACCTCGGCGCCTACGCCACCAACCTGTTCAGCCGCCGGGCGATGGGCGGCTGGTTGGAGCGCGTGATGTTCTCCGATGCCCGCGAGCCGCTGCCGTTTTCGCTGCACGACTACCGAACGAAGCAGGTCGATCTCGATGCCGCGAACCTGCTGCCGAGCATCCTGGCCAGCGGCTCGATTCCGTTCTGGCTCGATGCCGTGCATGACATTCCGGGCGCGCCGCGCGGCGCGTATTGGGACGGCGGCATCACCGACTACCACCTGCACCTCGACTACGGGCAGATGAGCGAGGGTCTGGTGCTGTACCCGCACTTCCAGCCGACGGTGGTGCCGGGTTGGCTAGACAAGTCGCTGAAACACCGCCATGGCGCGACCGCACGTTTGTCGAACGTGGTGCTGCTGATCCCGAATCCGGAGTGGGTCAAGGCCGTGATGCCAAACGGCAAACTGCCTGATCGCAGCGACTTCAAGTCCTACGGCGAGCGCACCGATGAACGCCAACGCGACTGGCGGCGTGCGGTGGCTGAGAGCCAGCGACTGGCCGACGAGTTCGCGAAAATCGTGCGGCAGCCGTCGATCGAGGCACTGCCGCTGGTGTGACCGGGGCGCCCTCAGGCAACGTGATGCAGCACGCCGAGCGGGCCCTTGGTTTCGTCGCCGGGGCCAGCGGCGAGTTCGCCGTTGTTGCTCGCCCCGAGGTTCACCTGTGTGTAGCGGTTGTGTGGCGCGTCGTCACCACCACAGGCCGCGACCAAGCTCGCGCCCGTCGATGCAATGACGACGCTGCATGCTGGGACGTCGTCGGCACTGAATCGACGTATGGATTGACGTGGACCGTCGCGCTGGTCTTGGTGGTCCCGGCCGGAGGGGCAAGCCAGAAGACGAGGCCACTGACGCCGCCGACCAAGGCCACGGCCAACAGGTCGTGGACCCAATGCTGTTTTGCTTTGGGCATGGCGTCAGTGCAGTGCGTTGGTGGCGACGGTGCTCGCCGCGGACGTGCGATCGGTCGCTTGGCCGCTGCCTATGGGCAGCCCCTGTGCGAGTCGCACCCAGCGCTCGTGCACCTTGCCGATCACCTGCCGCAGGCCCGGCGCGACGTCCGGATGCTCGCGCAGGAAGTAGAGGTTCGATGCGATCTTGCGCGCCATCAGCCAGCGCTGCTGTTCTTCGCTGGCGCAGGCGCTGCGCTCGGGCGCAGCCCAGCAGGTCATCAGCGCGAGCGTTCCGGCGATCAGTCCGCCAACGCAGGGCAGGGTCGCGGCGGCGTCTTCGAAGGGGGTCGGTTGCATGCCAGTCCTTGGGTCGAGCTCCTGTGGGGCGGAGCGGGGTTCGACGAGGCTGGCGGCTGCTGGCGGTCGGGTTCCGGAAAACGTCGGGTGACTACTTGGTCAGGATCAGTTTTCCGAGCGTGGTGCGGCGCAGTCGGTAGATCTGCCCGCGGTGTTTGATTTCAATTTGCTCAGCGCTGCCGAGCAATGTCTGGCTGTCGATTCTGCGCAGCGGAGCGACAGCCGCATCCAAGCTCGGCGTGTCGATGCGGTGCAGCACAGGATCGGCGGCGCGCCTGGGGCGGGTGGAGATCATCGTGGGCTGGATCGTAATGCGAACGGTTCGCATTGGCAAGTCTGGCACCCCACTTTCGTGATCAGCCCATCAACGCGTACGGACCGCCGCGGTCCAATGCACGCTTGTAGGCCGGCCGTTCATGGATGCGCTCGAGAAACCCCGTGAGGTTGGGGAAGTTGGCTCTCAGCGCACCGCGCGACGACGCCGCCTCGATCGGAAAACTCATCATCACATCGGCCGCGGTGAATGCTCGACCGGCAAACCACGGGCGCGGCGCGAGCTCACGTTCCATGAATGCAAGCTGGCGCTTCAAGTCCGGTTTGACGAAGCCATCGAGTACCTTGTCGGCAATGGCTTTGGCAATCGGCCGCGCGAAGAACGGCATGGGCGCCTTCTTGATCCGATTGAAGACCAGCGCCATCACCAGCGGCGGCATGGCCGAGCCTTCGGCGAAATGCAGCCAGTAGGTGTAGCGGTGATGCTCCGGCGTGCCGGCCGCGGGCCTCAGAGCGTCGCCGGCCTGCTCGACGAGATACTCGACGATGGCGCCGGTCTCGGCCACCGTGACCTTGCCGTCGGTGATCACCGGCGACTTGCCCAGCGGGTGGATGGCCTGCAACTCCGGTGGCGCGAGCGACGTGCTCTTGTTGCGCTCGTAGCGCTTGACTTCATACGGCAGGCGCAGCTCTTCGAGCAGCCACAAGACGCGCTGCGAGCGCGAATGTTCGAGGTGGTGGACGGTGATCATGTTGGGCGTTTCGTTCAGTGCAGCGGCCACCAGCGGCTTGCAAGTTGTTCCATCGTCGTTGCGTCGCCGGCCGGCAGGCGCTCCAGGTACCAGCGCAGATTGCTGTAGCGGTGCAGCAGCGCGTGGGCCATGAAGCGGCATTGCAGTGTTTCGTCGAGCGCATGCGGTGCATATCCATAGGCCAGCAGCACCCGGCGCAGCGTGCGCGCATCGCCGCAGGCCACGAACAGGCCAACGGAAGCGAACTCGTATTCGGCCGCGCCCAGCATCGCCGGCTCGAAGTCGAACAGGCCGGTCAGACGGGCATCGGCGGTCATGAGGTGCTCGCGCATGACCTCGGTGTGCAGCAGCACGCGGCGTGAGGGCAGCGGAGGCATCCAGCGTTGCAGGAAGGCCGGAATCTGTTCGAGCCAGTGCGCATCGAGCCGGCGCGTCGACTGACGCTCCTGGGCACTGTTGCCCTGCGCGGCGACGAAGCCGTCCCAGCGCGGCGGCAGGTCGTGCAGTGGCGCGGTGTCGATGGCGTGCAGTGCGGCGATCGCTTCACCGAGTGTGTCGGCGATGCGGTCGCGTTCGGACAAGGTCAACGCCGGCCAAGCGTCAACAAGACGCTGGCCTTCAAGTTGCGACATCAGCAGATACGGCCAGCCGTCGTGGCTGTCGGCCGCAAAGAGTTGCGGCGTCGGGATCGGCAGCGCGTCTTGCACGGCGGCGAGCACGCGCGCCTCAACCGCCGCGTGCTCCTGCTCGGTGGGCGGGAAGAGCTTGAGCACGTGCCGCGTGCCCACGGCATAGACCGGCAGCGAGCCGCTGTCGTACCGCGTGCGTGCTTCGTGCGCCAAGCCGTGGCGCGACAGCAGGGCGGTCAAACCGGCGTCGAGCGCGCGCTCGTCGTCGATCAGGGAGTCCCAGCCTCGGGCGTCGGCAAGGGCCACTCAGTGGCGCCCGGCCGTCCGAAGCCGCTAGCCTCGTGTGCAGTCGGCAAGGTTCATCACGCGGTCAGCAACTTGTTCACCAGTTCAGGTGTGGTCGAGGCACCGTACTTGCGCATCAGGCGCGCGCGGTAAACATCGACCGTGCGCGGGCTGATGGCCAGCCGCTGTCCGACGCGCTTGGACGTGAGGCCCTCGATCAAAAGCGCCGCAATTTCGCGCTCGCGTGGTGTCAAGACAGCGGAAACCTTGCGCCGCGCCGACAAGTCTTCAAAACTCCAGATGCCGGCGGCGTGTGGCTGTTTCGGATCCAGCGCGCGGCCCGAGACATGGCACCAGAACAACTCACCTGACAAGCGTTTCATGATGCGCTCGTCAGCGTAGAAGCCCTTGCGGTCGAGGCTGGCGACGATGCGCGCGCCGGTGCGTTCGAACTCTTCATGCGTCGGGTAGAGCAGCTCGAAACTGCGGCCGGCGAGTTGGCTGTCGTGCTGCGCGCCGAACATCGCGAGCAGGTGGTGGTTGCACGCCACCATCAAGCGGTCGCGCGAGATGACCAGGCCGATGGGCGCTTGTTCGAAGGCGGTGCGGTAGTCGGTGGCCGTCATCACTAATTGATTCTACGTAACGACTACGTAATGGGCTAAGTAGTACGCTCGCGCCTTCTCTCAGGAGACACGAGGATGAAAAAGATCTACCCGAGCGCGAAGGCCGCGCTCGACGGTGTCGTGAAAGACGGCCAACTGTTCGCCGTCGGCGGCTTTGGCCTGTGCGGCATCCCGGAAGCGCTGCTCGACGCGCTGCGCGATTCGGGGGCGAAGAACCTGACCGTGATCTCGAACAACGCCGGTGTCGACGGCTTCGGCCTGGGCAAGCTGCTCGAGACGCGGCAGATCAAAAAGATGATCTCGAGCTACGTCGGCGAGAACAAGGAGTTCGAGCGCCAATACCTGGCCGGCGAGCTCGAACTCGAATTCACGCCGCAAGGCACGCTGGCCGAAAAGCTGCGGGCTGGCGGCGCCGGCATCCCTGCGTTCTTCACCGCCACCGGCGTCGGCACCATCGTGGCCGAGGGCAAGGAAGTGCGCGAGTTCGACGGCCGCCAGTACGTGATGGAAAAATCTCTCGTGCCCGACGTGTCGTTGGTCAAGGCCGATGTCGCGGACAAGAGCGGCAACTTGCGTTTTCGTCTGACCGCACGCAATTTCAATCCGGCCGCAGCGATGGCCGGCAAGGTCTGCATCGTCGAGGTCGAGAAGATCGTCGAGGTGGGCGAACTCGCACCGGATGACATTCATCTGCCGGGCATCTACGTGCATCGCATCGTGCACAACGCGAGCCCGGAAAAGCGCATCGAAAAGCGGACAGTCCGCACCGCCTGAGGAGCCATAGAAATGCCTTGGACCCAAGACCAAATGGCGGCGAAGGCCGCGGCTGAGTTGAAGGACGGCTACTACGTCAATCTCGGGATCGGCATCCCGACGCTGGTGGCCAACTTCGTACCTGCTGGCATCGAGGTCTGGCTGCAGAGTGAAAACGGCATGCTCGGCATCGGCCCATTCCCGACCGAAGCCGAAGTCGATGCCGACCTCATCAATGCCGGCAAGCAGACGGTGACGACGATTGCCGGCAGCAGCATTTTCGGCAGCCACGACAGCTTCGCCATGATCCGCGGCGGCAAGATCAATCTGTCGATCCTCGGCGCGATGCAGGTCAGTGAAAGAGGCGACCTCGCCAACTGGATGATCCCGGGCAAGATGGTCAAAGGCATGGGCGGCGCCATGGACCTGGTGGCCGGTGTCGAGCGCTGCATCGTCGTCATGGAGCATGTGGCGAAGAAAAAAGACGGCTCGACCGACATGAAGATCCTGCCGCAGTGCACCTTGCCGCTCACCGGCGTCGGCGTGATCGACCGCATCATCACTGACCTGGCGGTGATGGACGTGACGCCTGTGGGCCTGAAGATCGTCGAGATGGCGCCGGGGGTGACGCGCGACGAGTTGCAAAGCAAGACCGGCGTGGCGCTGCATTGAAGGCGCCGGGCCCCTAGTTCGACGCGCCGCCGCGGTTGCGGGCCGGGCGAAGCCGTAGCATGTGCGCCTCGCTACAAAGGGGCACCCGATGAGACGAATCCCGCTGGCTGCAGTCGCCGCGGTGCTGTGCGCGGCCTGCGCAACACCCACGGCGCCGCAGCGCTTCGACTACGCGATTCCGCAGCTTCCCGAGGGTGCTTCGGGCTACACCGAAAAGCCCGGCTGGTCGGCGCAAAAGTTCATGGTGGCCGCGGCCAACCCGCTGGCCACTGACGCCGGCTACCAGGTGTTGAAGGCCGGCGGCAGCGCGCTCGACGCCGCGATCGCGGTGCAGATGGTGCTGTCGCTCGTCGAGCCGCAGTCCAGTGGCATTGGCGGCGGCGCTTTCCTGCTGCACTGGGACGGCAAGGCGATCGCGGCCTGGGACGGGCGCGAAACGGCGCCGGCTGCTGCCGACGAGAAGCTCTTCCTTTTGGCTGACGGGCCGAACGCGGGCAAACCGATGCCGTTTCGCGAGGCCGTGGCCGGTGGCCGCGCGGTCGGTGTGCCGGGTGTCGTGCGCATGCTCGAAGCGGCGCACAAGGAGCAGGGGCAGCTGCCCTGGGCTGCGCTGTTGCAGCCCGCGATCGCGCTGGCCGAGCAGGGGTTTCGCCTCAGCCCACGTTTGCACACGCAGCTCAAGGCCGAGACGGCACTGAAGAACGATGCCCAGGCCCGCGCCTACTTCTACGGCGCCGACGGCGAGCCGCTGCCGGTGGGCACGGTGATCAAGAACCCGGCGCTGGCCGAGGTGCTGCGCGGCATCGCTTCGCGCGGCAGCGCAGCGCTGCTGACCGGCCCGGTCGCGGCCGACATCGCGCGCCGTGTGCGCGGCCACGCCACCAACCCGGGGCAGTTGAGCGAAGCCGACCTCGCCGGCTACACGCCGAAGCGCCGCGAATCGATCTGCACGCTGTGGAAGGTGAGATTGCGTGTTTGCGGCTTCCCGCCGCCGTCGTCGGGTCACGTCGCAGTGATGCAGATCCTCGGCCTGCTCGAACGCAGTGCGGCGGTGCCACAGCCCGTGATCGACAAGGCACCAAGCGCCGACTGGCTGCACACCTACACCGAAGCCGCGCGACTGGCCTACGCTGACCGCGCGCAGTACCTCGGCGATCCCGACTTCGTGCAAGCGCCTGCCGGCCGCTGGACCAGCCTGCTCGACGACGCCTACCTGAAACAGCGCGCTTCACTGATCGGCGCGCGCAGTATGGGCACAGCCAAGCCCGGCGTGCCGGCCGGCGCTGCGAGCGCGTACGCAGCGCAAGCCGAGCAGGTGGAAAGCGGCACGAGCCACATCTCGATCGTCGACGCGCAGGGCCGCGCCGTGGCGATGACCACGACGATTGAAGACGTGTTCGGTTCGCGCGTGATGAGCGACGGTGGCACCGGCAAGCCGGGCGGCTTCCTGCTCAACAACGAGCTCACCGATTTCTCGTTCGCGCCGGCCGACGCCGAAGGCAAGCCGGTAGCGAACCGGGTGCAGCCGGGCAAGCGCCCGCGCTCGTCGATGAGCCCGATGCTGGTCTTCGACGCGCGTGACGGTCGCCTGCTGATGAGCCTGGGCTCGCCCGGTGGCGCAGCCATCATCCATTTCACCGCGAAGACGCTGCTGGGCACATTCGAGTGGGGTCTGGATGCGCAGCGCGCGATCGATCTGCCCAACTTCGGCAGCTTCAACGGGCCTACGGTGATTGAAAAAGGGCGCTTTGCTGCCCCGACGATCGACGCGTTGCGAGCGCGTGGCCACACTGTCAATGAGATTGACATGACGAGCGGCCTGCAAGCGATCCAGCGCCAAGGCAGCGGCTGGTACGGAGGCGCCGATCCGCGGCGCGAGGGCGTGGTGAGGGGGGATTGAGCGCTTTCCCCGGGCCGCAGCGGGCGAGGCTCGGGGCCGACCAAGGCATGACCCGGGCCTGCCGCGCATTGACAACGGCCATTGAATGGGTAATTTGCACATGTAGAATCAACGCCGCTGACGCTACATTGACCGATGCTCAAGCCTCCCACCGAGCCGCTTCCCGACACCGCGCTGGCGCAGGCGCTGGAGCGCGTGCTTTCACCGTCAGCGCGCCTGGCGGTGTCGCGCGGCGTGCCGTTTGCCGTGGCCGAGGACATCTTCAAGCGTGCGTTTGTGGAAGCTGCGCGCCGCGTGCCGCCAGAGGGCACCGTGTCGACCGTCAGCAGCATCGCCACCGCCACCGGATTGACGCGGCGAGAAGTGACCCGGCTGCTGCAAGACATGCCCACGTCCGCGGCCGAGCGACCGTCGCTGGCCAATCAGGTCTTCACCACTTGGCGCAGCGAACGCAGCCTGCGCGACAGTCGCGGCCGCTCCAAGCCGCTGCCGCGACTGGGTCCCGCGCCAAGTTTCGAAGCCTTGGCGCAATCAGTGACGCGCGATGTCCACCCGCGCACGTTGCTCGACGAACTGTGCCGGCTCGGTCTGGCGCGCGTCGACGCCGCGACGGATCGTGTGCACGTGATTCAGGATGCTTTTGTGCCGCGCGAAAACCTTGCGCGCATGCTCGGTTTCCTCGGCAGCAACGTCGGCGATCACCTGGCCGCCAGTGTGGCCAACGTGCTCGACGACGAGCGCAAACACTTCGAGCAGGCGGTCTCGGCCGACGGGTTGTCTGACGAATCGATTGCTGCTGTCAAGAAGCTCGTGAACACCCAGTGGCGCGCACTGATGGCGGCCCTCGTTCCAGAGTTGGAAGCACTCGTCGAGGCCGACCGCCGGGCAAAAGTACGCAACAACACGCACCGCGCGCAGCGCCGGCTGCGCATCGGCCTGTACTCGTTCGACGAGGACAAGCCGCTCGATGGCGACAAGGAGAAAAAACGATGACTGACTCGTTGGGACCGGCGTTCAAACGGCGAGAGTGGCTGCTGGCGGCATTGGCCGCGCTGGGCGGGTGTGGCGGCGGCGTCGAAAGCGGCGGCACTGGCACCGGAAGCGCGCCGCCGACACTGTCGGTCGGACCGATCACCGGCTTCGGTTCGATCATCGTCAATGGCGTTCGCTACGACGAGTCCAGCGCCGCAATCGAAGATGACGACGGCCGCATGCTGGCCAGTGCGGAGCTCAAGCTAGGCATGCAGGCCACGGTGCTGGCCTCGGCGATCAACAGCAGCGCCAGCGGCGTGTCCAGCGCGACGGCCCGCGCGGTGGCCGTGCGCAGCAGCATCGTCGGCCCGGTCGAGGCGATCGACCTTGCGGCGCCCCAGCTGACGGTGCTGGGTCAGCGCGTGGCCGTTGTCGCCTCGACCGTGTTCGACGACGCGTTGGCGATGGGCATGGCGGCGCTGGCTCTGGCCGACGTGATCGAGGTCCATGGCGCGTATGACGCTGCTGCCGGACGCCACGTCGCTACCCGCGTCGAACGTCGAGGTGCCGTGCCCTCGTCATACAAGCTGCGCGGTGCGGTGGCATCGTTGTCTCTGGCCGACCGCACGCTCGCCATCGGCGCAGCCGTGATTGATTGGAGCGCGGTCGCGCCGGCCAATCCTTCCACAGCGTTGGCGCCCGGCAGCTTGCTGCGCGTGACGCTGGCCACCGCGCCAGGTGCCACAGGCATCTGGCGTGCGACGGCCTTGAGCGCTGCCGTGGCGACGCTCGAGGATCGCGAGCGCATCGAAGTCGAAGGTCGCATCACGTCCTACACGACGGCATCGAGTTTCAGCGTCAACGGACTCCCCGTTGATGCAGCCGGCGCCAGCTTTCCCAATGGCACGGCCGGCGTGGTCCTTGGCGCCAAGGTCGAGGTCAAGGGCCGCGCCACGAGTGGCGTGATCGTTGCGCAGACGGTCGAAGTCGAAGGCGAAGAAGACGACGATGGCTTCGAACTGCACGCCACCATCGAGTCGGTCGATGCACCCGCGCAGCGATTTGTCGTGCGTGGCATCACCGTGACATGGAGCGCCGCCACGACGTTCGACAGTAGCACGCCGGACGACATTCAAGTCGGCCGGCGCGTCGAAGTCAAAGGCGTGCTGTCTACCGACGGCACGCAGCTGGACGCGACCAAGGTGCACGTCGAAAGCTGACGCGGGAAGCGCCGGCCGGCTTCAGCGCAACTCGCTGCTCGATTGGCGGCGACCGCTGGCATGGCGCTTGGCGGCACCGTTCGACACAAGTCACACGCGACACACACTAAATGGGGGTCGAATATCACATGTGCAAATAGCACATGCAGGTAGACTGCGCACCCACATAGGGCCTGGGTCATTGACCGGATGTTGCGAGTGGAGAGCAAACCGGTGGGTGGCGCATGGAGTTTGGGACAGGCCCCGCTGCTCGAAAACGACAACCGAATGCTGACTGCGGAAACAATCGATAGCCTCTCTGAGCGCGAGCCATCGGCCTTGCCTGCGCGCTCGCCCAAGACCCGCGACCGCACGCCTGCGCTGCGAAGCGAGCCAGGCCGCTTTGCTTCCACTGCGGCACTCGATGCCGAGCCCTCAAGCCCCGCACCCATCGAGACGCCCAAGACAGTTCGAGGCCGGCGCGATCACCCTGCGCGGGGCGACATCTTTCTATACGCGCTGTTCGCGCTGTTGGTCGCGGCGGCTTGGTACATCACGGAGCTGAAGCTGTTCAAGCCCAGCGACGACCTGAGCTATTGGATCGCCGTGGTGGGCGGCTCGATGATGCTGGCGCTGTTCAGCTATCCGCTGCGCAAGTACGTGCGCTTCATGCAGGGCCTGGGCAAGGTGAAGTGGTGGTTCTGGGTTCACCTGTTCCTGGGCATCGCCGGACCGTGGCTGATCCTCGTGCACTCGTCTTTCCGCATCGGCTCGCTGAATGCCGGTGTGGCGCTCTACAGCATGGGCATCGTGGTGGCCAGTGGGGTCATCGGCCGTTTCATCTTCACGCGTATCAATCGAGGCCTGAACGGCGAAAGGATGTCGCTGACCGAACTGCGCGAACGCGCCGGCCTGGTCGAGAGCGACGCACGCTCCCGCCTGCACTTCGCCCCTCTTGTCGAGGCACGCCTGCTGGCGTTCGAGGAGCGCGAACTGCATGCCGAGCCCGATTGGATGACCCATCTGCGCCAGGCCGCTTGGCTGCCGCTGCAGCAGTGGATCGCGTACCGCCACTGCGTCGCCGAGGTGCGGCTGCGGCTGCGTCATCTGGCCATCGGCTTGAAGTGGAGCGACGACGAGGTGCAGCAGCGAGAGCGCCGTGCGCGCAAGCTGATCGATCGCTACCTGGATGCCGTCGTGCGCGTCGCGCAGTACAGCGCCTACCAGCGCCTGTTCGCGCTCTGGCACCTGGCGCACCTGCCCTTCGTCTACCTGCTGGTCATCAGTGCCGTGGTGCACGTGATCGCCGTTCACGCCTATTGAGGGCTGGATTGACGCCGTGGCACCAACTCCTGCGACTGTGGCTCCGCTGGGCGATCCTGATCGCGGCAGTGAGCGTGGGTGCGCCAGCGCTGGCGCAGACGATCGAGTCGGTGATCCGGCCCGGCGAGGTGATTCAGGGCCACGCCAAGTGGGAAGAGGATTGCTCCAAGTGCCATGTGCGCTTCGATCGCGCTGCGCAGGACCGGCTGTGCATCGACTGCCACAAGGAAGTGGGGCAGGACGTGCGTGAGCGCACCGGGTATCACGGCCGCCTCAAGCCCCAACAGTGCCGCAGTTGCCACACCGACCACAAGGGCCGCACGGCGCGCATCGTTGAGCTCGACAAACCGAAGTTCGACCACGCGCAGACGGACTACGCGCTGCGCGGCAAGCACGCCAAGGTCGAGTGCGAGAAGTGCCACGAGCCGAAGAAAAAGTACTGGCAGGCCGCGTCGGACTGCAATGCCTGTCACCGCAAGGACGACGTGCACAAGGGCTCGCTGGGTGCGAAGTGCGCCGACTGCCATACCGAGAGCGATTGGAAGGAAGCGAAGTTCGATCACGACAAGACGCGCTTCGCGCTCAAGGACAAACACGCTGACGCCAAGTGTGGCGACTGCCACAAGAAGGGTGCCGACTACAAGGAGGCACCGCGCGCCTGCGTCGGCTGCCACAAAAAGGACGACGACGGCGCCAAGGGCCACAAGGGCCGGTACGGGGATCGTTGCGACAGCTGCCACGGCGCCAAGGCCTGGAAGCCTTCGACCTTTCACCATGACACCGATACCAAGTACGCCTTGCGCGGCAAGCACCGCAGCACAAAGTGCGCCGACTGCCACACCGGCAACCTGTACAAGGACAAGGTCGGCACGGCCTGCGTCGATTGCCACAGACGAGACGATGACGGGCTGAAGGGCCACAAGGGCAGCCTCGGCCGCGATTGCGCGGCCTGCCATACCGAAAGCGGCTGGAAGGAAAAAGCCAGGTTCGACCACGACAAGACCAAGTTCCCGCTGCTCGGCAAGCACATCGACACCAAGTGCGACGCCTGCCACCAGAGCACGAACTACAAGGAAGCGCCGAAGGATTGCATCGGCTGCCACAAGAAGGACGACAAGCACGAGGCCACGCTGGGCACGAAGTGCGAGTCGTGCCACGTCGAGCGCGACTGGAAGACAACGACGACGCGCTTCGATCACGACAAGACCAAGTTCAAGCTGCGCAACGCGCACGCCGCAAAAACGCTGCAGTGCAAGGCCTGCCACAGCGACCTCAAGCACTACCGCGACACGCCGTTGGAGTGCGTCGCGTGTCACAAGAAAGACGACAAGCACGAAGGCCAGCTGGGCGCGAAGTGCGAGAGCTGCCACAGCGACCGCGACTGGAAGGTCAGCGACTTCGACCACCGCAAAACGCGCTTCCCGCTGGTCGGCAAGCATGTGCCGGCCAAGTGCGCCGACTGCCACACCACGCCGCGCTACAGAGACGCGGCCCGCGACTGCTACTCGTGCCACAAGAACGACGACAAGCACAAGCTGAAGTTTGGTGTCGCGTGCGAGAGCTGCCACAACGCACGTGCCTGGGGCCTCTGGGACTACGACCACACACGCCGCGCAAAGGTCGCGCTCGACGGCGCTCACATCAAGCTGGGGTGCGAGACCTGCCACAAGCAGCCGGCACCCGCGGGCAAGGCCGCGGCCGAGGTCGGCACCACCTGCGTGGCGTGTCACCGCCGAGACGACACGCATGACGGCGCCTTCGGTCCGGTCTGCGAGCAGTGCCATGTTACCGACAACTGGAAACGCATCCGAAACCGCGCCGGCGCGTTGCCAGAGGGTGCCAACCGATGGGCCGCGGTGCTTGGCTACGCCAGCCATCTGAGTCGCGACGGCGAACCGAGGCCAGGCCTGTGAACACAACGAGCTCGCTTCAGGCAGTTGCGCACCGCGCACGCCACGCGCTGGCGGTGTGGCTCTGGCTGGTGGTGGTCCTGTTTGCATCGCCCGCGATGGCGCAGGGGGTGAACCAGAAAGACTTCGATCACCTCAAGACTGGCTTTGCGCTCACGGGCAAGCACGTCGACATCCGCTGCGAGTCTTGTCATCAGAACGGCGTGCTCAAAGGGACGCCGCGCGACTGCGAGTCGTGCCACCTCTCGGGCAAACGCTTTGCCCGCGGCAACGTCGTCATGCCGCAGCAGCACATCCCAACCTTGCAAAGCTGCGAGTCCTGCCACACGACCAAGAGTTTTGTCGGCGCCAAGTTCAACCACGTCGGCGTTGCGCCGGGGTCGTGCCAGAGCTGCCACAACGGCACGCAGAGCGCCGGCAAACCTCCGACCCACATCCTCACCAGTGCGTCGTGCGACAGCTGCCATCGCACGACGGCGTGGAGCCCCGCGGCTTCGTTCGACCACAGCGGCGTTGTCGCCGGAACCTGCGCGACGTGCCACGGCGCGGGCCGCGCCACCGGCAAGTCGGCAACGCACATGCCGACCAACGCCGGTCAGACCTGCGATGACTGCCACAAGAGCTTCAGCCTCTGGCGGCCCACCGCCTGGAATCACACGCAGATGGCCACCACAGGCCAGTGTGCGAGTTGCCACAGCGGCGGCTACCCGCCGGCCGACGGCCGCCCCGCCAACCACGTGCCCTATGCCTCGGTCGGCGCCATGGCCGCGGCCAACTGCGACACCTGCCACAAGGGCAGCTTCAGCTCATGGGCCACCGGCCGTGTCCACGCGAACGTCAGCGTGACGGGCAGTTGTGCCAGTTGTCACAGCGGCGCCTTCTTGAGCGCCGTGGGCAAGCCGAACACCGCCATTCACAACGGCGTCACGAACTGCGAGTCCTGCCACAACACGAGCGCGTGGGCGGGCGCCAAGGTCGACCACGGCACGTTCACGGCAGCGACCAATTGTCTGTCGTGCCACAACGGCAGCACCGCCGGTAAAACCAAGCCGGCGAACCACATCCCGCACGGCGCCACGGCCTGCATGAGCTGCCACAACGTCAGCCCCGGGCTGTGGACACCGACCAAATGGAACCACACGCAGAGCGCGGTGACCGGTGCCTGCGCGACCTGCCATAGCGGCGGCTACCCGCCAGCCGATGGCCGGCCGGGCAACCACATTCCCTACCAGGCGGTGACGCCAACCGCCGCCGCTAACTGCGACGCGTGCCACAAAGGCAGCTTCACGACCTGGGCCAATGGCCGGCTGCACGCCAACTACAGCCTCAGCACAGGCTGTGCGAGTTGCCACACCGGCGCATTCCTCAGCGCCACGGGCAAACCCAACAACGCCACGCACGCCAGCGTCACGGGCAACTGCGAAAGCTGCCACAAGACCACCACCACGTGGGGTGGTGCTGCGGTGGACCACGGCACGTTCACCGTTGCCACCAATTGCCTGTCGTGCCACAACGGCAGCACCGCCGGCAAGGCCAAGCCGGGCAACCACATCCCACATGCCGCAACAGCCTGCATGAGTTGCCACAACGTCAGCCCGGCGCAGTGGACACCGACCAAGTGGAACCACACGCAGACGGTGGTGACGGCCGCGTGCGCGACCTGTCACAGCGGCGGCTACCCGCCCGCCGACGGCCGGCCGGGCAACCACATTCCGTACCAGTCCGTCGCGCAAACCGCTACAGCCAACTGCGACGCCTGCCACAAGGGCAGCTTCACGACCTGGGCCAACGGCCGGCTGCACGCCAACTACAGCCTCAGCACGGGCTGCGCGAGTTGCCACACCGGTGCCTTCCTCAGCGCCACCGGCAAACCCAACAACGCCACCCACGCCAGCGTCACCGGCAATTGCGAGAGCTGCCACAAGAGCACCAGCACCTGGGGCGGGGCCAAGGTGGACCACAGCAGTTTCACCGCGGCGACCAATTGCCTGGGCTGCCACAACGGCAGCACGGCGGGTCAAGTCAAACCCACGAACCACATCCCGCACGGCGCGACGGCCTGCCTGAGCTGCCACAACGTCAGCCCGGCGCAGTGGACGCCGACCAAGTGGAACCACACGCAGACGGTCGTGACGGCTGCGTGTGCAAGCTGCCACAGCGGCGGCTACCCGCCCGCCGACGGCCGCCCAGGCAACCACATCCCCTATCAGACCGTCGCCATCACCGCCGCCGCCAATTGCGACGCCTGCCACAAGGGCAGCTTCACGACCTGGACCAATGGCCGTCTGCATGCCAACTACTCGATCAGCACCGGCTGCTTCAGTTGCCACACCGGCTCCTACCTCAACGCTGTAGGCAAACCCAACACCGCCACGCATGCCACCGTGACCGGCAACTGCGAGAGCTGCCACAAGAGCACCGCGAGTTGGTCAACCGTGACGTTCGCGCACTCGGCCGCCAATGCCGTGGGCACGGGGACCTGCGACACCTGCCACAACGGCACGACGGCCAAGGGGAAGCCGGCGTCGCACATCCCCGTGACGACAGGAGCCACCAAATGCGATTCGTGCCACCGGTCGCAGGCGAGCTTCACGGCGTCGGTGACGATGAACCACGGTGTTGTCGCCACATCGACCTGCAAGTCCTGCCATAACGGCAGCTACGTTTCGCAGGGCGCGCAAGGCGCGTTGGCCAAGCCGACGAACCACATCCCGGAGATCCAGCTGCTGAACGGCGCCACGATGGATTGCAAGGCCTGCCACACCAGCACGACGAGCTGGGGCTCAATGACCATGAACCACAACTCGAGCCAGGGCAATGGCGCTGGCTGGTGCAAAGGCTGCCACACCAGCGGCCAGGCGTTCCTCGGCGGCATGGAGAGGAAGTCCCTCACCCACGAAAAGTCAACTGGCGTCACCGACTGCTCACAGTCCGGCTGCCACCGCCCACTCGGCAACCGAGGCACACCGTACCGAAGCTGGTAGCGGCAGCGGCCCGACTCCGCACCTCCAAAAAAGAAGACCGTCAACGCAGCCCCATGAACCACCTCATTCACAAAACGATTTCCAGTGCGGTCCTGGCGGCCATGTGCGCCGGTGTGCACGCCCAAACGATCGACCAGTTCGACGTTCGGCGCGAGGGCAACAACGCGGTGCTGCAACTTCGCTTTGCCACCGAGATCCAGTTCCAGCGCTCGTTTGCCACCGGCTCCGGTGACCTGACGCTGATCTTCTACTCGCTGGTGACCACCACCAATGCCGAGCTGCGAGCGTCGCAGGACATGGCACTGGGCAGCGCGCAAGGTCTGCCCCGGCTGACGCTGGCCGACGAGTCCGACCGCGGCCTGCGCAGCCGCAAGCTGGTGCTGCGCACCTTGGACCGGTCGCGCATCAGCGTGCGCGCTGGCCAGGGCAATCGCAGCATCGAGATCGTCTTCCTGGGCGCTGGCGGCGGTGTGGCGTCGGCGCAGGCCGCGCCGCAGCGCCGGCCCACGGCGCCCGCCGCAACGCCGGGCGCCGCCGTGCCGACGGAGATCACCCCGGCGACCTTGCCGCCGAGCGAACGCCGCTTCGTCATCGTGCTGCAGTCGTCGACCAACGCCAATGCCGCTGCGCCTGCCGTGGTGCCACGCAGCCTGCAGAACTACGACGTCTTCACTAACGAACGCATCGTCGACGGCCAGCGGCGCTACGAGATCTTGCTCGGTCACTTCGCCAGCCGCACGCAGGCCGAGGCCGTGCTGCGGCAGCTCCCCGGTTTTCCGCTGGCCGCGATCCTGCCCACCACCGAGCTTGGACAAACTGCCGGTCGCGCGGTGGCGACGGCGCCCGCGGCCGCACCACCGGTTGCAGCGCCGACGCCAGCGCCTGCGGTGGCCTCTGCACCCGCACCGGCGCCGGGACCCACGGCGCCGCCGACCCCTGCACCGGCCACCGCACCGGCCACCGCCGTGGCCGCGTCGCCGATCCTGACGCCGGCCGAAGTCGATGCCCAGTCCGACGCACTGTTCTCGACCGCGCAAGCTGCCATGTCGCAGCAGAATTTCGTCGCCGCCACGGCCGCCTTGAACGAGTTGCTCAACCTGCCGCCCAACCGCAACACCCGCGCCGCGCAGGAACTTGCCGGTGTATCGCGCGCGCGTGTCGGTGACGTGGCACGGGCACGCATCGAATTCGAGACCTACCTGCAGCTCTATCCGCAAGGCGACGGCAGCGACCGCGTGAAGCGCGAACTGTCCGCACTGCCGGCCGCTCCGGCCAAGGGGCCGCAAGACGAGACACGCCCTGCCGTCGAGACCACCGTCACCGGCTCGGCATCGATGTCGTACTACGGCGGCAACGGGCAGATCCGCAGCCAGGACTTCAAGGACTCGCCAGTCGCCGGCCTGCCGCAAGTGGCGGGCGATCCGCTGTTCTCGGCCGACAAGGCCAGCCAGCTGTTCAACGATGTCGACCTGACGTGGCGCCGCCGCGATGCCGACAGCGACGTGCGTTTCGTCTTCCGCGATGCCTACACGACCGATCTCGAACGCAGCGACAAGAGCAAGAACCGCCTGTCGGCGCTGTACGTGGACTACAAGTCGCTGAGCGGCGGTTACGGCGTGCGCCTGGGCCGCCAGTCACCGACCGGCGGCGGTGTCATGGGGCGCTTCGACGGCATCTCGGCCCATGTGATGCTGCGCCCCAAGTGGAAGCTCGCCGCCGTGGCCGGTGTGCCGACGGACAAGTTCTTCGAGTCGAAGCGCAAGTTTTACGGCGCGTCGCTCGACGCCGACGCGCTGCTGCCCAATGTCGGTGGCGCGGTGTACCTGATCCAGCAGACGATCGACAGCGAGATCGACCGCCGCGCCATCGGCGTGGACATGCGCTACTTCAAAGACGGCGCGTCGGTCTTCTCGCAACTCGACTACGACACGCTGATCAAGGGCCTGAACATCGCCACCGTGCAAGGC
The DNA here is from genome assembly GCA_963814385.1 of uncultured beta proteobacterium. Lineage (GTDB taxonomy): Bacteria > Pseudomonadota > Gammaproteobacteria > Burkholderiales > Burkholderiaceae_C > CADEEN01. Next base: position 72,415 of record CAWFCX010000034.1, read on the forward strand.
ACCTTGATCCTGGACGACAGCACCGTGTTCAACGCGTTGTACGACCGCAGAACGCTGGCGATGCTCGCGCTGGGCAACTCGCTGACGTTCGAGGACCCGGCCAACCCGGGCGTGCTGTTCACGCGCATCGGCGACAAGCTGGCGACAACGACGCTGCTGGCCCTGCGCGACCAGATCAAGCGCACGACGCCTTTCATCACGCAGGCGCAACTGGGCGTCACGCGTCCCTTGAACAAGACCTGGCAGATTGGCGCCAGCGCTCAACTCACCAACACCGGCGCCATTCCTGCGGTGCCCGAAGTCGTCGGCTTCGAGAACGGGCGGCCGGCGACCGGCAATATCTACAGCGTCAGCGCTCAGGTGATCGGCCTGAACCTCTACTCGCAGCGCGACACGCATGTGTTCTCGACCACCGGCATCACGAGCCCGCAGCTGAAAGGCTTCCTGATGTCGTATAACAACTCGTCGATCGCTGCGGAGGTGTGGCAACTCGAGCCTTCGCTGCAGTACTACCGCGATCGCACGCCGCAGGGCAGCACCAACCAGCGCTGGACGCCGGGCCTGCGCGTCACCTACCGCGGCTGGGAGCGGTGGGCGCTGGAATCGAGCCTGACCTATGAGTTGGGCAAATCCTCGCGCGTCATTGCCGACACGCTCGACCCGGCACTGACCGTGACGACGAAAGAATCCTCCAACCGTGCCAACTACTCGCTCGGTGCGCGCTATTCGTTCTGACGCCGCCGATCACTGACCAGGAACCCTCTACCGATGACCTTGTTTGCTTTGATCGGTTCGCTGCTGACGCTGCTGACCCTCGTCTTGCTGACGCGCCCGCTGTGGCGGCGAGCCCAGGATGCCAACGCCGTGGCCTCGCTGCGCCAACAGATCGACCAGCTCGCGGCCTTGAAGAAATCGGGTGCGCTCGGTGAAGTGCCGTACAGCGAAGCACGGCAAGCGCTCGAGCGGCGCATCATCGATGCCGTTGTCAACGCGCCCATGCCGGCAGCGGGTGTGGTTCCATCGACGTCGAAGCCATTGCTGTTCGGGCTGGCCGGTGTTGTCTGCGCAGTCGCAGTGGCGGGTTATGCCTGGCTCGGCACGCCGCAGGCCCTGAACGTCGCCACGACAGGCGCAAGCGCGACCACCACAGCAGACGCCGCGGGGCAGGGCCATTCGGTGACGCCGGAGCAGATCGAGTCGATGATCGACAAGCTTTCCGCGCGGCTGAAGGACACCCCGCAAGACGCCGACGGCTGGGCGATGCTGGGCCGTTCGTACGCGGTGCTCGGCCGTCATGCGCAGGCAGCGCCGGCATTGAAGCAGGCCTTGGCGCTGCGCGCCGATGACGCGGTGCTGCTGACCGACTATGCAGACGCGCTGGCCGTGCTCAACAACCGCAGCCTCGACGGCGAGCCGGGCCGCCTGGTCGCACAGGCCTTGAAGATCGATCCGAACAACATCAAGGCGCTGTCGCTGGCGGGCACGCAGGCCTTCAACCAACAGGACTACAAAGGGGCGTTGAAACACTGGGAGAAAGTAGTCGCGCTGGCGCCCGACAACGAGATGGCGCGGCAGATTCAAAGCGGCATCGACGAGGCGCGAAAACTTGCTGGCGGCGGCGCCACGCCGGGCGCCGCGCCAGCGCCTGCCAAATCGTTTGCTGCGGCCGGTGCGTCGGTGAGCGGCACCGTGACGCTCGATCCCGCGCTGGCTGCAAAGGCGAAGCCCGAGGACACGGTGTTTGTCTTTGCGCGCGCGGCGGCGTCGGGCGACAAGCCGGGCTCGCGCATGCCGCTGGCGATCCTGCGCAAGCAGGTCAAAGACCTGCCGCTGACGTTCACGCTCGACGACAGCATGGCGATGACGCCGGCGGCCACGCTCTCATCGGCGCCGCGTGTCCTGGTTGGTGCGCGCATCAGCGCACGTGGCGAGGCCACCGCGCAGCCGGGCGATTTGCAAGGCTTTTCCGCGCCGGTGGCGCCGGGGGCGGCCGGGCTGAAGATCCACATCGCCGAGGTGGTCGCCACGCCCTGAGCGTTGGCGCCGCCGCTCGCGCCGCAGATGCAATACCTCCTCCTCTACGCGACCGCGCTGGCTGCGGTGTGGGTGCTTTACGTGCGCCGCAAGCGGCGCATCGCACGCGAGCACGCACAGCAGTTGCAGCAATCGCTGGAAGCGGGGCTGGCCGAGCCGCCCTCGCTGCACCCGGTGATCGATCCCTTGCGCTGCCTTGGCTCCAGCGCGTGTGTCGCGGCGTGCCCGGAGGATGCGATCGGCATCGTCCACGGCAAGGCCGTGCTGGTGAATGCGGCCTCGTGCATCGGCCACGGTGCCTGCTTCGCGGCCTGCCCGGTCGACGCGATCCAGCTCGTCTTTGGCACCGAAAAGCGCGGCGTCGACATTCCCAATGTGACGCCCGAGTTCGAATCGAATGTGCCGGGCCTGTTCATTGCCGGCGAGCTCGGCGGCATGGGCCTGATCCGCAAGGCGGCAGAACAGGGACGCCAGGCGATCGAGGTGATCAGGAAGCGCGCGCGCGGGGCGCATGAGTACGACGTGGTGATCGTCGGCTGCGGGCCGGCGGGCCTGTCGGCCGGCTTGTCGGCGATCGAGCACAAGCTGCGCTACAAGCTGATCGAACAGGAAGACTCGCTCGGCGGCGCCGTCTTTCATTACCCGCGCAACAAGATCGCGATGACGGCGCCGGTCAAGCTGGCGCTCGTCGGCAAGGTGCGTTTTGGCGAGGTGCAGAAAGAAAAGCTGCTCGAGTTCTGGCAAGGCGTGGTGCAGAAAACCGGCTTGCAGATCGGCTTTCGCGAGTGCATGCAGGGCATCGACCCTGCCGAAGACGGATTCGTCGTGCGCACCAGTAGCCACAGCTACCGTGCCCGCAGCGTGCTGCTCGCCCTGGGCCGGCGCGGTACGCCGCGCAAGCTCGATGTGCCGGGCGAGGAGTCTGCGAAGGTGGTGTACCGGCTGATCGACCCGAACCAGTACGACGGCCAAGCCGTGCTCGTCGTCGGTGGCGGCGACAGCGCGCTCGAAGCGGCGATCGCCCTGGCTGAACAAAGCGGCACGCAGGTCACCTTGTCCTACCGCAGCGCGGCCTTCTCACGCGTCAAGCAGAAGAACCGCCTCGCCCTCGACGCGGCGCAGCGCGCCGGACGGCTGCAAGTCGAGCTTGAATCGACGGTCGAAGCCATCGACAGCACATCGGTCCGTCTGAAGACCCAGGCCGGCGTGAAGACGCTGCGCAACGATGCGGTCATCGTCTGCGCTGGTGGCCAGTTGCCAACCCCGCTGCTGCAGCAGATCGGCATCGCCTTCGACACCAAGCACGGCAGCGTCTGAGCAGCCGCATGCCCGCCGGCCTGCCTGAACCGCCGGGCGCTTTCTCAGCCGCGCAAGGCCTTAGCCACTTCCGGCACCAGCCCCGGGCCGCGATAGATCAGGCCGGTGTAGATCTGCACCAGGTTCGCCCCGGCCTTGATCTTGGTGAGCGCATCGTCACCGCTCATGACACCGCCGACACCGATGATCGGGAAGGTTTTGCCGAGTGCGGTGCGCAGCAGGCGGATGACACGGTTGCTGCCGGCCAGCAGCGGTGCGCCCGACAAGCCACCGGTCTCTTGGCCGTTGGGCAAGTGGTTGACGCCATGGCGCGAGACCGTGGTGTTGGTGGCGATGACGCCGTCGATGCCGTGGCGCTGCAACGTGGCCGCGATCAGCTTGACCTCCTCTTCGTCGAGATCGGGTGCGAGCTTGACGAAGATCGGCTTCGGACCATAGTCACGCGCCAGCTCGGCGCGGCGCTCCATCAGGCGCTGCAACAGCCACTGCAGTTGCTCGTCGCTTTGCAGCGTGCGCAGGTTCTGCGTGTTCGGGCTGGAGATGTTGACAGTGACGTAGTCGGCGTACGGATAGACGCCGCGCATGCAGGCCAGATAGTCGTCCGCCGCTTTGTCGATCGGCGTGGCGGCGTTCTTGCCGATGTTCAAGCCAAGCACGCCGCCTTGTGCGCGAAAGCTCTTGGCCTTCTGCACATGGCCGATGAAGGCGTCGAGGCCGTCGTTGTTGAAGCCCAGCCGGTTGACCAGCGCCTTGGCATCGGGCACGCGAAAGATGCGCGGCTTGGGGTTGCCGGGCTGCGCCAGCGGCGTCACGGTGCCGACCTCGATGAAGCCGAAGCCCATCGCGCCCAGTCCGTCGATGGCGCGGCCGCCCTTGTCGAGGCCGGCTGCCAGGCCGACGCGGTTCGGGAACCTCAGCCCCGCGATGTTCACCGGATCGGCAATGCGCGCCTGTTGCCAGAAGGATTGCGCCGGGGTGTTCTGCAGGTGCTCCAGCGCCGCCAGCGTCAGGTCGTGCACACGTTCAGCATCGAGGCCAAACAAGAAGGGGCGGGTGAGGGCGTAGGGGACCAACGACATAATCGGCGGCCATTCTCGCAAACACTTTGCCAGCCAAGACGATGACCCAAGATGAATTGAAGACCCTGGTCGGCCGTGCGGCGCTCGACTTTGTCGTGCCGGGCAGCGTTGTCGGGGTCGGCACCGGCTCGACGGTCAACAAATTCATCGATGCGCTGGCCGGCATGCGCGATCGCATCGCCGGTGCCGTGTCGAGCTCGCAGCAGAGCACCGAGCGCCTGCGGGCCTGCGGCATCACGGTCTTCGACGCCAACGAAGTCGAGCGGGTGCCGGTCTACATCGATGGCGCCGACGAGATCGACCCCCTTGGCTTCATGATCAAGGGCGGCGGCGCAGCACTGACGCGCGAAAAGATCGTCGCCGATCTGGCCGATCGTTTTGTCTGCATCGCCGACGCGAGCAAACAGGTCGAGGTGCTCGGACGCTTCCCGCTGCCGGTGGAGATCATCGACATGGCCCGCGAGCGCATCGTGCGCCGTTTCGCCGAGATCGGCGGGCGCGCGGTGCTGCGCGAAGGTGTCGCCACCGACAACGGCCATCCGTTGCTCGACGTGCATGGCCTCTCGATCACCGACCCGCTGGCGCTGGAGGCCGAGATCAACCAGTGGCCTGGCGTCGTGGCGGTCGGCATCTTCGCCCGCCACCGCGCGCGGGTGTGCCTGCTCGGCACGGCCGAAGGCGTGCAACGCGTGGACTACGCATGAAGTCGGACATCGAGATCGCGCAGGCGGCGCTGCCGCGGCCCATCGGTGAGATCGCGGCGCGGCTGGGCATCCCCGAACATGCGCTCGAGCCCTATGGCCGCACCAAGGCCAAGGTGTCGTTGGACTTCGTGCAGTCGCTGATCACGTCGTCGCAGCGGCGCGACGGCAAGCTGGTGCTCGTCACCGCGATCAGCCCGACGCCGGCCGGCGAAGGCAAGACCACCACCACGGTCGGCCTCGGTGATGCGCTGAACCACATCGGCAAGCAAGCCGTCGTCTGCCTGCGCGAGCCCTCGCTCGGGCCGGTGTTCGGCATGAAGGGCGGCGCCGCCGGCGGCGGCCGTGCGCAGGTGGTGCCGATGGAAGACATCAACCTGCATTTCACCGGCGACTTCAACGCCATCGCGCTGGCCAACAACCTGCTGGCGGCGATGATCGACAACCACATCCACCACGGCAACCCGCTTGGCTTCGATGTGCGGCGCATCGCCTGGAAGCGCGTGATGGACATGAACGACCGCGCGCTGCGCGACATCACGGTCGGCCTCGGCGGGCCGGGCAATGGCCACCCGCGCGAAGACGGCTTCGACATCGTCGTGGCGTCGGAGGTGATGGCGATCTTTTGCCTGGCCACGTCGCTGCAAGACCTGAAGCAGCGCCTGGGCAACATCGTCTGTGGCAGCACACGCGAGGGCCACCCGATCCGCGCGCGCGACCTGAAGGCGCAGGGCGCGATGACCGCGCTGCTCAAGGACGCGCTGGCGCCGAACCTCGTGCAGACGCTTGAGCACACGCCGGCCTTCATCCACGGTGGGCCGTTCGCCAACATCGCGCACGGCTGCAACTCGGTGCTGGCGACGAAGACGGCGCTGAAGCTCGCCGACTACGTGGTCACCGAAGCCGGCTTCGGCGCCGACCTGGGCGCGGAAAAATTCATCGACATCAAGTGCCGCAAGAGCGGCCTGCGGCCCGATGCCGTGGTGCTGGTGGCGACGATCCGCGCGCTCAAGTTCCACGGCGGTATCGAGGTCAAGGACCTGGCCACGCCCGATCTGGACGCCTTGCAGCGCGGCATCGCCAACCTGGAGCGCCACGTCAACAACATCCGCAACCACTACGGACTGTCGTGCGTGGTGGCCATCAACCACCGCACCGAAGACACCGACGCCGAAGTCAAGCTGTTGATGGACAAGCTGGCCCACCATGGCGCCAAGGTCGTGCTGTCACGTCATTGGGCCGCGGGCGGCGAGGGCGCGGCCGACTTGGCGCATGAGGTGGTGCGGCTGTGCGACATGCCGGGCGACTTCAAGTTCGTCTACGAAGACAGCGCCACGCTGTGGGACAAGATGAAGACCATCGCCACGCAGATCTATGGCGCGTCCGACATCGCGGCCGACAGCAAGGTGCGCGCGCAGATCGTGCGCCTGCAGGCCGACGGCTACGGCCACTACCCGGTGTGCGTGGCCAAGACGCAGTATTCGTTCTCGACCGACCCGTCGCTGCGCGGTGCGCCGAGCGGCCATGTGATCAACGTGCGCGAGGTTCGCCTCGCGGCCGGCGCTGAGTTCGTGGTCATGGTCTGCGGCGACATCATGACCATGCCGGGGCTGCCGAAAGTGCCGGCGGCGTGCAACATCGACGTGAGCGACGACGGCAGGATCACCGGATTGTTCTGAGCCGTCATGGTGCGCCGGGACCTGCCGATTCGCGTCAGGCCCCCCGAGGGGGGCTCAAGGAAGCTCAGGAGCGGCCAAGCGCTTCCTTGAGAAACGGGCGGGGTCGATCGCATCGACCAGGTCGGCTTCGAGCGGCCACGGCGCGTCGCAGATTTGCGCGGCAATCAGCTCTCCGCCCAGTGCCGCCGTGGTCAGGCCGCGCGAGCCGAGCGCTGTGTGCAGGAACAGGCCGTCGCATCGCGGCAGCAAGCGCGTCGCGTCGCGGCGCGTCGGTTGCGGCGCGCCGAGGTCGGGTGCCATGCCGGCCATCGGCAAGCGGTCCCGCGTGACCACGCGCCAGCCGACACGGCCGTGCAGCACCGCGCCGTCGCGTGCAACGCTGCGGCCAAGCAAGTGCTGCGCGCGTTCGAGATTGATCTCATGGTCGGGTTCGCGCACGCGGCTGTCGTCGTCGCCGGGCTGGCTCGTGGCGCCCATCAGCAGGCCACCGTCAGGCAGTGCCAGGGCATAGCCTCCGCTGGCGATCGGAAGGAGCGGCAGATGCCGTGCCAATGCTGCATCTTCGGCACCGACCCAAGTGAGCTGGCCGCGAACACGTTCGACCCAGGCCGGGGGCAACGCCGCCAGTCGCAGCGCGTCGTGCCCATTGGCGAGCACGAGCACCGGCGCTTCGGCGATCACGCGAGCCGCGGCGTCAAGCACGCGCCAGCCGTCGGCGCTGCGCTCGATCGAGTGCACAGGCGCGTTGCCTTGCCAGACCACACCGGGCAGGGCGAGTGCGTGCTGTACCAGGGCCCGCGGGTCCGCCCAACCGCCCTCGGTGAACAGCCAAGCCGGTCGCGTGAGCTCAATCCCGGCGCGCTGCGAAGCCTGCGCGGTATCGAGGGCCTGCACATAGCCCGCTGGCAGATGCTGCGCGGCGAGCCAGGCTTGCATCGCCGCCAAATCGTGTGTGCGGTTCAGGCGCAGCAAGCCATCGCTGTTGCCGGCCTGCGATCGGCGCACCCACTCGGCGGCAGCCAAGCTCGCCGCACGGTGCCAGCGTGTGTGCACCGTGTCATCGGCGCCGACCGTGCCATGGAACAGGCCGGCAGGATTGCCCGAGGCCTGGGCGGCCGGCTGCGCCTGCGCATCGAGCACGGTGCAGGGCACGCCTTGTTGTGCCAGTGCGCGCGCCGTGGCGGCACCGGCGATGCCGCCACCGATGACGATGGCGTGGCTCGGCACGTGCGCGGGCAGGACGCGGCCTGGCGGCGCTTTCGGCGTGAAGGGGGGCGCGTAGCGGGCGAGCGTGATTTCGCGCTTGGCGCCGGGGCCGGGTGCGACCTGCACCTGGAAGCCAGCCGCCGCGAGGCCGTCGCGAACGCTGCGCGCGGCGCTCCAGGTGGCCGCGGTGGCATCGGGCACGGCCAGCCGTGCCAGGGCGTTGAACAGCGGCGGCGACCACATCGCTTCGTTGCGCCCCGGGGCAAAGCCGTCGAGATAGAACGCATCGACACGCGCCACCAGTTCGCGGGCAAGCGTCGCTGCGTCGCCAAGGCAGAGCAGCAACTGCACACGGCCCGACTCGAATGCGAGGCGGTGGAAGTTGGGTGTGAGCGGCGGCCACTTGGCAACGAGATCCCGTGCCAGCGCCGTGAACGGTGACGTGGTCAATGCGCGCGCCAGGTCTTCGCGTGTCGGTGGGTGTTTTTCCAGCGAGACAAAGCGCAGCCGATCACAGCGCTGCGGGTCGTCGCGCCACGCGGCCCAGGTGGCGAGGAAGTTGTTGCCCAGGCCGAAGCCGGTTTCGAGGATCGTGAAACGGTCGCGACCGCCCCAGCGCTCGGGCAAGCGGTTGCCGGCGAGGAACACGGCGCGGGTCTGTTCGAGTGCGCCTTCACGCGGGTGGTAGACGTCGTCGTAAGCCGGCGAGCGTGGTGCGCCGTGTGCGAAGTCGATGACCGCCGGAACGATCGGCTCGGTCTTCACATGCGCGACTCAAGCCACGCCAGCAGCGGCGCGCGCACGTGGGTGAGGCTGCGGTAGGCGAGCACCGCGTCGCTCATCGACGCGATGGCTGCGTGCAATTTCGCCGCTTTGTCAGGTGTGTCAATGCCGTCGGCCAGCGGCCGTGTGTCGATGCCGATCGTGAACACCGCTTGTTTGATATCCGGCAGCGGGATGAAGGTCTGGCGTTCGGTGCGCCACCAGGCCAGGGGTGCGGCGGCGTTGGTGAAGGCATCGACAGCCCACGGCGCGGGATCGGCCAGCGCAGGATGCGCATTGAGCCGCGGCTGGCGCGTCACGTTCCAGACGAATCGCTCCCAGCGTTCGGCGCTGCACACCATGCGCGTCAGGTGTTCGCCCGCGCGCACGAGCAGCGCGTTGTCGGCCACCGGGCCATGGACTTCTGCGAAATGGCGGCCCACCTTGTGCTCGGGCGCCCAATGCGACGGCAGGCAGGCGGCGATCCAGGGGATGGTGGCGTTGCTGCCATCGACGACCGCGAAGTCTTCGGTGAAAGCCAGGCACAGCAGGCCGGCAAGACGCCAGCCGGCAGGCAGGCCGTCGAGGCAGCGCGCGACTTCATCGCCGAGGCCGAATACGCCGGCGCGCAGTTGTTGCGCGTCATCGCCGACGACGGCCACGCCGAGCGCGGGCGCCACGGCGCGTCGTCCGTCCCATTCGAACGCGTCCGGATGTTCGCTCGCGGCGTGGGTTGCCAATGCATGGAGCGCCGCGGTGGCATTGAAGGCGGGCTGCACTGCAAGCGCATGCGATGCGTGCGCCGACAACACTGCGATCTTCTCGCGCTGATGGCGCGAGCCCGGCGGCAGCGGCGTGAGCTGCACCGCGCCGGGCGCGAGGCGGCGCAGGCCAGGCTGCATGCGAAAAGGCGCTTGCACGGCGGCATCGAAATCGAAACTCATCGGGTCAACACGGGTCCTTGAAGTGCCATCAATTGCCGTCATCATCGGCCCTGGTCTTCACCTGCAGGAGTGTGCCTTGTCCTTCGATGCTTCTTGGCTGGCCTGGGCCGGCGTCTGGACCCTGATCCTCGTCGGCATCGCCGGCACGGTGTTGCCGGTGTTGCCGGGCACGCTGCTGGTGGTGGCCGGCATCGTCTGGGGCGCCTGGCTCGACGACTTCACGCGCGTGCCGGTGTGGGTGGTGGTGGTGTGCGCGGTGATCGGCGCGATCGCCTTCGCCACCGACTACGTGGCCGCGGCGATGGGCGCCAAGCGCGTGCGCGCCAGCGGCTGGGCGGTGGCCGGTGCGGCCATCGGCACGGTGCTGGGCATCCTGGCCGGCTTCATCGGCGTGCTGTTCCTGCCGCTGGTGGGCGCTGTGCTGGGCGAATGGTTCGCGCAGCGCAGGAAGACCGCGGAGCATCTGGTGGACGACAAGGACCACCACACGCGGGCGATGAAGGTCGGCGTGGCCACCTGGATCGGCATGGCCATCGGCACCGCGGTGAAACTCGCGCTGACGTTCATGATGGTCGGTGCCTTCGTCGTGGCGTATTGGTTTTAGACAGAAACGAAACAGGGCGCCCGAAGGCGCCCTGCTCGGCGGGGCCGAAGGCCTCACACCCTTTTCTTGTACTCGTGCGTGCGGGTGTCGATCTCGACCTTGTCGCCGTTGCCGACGAACAGCGGCACGGCGATCTCGAAACCCGTGCCGACGAGCTTGGCCGGCTTCATGACCTTGCCCGAGGTGTCGCCCTTGACGGCGGGTTCGGTCTCGATCTCACGCACGACGGTGGTCGGCAGCTCGACCGAGATCGCCTTGCCGTCGTAGAACACGACTTCGACGGCCATGTTGTCTTCGAGGTACTGGATCGCGTCGCCCATGTTCTCGGCCTCGACCTCGAACTGGTTGTACTCGGCGTCCATGAAGACGTACATCGGGTCGGCGAAGTAGGTGTAGGTGCACTCCTTGTGATCGAGCTTGATCTGCTCCATCTTGTCGTCGGCCTTGAAGACCACCTCGGCGCCGGAGCCGTTGAGCAGGTTCTTCATCTTCAGGCGCACGGTGGCGGAGTTGCGGCCGCCGCGGCTGTACTCGGTGCGCAGCACGACCATCGGGTCCTTGCCTTGCATGATGACGTTGCCGGCGCGGATTTCTTGAGCGATCTTCATGGACAGATTCCGTAGAGGGTTCGGGTGCGCTACAGCAGGTCCGCATGCGGCGCGAAGCCAGCGATTCTACCTTTTGGCGGCGACGAACTGCATCAGCTGGCTGGTGAGGTCGGTCTGTGCCAGCAGGTCGCTGCGCCATTGTTGGCAGGCGCTGCGCCATGCAAGCGGCTCGGGCAGCGCGGCAGGCCAGGGGCCGAGGCCATTCCAGGCCCGCCAGAGCGTCTGCACGGCGGCATCCGGCGCCATGCGTTTGAGCAGCGCTTTCAACTTGCGTTCGTGCACGTCGTCGCTCTGCTTGTAGATGTGCCAGACGAACGGCGCACCGGCCCACATCGCGCGCACGACCGAGTCTTCGCCGCGAGCGAAGTTGAGGTCGCAGGCGTGCAACAGGCGGTCGTAGTCCCTTTGAGTCAGCCAGGGCAGGGCGTGCGCGCGCAGGTGTTTTTGCGGGCGGCCTTCGAGGGCCTTGAGCGCCGGCGCCTGGCTGGCGCCGGCGGTGATCAGCAGCAGCGTCGGCTGGTCGTCGAGCAGGTCGAAGAGGTCGGAAAACGGCGCATCGGCATAGGCGAACAAGCTGACGCAGCGCTCGCCAAGGTGCGGCAGCACATCGAGTTCGGCCCACGGTGCCGTGCCCGGGTTCAGCGCGTGCGGCTCGCGCAACAGGCCGCCGCTGCCGTCAGTGAAGCCGGGGTAGAAGAACCACTTGGTCAAGGCGCCAAACGATGAATGCTGAGGCGAGGGCAGGCCGTGATTGCGCTCGACATACTCCTCCGCACTCAAGTACTCGAGGTTGATCCAGACCGGCTGGGCCTGCGCCATCGCATCGACGAACGAGGGCGGCGGATCGCAGCCGAAGGCCTCGATCACGACGTCGCCCGGCTCCACCACCGGCAGCGGCTCGGCCCAGCGCAGCACCGTCACGCCGGGTGTGTTCGCTTCGTGGTTCGGCGCCATCCAGTGCAGGGCAATCGGGTCATCGACCCACAGGCGTACCGTCTCGCCGCGCGAGGCCAGGTCGGCGGCAAGCCGCCAGCAGACGCCGAGGTCGCCATGGTTGTCGATGACGCGGCAGAAGATGTCCCAGTGCATACCGATATTCTTACGCCATGAGCGACTTGGACCCGAACCGCGACCGTTTGCTGGCCGAAGTGGCCGCATTGCCGCTGCGCCCGGGCGTCTATCGCTTCTTCGACGAGGCCGGTGCGGTGCTCTATGTGGGCAAGGCGCGCAGCCTGAAAAAGCGTGTTGCGAGCTACTTCCAGAAAGACCATGGCGGCACCCGCATCGGCGTCATGGTCGGCCGCATCGCGCGGCTGGAAACGACGGTGGTGCGCAGCGAGGCCGAGGCGCTGCTGCTTGAGAACAACCTCATCAAGGCGCTGGCGCCGAAGTTCAACATCGTCTTTCGCGACGACAAGAGCTATCCGTACCTGAAGCTCGTCAGCGGACCGTTCCCGCGTGTCGCCTACTACCGCGGCGCGGTTGACAAGCGGCATCGTTACTTCGGCCCCTACCCGAGCGCCTGGGCGGTCAAGGATTCGATCCAACTGATCCAGAAGGTGTTTCGCCTGCGCACCTGCGAAGACACGGTGTTCGCCAACCGTTCGCGGCCGTGTCTGCTCTACCAGATCAAGCGCTGCTCGGGGCCGTGCGTGAAGCTGGTGACGTCCGAGGCCTACGCGCGCGATGTTGCCGACACCGAACGCTTCCTGCGCGGCGACACGCAGGAGGTGCTCGACGAGTTGCAGCAGCGCATGATGGGGCATGCCCAGTCGCTCGAGTACGAACAGGCGGCGGCGGTGCGCGACCAGATCGGCTCGCTGTCGCGCGTGCTGCACCAACAGTCGGTGGACGAGAGCAGCCTGGGCGCGAACAGCCGCGATGTCGACGTGCTGGCCGTGCGCGTCAAGGGCGGCCGCGCCTGCGTCAACCTGGCGATGGTGCGCGGCGGCCGCCATCTCGGGGACCGCGCGTACTTCCCGGCGCATGTGGATGACGCCGCCGCCGTGGCCGAAGGCATGGAGCCTGAAGTCGCCGTGCTCGAAGCCTTCATCGCGCAACACTATGTCGATGGTTTCGTGCCGCCGCAGTTGGTGACGAGCCACGCCGTCGATGCGGCCCTGCTCGACGCCGTGGCCGAGCACAGCGGCGTGAAGGTGAGCGCGCAGCACCAGCCGCGCGAGCAGCGCCGCATCTGGCTCGAGATGGCGGCCAACGGCGCCGACCTGGCGCTGGCGCGCCTGCTCGCCGAAGAAGGCTCGCAGCGCGAGCGCACGCGCGCGCTGGGCGAAGCGCTCAACCTCGACGTGCCGGATCTGGACACGCTGCGCATCGAATGTTTCGATATCAGCCACACCGCGGGCGAGGCGACTCAGGCAAGCTGCGTCGTCTTCGAGAATCATCAGATGCAATCCGCGCAATACCGCCGCTACAACATCGACGGCATCACCGGCGGCGACGACTACGCTGCGATGCGCCAGGTGTTGACCCGCCGCTACGCCAAGCTGGCCGAAGCGCTCGCTGCGGGTGGCGACAGCGTGCGCCTGCCGGACCTGGTCTTTGTCGATGGCGGCCGCGGCCAGGTGGCGATGGCGCGCGAGGTCTTTGCCGAACTCGGCCTCGACCTGTCGCTGATCGTCGGTGTCGAAAAAGGCGAAGGCCGCAAGGTCGGTCTCGAAGAGTTGGTGTTCGCCGATGGCCGAGAAAAAATTTCGCTCGGCCACGACTCGGCGGCGCTGATGCTGGTGGCGCAGATCCGCGACGAGGCGCATCGCTTTGCGATCACCGGCATGCGCGCCAAGCGGGCGAGCGTGCGCACCGGCGGCAGCAAACTCGAAGACATCCCGGGCGTAGGCCCGAAGAAGAGAGCGCGATTGCTGCAACGCTTCGGCGGTGTGCGCGGCGTCACCCATGCGAGCGTCGACGACCTGGCCAGCGTCGATGGCATCTCCAGACCTTTGGCCGAGGAGATCTACCGTGTCTTGCACTGACGACAATCGATTCCGAATCCGCGGCTACGGCTGTGCTCGCCGTGTTGCTCGCGGCGGCGCTGCTCAGCGCCTGCTCGTCGCGCCGACCTGCTCCATCGGAGCCCGCCGTGCAGACACCTTCCACCGGCACGCCCGGCGCAAGGGCGCGCAGTTGGGACGAGTACCGCGTGAACGTGGGTCGTGTCTTGGTGGCGGCCAATCCGAACGGCACCTACACCGGCCTCGTGCCCGAGCCCTTGCTGGCGATCCCGGTGCTGGAGATCGACTTGAACCGCGATGGCAGCGTGCGCAACATCCGGGTGCAGCGCCCGCCGAGCCAGGCCCAGGACACGGTGCAACTGGCGATCGATGCGGTGCGCCGCGCCGGATCGTTCGGCGATGTGTCGCACCTGCCGCAGCCGTGGCGCGTCAGCGAGGTGTTCCTGTTCCGGGAAGACCGCAAGTTCAAGCCGCGTTCGCTGGACTAGTACGTCAACACGCAAGTTGCGGAACGTAATGCCGACCGAGCTTCTGATCGGCATCCTGTCGAGTGAACTTCCACTCGATGGTTCGTTGGAGCGCGTTGCGCGCGTGCTGCCAAGCATCGACCTCGGTGCGCAGCAGTTGCCGGCTGGCGATGCGCCGGTCCAGGCACTGGCGGCTGAGGATGCCGATCTCGATCTCGGCCATGTTCAGCCAGCTGGCATGCTTGGGTGTGTAGTGGAAGTGCACGCGGCGCAAGAGCTTCGCGGCGGCGTGCTTTCCCAGCACGTCATCGAAGCATTTCCTGAAGTGGATGTTCAAGTTGTCCAGCACCAAGTGCACACGGCGCGCCTTGGCGTATGCGTTGGTGAGCAACCCATCGATGAAGGCCACGAAGTCGGCCTTGCCTCGATGCTCGGTGACTGCGACGACACGGCGGCCGGCCTTGGGCTCGACCGCCACGAACAGGTTGGTTGTTCCGTGGCGCTCGTACTCGTAGTCGACCTTGGCCGCAGCGCCCTCGGTCATGGGCAGCGGCTCGCGGCTGTGGGCGATCAGTTGCAGGCTCTTCTCGTCGATGCAGATCACGGGTTCGGCGAGCGACAGCGGTTTGGCGTACAACTCGAGCAAGGCGTACATGCGGCGGCGGTATTCCTCGCTCAGCACGCCAATGCACCACATCAGCCTGCGCCAGGGCTTGAGTTCGTTTTTTTGAGCATGCGGCGCACGGTCTCTCGACTCACGCCACCCAGCCCCGGCTCTTGGCGCGCGGCACGCTCGAGTTCGACCATCGTCCAACGCTGGCGACCCTCGGGTGGCGCGGAACAGGCCAGTGCCGTGACCCGTGCCTCGGCGTCGGTGTCGTATTGGCGCGGTCGGCCTGAGCGCGCAACGTCGAACACCGCCAAGTCGACACCGCCTTGCAGATACGCCGCGCGGGTGCGCCACACAGCCGTGCGCCCCATCCCAGCACGGCCATGATCTGGGCCTCCGGCACGCCGCGGTCCAGCGAGGACAGCACATGAGCGCGATTGACCTCTCGCGCTTGATGCAGGCCTTTGCTGCGGATGTCGTCCACGAGCGAGCGGTCCTCGTCGCTCAAATGCAATTCCGTCTGGCGCATGACAACACCTCCGAACATCGATTGGCGATGGAGAGAGTGTATTCATGTTCCGTTATTTACGTGGCAATGTACTA
>CAWFCX010000035.1:0-88877 GCA_963814385.1 uncultured beta proteobacterium
TGCCCAACCGCATCGTCATCGCCCCCATGTGCCAGTACTCGGCCTTGGACGGCTCGGCGACGGACTGGCATCTGATGCATCTCGGCCACCTGGCAATGTCGGGTGCTGCGCTGCTGATCCTCGAAGCCACGGCGGTGGAGGAGCAAGGCCGCATCACGCCGGGTTGCCTGGGGCTGTACTCCGACGACAACGAGGCCGCGCTGGCGCGGGTGCTGGACGCTGTGCGCAAGCACGGCTCTTCGACGATGCCGATCGCAATTCAGCTCGCGCATGCCGGGCGCAAGGCGTCGAGCCGTGCGCCTTGGGAAGGCGGGGCGCAGATACCGCTCGGCGAGCCTGGCGCCTGGCGCGCGGTGGCGCCGTCGGCGCTGGCGCACATCGAGGGCGAGGACGCACCCGACGCGCTCGACGCGGCCGGCCTGGCGCGCGTGCGCGAGGCGTTCGTGCAGGCCGCACGGCGTGCGGCGCGGGTGGGCCTGCAGGGCATCGAGATCCATGCCGCGCATGGCTACCTGATGCACCAGTTCCTGTCGCCCATCGCCAACCGGCGCAGCGACGCGTACGGCGGCAGCCTGGCCAACCGCATGCGCTTTCCGCTCGAAGTGTTCGACGCGGTGCGCGCGGCCTTCCCGGCCGAGCGGCCACTGTGGGTTCGTCTCTCGGCCACCGATTGGGTCGAGGGCAGCGGCTGGGACGTGGAGTCCGCGATCACGTTTGCGCAGGCGCTGAAGGATCGCGGCTGCGCGGCCATCCATGTGTCGAGCGGCGGCGTGTCGCCGCAGCAGAAGATTCCGCTCGGGCCCGGCTACCAGGTCGGGCTGGCGCAGCAGATCAAAGCGGCGGTGGGCTTGCCGACGATCGCCGTGGGCCTGATCACCGAGCCCGAGCAGGCCGAGGCCATCGTCGCCAGCGGCCAGGCCGACGCGGTGGCGCTGGCCCGCGCGATGTTGTACGACCCGCGCTGGCCCTGGCATGCCGCTGCCAGGCTGGGTGCGCAGGTGAGCGCGCCGCCGCAGTACTGGCGCAGCCAGCCGCGCGAGTTCAAGGACTTGTTTTCAGGGCTGCGCTTCGGTGCCCGTTGAGATTTCTCAAGCTGGGGTTGCCTTGGCCACACCCCAGGCCAACGCGGCCCAGCCGAGCAACCACGCCAGCCCACCGAGCGGCGTGACGGCGCCGAGGCCGCGCACGCCGCTGAGGCTGAGTGCATACAGACTGCCCGAAAACAGCAGCGTGCCAGCGACGAACAACCAGCCGCTGGCGGTGATGGCCGTGCTGCCCGGCCAACGCGTGCTGGCCCAGGCCACGGCCAGGAGCGCGAACGCATGGAACATCTGGTAGCGCACGCCGGTTTCGTAGGCGGCCAGCATCTCCGGTGCGAGCCTCGCTTTCAACGCATGCGCACCAAAGGCGCCGAGCGCAACGGCGATGCCGGCGCTCGCGCTGCCGATGGCGAAGAACAGCCGGTCCACCGAAGGGGCTACTTGATGAGCATGATGCGCATGCCCAGCGTCTTGCCACCGGGCGCGTCGAGCACCTGCACGGTGACTTGGCGCGGGCGCACGCCGTCGGGCAGCGGCAGGCTGCCGCGCACGAGGGCATGGCTGCCGACGGACACGTCCACGGGCTTGAGTGCGACGGTGGTCTCGGCGCCGCGCGCGGTCAGGCCGAGCACGCTGAACTGCATCACACCGGTCAGCGGTTTGGCGGCGTTGCGCTCGCTGGTCAGCACGACGTCATAGGCCAGCGCGCCGGCCGGCGTGGTGGCAAAGCGTGCGGCGCGCACTTCGACCGTGCCGCCTCGCGGGTCGGCGGGCAGCGCGGCGATGAGGGCGCTCATGTCGTCGCGCAGCTTTTGTGCGGCGGCGCGCGGCGCGGCGAGCTCTTCGCTCTGGCGATTGGTGGTGGCTTGGGCGGTTTCGAGCTGCTGCGCGGTCGACGCGAGCTGGGTCTTCAGGCTCTTGCGCTCGGCGTCGGCTTGTTCGTAGGCGCTGCGCAGCTCGCGCGTCTCGTCGGCTGTCAGGCGCGGCGGCAGGTACTTTTCCTGCGCCAGCCACAGGCCACCCGCGCCGGCAGCGATGCCGAACAGCAGCAGCAGCAGCCAGCGCGGGGGGCGCCAGCCGCGCGGGCGGCGGCTGCTGCCATAGCTGAGGACGACGGGTTTGGAGGAGCCGAACATGTTGTTGGGGTGTCAGGTGCAAGCGCGGGAGCGCAAGGGTACAACGGCCGCCTCCAGTGCCCTTCGCCCCGGCCGTGTGGCGAAGCATTGATCTGGATCGCCCTGACTCACTGCGTCACCCGCTACAAGGGCAGCATGAACATCAGGCTGCCTTTGTCCGGACGCGTTGCCCTGTGCTGTGGGTTGATGGTGATGGGCAGCGCGGTGCAGGCGCAATCGCCCTCGCGCGGCGAACTGCTCTACACGACGCATTGCGGCTCGTGCCACAGCACGCAGATGCACTGGCGCGAAAAGAAGCTCGCCACCACCTGGGACACTCTCAAGGCGCAGGTGCGGCGCTGGCAGGGTGTGGCCCGGCTGGAGTGGGGCGAGGCTGAGGTGGAAGACGTGGCGCGCTTCCTCAACGAAACGATCTACCGCTATCCCGAGCCGGCACGTGTCGGGCTGCTGGCGCTTGAACCGCGATAGAAAGCACCATCGCCCTGAGCCTGTCGAAGGGCTTCGGGCTCAGCCCGAACGGATTTCTGTGCGATCGAATGCAAGGCCGACTCAGTGGTCCAGGCTGATCATCCACTGCACGCCCAGGCGATCCGTCACCATGCCGAAGCAGGCCGACCAGAAGGTCTTGCCGAGCGGCATGTCGATGCGCCCGCCATCGGCAAGCGCGGCGAAGGCGCGCTGCGCTTCCGCTTCCGTGGGGTAGGCCAGCGAGAGGCTGAAGCCCTTGAATTCGGCGACGCCACTGTTCATGCCGTCGCTGGCCATGACGATGGCGCCGCCGATGTTCAGCGCGGCATGCATCACCTTGTTCTCGGTGCCGGGCGGCAGCGGCATCGGCGACGGCTCGGGGGCATCTTTGTGGCGCATCATCATCACCACCTCGGCGCCGAGCGCGCGCTGGTAGAGCGCGATGGCCTCGTCACAGCGGCCGTTGAAGAACAGATAGGGCTGGATCAGGGACATGGCGGTCTCCTGGTCGTGTGCGGGACCGGCGAATCTACTCCCGCCGCAGCGAGAATGGACAGGGCCCGCCATGAGCACCTACATCGACACCAGCACCTGGGCGCGTCGCGACGCGTTCGAGTTTTTTCGTGGCTTCGACAAGCCTTACTTCAACGTCTGCGTGCGCCTTGACGTGGCGCGGCTGAAGGCGGCGCTTGCGGCGCGCGGTGGCGGTGGCCTGTCGCTGGCCTGCTACTTCCTGGCCCTGCGGCTGGCCAATGCGCATCAGCCGTTTCGCTTGCGTCTTGAAGCGGGGCGCGTGCGTGTGCACGAGGTCGTGCACGGCAGCACGACGGTGCTGCGCGACGATGGCGAGAGTTTCTTCTTCGCGGAGTTCGATCACACCCCGGACTTCGCGGCCTTTTCGGCGCAGGCCGGCGCGGCGATCGACGCCGCACGCACGAAACGCGCCGCGTTCGAGCCCAAGCCGGACGATGTGGCCCGTGTCTACTTCACGTCGCTGCCGTGGATGCACTTCACGAGCTTCAGCCATGCTCGGAACTGGAAGCGCGAGGACTCGATTCCGCGCTTTGCCTTCGGCCGTGCGCAAGCCGAAGGAGGGCACCTGTGGCTGCCGATGTCGGTCGAGGTGCACCACGCGCTGATGGACGGCGTGCATGTTGGCCGCTATGTGCAGGACTTCGAGGCTGCGCTGGGCGAGCCCGAAGCCTGGCTGGGGACGCGCGTTTAGTCGCCCTGCAACGGCTGCCCGCGGCAAGCCCACCACAGCGTCAGGTCGTAGCCGATCTTCAGCACACCGCACAGCACCATCGGCGCGGCCAGCCAGCCGCTGGCGAACAGCGCGCCGGCCAGCGCCGGGCTGGCGGCTGCGGCCAGGCTGCGCGGCACGGCGGTGAAGCTGGCGGCCGCCGCGCGCTCGGCCGGCGTGACAACGCTCATCACATAGGCCGTGCGCGTGGGCACGTCCATCTGCGACAGCAGCGCGCGCACGGCGAGCAGCGCGAGGGCGATCGGCAGCGTTGGCGCGAGGGCGGCGAGGACGAGGCAGACGTTGGCCGGCAGGTGCGTGAAGACCATCGTGTTGACGAGGCCGATGCGGCGCGCGATCCACGGCGCTGCGAGTTGCGACGCTGCGCCGAGCAGGCCCATGACGAAGAAGAACAGGCCGGCGTCGGCGAGCGACAGGCCGAAGCGCTGCATCAGCCACAGCGACACCAGGCTGGCCAGCACCAGGCCGCCGGCGAAGGCATCGACAGCGAAGAGGGCGGTCAGCTTGACGACGATGGCGCGCGAGGGGCCGAGCGGTGCGGGTTTGGTTTGCGCCGTTGTCGCGGACGGTATCGGCAGCCGGCGATACAGCAGCCAGATGAGCACACCGATGGCGGCGTAGACCACGAACATGCCACGCAGCGCGGAAACGCGCGTGATGTCGAAGTGCGCGTTGAGCGCATCCGGCGCACCGGCCGCGAGCGCGCCCAGCGCGGCGGCGAGCGCGCCCGCCAGGCTGTAGCGCGCGAACATCGTCGTGCGCTCATCGCTGTTGCCGCCACTGCCCGCCAGGCGCGCGTGTTCGATCGGCAGGAACACGCTGACATCGCCCGAGCCAGGGTTGAGGGTGCCGATGAAGGCAACGACGAGCAGCGGCGCGAAGGCCGTGAAGCTTGCGAAGCCGAGTCCCGTGGCTGCCATCAGCAGGGCGGCGCCGAGCAGCAGGGTGCGTGGCGCCGCGTGGTGCCCCCAGGCGCCGACGGCCAAGGTGGCCATCGCCGAGCCGGCGAGCGTGGCCGTGCCGAGCACGCCGACCTCGAACGGCGTGTGGCCGAGTGCCAGCAGGTAAGCCGGCAGCAGCACCGCCACCGAACCATCGACAAAGCCGCGCAGCGCGCGGCCCGTGATGAGGGTGCGGGCGGTGTTGTCCACGAGGCTTCGACAGGTTCAGCCCGAACGGAGGCCCGTTCGCACTGAGCCCGTTGAAGTGCTCGTCACGTACTGCCGAGCACACGCAGCAGGAAGCGCTGCAAGTCGGCGACCTCTTCGGCGCTGACCGAATGTTCCATCGGGTACTCGTGCCACTCGATGCCGTAGCCGAGCGCTTTGAGGGCGTCGCGCGATGAGGTGGCGCGCGGCAACGCGATCACCGGGTCGCGCTGGCCGTGCGCGAGGAAGATCGGTGTCAGCGCGTTGGCGTCTTTGCGCTCGGTGGCCGTCGTCGATGCCATCGGCAGATAGCCCGACAGGCCGGCGAGCCCGGCCAGTCGTTGCCCGTAGCGCAGGCCCGCGCCTAGCGTGACGGCGCAACCCTGGCTGAAGCCGGCCAGCACGATGCGATTCGCCGGCACGCCGCGCGCGATCTCGCGGTCGATCAGGCCGTGGACGGCGGCAAAGGTTTCACGCAGGCCGGCATCGTCTTCGCGCGGGCTTTGGGTTTGCGCGCCGAACTGGTAAATGTCGTACCAGGCGCGCATGCGGTAGCCGTTGTTCACGGTGACGGGCCGCACCGGCGCGCGCGGCAACAGCCAGCGCACGGGGCCGATGGTGCTCAGATCGATTTCGTCGGAGAAAGGCAGGAAGTCGGTGCCGTCGGCGCCCAGGCCGTGCAGCACGATGACGCTGGCCACGGCTTCGCCGGCGGGGTGGACTTCGATGGTTTGCAATCGCATGGTTCGCTTTGTTTGCCGTTCGCCCTAAGTAGCTGTTCCGACCGTCCTGAGGTATCGAAGGAAGGGCTTCGATACCTCAGCCCGAACGGTCCTGTTCAGTAGTTCAACCCCATCGCGCTGCGCACGTCCTTCATGGTTTGTCGCGCCACCGTGCGCGCGCGCTCGGTGCCCATCTCGACGATCCAGTGCACCTTCTTCGGGTCGGCGAGGTAGGCCTCGGCACGTTCGCGCCACGGCTGCTGTTCTTTGACGATCGCATCAATCACCGGCTGCTTGCACTCGAGGCAGCCGATGCCGGCGCTTTTGCAACCTTTGACCACCCACTCTTTCGTGGCCTCGTCGCTGTAGATCTTGTGGAACTGCCACACGGGGCACTTCTCGGGGTCGCCGGGGTCGGTGCGGCGCGCGCGAGCGGGGTCGGTGACCATGCCTTTGATCTTCTTGCTCACCATGGCCGGGTCTTCGCGCATCAGCACGGCGTTGCCGTAGCTCTTGCTCATCTTGACGCCGTCCGTGCCCGGCAAGCGCAGCACTTCGGTGTGCAGCGCCTGCGGTTCGGTGAGGATGGTTTTGCCGCTGCCTTTCAAGTGGCCTTGCAGCAGCTCGCTGTCGTCGCTCGTCCAGGCGGCGATGGTGGCGGCAGCTTTGGCGATCATGCCGTCGCCCTTGGCCAGCGCTTCGGCGATGCCGGTCTCGCCGAACGCCTTGCGCTGCTTCTCGAAATAGCGCGCGTCGTCCTTCGGCAGCTTGGCCAGCGTTGTCGCGACCAGTTGCTCGAAATTCGATGCGCGGCCGTAGAGGCTGTTGAATCGCCGCGCCACTTCGCGTGTCATCTCCACATGCGAGCTCTGGTCCTCTCCGACCGGCACGAAGTTGGCCTTGTAGATCAGGATGTCGGCGGCTTGCAGCAGCGGGTAGCCGAGAAAGCCGTAGGTTGCCAAGTCGCGGTCCTTCAACTTTTCGATCTGGTCCTTGTAGGTCGGCACACGCTCCAACCAACCGAGTGGCGTGCCCATTGCCAGCAGTGTGAACAGCTCGGCATGCTCCGGCAGGCGGCTCTGGATGAAGATCGTGCACTGGTCCGGGTCAAGACCGGCGGCGAGCCAGTCGGTCACCATTTCGTAGACATGACGCTCCATGACCTCGCGCTCTTCGTAATGCGTGGTCAGCGCGTGCCAGTCGGCGACGAAGAAGAAGCAGTCGTGCTCCTGCTGCAAACGCACCCAGTTCTTGAGCGCACCGTGGTAGTGGCCGAGGTGCATCGCGCCGGTCGGGCGCATGCCGGAGAGGACTCTGGATTTCATCGGGCAATTCTAGGCGGGGCTACACTGCCGGCCCTTCATGCACCGCATCGTCATTCTCATCTCGGGCCGAGGCTCGAACATGCGTTCCATCGTCGATGCGTGTCACGCTGAAGGCTGGCCAGCGAAGGTGGTGGCGGTGCTGTCGAATCGGCCTGACGCTGGTGGTCTGGTGTTAGCGGCCCAACATGGCATCGAAACGGCGGCGGTCGATCACAAAGAGTTTGCGACGCGAGACGCCTTCGACACTGCGCTCGCCCAAGCCATCGACGCGCACGCGCCCGACCTCGTCGTGCTCGCCGGCTTCATGCGCATCCTCGGACCGGCCTTTGTGCGCCGCTACGAAGGCCGCATGATGAATATCCATCCGTCGTTGTTGCCAACATTTCCCGGCCTGCACACGCATCAGCGCGCAATCGACGCAGGCTGCAAGGTCGCTGGTGCGACGGTGCACTTCGTGACGGCGCAACTCGACCACGGGCCGATCGTCTTGCAGGCGGCCGTGCCCGTGCTGCCGAGCGACGATGAGGACTCTCTCGCCGAGCGCGTGCTCGCCAAGGAGCATGTGATTTACCCACGCGCGGTGCGCTGGTTCGTCGAAGGGCAACTGCGCACCGAGCGCGGCGTCGTCACCCACACCCGCGGCGAGCCGCAACTGCTGTCATGACACCGCGCCAACTGCTCGATGCGTGCAGCACGCTGCTGCGCGACGTGCTGCACTTCGAAGCCCCGGCCGACGGCGTGGTCTCCGCCTTCTTTCGCAAGCAGAAGGCACTTGGCGCGCGCGAGCGCCACACGCTGGCCGAGACGGTGTACGACGTATTGCGTCGACGTTTGCTCTACCAGCACCTCGCACAAGGTGGCGGCGGCACCCTCGAGCGTCGTTTCGCCATGTTGGGCTGGGCGGGAGACGCATCGTTCCTGAAGGCGGCGCTGACGCCGGAAGAGCAAACCTGGCTGGCCAAGGCGCGCGCCATCGACCGCAGCACGCTGGCGCCGAAGCTGCGCCACAACCTGCCCGACTGGATCGCGCAGCCGCTGCAAACGCAGCTCGGCGACGATGGCTTCTGGGCGCTGGTGGCCACGCTCGATCAGATTGCGCCGCTCGATTTGCGCGTCAATGTATTCAAGACCAAGCGCGAAGCCGCGCGGGCGGCGCTGGCCGAAGCCGGCATCGACGCACAACCGACGCCGTACTCGCCCTGGGGCCTGCGGGTGCAAGGCAAGCCGGCGCTGAACAAGCTCGACGTCTTCACCGGCGGTGAGGTCGAGGTGCAGGACGAAGGCAGCCAGTTGCTGGCACTGCTCACAGACGCCAAGCGCGGCGAGATGGTCGTGGACTTTTGCGCCGGCGCGGGTGGCAAGACCTTGGCGCTCGGCGCGTCGATGAAGAACACCGGGCGCTTGTACGCCTTCGACATCTCCGGCCACCGGCTTGACTCCTTGAAACCGCGGCTGGCGCGCAGTGGCCTGTCGAACGTGCACCCGGTGCAGATCGCGCACGAGCGCGACGATCGCATCAAGCGCCTGGCTGGCAAGATCGACCGCGTGCTCGTCGACGCGCCCTGTTCGGGTCTAGGAACATTGCGCCGCAATCCAGATCTGAAGTGGCGTCAGTCACCGCAATCCATTGCCGAGTTGACCGTCAAGCAGGGAGCCATCCTGGCCGGTGCGGCTCGGTTGCTCAAACCCGGCGGCCGGCTCGTCTATGCCACGTGCAGTCTGCTCGCGCAGGAAAACGAGGCGGTCTGCGAAGCCTTCTCCCTGGCCCATCCGGGTTTCGAAAAACGGGATGCGTCCGCAGTTCTTCGCGATTTGGGTGTGTCGGCTGCCGAGAGCTTGACCAGCACTGGAAACCTGCGTTTGTGGCCCCATCTGCATGCAACTGACGGCTTTTTT
Source organism: uncultured beta proteobacterium (assembly GCA_963814385.1). Lineage (GTDB taxonomy): Bacteria > Pseudomonadota > Gammaproteobacteria > Burkholderiales > Burkholderiaceae_C > CADEEN01. The sequence continues at coordinate 9,000 of CAWFCX010000035.1, forward strand.
GCCGCCATTTGGCACAAACAGTCGTGAGGCGCCTGGGCGCGGCCTCTTGTGTACGCAGTTTCCCCGGTCGCGCGGGGTGGCCGCCAACTACAATATCCCCCACTTTCCGCCGCAGCTAACAAAAGGCTACAAATCACATGGACGCTATGTCTGCCTTTCTAGACCCCCTCGTGCAGTGGCTCAGCTACGGCGCTCTACAGGCGGCCTGGTGGCAAATCGTGCTGTACACGCTGCTGACGACGCACGTGACGATCGCTGCGGTGACGATCTTTCTGCACCGTGCGCAGGCGCACCGCGCTCTTGAGCTGGGCCCGATCCCGTCGCACTTTTTCCGCTTCTGGCTGTGGATCGGCACGGGCATGTTGACCAAAGAGTTTGTCGCTGTGCACCGCAAGCACCACGCGAAGTGTGAAACCGAAGAAGACCCGCACAGCCCGCAGACCCGCGGCCTCAAGGCCTTGCTGCTGACGGGCGTGGAGTTGTACAAAGCCGAGGCCGCCAACCCCGAAACCATGACCAAGTACGGCATTGGCACGCCGGACGATTGGCTTGAGCGCAACCTGTACACCCGCTTTAGCTGGCAAGGCGTCGGCCTCATGTTGTTGCTGAACCTGTTCCTGTTCGGCGCGATCGGCTTGCTGGTCTGGGCAGTACAGATGCTCTGGATTCCCTGGTGGGCCACCGGCGTCATCAACGGCGTCGGCCACTATTGGGGCTATCGCAACTTCGAAGCGCCGGACGCTTCGCGAAACGTCACGCCGTGGGGCATCCTGATCGGTGGCGAAGAGCTGCACAACAACCACCACACCTATCCGACGAGCGCCAAGTTCTCGGTCAAGCCTTACGAGTTCGATATCGGCTGGGTTTATATCCGTGCGATGGAAGCGGTTGGCTGGGCCAAGGTGCGCAAGACGGTGCCCAAGTTGGCGCTGGGCACGGTGCGCGTGGCCGACGACAAGACACTGGAGGCAGTCATCGCCAACCGGTACGAGGTCATGGCTCACTACGCAAAGGCGCTCAAGGGCGCTGTCGGCAGCGAAATGGCCAAGCTCAAGGCGCAAGGCGCCCAGGGCAGCGCACGCTGGGCCGAATTGCGCCTGGCCAAGCGCTGGCTGCATCGCGACGATGACAAGATTCCCGGCAACGTGAAGCCGCACATGGCGCAGGCTGTGGCTCAGAGCCCAGCGCTGGCCAAGTTGGTGGCGATGCGCGAGGAGTTGCGCCAGTTGTGGACGCGCACCAATGTGTCGCCGGCGCAGTTGGTGGCCGATCTGCAGGCCTGGTGCAAGCACGCCGAGGAGAGCGGTATCGCAGCGCTGCAGGAGTTCTCGCTTCGGCTGCGCGCGGCCCACGCGTAAGCGATCCAAGATTCGCCCAACAAAAAGCCCGCCATCGGCGGGCTTTTTGCTTGCCCTCTTCTTACTTTTTCTGGCGGGCTTATTTGAGCTTGGTCTCTTTGTAGAGCACGTGTTTGCGCGCTTTCGGATCGAACTTCATGAATTCGAGTTTGTCCGGCGTGGTCTTCTTGTTCTTGGCCGTGGTGTAGAAATGGCCAGTGCCCGCTGTGGACTCCAGCTTGATCTTCTCGCGTCCGCCTTTGCTTGCCATGGTGTTGGTCCCCTGTGGTTTACAGCTCGCCCTTGGCGCGCAAATCGGCAACGATCTGGTCGATGCCCACCTTGTCGATCAGGCGCAGCGCTGCGTTGGTCACGCGCAGCCGCACCCAGCGGTTTTCGGTTTCGAGCCAGAAGCGGCGGTACTGCAGGTTGGGCAGAAAACGACGCTTGGTCTTGTTGTTGGCGTGGGAGACATTGTTTCCCACCATCGGGCGCTTACCCGTGACTTGACAGACGCGTGCCATGTTGTGGCTCCGGAAAAATGATATCGGCCGCCGACTTTCGGCGAAGCCCACGAGTATAGCGGCGAATGGCGCCGCAGCGGTGCCCGACTAGCTTTGCTGCTCCAGGAAGCGCTGCGCATCGAGCGCGGCCATGCAGCCGGTACCGGCCGACGTGATGGCTTGGCGATAGACATGGTCCTGGACGTCGCCGGCGGCAAACACTCCGGGCACGCTGGTCATCGTCGCCATGCCGTTCAAGCCGGTCTTGGTGATGATGTAGCCGTCCTTCATTTCCAACTGGCCCTTGAAGATATCGGTGTTGGGCTGGTGGCCGATGGCGATGAAGCAGCCTTTGAGCGTGAGGTCGGTCGTCTTGCCGGTCTCAGTGCTTCTGATGCGCACGCCGGTCACGCCGGAGGCGTCACCGAGAACCTCATCGAGGGTCTGAAAGGTGTGCAATTGCATCTTGCCGTCAGCCACCTTGGCCATCAGCTTGTCGATCAGGATCGCCTCGGCGCGGAACTTGTCGCGGCGGTGGATGAGGTGTACCTTGCTCGCGATGTTCGACAGGTACAGCGCCTCTTCGACCGCGGTGTTGCCGCCCCCGACCACGCACACGTCCTGGTTCTTGTAGAAGAAGCCGTCGCAAGTGGCGCAGCCGGAGACACCGCGACCCATGAACGCTTCTTCACTCGGCAGTCCAAGGTACTTGGCCGACGCGCCTGTGGCGATGATCAGCGCGTCGCAGGTGTAGCTGCCGGAGTCGCCTGTTAGCGTGAATGGGCGCTTTGAAAAATCAACCGTGTGGATGTGATCGAACACGACTTGCGTCTGGAATCGCTCGGCGTGCTCGAGGAAGCGCTGCATCAGGTCCGGGCCTTGTACGCCCTGTGCGTCGGCCGGCCAGTTGTCAACATCTGTCGTGGTCATCAACTGGCCGCCTTGGGCCAGCCCGGTGATCAGCATCGGCTTCAGATTGGCGCGAGCGGCATAGACGGCGGCGGTGTAGCCGGCAGGGCCAGAGCCCAATATCAGTACCTTGGCGTGGGTGGTGGTGGTCATTGTTGAGGGGTCCAGCTAGCAGGTGGGGGCGTCGCGGTGCGCCAACAGCCAAGGTACATGAGGTGCGGACCTCATGGCGTCAAGCCTGTCAATAGGCACAATAGCGGGGTCGTTAAATTGTAGGCAGTCGCGCCGTATGGCCCCCGGTTCTGAAAAGGCTGGGTGCGGCGAGGCCAGCTTGAAGAAGACCACCAAAAGGAGTTTTCCCATGTCGATGCTTTCCAATCTCGACCTGATCCGTCGTGTGCCGCTGTTTTCCATGCTCAGCAACGAGCACGCGCAACAGGTGGCCGACAGTGTCGTCAAGCGGCGCTTTCGCCGCGGCGAGCTGGTGGTGGAGCAAGGCCGCAAGAGCAATGCGCTGTTCATCCTGCTCAACGGCCGGGCGCGTGTGCTGACCGCCGACTCGCGTGGCCGTGAAGTCATCCTGGCCGTGCTCGAAGCCGGCGACTACGTCGGGGAAATGAGCCTGATCGACAACGAACCTCACTCGGCCACCGTGCGCGCCGAGGTGCAGACCGACATGCTGGTGCTCGGCCGCGCCGAGTTCGCGCGTTGCCTTCCGGACACGACGACGTTGGCCTACGGTATCCTGCGCGGCCTTGTGCAGCGCCTGCGCGCTGCCGACCGTCAGATCGAATCACTGGCCCTGCTCGACGTGTACGGCCGCGTGGCGCGTACGCTGCTCGACATGGCTGAGGATGTTTCCGGCACGCTCATCATCCGCAACAAGGTCTCGCGCCAGGACATGGCCAAGGTCGTCGGCGCGTCGCGCGAGATGGTCAGCCGGGTCATGAAAGACCTGGAGCAGCGCGGTGTGATCGAGACGCAGGAAAACGGCGCGGTGCATATCAAGCAGCGCCTGTACAACGACTGACCTGTTGCGACCTGTTGACCCCAGGCCCGCTGCGCTCGCGTCCCCCGAGGGGATCTCAGGCGACTTGGGGCGGCCCGGCGCTCGCCTGAGGCAGGCTCAAGCGGCCTCGTCCACAATTCGGCCATGACCTTTCCTCTCGGTTCGCTGCGCGGCGAGGCTGGCGCGGCGGCGGCCCGCGCCAATGCCGCCGCACATGCCGTGCCCTTGCGGCGGCAGTTGTGGCTCTTTGCCGGCGCGGTGCTGTGGCTGCTGGCGACGCTGGCCCTCGTCACCCACTCGAGCGCTGATGCGGGGTTCACCACATCTGGAGGCGGCGGTTCGCTCGCAAACAAGGCGGGGCTCGCAGGCGCGTGGCTGTCCGACTTTGCGTACTTCTCGTTTGGCTACAGCGTGTGGTGGCTGCCGCTCGTGGCTGCGCGTGCGTGGTTCGCGGCATTGGCGCGGAGCCTGCGCAGCGCCGCCGTGCCAACGCCCAGCCGCACCGTGTTCTGGGCCGGACTGGCGTTGTTGATGGCGGGTAGCTGCGCTCTCGAAGCGACGCGCCTGTACCGCTTTGAAGGTTTCCTGCCCGGGCACGCTGGCGGCGTCCTTGGCTACGCGCTCGGGGCCACATCGGTGAAGTGGTTGGGCTTCGCCGGCTCCGGCGTGTTCTGGATCGCGACGCTGGTGGCCGGGATCGCGATGGCGCTGCACTTCAATTGGTTGCGCCTGGCCGAGCGTATTGGCGCCTGGTTCGATACGTTCAAGCAGAAGCGCGAAGCGCAGCGGGAAATGGCCGAAGACGTTCGGCTGGGGCTGGCCGCACAGCGCGCCCGCGACGAAGATGCGGCCGTCAACCGTGACGTGATCGAAGAGTACATCCCCGTGGTCATCGAGCGGCCGGTGGTCGATGTGCCGAAGTCCGATCGCGTCGCCAAGGAGCGGCAGAAGCCGCTGTTTTCCGAGCTCAGCGACACCAAGCTGCCTCAGGTCGATCTGCTCGACGCTGCGCCGAGCCGCATCGAATCGACGGTGACGAGCGAATCGCTCGAAATGACGTCGCGCATGATCGAGAAGAAGCTGAAGGACTTCGGCGTCGAGGTGCGCGTCGTCGCAGCCTCGCCGGGGCCAGTGATCACGCGCTACGAGATCGAGCCGGCCACGGGCGTGAAGGGTTCGCAGGTCGTCAACCTGGCGAAGGACCTGGCGCGCTCGCTCTCCCTCGTCAGCATCCGCGTCGTCGAGACGATCCCGGGCAAGACGACGATGGCGCTCGAGTTGCCGAACGCCAAGCGGCAGATGATCAAACTCGCCGAGATCCTCGGCTCCACGGCCTACAACGACGCTTCATCGATGCTGACCATCGGCCTGGGCAAGGACATCGTCGGTGCGCCGGTGGTGATCGATCTGGCGAAGACCCCGCATGCGCTTGTTGCCGGCACGACAGGTTCCGGCAAGAGCGTGGGCATCAACGCGATGATCCTGTCGCTGCTCTACAAGGCCGAGGCGCGCGACGTGCGCGTGATCCTGATCGACCCGAAGATGCTCGAGTTGTCGGTGTACGAAGGCATCCCGCACTTGCTGTGCCCCGTTGTCACCGACATGAAGCAGGCCGCCAACGCGCTGAACTGGTGTGTCGGCGAGATGGAGCGGCGCTACAAGCTGATGAGCAAACTCGGCGTGCGCCAGCTCTCGGGCTACAACAAGAAGATCGACGACGCGCTGGCCAAGGGCGAGAAGATCGGCAACCCGTTCTCGCTCACGCCGGAGCAGCCCGAGCCGCTGGAGCGCTTGCCGCAGATCGTCGTCGTCATCGACGAATTGGCCGACTTGATGATGGTCGTCGGCAAGAAGATCGAAGAGTTGATCGCGCGTCTGGCGCAGAAGGCGCGGGCGTCGGGCGTGCACTTGATCTTGGCGACGCAGCGGCCGAGTGTCGATGTGATCACCGGCCTCATCAAGGCCAACATCCCGACGCGCATTGCCTTTCAGGTGTCCAGCAAGATCGACAGCCGCACGATCCTTGATCAGATGGGCGCCGAGTCGCTGCTTGGCATGGGCGACATGCTGTACCTGTCGGCGCCTGCGCAGATCAACACGCCGATGCGCGTGCACGGCGCCTATGTCAGCGACGACGAAGTGCACCGCGTTGTCGAATACCTGAAAGCGCAAGGCGAGCCGAACTACATCGAGGGCATTCTCGAAGGCGGCACGCTCGAAGCCGATGGTGACGGCGTGGCGGGCGAGGGCGGCGGCGATGTGGAGGCCGACCCGATGTACGACCAGGCGGTGGCGATCGTGTTGCAGCACAAGCGGGCGTCGATCTCGCTCGTGCAGCGGCACCTGCGAATTGGCTACAACCGCGCCGCACGATTGTTGGAACAAATGGAGCGCTCGGGGCTCGTATCGTCCATGGCCACCAACGGCAACCGCGATCTGCTGGTTCCCAAGCGCGATGACTAAGTTCCCCCCCGGAGCGGCGCAGCCGCTCCCCCCACGGGGGGCAACGCCAGCGGCCCGGCGGAGCCGGTTCCGCGGCGTTTGCTTGGCTATTGCGCTATTGTGCGGCGTTGGCGCCGTGCACGCCGATGCCGTGGACGCGCTGCGCGAGTTCACGCGCGACGTCAAGTCCGGCCGCACGACGTTCACGCAGATCGTTTCGTCCACCGACAACGCCAAGAAAAAAACTTCCAGCGGCAGCTTCGAGTTCGCACGGCCGAACCGCTTTCGCTTTGCCTACGCCAAGCCGTACGAGCAGGTGATCGTTGGCGACGGCGAAAGTGTGTGGCTCTACGACGTTGACTTGCAGCAGGTGACGGTTCGCGCGATGGACCGGGCGCTCGGCGCAACGCCGGCGGCCCTCCTGGCCGGCGCCAATGTCGAGAAAGACTTCGAGCTGAAGGCGCAACCGAGCGCCCAGGGCCTCGACTGGGTGCAGGCCACGCCGCGCGCCAAAGGCGAAGCTGCGGGCTTTCAGTCGCTGCGCGTCGGCTTCAAGGGCAAGGCGCTGTCGGCGATCGAGCTGGTCGACAACTTCGGCCAGCGCTCGCTGCTGACGTTCGGCGAGGTCGCGACCAACGTCACGCCGGCAGCCGAAACCTTCCGCTTCACGCCGCCCAAAGGCGTCGAAGTGCTCAAGCAGTAGCCGGCACTGCGCGGCGTCGAACCGCCGCCAGCCACAGCAGCGCGACCGCGATCAGCAGCACGACCGGCAGCGAGCCGTAGTTCAGCCAATCCCAGCCGCGCGTGGTGATCAACGCGCCTGACGCGAACGACGTCACCGCCATTGTCGTGAAGACGCAGAAATCCATCGCCCCTTGTGTCTTGATCTTTTCTTCAGGACGGTAGGCCTGCGTCAGCAGCGTCGAGCCGCCGACGAAGAGAAAATTCCAGCCGACGCCGAGTGTGAACAGCGCGACAAGAAACTGCATCAACTCGATGCCCGACAGCGCGACGGCGATGCACACGAGATTGAGCAGCACGCCGACACCCATGATCGGCAGCTCACCGAAGCGCTTGATCAAGTGGCCGGTGAAAAAGCTCGGCACGAACATGCCGAGCACATGCCACTCGAGCACCAGCGCGGCGTCGGAAAACGGCAGGCCGCACTTCGCCATCGCGATCGGTGTGGCCGCCATCAGCAGGTTCATCACGCCGTAGCCGAGCGCGCCGGCCGTGACGGCGACGATGAACACCGGCTGGCGAACGATCTCTGACAGCGGCCGGCCAGAACTCGCACCGGGCGCGGGTGCCTTGTGTTCCGGGAAGCGGATCAACGACAGCACCACCAGCGACAGCAGCGCCACCCCCACCAACGACAGGTACGCCGCTGCAAACGGCACGTCGAGCATCGAGCGCGTGGCGTTGGCCAGGTTCGGCCCGGCGAACGCGCCGATGATGCCGCCGGCAAGAACGAGCGAGATCGCGCGCTCCTTGAACTCGGGCGCGACCAGTTCCGGCCCGGCAAAGCGGTACAGCGCCGCGTTGGCGTTGTAGTAGCCGGCAACCACGGTGGCTGCGACGAGCAGCCAGAAGTTTTTCGTCACCGCCGCATACGCGCACAGCGCGGCCGACAGCGCAGCGATCACCAGCCCGAACTGAAACGATCGCTTGCGGCCGAAGTGCGATTGTGTTTTTGCCACCAGCCCGGCCGAGAGCGCGCTGCCGACCACATAGCCCGTCACCGGCAGCGTCGCCATCCAGCCCAGCGGTGCGAGCTGTAGGCCCACCAGGCCGTTGATGGCGATGAAGACCACGTTGTTGGTGAGGAAGAAGCCCTGGCACAGGGCCAGCAGCAGCAGAGCGCGGTTCATCAGTCCGACCTGCTCATCGTGGCTATTTCTCGCGCTTGAAGATGGCGACGCCGGCGGCGTTGCTCTGCACCAGTTCCCAGCCGTCGGCGCCGAGGCGGTTGAGCAGCACCTCCAGTTGCGCGGGCGTGCCCGCCTCGGCCTTCGTCAAGTCCACGACCAGGTATTGGAACTTGTCTCTCGCAACGGCGGGCAGGCAAGCCAGCGCAAGCGTTGTTGCAAGGACGACGGCACGGCACGAAGCATGAAAAGTCACGGGCATGGGGCTCTCCTGGTGTTCAGAACTCGATCATCAGTCCGATGCTGGTTTCGCGCTCGCGCCGCGGCCCGTTGCGCTGGCCGTATGACGCCTTGAGTTGTACGTCCTCCCAAAGCGTCCAGCGCAAGCCGGCCTTCGCCAGCGGCCGGCCGCGGTCGTCGCCCTCAAGCTCGGCCACGAGCTCGAAGTTGTCGTTGACGGCATATTCCAGCGCCAGCCCCCAGAGCGTGCTGTCGCGGCGCGAGCGCACATCGCGCGCGACGCCGAGCTTGGCGTCTACCAGCCAATGCTCGCCCAGCAGGCGCGTGGCTTCGACCTCGAACGCATATTCGCTGCGGCGCCAGGAGCCGCCGCTGCGCTCGGCGCCAAGGGCTGCGGCCACGGCCCAGCCGACCCGGTTTTCGTCGCGCTCTCGCAGATTGGTCTTGACCTCGAGGCCGAGCGCTTCGCCGCGCGACGCGCCGCTGCGCTGGCGGCTGTGGGCCGCTTCGACTTCGATGCCCCAGCCCACGCCGCAGGCCAGCCGCAACGTGCGGTCTCGCTGCGGGCGCGCGCTGCGGGCGCTCGCGCGGTCGAACACGAGTTCGGTTTCGCAGTCGCCCGCCTCGGCCACGTCGGACTCGTCGCTGATGCTCGAGCGGCCGGCGTGCACGGAGCAGCAGGCGGCGGCGCAGCACAAGGCGGCAAGCAGGCAACGGGCTGGCGTCATGCGTCCTCCTCCAACCGCGCCGTGCGCGGCAACGACATCCGGCGTGCGCATTGTCATGTGCTGCCCCGAGGGGCGCCACCGCCGCCGCGTAAGTCAAAGCGCCAGGGGCTGCCGAAGCGCGTACGTCGCAACGCCAATCGACGGCGCGGCCTGTATCGCCGATGGTGCCTGGGCCTGACGTCCAGCGCCAGCCGGCACCGGACGCAGGCAACCCTCAACAAGGAGCCCATCATGAGACCGCGAGTCACCATCGACCACAACTCCACTTTGCTGGGGCGCAGGTTGCGCCGCTGGCGCCTGCCGCTGCTGGGCGTGATCGTTCTGGCCTGTGCGAGCATGGCCGCGCAGGCCCGCGACGACGACGATGCGGAGTCCGGCAGCGGCGGCTACTGCACGGCCACCGCCAAGCTGGTCTACAGCGCCTGCGGGTTGGAGGCTCGAGACGATCTGATGCTGGCCAGGGCCAAGTGCATCAACGTCTCCGATGTGCGCGACCGTGCGCAATGTTTGGCCGACATCCGCAGCGCGCACAAGGAAAACGGCCAGACCTGCCGCGCACAATTCGACGCCCGCCGCGCGGTCTGCGCGGTGGTCGGTGAAGCTCGCTATGACCCGCCGTTCACGCCCGACCGTTTCGACGGCGACTTTCGTCAGCTGTCGAACCCGAACCCATACTTCCCGCTGGGCATCGGCAACCGCTGGGTCTATCTCGGCGAAGGCGAGCGCGGCGTGGTGGAGATCACCAGCGATACCAAGCTGATCGCCGGCGTGACCTGCATCGTGCTGCGAGACCTGGTCTATCAGGACGGACTGCTGAAAGAAGCCACCGACGACTGGTTCGCCGCCGGCCGCGACGGCAGCACCTGGTACTGCGGCGAAGAGGTCAAGGACTACGAGAGCTTCGAAGGCGACAAGCCGCGCCGGCCGGAACTGGTCAGCCGCGACGGCTCGTTCAAGCATGGGCAGGATGGCGACAAGGCCGGCATCATCATGCCGGCGCGGCCACGCGCGGGGCAGGTCTATCAGGAAGAGTTTTCGCTCGGCAACGCCGAGGACGTTTCGGAGATCCTCTCGGTGAACTACGCCTTCGGGGCCGGCGGCGCGCTCGACAACCTGGTGCCGCGCGACCTGGCGTTGCGTCTGTGCGGCAACCGCGACTGCGTGGTGACGAAGAACTACTCGGCCATGGAGCCCGGCATCTATGCCCTCAAGTACTATGCGCGCGGCATCGGTTTCTTCCTGGAGACCAAACCCCTTGAAGGTCAGCGCCTGCAACTCACAGAGTGCAACTTCGATGCGCGCTGCGTGGCCTTGCCGGCGCCTTGATCGTTAGTGGAAGGAACAGGGCGATGAGCGACCTGATCGACCCGCGCACCCGCAACTGGGCGATCGTCGCGGTGGTCTTCGGCGTTGTCCTGTTCCTCGGCATCGAGTGGCTCGAAGAGCCGAAGACGACGCCGCTCGAACTGCTGTTCGAGCTGTTGAAGATTGCTCCGGTGGTAATGACCAGTGTCGGCGTTGCGGTGCTGTTTCGCATCAGCCAGCGCCAGCGCGACGAGCACCTGCAGGTGATCCGCGACCTCGAAGTCGCGCGCCTGCAAGGTCAGCGCTGGCGCAGCGAGTCGCGCACGTTGCTCAATGGGCTGGGCGAGGCCATCGATGCCCAGTTCACACGCTGGAGCCTGACCGACGCCGAGCGCGAGGTGGCGTTGTTGCTGTTGAAGGGCCTGTCGACCAAGGAGATCGCGGCCGTGCGCGCCGGCAGCGAGCGCACGGTGCGCGAGCATGCACGCGCGATCTACTCGAAGGCCGGCCTCACCGGCCGGGCTGCGCTGTCGGCGTTTTTCCTGGAAGACCTGTTGGCGCCGATCGAGGGGCTGCACTGAACGGTGCTGCCGCGCGCGGCGACAATCGGCGCGTGGACAAAGACCTCTTCGGTGACACCGCCGGTGCGACATCGGGCGCGCCCGAAGCCGCGCGCGCCGATGCGCCGCTGGCCGAGCGCCTGCGCCCGCGCACGCTGGATGAAGTGATCGGCCAGCGCCATCTGCTCGCGCCGGGCAAACCGCTGCGCGCCGCCTTCGACGCCGGCCGCCTGCACTCGATGATCCTGTGGGGCCCGCCGGGCGTCGGCAAGACGACGCTCGCGCGCCTGTTGGCGCAGGCCTTCGATGCCGAGTTCATCCAGATCTCGGCCGTGCTTGGTGGCGTCAAGGACATCCGCGAGGCGGTCGAGCGTGCGCAGAGCGCGCGCCGTGTCGGTCGCGCGAGCATTGTCTTCGTCGATGAAGTTCACCGCTTCAACAAGGCGCAGCAGGACGCGTTCCTGCCGCACGTGGAGAGCGGCCTGTTCACCTTCATCGGCGCGACGACGGAGAACCCGTCGTTCGAAGTCAACTCGGCGCTGCTGTCACGGGCAACGGTGCATGTGCTGCAGCCGCTCGCCGACGATGAACTGGCGGAGTTGCTCGAACGCGCCCGCGCAGCAATGAATGCACCGCCGTTCACCGACGCGGCACGTGACCGACTGATCGGCTACGCCGACGGCGATGCACGCCGGCTGCTCAACGTCGTCGAGAACGTGGCCGTCGTCGTGGGCCAGGCTGCGCAGATCGACGAGCCCCTGCTGGAGCGAGCACTCGGCGACCAACTGCGCCGCTACGACAAAGGCGGAGAGCAGTTCTACGACACGATCTCCGCGTTGCACAAGGCCGTGCGTGGCAGCGACCCCGACGCGTCGCTGTACTGGTTGGTGCGCATGCTGGACGGCGGCGTCGATCCGCGCTATGTGGCGCGGCGTTTGGTCCGCATGGCCAGCGAAGATATCGGTCTGGCCGATCCGCGCGGCCTGCGCATGGCGCTCGATGCGGCCGAGGTGTACGAGCGCCTGGGCTCACCCGAAGGTGAGCTGGCGCTCGCGCAAGCCGTGCTGTTTCTCGCCGCCGCGCCGAAGAGCAATGCTGCTTACGTTGCCTACAACGAAGCGAAGGCCTTCGTGCAAAGCGACGGTACGCGTCCGGTGCCGTTGCGCTTGCGCAACGCGCCGACGAAGTTGATGAAGCAGCTCGACTACGGCGCTGGCTACCGCTACGCCCACAACGAAGAGGAAGGCTTTGCGGCCGGCGAGCAATATTTTCCTGACAACCTCGACCCTGTGCCGCAGTTCTACCGGCCGACCGACCGCGGCCTGGAGCAGCAGATTGCCGAGAAGCTCGACCGCCTGCGCGCCGCCAACAAAAAAGCTCAGAGCACGTAGCCGCGCCGCGCGACGACCGCGCGCATTGCAAACGCGGTGCGGATGCGCGCCACGTGCGGGAAGGCGGCCACGCGCTGGCGGTGCACGCGTTCGTAGTCGCGCATGTCGGCCACGGCCACGCGCAGCAGGTAGTCGAAGTCGCCGCTCATCAGGTGGCATTCCAGAACGTCATCGCAGGCCGCGACCGCGCGCTCGAAGGCGTCGAGCGCTTTGCCGACCTGGCTGTCGAGGGTGACCTCGATGAAGACCGTCGTCGGCTTGCCAATCGCTTCGCCGTTCAGTGTGGCGCTGTAGCCTTCGATCACGCCCTGTTCCTCGAGCCGCTGCACGCGTCGCAGGCACGCCGACGCCGACAGGCCGATGCGCTGCGCCAGGTCGGCGTTGGTCAGGCGCCCGTCGTGTTGAAGCACGCGCAGCAGCTTTTTGTCGATCGCGTCAAGGTTCATGCGCGAATTCTGCATTGAGCCGAAGGATGTTGCGCACATCGCGGGTAATCCAGCGCTGTATTGGCAAGCCCTTGCACCGCGTCTGTTGCGAGGATGAGCGCATCGACAGCAGTGAGAGGACCCCATGCGCATCGGCGTGCCCAAGGAAATCAAGAACCACGAGTACCGCGTCGGCATGACGCCGGCGGCCGCGCGCGAAGCGATGCATCATGGCCACGAGGTCGTCGTGCAAGCTGGCGCGGGCAGCGGCATCGGCTGCGACGACGCGGCCTACAGCGCTGCCGGCGCGCAGGTGCTGCCCACCGCGGCCGCGGTGTTCGAGAGCGCGCAGATGATCGTCAAGGTCAAGGAGCCGCAGCCGGCCGAGTGCGCGATGTTGCGCAAGGGTCAGGTGCTGTTCACGTACCTGCACCTGGCGCCCGATCCACAGCAGGCCGAAGGATTGTTGAAAAGCGGCTGTACCGCGATCGCCTACGAAACCATCACCGACGAGCGCGGCGGCCTGCCGCTGTTGGCGCCGATGAGCGAAGTTGCCGGCCGCATGGCAATCCAGGTCGGCGCGGTGGCGCTGCAAAAGGCCAACGGCGGCCTCGGCGTATTGCTCGGCGGCGTGCCGGGGGTCGCGCCGGGGCGTGTGGTCGTCATCGGCGGCGGCGTTGTTGGCACGCATGCGGCGCGCATGGCCATCGGTCTCGGCGCCGAGGTGACGATCCTCGACAAGTCGCTGCCACGCCTGCGTCAGATCGACGAGGCGTTTGATGGCCGCATCCGCACGCAAGCCGCAACGATCGATGCCACGGAGGCCGCGGTGCTGCGCGCCGACCTCGTGATCGGCGCGGTGCTCGTGCCGGGCGCGGCCGCACCGAAGCTGATCAAGCGCGCCCAACTCTCGCGCATGCAGCCGGGCGCCGTGATCGTCGACGTGGCGATCGACCAAGGCGGCTGTTTCGAAACCTCGCGCGCGACGACACATGCCGAGCCGACGTATGTCGTCGATGGCATCGTGCACTACTGCGTCGCCAACATGCCCGGCGCGGTGCCGCGCACGTCGACCTTCGCGCTCAACAACGCCACGTTGCCGTTCACGTTGGCGCTGGCGAACAAGGGGTGGCAGCGAGCCTGCGCCGACGATCCGCACCTGGCCGCAGGGCTCACGGTGCACAGTGGCGCGATCACGCACGAGGCCGTGGCGCGCGGCCTCGGCAAGCCCTTCACGCCCCTGGCCAGCGTGCTGCGCTGAGATCAACGGCGGAGCGTGTTGCTCAAGGGTAATCCTTGCGCGGGGCACGATCCTTGCCTGCCTAGAATCGGCCGCGCCTGCGGGCTGGAAACGGGAGCAATCGGGTGGACATCTTCTTCCAACAAGTGATCAACGGCCTCGTGCTGGGCAGCATGTATGCGCTCGTCGCACTCGGCTACACGATGGTGTACGGCATCATCAACCTGATCAACTTCGCGCACGGCGAGGTGTTGATGGTTGGCGCATTGACGAGCTGGACGGTGGTCAGCGCGCTCGAAGGCACGGGCATGCCGGGCTGGCTGCGCCTGCTGCTGTCGGTGCCGGTGTCGATCGCCATCTGCGCCACGCTGAACTTCGCCATCGAGAAAATCGCCTACCGCCCGCTGCGCAACGCGCCCCGATTGGCGCCGCTGATCACCGCGATGGGCATGAGCCTGCTGCTGCAGACGATCGCGATGATCGTCTGGAAGCCGAACCCGAAGCCGTTCCCGATTCTGCTGCCGAGCGATCCAATCAACCTCGGTGGCCCGGTCATCAGCATCGTGCAGATCATGATCCTCGGACTCACGGTGGCCATCCTCGCGGCGCTGATGTACCTCGTCAACAAAACCAAGCTCGGCCGCGCGATGCGCGCCACTGCCGAGAACCCGCGCGTGGCCGCGCTGATGGGCGTGCGGCCCGACTTCGTGATCTCGGCGACCTTCATCATCGGCGCCGCGCTGGCAGCCGTGGCCGGCATCATGTGGGCGGCCAACTACGGCACCGTGCAGCACTCGATGGGCTTCCTGCCGGGCCTGAAGGCCTTCACCGCGGCAGTGCTCGGCGGCATCGGCAACCTGGCCGGCGCGGTCGTCGGCGGCGTCCTGCTTGGGCTGGTGGAGGCCATCGGCGCCGGCTACCTGGGCTGGATCACCGGCGGCGTCCTCGGCAGCCAGTACTCCGACATCTTCGCGTTCATCGCGTTGATCCTCGTGCTCACGCTGCGGCCCTCGGGCCTGCTCGGCGAGCGTGTGGCCGACCGAGCATGAGGAGGGTGCGAGCATGAACAAGCAAAAACAAGTCTTGTATTTCCTCATCGCCGCCGTGGTGCTGATCGCGCTGCCGCTGTTCGCTCAGCAGTTCGGGCAGGGGCCTGTGCGCATCATGGCGTTTGCGCTGCTCTACGTGCTGCTGGCCCTGGGCCTGAACATCGTCGTCGGCTATGCCGGCCTGCTCGACCTCGGCTTCGTCGCGTTCTACGCTGTCGGCGCGTACATGTATGCGCTGCTGGCCAGCCCGCACCTGTCGGAAAACTTCGAGAGCTTCAAGGCCATGTTCCCGGACGGCCTGCACACGCCGGTCTGGGTGGTGATTCCGGCCGCGGCGCTGCTCGCCGCAACGGCCGGTGTGCTGCTCGGCACGCCAGTCTTGAAGCTGCGTGGCGACTACCTGGCCATCGTCACGCTCGGCTTCGGCGAGATCATCCGCGTCTTCATGAACAACCTCGAGCAGCCGGTGAACATCACCAACGGCCCGCGCGGGCTGGACCGGATCGACTCGATGAACCTGTTCGGCTTTTCGTTCGGCAAGGCGATAGAGATCGGCGACTACCGCATCAATTCGGTGGTGCTGTACTACTGGCTGTTCCTCGGCCTCGTCGTCGGCAGCCTGCTCGTCTGCCATCGGCTGGAGCGCTCGCGCATCGGCCGCGCCTGGATGGCGATCCGCGAAGACGAGATTGCGGCCAAGGCGATGGGCATCAACACGCGCAACATGAAGCTGCTGGCCTTCGGCATGGGCGCCACGTTTGGCGGCGTCTCCGGCGCGATGTTCGCCGCCTTCCAGGGCTTCGTCTCGCCCGAGTCGTTCAGCCTGATGGAGAGCGTGATGATCGTGGCGATGGTGGTCGTCGGCGGCATCGGCCACCTGCCGGGCGTGGTCGTCGGCGCGCTGCTGCTGGCGATCCTGCCCGAGGCGCTGCGCTATGTGGCAGGAGACATCCAGAACATGAGTGGCGGCCGCATCGACGCCTCGATCCTGCGCCAGGCGCTGATTGCGCTGGCGATGATCGTCGTCATGCTGTGGCGGCCGCGTGGCCTGTGGCCGTCGCCCGAGCACGGCAAAGCCGCGCCGGCGGCGGTAGCGAAGTGAGGCGCAGACCATGAGCGAAAAAACCGTTCTCAAAGTCACCGGCGTCTCCAAGCGCTTCGGCGGCCTGCAAGCGCTGTCGGACGTCGGCATCACCATCACCGAAGGCCAGGTCTATGGCTTGATCGGCCCCAACGGCGCCGGCAAGACGACCTTCTTCAACGTCATCACCGGGCTGTACACGCCCGACTCAGGCACGTTCGAGCTTGGCGGTGCGCCGTACAAGCCCGAAGCGGTGCACCAAGTGGCCAAGGCGGGCATCGCGCGCACGTTCCAGAACATCCGCCTGTTTGCCGAGATGACGGCGCTGGAGAACGTGATGGTCGGCCGCCACGTGCGCACGAACTCGGGCCTGATCGGCGCGGTCTTTCGCACCGGGGGCTTCAAGGCCGAAGAAAAGGCCATCGCCGACCGGGCGCAGCAGTTGCTTGACTACGTGGGCATTGGCAAGTACACCGAGTACAAGGCGCGCACGCTGTCCTATGGCGACCAGCGTCGCCTCGAGATTGCCCGTGCGCTGGCCACCGACCCGACGCTGATCGCGCTCGACGAGCCGGCGGCCGGCATGAATGCGACCGAGAAGGTTGTGCTGCGCGAACTGATCGACCGCATCCGCAAGGACAACCGCACGATCCTGCTGATCGAGCACGACGTGAAACTGGTGATGGGTCTGTGCGACCGCGTCACTGTGCTCGACTACGGCAAACAGATCGCCGAAGGCACGCCCTACGACGTGCAGCGCAACCCCAAAGTGATCGAGGCCTACCTCGGCGCCGACCACGCCAAGCACTAGCATGAAACAACCCCCACGTCGCTTCGCTCCTGCCCCCCGGGGGGGCGGTCGGTGGCTTCGAACGGCCGGGCACCACTGACATGGCCACAACCCTTCTCAAAGTCACCAACCTCAAGGTCGCCTACGGTGGCATCCAGGCCGTCAAAGGCGTCAGCTTCGAAGTTCGCCAGGGCGAGCTGGTCAGCCTGATCGGCGCCAACGGCGCCGGCAAGACGACCACGCTCAAGGCCATCACCGGCACGCAGCCGGTGGCGGCCGGCGAGATCGAATTCATGGGCAAGAGCATCAAGGGCCAGGGCGCCTGGAATCTGGTCAAGCAAGGCCTGGTGATGGTGCCGGAAGGGCGCGGCACCTTCACCCGCATGACGATCGTCGAGAACCTGCAGATGGGCGCCTTCGTGCGCAACGACAACGAGATCGACGCCGATATTGACAAGGTGTTCGCCATCTTCCCGCGCTTGAAGGAGCGCGCGGCGCAACTCGCCGGCACGATGAGCGGCGGCGAGCAGCAGATGCTGGCCATGGGCCGCGCATTGATGGCGCGGCCGAAGGTGCTGCTGCTCGACGAGCCGTCGATGGGCCTGTCGCCGATCATGGTCGACAAGATTTTCGAAGTCGTCGCCGACATTCACAACAAAGGCACGACGGTGCTGCTGGTCGAGCAGAACGCCAGCCGCGCGCTCGGCCTGGCCAATCGCGGCTATGTCATGGAGTCGGGGGAAGTCACGATGGATGGTGATGCCAAGGTGCTGCTGGCCGATCCACGTGTGCGAGCCGCCTACTTGGGTGAATAGGCAGGCCAGTGCGGGGTCGCTCCCCAGCGGCCTGCGCTTCCCACGAAGCGACTTTGGGTCTGTCGGTCATGGTTTTTCCGCCAAGGCCTTCAGGTTGGCCAGGCCGGCTTCGAAGTCGCCACCGACCATCTTGTCGCCGAACAGCGCGATCCAGCGGAACAGCGGGTTGCTGCCCATGTTGCCGTTCATCGTCCACGTGACCTTGGTGCCGCTGCCGTCGGGCGCGAGCGTCAAGTCGCCGCCGGACGTGGTGCCGAAGTCGGGGAAATACAGGTCGTAGGCGATGCGCCTGCCGGGATCCGCGGCGGTGAAGGTCATCTTGCCGTCACCTTCGCTTTGGCTCTTCCATTCCCACGCTGCACCGGCGCCCGACGGCGGGCCGCTGTAGGTGATCGCCATGGCAGGGTCGCGACGGTTCCAGACGGACCAGCGCTTCCACTCGCGCGGGTCAGCGATCAAGGGATAGACTTTGTCGGCCGGCGCGTTGATGAGGGTGCTGCGCACCGCTTTGAACTCGGGTGACAACGCATAGCCGCCGACGAACAACAACGCGGCGAGGGCCACGAGGAGGATCAACAACCACTTCAGTACCTTCAGCATGACGCGGGCTCCTCGGCAAACGTTGGCGGGAAAGTCTGCCCTCTCGGGTCGGGCTGCGCAAGGGTGGCATCATCGCGTCCGAGTCTCCCGTTGAACTCCGCGTTGCAAGGACAACAGCATGATCCCGACCCGTTCCCTCGCCGCCCTGGCCGCGTTTGGCGCCTTGATGATCTTCTCGGCGACGGGTGTTGCACAGACCGCGCCGGCCGGTGCCGCGGCGACGCCGCCCAAGCTCGTCACGCCGGCAGCGACCGCTGCCAAGCCGGCAGGCCCGAAAACGCTCGGCGGCAAAGGCCCGGTGGGCAAGGTCATGACGCGCGACGAGTTGCGCACCTGCATGAAGCGGCTGGACAGCGTCAACACCACGACCAAAGATCTGGAGCAGCGGCGTGCGGCGCTCGACAAGGAAAAGGAAGACCTGGTCAAGAGTGGCGATGCGCTCAAGGCCGACCGCGCCGACGTCGACATCAAGCTGGCCGCAGTGCGTGATTGGGAAGGCCGCATGCGCGCCCACGGCGCTGAAATCGAGGCCTTCAACCAACGCCTGAAGGCCGCTGACGAAGGCCCGCGCAACAAGCGCGAAGAGCTGGCCAAGGAGTTCGAGGCCGAGCGCGAGCGGTTGAACAAAGCGCGCGTGCCACTCAGCGAAGAAGAGGCACGGCTGGTGCCGGCGTACCAAAACGCGGTCAAGGGCTACAACGACAAGGCGACGGCGCGCGAGGCGGTGGTGGTTGATTGGAACGGCCGCAACAAAGCCATCAACGAGGTCAGCCTGAAGCACGACGAAGAACGCAGTGGCTGGCTCACCGAGTGTGCGAATCGCCCGTACCGCGAAGATGATGAGATTGCAATCAAATCCGGCAAGTGACGAGGGATGTACCGATGGACGCTCCAGACAAGACCGTTGCCAACCCGCTGTTGCAACCTTGGACCGCGCCGCACGGCCTGCCGCCGTTCGAGGCCATCAAGCCCGAGCATTTCGTGCCGGCCTTCGAGGTCGCGATGCGCGAACACCGCACAGAGCTCGACGCGATTGCTGGGCAGGCTGAGGCACCGGACTTCGCCAACACGGTGGCTCGGCTCGACGCCAGCGGGCGGCTGATGGCGCGCCTGGATGGCGCCTTTCACAACCTGTGCGCATCGGAAACCTCGGACGCGCTGCAAGCCGCGCAGCGCGAACTGGCGCAACCGATGGCTGCGCACAGCAACGCGCTGTATCTCAACGAGAAACTGTTTGCGCGGCTCGATGCGCTGCACGCGCGGCTGCCTGCGCTCGGCCTCGATGCCCAACAGCAGCGCCTGCTCGCACAGCTGCACAGCGACTTCGTGCGCGCCGGTGCGCAGCTTAAAGGCGCCGACCGCGTGCGCTTTGCGCAGTTGAACGAACGTCTGGCCGCGTTGATGACGGCCTTTGGCCAGAACGTGCTGGCCGATGAATCGGCGTACCGCCTGACGCTCGCCACTGAAGCCGATATGGCGGGGCTGCCGGCCTTCGTGCGCGACGCGGCCCGGCAAGCCGCCGCCGATCGCGGCTTGTCCGGCGCAGTGATCACCTTGTCGCGCTCGCTGATCGTGCCCTTCCTGACCTTCAGCGAGCGGCGTGATTTGCGCCAAGCCGCGTGGAGCGCCTGGACCACGCGCGGAGAGCATGACGGCGCTACCGACAACCGGCCGGTGGTGCGCGAGATCCTCGAATTGCGCGCTGAACAAGCGGCGCTGCTCGGCTACACGAGTTATGCCGACTACGCGCTGGCCAACACCATGGCGCGCACGCATGGCGCCGTGATGCGCCTGCTCGATGATGTCTGGTCGCGCGCGCTGCCGGCGTTGGAGCGTGAGCGCGCTGAGTTGTTGGTGCAGATGAAGGCGCGGGGTGTCACGCACCCGATCGAGCCCTGGGATTGGCGCTACTGGGCCGAACAGGTGCGCCAGCGCCAGTACGCTATCGACGACGCCGAGGTCAAACCGTATTTCCCACTCGATCGCATGGTGGCCGCGGCCTTCGATTGCGCCGAGCGACTGTTCGGCATCCGCTTCGTCAAGCGCAACGGACTCGAGCTCTACCACCCGGACGTGCAGGCCTACGAGGTGCGTGCGCGCGACGACCGGTTGGTCGGCGTTTTCCTGCACGACAACTATGCGCGGCCGTCCAAGCGCAGTGGCGCGTGGATGAGCAACTACCGTCAGCAGACAAAAAACGGGGGTGCCGTGACGCCCATCGTCGTCAACAACAACAACTTCGCCAAGTCGGCGCCGGGGCAGCCGACGCTGCTCTCGTTCGACGACGTGCGCACGTTGTTCCACGAGTTCGGCCACGGCTTGCACGGCCTGCTGTCGGACGTGGGCTATGAGCGCTTGTCAGGAACCAACGTGCTGCGCGATTTTGTCGAGCTGCCGTCGCAGCTGTTTGAGCATTGGACCAGCGAGCCCGACGTGTTGCGCCGCCACGCGCGCCATGTGGCCACCGGCGAGCCGATCCCCGACGCGTTGATCGAACGCCTGAAACTCGCGCGGCGCTTCGGCCAGGCGTTCGAGACGGTGCGCTACACCGCCAGCGCCCTGACCGACATGGCGGTGCACGCGCTGCCGCGAGACCGTGTGCCCGCCGATCCGGTGGCCTTCGAAACCCAGGTGCTCAAAGAGCGCGGCTTGCCGCCGGGTGTGGGCATCAACCACCGTTTCCCGCATTTTCAGCACCTGTTCTATGGCTCCAGCTATGCGGCTGGGTACTATGTTTATCTGTGGGCCGAGGTGCTCGATGCCGACGCGTTCGACGCCTTCACCGAAGCGGGCAACGCGTTCGATTCGAACGTGGCCGAGCGATTGCTCAAGCACATCTATGCGGCAGGGGACAGCGTGGAGCCAGGGGCGACGTATGCAGCCTTCAGAGGCCGTCCAGCTCGAATCGAGTCGATGCTGGAGAAAAAGGGGCTGTTGCAGCCAGCCTGATCGATCGATCGGGCGAGCGCCGACGACGCCGACGCCGTCTTGAGGCCGTCGACTAGTTCGGTCTCTTTTCGAGGCGCATCACTTCGTTCTCGCGCTTCATCGAGAAACGCGTGAGGAAGCTGTTGCCCAAGAGGATGTGTGGCATGGCCGACGGCAGCACCAGTGCTTCGACGTTGGCGACTTCCACGTCACCGACGCGCACCGAACTCAGCATCACGGCGTACACCGGCACACGGCCGTTGGCGGTTTCGGCCAAGCCGCGCGTGCCCGCCTTGTAGTCCACGCCCAGGCGATCGGCCTCGGACTGACCCATGCTGACCTTGGTGGCGCCGGTGTCGACCATGAAGGAAACGGCTTTGCCGTTGATCTGGCCGACGGTGTTGAAGTGTCCGCCGCTGCTGGCCATCAGCACGATCTCGTTGCCGCCGCGTGAGCCGACGTCGCCGCTGACCTTTACCGCACCGGCACCGAGCAGCAGCGTGCGCCGTGCGCCGTCCACCGCCACTTCGGCCTGCGGTCCTGACAGGGACACCAGACGCACACCCTTGACTGTGTTGCCCACAGCGACGGCGTGGGGATGGCCGTCAATCACCAGCAGCGCCTTCTGCGAACCGAGGTTGCCGTTGAGCGTGACCGATTGCGCAGCCGCCGCGCCCGCTCCGATGAGCAGCATCGCGGTCAGGGCGATGCGCGCGTGGCGCTTGCTTTTTGGGCTGTGCATGTTAGTCGGTGCGTTTGGAGATTCTTCGATGAAAATTCTGACATGCCAACACCTGCAGCAACACCTCTGCACATCGAGCGCAACGTGAACCTGCGCACGATGAATGCATTTGCCTTGCCGGCACAAGCGCAGACGTTGGTACGAGTGGACAGCGACGCTGCGGTGCGCCGTGTGATCGATCACACCGAGCTCGGCCGTGCGCCCAAGCTCGTGCTTGGCGGCGGCAGCAACATCGTCTTCACGCGCGATCCGAAAAGCGTGGTGCTGAAGATCGAGGTGATGGGCCGGCGTCTGGTGCAAGAGCGCTCCGATGCCTGGATCGTCGAGGTTGGCGCCGGCGAGAACTGGCACGACGCGGTGGCGTGGACATTGCAGCAGCGCTGGCCGGGTCTTGAGAACCTGGCCCTGATTCCCGGCACGGTCGGTGCGGCGCCGGTGCAGAACATCGGCGCCTACGGCGTCGAGTTGCGCGAGCGTTTCGAGTCATTGGACGTCGTCGATCTTGTCACCGGGCGCGGCGCCACACTCGACGTTGATGCGTGCCACTTCGGCTACCGCGACAGCGTGTTCAAACAATCGCTCGCTGGCAAGAGCGTGATCACGCGCGTGCGCTTTCGCCTGCCCAAGCCGTGGCAGCCGGTGCTCGGCTATCTCGAACTTGAGCGCCGCATGCAGGAGACCGGCAACTCACAACCCGATGCGCAAACGGTCTTCGATTGGGTGTGCGCGATCCGCCGCGCCAAGTTGCCTGATCCTGCCTTGATCGGCAACGTCGGCAGCTTTTTCAAGAACCCGATCGTCAGCACCGAGCAGTGCCGAGACATCATCGGCCGCGATCCGGAGATCGTGCACTACCTGCTGCGCGATGGCACGGTCAAGCTGGCGGCGGGGTGGTTGATCGATGCCTGTGGCTGGAAAGGCAAATCGATCGGCCGCGCCGGTGTGTACGAGAAGCAGGCCCTCGTGCTCGTGAATCGCGGCGGCGCGTCGGGCGCCGAAGTGCTGACGCTGGCGCGAGCGATTCAGGAGAGCGTGTACGGGCGCTTCGGCATTCGGCTCGAGCCGGAGCCGATCATTGTCTGATCGCAGATTTCGGCCTGAAAGCCTTGCACACGTTGTCGTCGGTTTCGATGTAGGGCCCGCCGATCAAGTCGATGCAATAGGGCACGGCGGCGAAGATGCCGGGCACGTCCGGAAGGCCAGACAGAGTCTCCGCGATCGACTTCGGCTGCCCCGGCAGGTTGATGATCAAGGTCTGCTTGCGGATCACCGCGACCTGCCGCGACAGAATCGCCGTCGGCACGAACTTCAAGCTGATCTGCCGCATCTGCTCGCCAAAGCCGGGCATTTCCTTGTCGGCCACGGCGAGCGTGGCTTCGGGCGTGACGTCGCGTGCAGCCGGCCCGGTGCCCCCGGTGGTCAGAACGAGGTCACACTGCCTGATGTCGACGAGATCGATCAGCGCATGCGTGATGCCGTCTTGCTCGTCGGGGATCACGCTCGCTTCCCAGTCGATCGGGTTTGTCAGCGCGCGGGTCAGCCATTCCTTCAACGCCGGGATGCCTTTGTCTTGATAGACACCGGCCGAGGCGCGGTCACTCACCGAGAGCAGGCCGATCTTGATGCGATCAGGGCCACTCATTTCACGTGCGGCTTGATGAATTGGAACAACTCGCGCCAGGCGCGGCCATGGCGTTGTTCGGGCGGCAACTCGACATCCTTGCGCGCGTTGCGGATCAGCGCGCGCAAGGGCTGCAAGTCGGTCTGCGGATGTTCGACCATCCAGCGAGTCAGCGCATCGTCGTTGGCCACCAGTTCCGTGCGCCACAACTCGGCTTGATGCAGTGCCAACGAATCGTGCGCATGTCCGAGCCTGGCGGCGGCAACGGCTTCGCGGATCGGCTCAATGTCAGCATCGCGCATCAGCTTGCCGATGTATTGCATCTGCCGGCGCTTGCCCTCGTGAGACCGCGTGTGGCGCCACTGGGCCAACGCGTCGCGCAAGGCGTCGGACATCGGCGTCGCGGCCAGCGCGGCCTCGGACATCGTGGTCAGCGCCTCGCCCAGTCCTTGTTGCTCATGCGCTTCGCGCTTCGCCGCGCTTTTGCTGGGGCGCGTGTAGGCGCTGGCGGTGGTTTCGTCTTCGGTTTTCATGCTGCTCGTTATGATAGTTCGCATGACAAAAGCCCAAGGATTCGCCTACAGCCGCGAGCAATTCCAGCATTTGGTTGAAGACACGTTGCGCATGGCGCGCACCGTAGGCGCCAGCGACGCCGGTGTCGAAGTCTCCGAGGGCGCGGGCCTGTCGGTATCGGTACGCAAGGGGGCGTTGGAAAACGTCGAGCGCAACCGCGACAAATCGATCGGCGTGGCGGTCTATCTCGGCCAGCGCCGCGGCAACGCGAGCACATCAGACTTCTCGCGCAGTGCGCTCGAGCAGACGGTACGCGCGGCCTACGACATTGCACGCTTCACCGCGGAAGACCCGGTGGCCGGCTTGCCCGACGAAGCGGACCTGGCGCCGCCCGAAGCCACGCAGCGCGATCTCGATCTGTGCCACCCGTGGGCGATTGACGCCCAGGCCGCCGCCGCGCTGGCGTTGCGCTGCGAGGCCGCGGCGTTTGCCACCGACCGTCGCGTCACCAATTCCGAAGGTGCAGGGGTGTCGGCGCAGCAGTCGCATTTCTTCATGGGCAATACGCGCGGCTTTCGCGGTGGCTATGCGAGCTCGCGCCACGGTTTGTCGGTGTCGCCGATCGTCGGCAAGAACCAGGATATGCAGCGCGACTACTGGTACACGTCGATGCGCGATGCGTCCGAGCTGGCGGCGCCGGAAGCGGTGGGGCGATACGCCGCCGAGCGCGCGCTGTCGCGCCTGCAGGCGCGCAAGATCAGCACCCGCGAAGTGCCGGTGTTGTTTGAATCGACGCTAGCGTCCGGCCTTGTCGGCGCATTTGTGCAAGCCACCTCGGGCGGTTCGCTCTATCGCAAAGCGAGTTTTCTTGAAGGCTGCCTGGGCCAGAGCGCGATGGCGGAGCACCTCGATCTGCACGAGTTTCCCCATGTGCGCAAAGGCAAAGGCAGTGCGCCGTTCGACGACGAGGGCGTGACCACGCATGCACGCCGCGTCGTCGATGGCGGTGTCGTGCAGGGCTATTTTCTGTCGAGCTACTCAGCGCGCAAGCTTGGCATGCGCACCACGGGCAATGCCGGTGGCGCGCACAACCTGACGCTGTCGAGCCGCCTCACGCAACCCAGCGACAACCTGGACGCGATGCTGGCCAAGCTGTACCGCGGCCTTTTCGTCATCGAGCTGATCGGCCAGGGCGTCAATGGCGTCACCGGCGACTACTCGCGTGGCGCCGCCGGCTTCTGGGTCGAGGGCGGGCGCATGGTGCATCCGGTGCACGAGGTCACCATCGCCGGCAACCTGCGCGAGATGTTGAAGGGCATCGTTGCCGTCGGCGCCGACGCTTACACCTCGGGCAGCAAGACCACCGGCTCGGTACTGATCGAGCGCATGAAGATCGCCGGCAGCTGAAGCGGCTGCGCGTGCCCACGCAGGGGGAAACCCGCGCCGTGGTGCAGGCCTCGCTCTCTAGAATTCGGCCGGTAGGTTCTTTCCCATTTTTCTCAGGAGACTTTTCGATGGAACGTCGTTTATTTGTTGGCGGTGCGGGCATGGCCGGCATCCTCGCTGCCGGCGTCGCCCCGGCCGTGCATGCGCAAGCCGCCATCCGCTGGCGCCTGACTTCGAGCTTTCCGAAGTCTCTGGACACGCTGTTCGGCGTGGCCGACGTGTTCGCCAAGAAGGTCAGCGACATGACGGGCGGCAAGTTCGTCATCTCGACCCATGCGGCCGGCGAAATCGTGCCGGCCTTCGGCACGGTGGACGCGATCCAGCAGGGCACCGTCGAGTGCGCCAACACGGCGCCGTACTACTACTTCGGCAAGGATCCGACGTTTGCGATTGGCTGCGCCATTCCGTTCGGCCTGAACAGCCGCCAGATGACGGCGTGGATGTACGAAGGCAACGGCCTGAAGCTGATGCGCGAGTTCTACAAACCGTTCAACATCATCAGCTTCCCGATGGGCAACACCGGCGCGCAGATGGGTGGCTGGTGGCGCAAGGAGATCAAGTCGCTGGCCGACATCAAGGGCGTGAAGTTCCGCACCGGCGGCTTCAGCGGCAAGGTCTTCGAGCGCCTGGGCGGCGTGGCCGCGAACATCCCTGGCGGCGAAATTTATGCCGCGCTGGAGAAGGGCACGATCGATGCGGCCGAGTGGGTTGGCCCGTACGACGACCAGAAGCTGGGTTTCCAGAAAGTGGCGCAGTACTACTGCTACCCCGGCTACTGGGAAGGCGGCCCGCAGCTCGACCTGCACGTCAACATCAAGGCCTACGACGCACTGTCGTCCGAGTACAAGGCGATCATCGAGTCGGCCGCGGCCTATGCGCACACCGACATGCAGGCCAAGTACGACGCGCGCAATGCGACGTCGCTGAAGCAACTGGTGGCCGGTGGCACCAAGCTGGTTCGCTTCCCGAAGGACCTGATGGACGCGGCATTCAAGGAATCGATGGCGCTGTACAGCGAACTGTCGGCCACCAATGCGAACTGGAAGAAGGTCTACGACGATTACTCGGCCTTCCGCCGCGACGCGAACCTGTGGTTCCGTTTCACTGAAGCCGGTTTCGACGACTTCATGCAGAACGCGAAGCTGTAGTCGCTGTTGAAGAAAAAAGGGCTGCGGCATTGCCGCAGCCCTTTTGCTTTTCGGAGAGGGCGAGCGCTACTTCTTGGCCTTTTCCTGCTCCAGCGAGCGCCGCACGGCTTCCATCGGGTCTTCCTCGGCGGCCGGCATCGAGGCCGAGAGCGACGGCGGCTCGGCCTGGGTGCGACCGCCGCCCATC
The DNA here is from genome assembly GCA_963814385.1 of uncultured beta proteobacterium. GTDB lineage: Bacteria > Pseudomonadota > Gammaproteobacteria > Burkholderiales > Burkholderiaceae_C > CADEEN01. The sequence goes on from CAWFCX010000035.1 coordinate 35,877, forward strand.
TGCTGAATCATCTCGCCGGCCTTGTCAACGTCCAGCACCTTTTCCTTGTCGAGGAACACCGTCACCGTCTGCGGGAAGAAGATCACGATCGCCACCAGGATCAACTGGATGACGATGAACGGAATCGCACCCATGTAGATGTCGCGCGACTCGACCTTGCGTGGCAGCGACTTGTTCTTGAACAGCGTGTCGGCGATGCCGCGCAGGTAGAACAGTGCAAAGCCGAACGGCGGGTGCATGAAGCTGGTCTGCATGTTGACGCAGATCATCACGCCGAACCACACGAGATCGATGCCGAGCTTGGCCGCCACCGGCGCCAGGAACGGGATGATGATGAAGGCGATCTCGAAGAAGTCGAGAAAGAACGCCAGAAAGAAGATGAAGATGTTGACGGCGATCAGGAAGCCCAATTGGCCGCCTGGCAGCCCGGCCAGCATGTGCTCGATCCAGATGCCGCCATCGACGCCCTGGAACACCAGCGAGAAGACACGCGAGCCGATCAGGATGAAGACCACCATCGCCGTGATGCGCATCGTGTTGAGCAGCGCCTGCTTGAGCAGATCGAAACTCAGCCGTTTGCTCATTGCGGCCAGGATGAAGGCGCCCACTGCGCCCATCGCGCCGGCTTCGGTCGGCGTGGCGATCGCCAATTGGCAGATGGTGCCGAGGACGGGCAAGATCAGCACCGCGGCGGGATGAGCCGCGAAGGTCACTGTCGACCAGCCGTGACAGCAGCCCAGTCTTGAGGGCGCGGTTGATCAACGCCAGGGCCAGTGCCAACAGCGAGGCGACCGTCAACGACAGGATGACGACCTCGTCGCCCGGCGTTGCAGTCTGACGGTCGAGCCAGGCCTTCATCGCGCCGTCGTGCACACGCGACCACGCATAGCCTGCGGCGGCGCAGATGGCGAGCAGCGCCAGCAGCGATCGGTGGCCACTGGAGCCATCGGGCTCGCGGTAGATGCGAGCCTCTTTGGGCACGCCCGGCACGTGTGCTGGCCGCGATAGCGACAGCAGAGGTGTAGAGCGCGAACAGCCCCACCTGCAGCAGCGCCGGGCCCCGCGCGCCCTTGTACATGTCGCCCACCGGCTTGCCCAATTGGTCGGCCAACACGATCAACACGAGCGATGGCGGCACCGGTTGCGTGATCGTGCCCGAGGCGGCCAGCGCGCCGGTGGCGTAGCGCATGTTGTAGCCCCAGCGCATCATCACCGGCAGCGAGATCATGGCCATGGCGATGACCTGTCCGGCGACCGTGCCCGTGATCGCGCCCAGGATGAAGCCCACGATGATGACGGAGTAGCCGAGGCCGCCGCGCACCGGGCCGAAGAGCTGGCCCATCGAGTCGAGCATGTCTTCTGCCAGACCGCAGCGTTCGAGGATGGTGCCCATCAGCGTGAAAAACGGGATCGCCAGCAGCAGATCGTTGCGACAGGATGCCGAAGACGTTGAGCGGCAGCGCCGTCATGAAGCTGGCCGGGAAACCAACCCATCCGAGAAGACGAGCGAAGAAGCCGCAGGCCGAAGACCGAGCGCGGTCAACGAAAACGCCACCGGGAAAGCGCGATCAACAGCACAGAAGATGAGCCCCGCGAACATCAGCGGGGCGAAGGTGGCCATGCTCATTGGAGGGGCCATCTCGTAGTTCGGAAGTCACCCTCGTAATTTTGTGCGCCAGCCACGCCACACGCTTGATCGCCTCGGAGACGCCCTGCGCGAACAGCAGCGCAAAACCGAAGGGCAGCATCAGCATGGCTGGCCAACGGATCAGGCCGCCGGCGTTGCTCGACATTTCGCCGGTTTCGTACATCTTCACGAACAGCGGCCACGAGAAATAGATCATCACCAGCATCGACGGCAGCATGAACAACACCAACCCTGCGAGGTCGATCAGCGCCTGGGTGCGGCCCGAGCCACGGCCGTAGAGCACGTCCACGCGCACATGTTCGTTGACGCGCAGCACCTGCGAAGCGCCGAGCATCACGCAGGCGGCGAACAGGTACCACTGGATTTCCAGGTAGGCGTTCGAGCTGTAGTTGGCGAGGTAGCGCACGAGCGCATTCGCAGCGCTGATGAGGCAGGACGCAAACACCGCCCACTTCGCCAGGGTCGCGAAGCGGTCGTTCATGAAGTCGATGCCGCGCGACAGGGTCAACAATCCATTCATTGGTCGCTCCTGAGGGACGGCGCGATGTTGTCAGCATCGGCGCGGACGCTGTAGAGGTTCTAACCCCTACGTGCCGGCACGTTGCTGCGCTTGCGCGAACAGGTTGGTCGAGCGTGCGCCGCTGCGGCAAAACGCCAGCAGCGGCCGCGGCAGCTCGTCGAGCAGCGCGGCGAACGCGGCGATCTGCTCCGGCGTCTGGCCACCTCCGCTGACGGGCAGGAAGCGGTACTCGAGGCCGGCTGCCTTCGCCGCGGCTTCGATCGCGGCGTTCGTCGGCTGATCAGGCCCATGCTCGAAATCCGGGCGGTTGTTGACGACGCTGCGAAAACCCGCGCGCGCCACTTCGGCCATCGCCTCTGGTTTCAGTTGTGGAGCGACGCAAACGTCGGCGGCGACCTGGCGCAAAGGCAAATTCGCTGTGCTCATTTGAGCGCTCCTTTGACGGCTGCCGACACCATGCCCATATCGGCCTTGCCGGCGAGCTGCGCTTTCACAGCACCCATCACCTTGCCCATGTCGCCCGGACCTGCTGCGCCGAGTTCCCTGACGATGCGCTGCACTTCTGCGGCCACTTCTTCGGCCGACAGGCGCTGCGGCAGATAGCCCTCGAGCACTTTCATCTCAGCCGTTTCCTTGTCCACCAGATCGGGGCGGCCGGCTTGCGCGAACGCGGTGATCGAATCCTTGCGCTGCTTGACCATCTTGTCGAGCACGCCGATGACCTGCACGTCATCGAGCACGATTCGTTCATCGACTTCGCGCTGCTTGATCGCGGCGAGCAAGAAGCGGATCGTGCCCAGGCGCTCGGCGTCCTTGGCACGCATGGCGGCCTTCATGTCTTCGGTGATGCGGTCTCTCAAACTCATGTGTCTGCTCCGTAGGGCCGCCCCAAGGGGCTGACGCTTGCCTTGGGGACGCGAATGTAATGAGCCAGGGGTCGTCAGGGTCCTTCGCAAACAAAACGAGCCCGCAGCGGCTTCCCGCGCGGGCTCGGATTCACAAGGCTGTGGCCGTTCAGTACAGCTTCTTGGGCAATTGCATCGAGCGCACGCGCTTGTAGTGGCGCTTGACGGCCGCTGCCTTCTTACGCTTGCGCTCGGCCGTAGGCTTCTCATAGAACTCGCGAGCGCGCAGGTCGGTGAGCAGGCCCAGCTTTTCAATGGTGCGTTTGAAGCGGCGCAGGGCCACATCGAAGGGCTCGTTCTCTTTGACGCGGATCGTGGTCATGAAACGGGGAATCCTTAACTCGTTGTTAGGTTGCGCCCGCGCTATGGGATCACTCGGAGTGGTCGTGGCGCGCGGGTCAGCCAGAAAAGCCCAAGATTATAGCCACAGTCCACGCGTGGGCGATCTCCCGAGTCTACGCCGCTGCTTCGGTGCCGACGGTAGCTACCATTGGCGGATGTCTTTGCTCCAAATGCCGCAAACCGGCTTGGCGCCGCTGCTGTCGGCGCTGATTGAAACCGCACAGGACGGCCTGGTCGTGAAGGACGCCGCCTCGGGGGCCTGGGTTCACGTCAACGAGGTCATGGCGCAGTGGCTGGGCCAGACCGCTTCGGATCTGATCGGGCGCACCAATACCGAGCTTTTCGGCGAGGCCGGGCCGGCGCTGCGGGTGGCCGAACAGGGCGCGGCGGGTCAGGCCGGGCCCTCCGTGGCGGAGCACAAGGTCGAGTGGGGGGGCGTGCGGCGCGAGTTCAGCGTGCTGCGCCAGCGCGTGCAAGGCGCCGAGGGGCAGTGGCTGATCGCTGCCGTGTGGCACGACCTGGGCCCGCAGCGCAAGCGAGAGGTTCAGCTGCGCGTGGCGCTGGAGCAGCTCGAGAAGCAGCAACTGGCCAACGAGGCGCTGCGCAAAGAGTCTTCTCAGGGCGCCTCGGGGCGCGACAGCGCCACCGGTCTGCACAACCGCGCCCACTTCGAAGACCAGTTGCGCCGAGAGGTCGATCTCTCCACTCGCGAGCACCGCGAGTTTGCGCTGGTGTCGATCGAGATCGACCCGCTGGCTGACGATGTGGCGGCCATCGGCGCCGCGCCACGGCTGCGTGTGCTCGAAGCGCTGGGGCGGCTGTTGCGCAGCAACACGCGGGCCATGGACGCCTCTTGCCGCTTCGAGGAGAACCGCTTCTCGGTGCTGCTGTCGGGCGTCGGCCTGGCCACCGCACATTCACGCATGGAAGGTCTGAGGCGCCAATGCGCCACGCAGATCGTCATGCACGAGGGGCGCGAGATCGGTTTCACCGTCTCGATGGGCGTGGCCAGCTTCCCGCACACGGCGCAGACGCAGGACGACTTGCGCCAGGCCAGCGATGCCGCCGTGGACGACGCGCGCGGGCGCGGCGGCAATCGCGTGGCGCTGGCCAGCATCCGCCTGGCCGAGGACTGAGCCCCAGCCGCTCCGGCGCTGGGTCATGCTGCATCAGGGCTGCATCAGGGCTGCATCAGGGCGCGCACATGCGCCGCGGTCCCGCTGGCCAGGCCCTGCTGGCTGTAGCCGCCCTCCAGCGTGGACACGACGCGGCCGCCCGCGCTGTCGGCTGTGGCTCGCATCAGCTCACGCGTGACCCAGTGGAAATCGTCGTCGGTGAACGCCAGGCCACCGAGCGGGTCGAGGTGATGCGCGTCGAAGCCGGCCGAGATGATCAGCAGTTCGGGCGCGAAAGCGCGCAGCGCGGGCAGCATTTCATTGCTCATGGCCTGGCGAAACAGCGCCGGGTCGCTGCCGCGTGCCAACGGAACGTTGACGATGTTGCCGGCGATGCCGGTGTCGGCGCGCGATCCGGTGCCTGGATAGAACGGCGACTGGTGGCTCGATCCGTAGAACAGATCCGGGTCGCCGTAGAAGCAGTTCTGGGTGCCATTGCCGTGGTGGACATCAAAATCCACCACGGCGACCCGCTTCAAACCATGTCGGACGCGCGCGTGCAGCGCAGCGATGGCCGCCTGATTGAAGATGCAAAACCCCATGGCGCGGTCGGCCTCAGCGTGGTGGCCGCAGGGCCGCGTGGCGCAAAACACATTGCGGGCGCGCCCTTCGATCACCACATCGACCGCGGCGCAAGCCGCGCCGACGCAGCGCATCACCGCCTGCCAGCTGCCAGGCGACATCACGGTGTCGCCGCCATCGAGCAACCGGTAGCCCTGCACGGGGGCAGCCTGCTCGACGGCACTCACGTAGTCCTCGGCGTGCACGCGCAGCACCTGCTCCCGGGTGCCCAGGGGTGCCTCTTGCCACTGCAGCGCCGCAAAAGATTCATGCTGTAGCGCGGTCAGCACGGCCTCCAGGCGCTGCGGCGCTTCCGGGTGCCCAGGCCCGGGGTTGTGCTCGAGGCAATCGGCGTGGGTGTAGATCCAAGTGTCCATGGCCGATGCTCGCAGGGATCGCCGCCCCGTGTTTGGGATCGCAACACCGCGTAAACCCTGTTCGGGTTAACTCACGGCGACGTCGCCGGTTCGCGTGCCAACGTTGCCCGGCCCGCGCCCAGAGTCGATGACTTCAGCGACTTGTTCGCGGCTTGTATGCACCCACGCCGCGTGATCGCCGAAGTCGAGACCATTAGTGATCTCAACCGCCGCGCCGCTGCGATCAATGCAAGAAATCCAGCGCTCGCTGCACGCCTGCGCTACGAGCATCGCGCGTCGGTTTGCGCTGAACAGTGCGCACTGAATCGCCGTGTCGCACACAATCGCGGCTCGCGCGGTCTACGCACAACCTCGGGGGTCCGCCACCGACGTTCTTGACTGCGGTCAATGGATCGCCGCGTCTGCTTGCCGGACCATCACACCTGTTCGCTGATCATCAGGAGACTCGCAATGCGCCAACCCAAGACCTCGACTCCCTCCCCGTTCTCGTTTGCGCGCGTCGTCCGCTGCGCTGCCGCGGCGCTGGCCGCAACGGGTCTGGCCACTGCAGCCGAGGCCGCGTGGGAGCCGAACAAACCGGTCGAGTTCGTCGTGCCTGCAGGCACGGGCGGCGGCGCCGACCAGATGGCGCGCCTGGTCCAGGGCATCATCGTCAAGCACAAGTTGATGAAGGAGTCGATGGTTGTCATGAACAAGTCCGGCGGCGCTGGCGCCGAGGGCTTTCTGGCGATCAAGGAGGCCAAGGGCGATCCGCACAAGGTCATCATCACGCTGTCCAATCTGTTCACGACGCCGATGGCGACCGGCGTGCCGTTCAACTGGAAGGATCTGACGCCTGTGTCGATGTTGGCGCTCGACCAGTTCGTGCTGTGGGTCAACGCCGAGTCGCCCTACAAGACGGCCTCCGAGTACATCGCTGCGACCAAAGCCGCAGGCCCGAACAAGATGAAGATGGGTGGCACCGGCTCGAAGCAGGAAGACCAGATCATCACGGTCGGCCTTGAGAAAGCCACCGGCACCAAGTTTATCTACGTGCCCTTCAAGGGCGGTGGCGAAGTGGCGGTTCAGCTCGTCGGCAAGCACATCGACTCGTCGGTGAACAACCCGATCGAAGCCGTCGCCCAATGGCGTGCCGGCGCGCTGCGTCCGCTGTGCGTGTTCGACGACACGCGCATGCCCTACAAGGAAAAGGTGACTGCCACCATGGCGTGGTCCGACATTCCGACTTGCAAGGAGTCCGGCGTGCCGACCGACTACGTCATGCTGCGAGGCATCTTCATGGCCCCGGGTGTGACACCCGATCAGCAGGCCTACTACGTCGATCTGATGAGCAAGGTGCGGGCGACGCCGGACTGGAAAGAGTTCATGGAGAAGGGCGCCTTCAACACGACAGCGCTGGCCGGCGCCGAGTACGTCAAGTGGGTCTCGGACAACGAGGGCCTGCACCGCACGCTGATGACCGAGGCCGGCTTCCTCGCTGCGAAGTAGTCCGCAGCGCGAACGCGCGGTCGGGCGGCGGACACACGCTCCGCCGCAATTCAGACGATGGATCCCCGTCGGCCCGAAGGGCCGCGTGGCGGCGCAGTTGCGCCCTTTATCGGCGCCCTTTGTTGGAGAACTCGATGGCACACAACACACCCGATGAGGCCGCGGAGGGCCGCCCGGTGGCCAGCAATGCAACCGTCGATGCGGTGGTCGCCGCGGTGCTGGTGGTCATTGGCGCGGTGGTCATCGTCGAGGCGCGGCGGCTTGGCGCCGGCTGGTCGAGCGACGGCCCCGGCGCCGGCTACTTTCCGTTCTACATCGGCTTGATCCTGGCGGTGTGCGGCGCGGCGATCTTCGTGCAGTCGATCCGTGCGCGTGCCAGCGGCAGCGAAGTCTTTGTCGACAGCGTGCAGCTCAAGCGGGTGGCTTCGGTGCTGCTGCCCTCGGTGGTCTATGTCGGCGCGATCATGTTGCTCGGGCTGTACGTCGCCTCGGCGCTGTTCATCGCGCTGTTCATGATCGTTCTGGGCAAGTACCCGGTGCTGAAGAGCATCGTCATCGGCGTCGCCGTGAACGTCCTGTTCTTCATGATGTTCGAGGTCTGGTTCAAGGTGCCGCTTTACAAGGGCGCACTGAACCCACTCGGATTCCTCGGCTACTGATCGGATCTCGTCATGGAAGAACTCAGCGCATTGATGAACGGCTTTGCCGTTGTGCTCTCGCCGATGAACATCGGCTTGATGTTCGTCGGCATCATCCTGGGCGTGCTGATCGGCGTGCTGCCCGGCCTGGGCGGCGCCAACGGCGTGGCGATCCTGCTGCCGCTGACGTTCACGATGTCGCCGACGTCGGCCATCGTGATGCTGTCGTGCATCTACTGGGGCGCGCTGTTCGGCGGCGCCATCACGTCGATTCTGTTCAACATCCCGGGCGAGCCCTGGTCGGTGGCGACCACCTTCGATGGCTACCCGATGGCGCAGAAGGGTCACGCCGGCCAGGCGCTGACGGCGGCTTTCACGTCGTCGTTCATCGGCGCCTTCGTGGCGGTGCTGATGATCACCTTCCTGGCGCCACTGGTGGCCAAGTTCGCACTCAAGTTCGGCGCCCCGGAGTTCTTCGCCGTGTACCTGCTGACGTTCTGCAGCTTCGTCGGCATGGGCAAGGGCAACCCGTTCAAGATACTGGTGTCGATGGCGCTGGGCTTCGCGCTCGCATCGGTCGGCATGGACACGGTGACGGGCCAGCTGCGCATGACCTTCGGCGTCACCGAGCTGATGCGCGGCTTCGACTTCCTGATCGCGGTCATCGGCCTGTTCGGCATCGGCGAAATTCTGTTGTCGATGGAGGAGGGGCTGAACTTCCAGGGCAAGTCGGCCCGCATCAACGCCAAGGTTGTCTGGGAGACCTGGAAGCAATTGCCGAGGTATTGGGCGACGTCCCTGCGCAGCTCGATCGTCGGCATCTGGATGGGCATCACACCCGGCGGCGCCACACCAGCCTCGTTCATGAGCTACGGCCTGGCCAAGAAGTTCTCGCGCAACGGCCCCAAGTTCGGCACCGGCGAGATCGAGGGTGTGATCGCGCCGGAAACAGCAGCACACGCCGCAGGCACCAGCGCGCTGCTGCCGATGTTGGCGCTCGGCATCCCGGGCTCGCCGACCGCGGCGGTGCTGCTCGGCGGCCTGCTGATCTGGGGCCTGCAGCCTGGGCCGCTGCTCTTTACCGAACAGAAGGATTTCGTCTGGGGCCTGATCGCCAGCATGTACCTGGGCAACCTGGTCGGCCTGATCGTCGTGCTGTCAACCGTGCCGCTGTTCGCGTCGATCCTGCGCATTCCTTTCTCGATCATTGCGCCAGTGATCATTGTCATCTGCGCCATCGGCGCCTACACGGTTCACAACGCGATGCTCGACATCTGGCTGATGCTGCTGTTCGGCGTCGTCGGCTATGTCTTCAAGAAGCTCGACTACCCATTGGCGCCGCTGGTGCTCGCGCTGGTGCTCGGCGACAAGGCCGAAGACTCGTTCCGGCAGGCGATGCTGGTGTCGCAGGGCGATGTCGGCATCATGTGGGCGAACCCGCTGGTGGGCGGCATCACGACGTTGGCGCTGATCATGTTGTGCTGGCCTCTGATCTCCAAGCTGATTGCCATGGTTCGTGCGCCAAAGGTGGACGCGTTGGCGGCGCAGCGTCCGGTGGACTGACAACAGGAGAACGCAATGGCTGTCATCGCACTCACCCAAGGCATGGGCTCGCTGGCCCAGGACGTTGCCGAACAATTGGCGCAGGAGCTCGGTCTGGCAACGCTGCAGCATGAGGTTGCCGAGCGCGTGGCCGACAGGATGCATGTGCCCAAGAGCCTGATCAGCCGCCTGCGCGCCGGCAAGGCCGGAGCGCTCGAGCGCTGGCGCGCCGACACACAGAGCATTGCCGTCTATACCGCCGAGCAGGTTCTCGAAGCGGCGGCGCGCGGCAATGTGGTGCTGCGCGGCTGGGGAGCGACGCAGTTGTTGCGCACGGTGCCGCATGTGCCTTGCATCCGCATCATGCGGCCGTTCGAAAAGCGCGTGCAGTGGCTGATGACCGAGCTCGACACCGATGACCGCGGACTGGCCGAAGACGAGATCCGCCGCAGCGACCAGTCGAATGCCACCCGCATGAACGAACAGTTCGGCGTCGAGTGGGGCGACCCGGCATTGTTCGATCTGGTCCTCAACACCGATCGCCTGAGTGTCGACACCTGCGTGTTGCAGATCAAGGCGCTGCTGGCGCGACCGGAGTTCGCCGAGACGCCGGCTTCGCGCGCCTTGCTACAGGGCATGGCCCTGTCGGCACGAGTGCGCGCCGCCTTGCGCGCCGATGAACGCACGCGCGAGATCATCGTCAACATCGAGGCCGCGGCCGATGGCGCCGTGTGCCTGACCGGCATTGTCGTCAGTGACACCGAGCGCACCCTGGTGGCCGACGTTTCTGCAGCCGCTGCGGGAGTGGCATCGGTTGACAACCAGCTCAACGTGATGAAGACGTCCAAGCTCTTCACTTCATCGAAGAACTGAACAGCGCAAGCTAGATCTTGCCGCGCTGCTTCAAACGACTCAAGGTTTCGGCCGAGAGGTTGAGATAGGCCGCGAGCTGCTTCTTCGGGATGCGCTCGGCCAGCTCAGGATTTTTTCGCATGAAGCGGTGTACGCGGCCCGGCGCGTCCAGCAGGTGCAGCGTGATCGTGTGCGCCAGGATCTCGCTCATCAGCCGCATCACCTCGTACTCGAAGTCGGCCTTGAAGCGAGCGTGCTCGTCCATGAATGCCACCCACTGCGGCATCGGCAGCTTGGCCACCCGCGCCTTGGTCACGCTGACGATCGCATAGGGCGTCGGCATGTTCAGGCGCCAGGCGGCATAGCTGGTTTCGATGGTGCGCTCCTCGGAGAAGCGCAGGATCATTTCCTTGGCGTCGGCGTTGGCGACCACGCGTTTCAGGATGCCGTCGAGCACGAAGTACTGCTCCATCTCGTGCACGCCCTGGTGAAGCAGGTAGTCGCCTTTGGCGCAGTCGATCACTTCCAGGCGCTGTTCGAGCTCGGCGCGCTCGGCGTCGGTCATCGTCTTGAGCACGACGTTCTGCCGCAGTTGGACGTGAATGACGTTGCGTTCGGGGTGATTGGCCAGCAGGGTCATTGCCGAGGGCGGTGGGACGGACGGTTGGGGGGCCAATTTCCGAAAGTTGACCGCGGTCAACGGGGAAGGCAAGCGCGCTTTTCTACCATAGCCGTCAACCCATTCGACTCAGGAGCGTGCGATGTCGGCAGTTCTTTCGCCCGTGACAGCCCCCACTGCAGAAGCTGCAATGACCGACGGCTTCCATCTCGTCATCGACGCCTTGAAGCTCAATGGCATCAACAACATCTACGGCCTGCCCGGCATCCCGATCACCGACCTGACGCGCAAGGCGCAGGCCGCGGGCATGCGCGTGATCTCGTTTCGCCATGAGCAGAACGCCGGCAATGCGGCGGCGATCGCCGGCTTCATCACCGGCAAGCCCGGCGTGTGCCTGACGGTGTCGGCGCCGGGCTTCCTCAATGGCCTGACGGCGTTGGCCAACGCGCAAACCAACTGCTTCCCGATGATCCTCATCAGCGGCTCGTCGGAGCGCGAGGTCGTCGACCTGCAGCAGGGCGACTATGAGGAGATGGATCAACTGGCCATCGCCAAGCCGTTGTGCAAAGCCGCGTTTCGCGTGCTGCATGCCGACGACATCGGCGTCGGCGTCGCGCGCGCCATTCGCGCCGCGGTATCGGGCCGTCCGGGCGGTGTCTATCTCGACCTGCCGGCGAAGCTGTTCTCGCAGGCCATGGCTGCTGCGGCTGGCGCCGCCTCGCTGATCAAGGTGGTTGACCCGGCGCCGCGGCAAATTCCGGCGCCCGATGCCGTGCAGCGCGCGCTGGATCTCCTCAAGAGCGCGAAGAAGCCGCTGATCGTTCTGGGCAAGGGTGCCGCCTACGCCCGCGCCGATGCCGACGTGCGCGCACTCGTCGAGCGCAGCGGCATCCCGTACCTGCCAATGTCGATGGCCAAGGGTCTGCTGCCCGACACGCACGAGCAGTCGGCGTCGGCCGCGCGCTCGTACGTCCTGCCCGAAGCCGATGTGGTGCTGTTGATCGGGGCTCGCCTGAACTGGCTGCTGTCGCACGGCAAGGGCAAGACCTGGGGCGGCAAGGACTCGAAGGCCTGGGGCGCGCAGAAGTTCATCCAGATCGACATCTCGCCGACCGAGGCCGACAGCAACGTGCGCATCGATGCGCCGGTGGTAGGCGACATCGGCTCTTGCGTGGCCGCGCTGCTGTCCGGCATGGACAAGCACTGGCCCCAGCCGCCGGCGGAGTGGCTCGCGGCTGTGGCCGACAAAAAGGACAAGAACGTCGCCAAGATGGCCGAGACGCTGGCCAAAGATCCGAAGCCGATGAACTTCCACAGCGCGCTGGCGGTGGTGCGCGACATCGTCAAGGCCAACCCCGACGCGATGCTGGTCAACGAAGGCGCGAACGCTCTGGACTTCACACGCTCGATCGTCGACATGTACAAGCCGCGCAAGCGCCTGGACGTCGGCACCTGGGGCGTGATGGGCATCGGCATGGGCTTCGCAGTGGCGGCCGCGGTGGAGTCGGGCCAGCCGGTGATCGCGATCGAGGGCGACAGCGCCTTCGGCTTCTCCGGCATGGAGGTCGAGACGATCTGCCGCTACAACCTGCCGGTGTGCGTCGTCATCATGAACAACAACGGCGTCTACAAGGGCACCGACAAGAACTTGGGCGGTGGCAGCGACGTGGCGCCGACGGTGTTCGTCAAGGATGCGCGCTACGAGAAGCTGATGGAGGCGTTTGGTGGCACGGGCGTTTATGCGACGACACCGGCCGAGCTGCGCAAAGGCATGGAAGAAGCCATCCGCTCGCGCAAGCCGACGCTGATCAACGCCATCATCGATGAAACTGCCGGCACCGAGAGCGGGCGCATCACAAGCCTGAACCCCAGCGCCGCCGTCAAGAAGTAATTTTTTCCGCAAGAGCACTCAAGGAGCAAAACACATGTCTGGCCAACTTCCCCTGCAGGGCATCAAGATCATCGACTTCACGCACGTGCAGGCCGGTCCGGCATGCACCCAGCTGCTGGCCTGGTTCGGTGCCGACGTGATCAAGGTCGAGCGCCCGGGCTCCGGCGACGTGACGCGCAGCCAGCTGCGCGACATCCCGGACGCCGACGCGCTGTACTTCACGATGCTCAACAGCAACAAGCGCTCGCTGACGCTCGACACCAAGAAGGCCGAGGGCAAGGCCGTGCTCGAGAAGCTGATCAAGGAGTGCGACGTGATGGTCGAGAACTTCGGCCCCGGCGCGCTCGACCGCATGGGCTTCACGTGGGAATACATCCAGAAGCTCAACCCTGCGATGATCCTGGCGTCGGTCAAGGGCTTCAGCGACGGCCACCACTACGAGGATCTGAAGGTCTACGAGAACGTGGCGCAATGCGCTGGCGGCGCGGCCTCGACCACTGGTTACTGGAAGGGTGAGAACTCAGGCCCGACGATTTCGTCGGCCGCGCTCGGCGACAGCAACACCGGCATGCACCTGGCCATCGGCATCCTGACCGCCTACATCGGCAAGCAGAAGACCGGCAAGGGCCAGAAGGTCTCGGTCTCGATGCAGGACTCGGTGTTGAACCTGTGCCGCGTCAAGATGCGCGACCAGTTGCGCCTGGACAAGGTCGGCTACCTGGAAGAGTACCCGCAGTACCCGCACGAGATGGAAGCCTTCGCCGACAAGGTGGTGCCGCGTGGCGCCAACGCCGGCGGCGGCGGCCAGCCGGGCTGGATCTTGAAGTGCAAGGGCTGGGAGACCGACCCCAACGCCTACATCTACTTCACCATCCAGGGCCACGCCTGGGGCCCGATCTGCGATGCGCTCGGCAAGCCCGAGTGGAAGGACGACCCGGCGTACAACACGCCGCGCGGCCGCCAGCCGCACATCATGAGCATCTTTGCCACGATCGAAGACTTCATCAAGGACAAGACCAAGTACGAAGCGGTCGACATCTTTCGCAAGCACGACATCCCTTGCGCACCGGTGCTGTCGATGAAGGAGCTGCTGCACGACAAGTCGCTGCGCGCCAGCGGCTCGATCGTCGAAGTGCCGCACAAGGTGCGTGGCAGCTACTGGACGGTGGGCAGCCCGATCAAGTTCTCGGACACCAAGCCCAACGTCACCGCGTCGCCGCTGCTCGGCGAGCACACCGACGAGCTGCTGGCCGAGCTGGGCTACTCGGCGCAGCAGATCGCTGCGATGCACGAGGTGAAGGCGGTTTAAGGACCACCCCCGGAGCGGCTTGCGCCGCTCCCCCTCAAGGGGGCACCGCTGGTGGACCGGCGAAGCCGGATCCACGGCGGTTGCTCGAAACAATCCTTCGAGGACGACATGACTACATCGATCGACCTCGCCGCGCTGGTCGCTGCCGTCGGCGACGCCGTGATGGTCTGCGACGCGCAAGGCGCCATCACGCTTTGGAACCCGGCGTGCGAGCGCATGTTCGGCTCACGCCGAAGCGGACGTGCTCGGCAAGACGATGGACATGATCATCCCGGAGCGCCTGCGCAAGCGGCACTGGGACGGCTACGAGAAGACCATGGCCACGGGCATCACCAAGTACGGCCACGACGTGCTGCGCGTGCCGGCGGTGCACAAGGACGGCCACACGATGTCGATCGCCTTCACTGTGGCGATGCTCTACACGCCGGATGGCAAGGTGAGCGCGATTGCATCGATCATCCGCGACGAGACGCAGCCGCTTCAATGAAGAGCGTGCGCTTCGAAGAAACGCCTGACCGAACTCGAAGTCCAACTCGCAGCGAAGGCCTAGGATCGAGGCCATGAGCAAGGCACTCGACGGCATCCGCATCCTCGACTTCACCCACGTTCAGTCGGGCCCGACCTGCACGCAACTGCTGGCCTGGCTCGGCGCCGACGTGATCAAGGTCGAGCGGCCGGGCGAGGGCGATGCCACGCGCGGGCAGCTCAGAGACATCGCGGGGGTGGACAGCCTGTACTTCACGATGCTCAACCACAACAAGCGCTCGGTCACGATCAACACCAAGAGCAAGGGCGGCATGGCGGTGCTGGATCGCCTGATCAAAACCTGCGACGTCATGGTCGAGAACTTCGCACCCGGCGCGCTTGACCGCATGGGCATCACCTGGGAGCACATCCAAAGCATCAACCCACGCATGGTCGTAGCGTCGGTGAAGGGTTTCGGGCCGGGGCCGTACGTGGACTGCAAGGTCTACGAAAACGTCGCGCAATGCGCCGGCGGTGCGGCCTCGACCACCGGCGAGGTGGACGGCATGCCGATGGTCACCGGCGCGCAGATCGGCGACAGCGGCACCGGCGTGCACCTGGCGCTGGGCATCGTCGCGGCCCTGTTCCAGCGCACGCACAGCGGCCGTGGGCAGAAGGTGCTGGCGCCGATGCAGGACGCGGTGCTGAATCTGTGCCGCGTCAAGCTGCGCGACCAGCAGCGCCTGGAGCGCACGCACACGCTGCACGAGTTCCCGCAGTACCCGGACGGCAAGTTCGGCGACGCGGTGCCGCGCGCGGGCAATGCGTCGGGCGGCGGCCAGCCCGGCGCCATCCTCAAGTGCAAAGGCTGGGAGACCGACCCCAACGCCTACATCTACTTCATCACGCAGGGCGCGGTGTGGCCGGCGATCTGCACCGTGATCGGTGAGCCCGATTGGATCGAAGACGAGGCGTTCAAAACCCCCAAGGCGCGACTGCTTCACTTGAAGCCGATCTTCAAACGCATCGAACAATGGACCATGACCAAGGACAAGTTCGAAGCCATGGACATCCTGAACCGGCTCGACATCCCGTGCGGGCCGATCCTGTCGATGAAAGAGATCGCCAACGAGCCCTCGCTGCGGGCCAGTGGTACCGTGGTCGAGGTCGATCACCCCCAGCGCGGCAAGTATCTGAGCGTGGGCAACCCGATCAAACTGTCCGACAGCCCGACCGAGGTCACGCGCTCGCCGCTGCTCGGCGAGCACACCGACGCCGTGCTGTCGCAGCTTGGATTCACCGCCGGCGAAGTGGCCGCGCTGCGCACCGAAGGCGCCGTCTGAAAAGAAAGCCCGATGAACGTCCGAACCATCCCGATCGTCGCCGTCACCGAGACGCGGCAGCGCAAGCGCTCGGCCCCCAAGGGCCGTGCGGTCGACCCTGCCGCGCTGGCCGACGTGCAACGGCTGCTCGGCACGGTGCCGCGCGCGCGTGACCTGCTGATCGAACACCTGCACAAGCTGCAAGACCACTTTGGCCATCTCAGTGCGCCTCACCTGGCTGCGCTGGCCAAGGAGATGAACCTCGCGCAGACCGAGGTCTTCGAGGTGGCGAGCTTCTATCACCACTTCGACATCGTGAAGGAAGGTGATGCCGCGCCGCAGGCCTTGACGGTGCGTGTGTGCGACGGGCTGTCGTGCGAGATGGCCGGTGCGCAGGATTTGTTGGCGCGCCTGCCGGCGATCCTCGGCAGCGAGGTGCGCGTGATCGCAGCGCCGTGCATCGGGCGCTGCGAGCAGGCGCCGGCCGTCGCGGTGGGCCAGCACCCGATCGCCAACGCGACGACCGCGTCGGTGCAATCGGCGGTCAAGGCCAAACGCATCAAGCACGAGCCGCAAGGCTTCATCGATCTGCAGGCCTACAAAGACGAAGGCGGCTACGCGCTGCTCAAGACCTGCATTGCCGGTGAGCTCGACGTCGAGGACGTCATCAAGGCGCTCGAAGACTCGGGCCTGCGCGGCCTTGGCGGTGCGGGCTTCCCGGCCGGGCGCAAGTGGCGCATCGTGCGCGGCGAGGCCGCACCGCGCCTGATGGCGGTGAACATCGACGAGGGCGAACCCGGTACCTTCAAGGATCGCGTCTATCTGGAGCGCGACCCGCATCGTTTTGTTGAAGGCATGCTGATCGCGGCCTGGGCGGTGGGCATCGCCAAGATCTACATCTACCTGCGCGACGAGTACCACGGTTGCCGCACGCTGCTCGAAGCCGAACTGGCGAAACTTCGTGCGCAGCCGCCGTATCCCGGCATGCCGGAGATCGAGTTGCGCCGCGGCGCCGGCGCGTACATCTGCGGCGAAGAGTCGGCCATGATCGAGTCGATCGAAGGCAAGCGTGGCATGCCGCGGCTGCGCCCGCCGTACGTCGCGCAGGTCGGCCTGTTCGGCCGGCCGACGCTGGAGCACAACTTCGAAACGCTGTACTGGGTGCGCGAGATTCTGGAGAAGGGCGGCGCCTGGTTCGTCTCGCACGGGCGCAATGGCCGCAAGGGCCTGCGCTCGTTCTCGGTGTCGGGCCGCGTGAAGAGCCCGGGCGTCAAACTCGCGCCGGCAGGCATCACGATCCGCGAGCTGATCGACGAGTTCTGCGGCGGCATGCAAGACGGCCACGCGTTCTACGGCTACTTGCCAGGCGGCGCGTCGGGCGGCATCCTGCCGGCGTCGACTGGGCGACATCCCGCTCGACTTCGACACGCTGCAGCCCTACGGCTGCTTCATCGGCTCGGCCGCGGTGGTCGTGCTGTCGGACAAGGACACCGCCGTCGGCGCGGCGCGCAACACGATGCGCTTCTTCCACCACGAGTCGTGTGGCCAATGCACGCCGTGCCGCAACGGCACGGCCAAGGCCTGCGGCGTTGATCGAGCAGCCGAAGTGGGATCTGGAACTGCTCGCCGACTTGTCGCAGGTGATGCGCGACGCGTCGATCTGCGGTTTGGGTCAGGCCGCGCCGAATCCCGTCGATTGCGTGGTCAAGTATTTCCCACAAGAGCTGGAATGAAAGTTTCATTCACCGCAGAGGCGCAGAGAGCGCAGAGGTTCGCAGAGGAAAACAAGTTTGAATTCCTCTGCGTTAACTCTGCGCTCTCTGCGCCTCTGCGGTGAAGGAGACTCTGAACCCCTGGAGCCCGAGTCATGACCGCACGCGAAACAGTCACCTTCAGCCTCAACGGCCGCGACGTCACAGGCCTCAAGGGCGAGCCGATCATCGAGATCGCCAAGCGCGAAGGCATCGAGATCCCGCACCTTTGCTACAAGCCGGGCCTCGATGCGGTTGGCAACTGCCGCGCCTGCGTCGTGGAGATCGCCGGTGAGCGTGTGCTCGCGCCGTCGTGCTGCCGCGCCGCCACGCCGGGCATGAAGGTCACGACCGACAGCGAGCGCGCCGTCAAGTCGCAGAAGTTGGTGCTCGAGCTGCTGCAGGCCGACATGCCGGAGACCGACTACACGCGCCACAACGAGGTCGATCTTTGGTCAGCCAAGCTCGGTGTTGGCAAACCGCGTTTTGCGTCGCGCGCGCAACCGGCGCAGGACGTGTCGCACCCGGCCATCGCGGTCAATCTCGATGCCTGCATCCAGTGCACGCGTTGTCTGCGCGCCTGTCGCGACGAGCAGGTCAACGATGTCATCGGCCTCGCGTTCCGAGGCGATCACGCCAAGATCGTCTTCGACATGGACGATGCGATGGGCGCGTCCACCTGCGTGGCTTGCGGCGAGTGCGTGCAGGCTTGCCCCACGGGCGCCTTGATGCCGGCGCGCGACGCCGCGCTGGCGCTGCCCGACAAGCAGATCGATTCGGTGTGCCCGTACTGCGGCGTCGGCTGCCAGCTCACCTACAACGTCAAAGACAACAAGATCCTCTACGTCGAAGGGCGCGACGGCCCGGCCAACCAGGGCCGGTTGTGCGTCAAGGGCCGCTACGGCTTCGACTACGCGCACCACCCGCAGCGGCTGACGAAACCGCTGATCCGTCGCAAGGATGCGCCGCCGAAGCGCGGCGATTTCACGATGGACCCGACGCGCGTGATGGACGTGTTCCGCGAAGCGACGTGGGAAGAAGCACTGGCCTTCGCCGGTGGCACGCTAAAGGCCATCCGCGACACGCATGGCAAGAAGGCGCTGGCCGGCTTCGGCTCGGCCAAGGGCAGCAACGAAGAGGCCTACCTGTTCCAGAAGCTGGTGCGCACGGGATTCGGCAGCAACAACGTCGATCACTGCACACGCCTGTGTCACGCCTCGTCGGTGGTGGCGTTGTTGGAAGGCATCGGCTCGGGTGCGGTCAGCAACCCGGTGATGGACGTGACCAAGGCCGAGGTCGTGATCCTGATCGGCGCCAACCCGACGGTGAACCATCCTGTCGCGGCGAGCTTCATCAAGAATGCCACGAAGACCGGCACCAAGCTGGTCGTCATGGACCCGCGCCGCTCCGACCTGGCGCGTGTCGCCCACCGCTACCTTCAGTTCAAGCCCGACACCGACGTGGCGATGTTGAACGCGCTGATGCATGTCATCGTCAACGAAGGTCTGGTCGACGAAGCGTTCATCGCCGAGCGCACCATCGGCTATGACGAGCTGCGCAAGAACGTCGAGGGCTACAGCCCCGAAGCGATGGCGCCGATCTGCGGCATCGATGCGGAGACGCTGCGCTATGTCGCGCGGCTGTACGCACGCTCGAAAGGCTCGATGATCCTGTGGGGCATGGGCGTGAGCCAGCATGTGCACGGCACCGACAACGCGCGCTGCCTGATTGCGCTGGCGCTGATGACCGGGCAGATCGGCCGCCCCGGCACCGGCCTGCATCCGTTGCGCGGCCAGAACAACGTGCAGGGCGCATCGGACGCGGGTCTGATCCCGATGATGCTGCCCGACTACCAGCACGTGACCAAGCCCGAGGTGCGCGAGCGCTTCGAGCACGCATGGAAGTTGGCGCCGGGCACGCTCGACGACAAGCCGGGCCTGACCGTGGTCGAGGTGATGCACGCGATCAAGCATGGCGACATCAAGGGCATGTACGTCATGGGCGAGAACCCCGCAATGTCCGACCCCGACGCCAACCACGCGCGCGAATCGCTGGCCGCGCTGGAACACCTCGTCGTGCAGGACATCTTCCTCACCGAAACCGCGTACCTGGCCGACGTGATCCTGCCGGCCGGCGCCTTCGCCGAGAAGACCGGCAGCTTCACCAACACCGACCGCCTGGTGCAGATCGGCCGCCAGGCGATCGATCCGCCCGGTGATGCGCGGCAGGACCTGTGGATCATCGAGCAGATCGCCAACCAGCTCGGTTGCGGTTGGACCTATGGCCATGTGTCCGAAGTCTTCGACGAGATGCGCCACACGATGCCCAGCATCGGCGGCATCACCTGGGAGCGGCTCGAACGCGAGCACGCCGTCACCTACCCCTGTATCGCCGAGGGCGATCCGGGGGAGAGTGTGGTCTTCACCGATCACTTCCCGCGCGAAGGCGGCAAGGCGCGCTTCGTGCCGGCCGACATCATTCCGGCGAACGAACGCCCTGACGCCCAGTACCCGCTGGTCCTGATCACCGGCCGCCAGCTCGAACATTGGCATACCGGCAGCATGACGCGCCGAGCGTCGATGCTCGATGCAATCGAGCCCGACCCGACGGCGCTGATTCATCCGCTCGACCTCGAGACACTCGGTGCGCAGCCGGGCGACCTGGTGACGATCGCCTCGCGACGCGGCACGGTGTGCCTGTACGCGCGCGCCGACGATGGCATGCCGCGCGGTGCCGTCTTCGTGCCGTTCTGCTACTACGAAGCGGCGATCAACACGCTGACCAACGCCGCACTCGACCCGTTCGCCAAGATCCCGGAGTTCAAGTACTGCGCGGTCAAGGTCACGCGCGGCGGCGAGGCGCCACAGCAAAGCAGCTACGGCGGCGGGCAGTTGCTGGCGCAGTAGGCCAGCAATCCGTTCGCCCTGATCCTTCGATACTTCAGGACGGTCGGAACAGCCACCTCAGCCCGAAATCCTGTCATCGCTTTGGCGCGGTCTGCAGCAATTGCTTGAGTTCCGCCGCGTAGAACTTGGCGCGGCCGGTGGTGCCATGGCCGCTGGTGTCGTCGCTGGCAGGGATCAGGTGCAGCTTGGCACCCGGAATACGCTTCAGCTCGCGGTCCATCAATCCGGTTTCGGGCGGATTGCGTTCGTCGTCGGCCGCGTTGATCACGAGCAGCGCGGCCTTGATGCGATCCAGCTTCGGCGCCACGTTGTAGTCGCGTGACGAGTCCCACTGGTACAGCACGTCGTTGGCGTCGCCGGGGAAGGGCGCGGCCAGGCGATCGTCAACCAGCTTGTCGGCCTGCGCGCGTGTCGGCGCTGCCTTCTGGTACGCCAGCGTGCCGCCGTTGGTGGCCAGCCCATAGAACACGCTCGCAAACCGCGCCGACTTCGGCTGCGTGGTGTAGTTGCCGCTGTTCCACTCCGGATCGTTGCGGATCGAATCGGTGATCAGCCGGCGCAGCATCCAGTTGCGGCTGGCCATCTCGGTGGGCTGCGAGGCCATCGGTGCCAGCGCGTCCATGAAGTCCGGATGGTTCGCGCCCCACAGCCAGGTGTGCATGCCGCCCATCGAGTTGCCCATCACCAGGCGCAGATGCTTGATGCCCAGGCCCTCGGTGACCAAGCGGTGCTGTGCTGCCACCATGTCTTCGTAGTTGTAGCGCGGGTATTTGGCGCGCAGGCCGTCGGAGGGTTTCAACGTGCCGCCGTGACCGATGGCATCGGGCAGGATGATGAAGTACTTCGTCGCGTCCAGCGGCTGACCGGCGCCGAAGAGTTCACCGGCGAACACCGGCGTCAGCATGCTTGCCGCAGATCCTGTCGTGCCATGCAGCACCAGCACCGGCTCGCCCGTGGGCGCGCCCACTGTGGTGTAGCGGATGCGCAGTTCGGGCATCACCTCGCCGGTGTTGAACTTGAAATCGCGCGCGATCCAGGTGGCGGACTGCGGGGCAGGGTAGTCGGCTGCAATGGCGATGTCGTTCATTGCAAACGCGGCGAGCACGCAGCAGGCGAGACGGCGGAGGGTTGAGCTTGCATTCATGGGCACACGGTAGCGCTCGCGGCCCGCCCGCGCATCCATGAAACCGCTATGGAGTGGTCAGGCGAACGCGCGCCAGGCCATGTACCCCGCCACGCCGTACAGCAGCACGGCGAACACGCGGCGAAAGGCCTGCACATCCATCGCATGCGCCGCGCGCGCGCCCAGCGGCGCCATCGTCACGCTGGCTGCGGCGACGATGGCCAGGGCGGGCAGGTAGAGGTAGCCGACCGCGCCGGGAATCGACGGCGGCAGCGACCAGCCGCCTATCACGTAGCCGAGCGTGCTGGCCAGCGCAATCGGAAAGCCCAGCGCTGCCGCCGTGCCGACGGCGCCGTGCAGCGGCACGTTGCACCAAGTCATGAAAGGCACCGTCATGAACGCACCTCCGGCGCCGACCAGCCCCGACAACAGCCCGATGCCACTGCCGACGGCCACCTGCCCCCAAGGCGGCGGCAATACCCGCGAAGCGCGCGGCTTGCGCTTGACCAGCATCTGCGTCGCCGAGTAGCCGACGAACAGCGCGAAGACCACCCCAAGCGCCGGGCCCTTGACCAGCGCGAACATGCCGGCACCCGCAACGAGCCCACCGGCCAGGATGCCTGGCGACATCGCGCGCACGATGTCCCAGCGCACGGCGCCGCGCTGGTGGTGCGCTCGCACGCTGGCCAGCGACGTGAAGACGATGGTGGCCATCGCGGTGGCGATCGCCATCTTGATTGACAGCTCGCCGGCCACGCCGCGGTGCGCCAGCATCGTGGTCAGGAACGGCACCTGGATCATGCCGCCGCCAATGCCGAGCAGGCCGGCCAGAAAGCCGGTGACCGTGCCCATGAGCAGCAACTCGGCGATGAAGAGGGGGTCGATGGCTAGGGCCTGTTCACACTACGCGGGCGGTTGCGAAAGGGGCTGTCAGGGCGCAGGGCGAGGCGCGCGACGACGTGAAGGCTCAATGCCTTCACTAGGAGTGAAACGCCGCCGTGCGTCCTGACAGCCCCTTTCCCGTACGGGTTGTTGCCACGAGAAGTGGCGCCCGCGTCGTTGCAAAGCCTCACCGGGTGTGCAACCCGGCTTCGTTTTGCGCCTAGCTGGCGCCATTTCTCGTGGCAACACATCCCGCTTGCGTAGTGTGAACAGACCCTAGCCCAGCAGTGCCACAACGGCACGCCACTCGGCCGCCGTCACCGGCGTGATCGACAGCCGGTTGCCGCGCTGCAGAGTGCGCATGGCCGCCAACGCGGGCGTGGCGCGCATCTCGTCGAGCGAGAGCAGGCGCGTCTTCCTGACCAGCTTGACATCGACGTTCATCCAGCGTGGCTCCTCGCGTGTGGACTTCGCGTCGAAGTACTTGCTCTTCTTGTCGAACTGCGTCGCATCCGGGTAAGCATTCGAGGCTACTTCGGCCAGGCCTGCGATGCCGGGCTCGGGGCACGACGAGTGATAGAACAGCACGCCGTCGCCGGCCTTCATCTCGTCGCGCATGAAGTTGCGCGCCTGGTAATTGCGCACGCCGTACCAGGCGACGGTCTTCTTCGGCATGGCGGCCAGGTCATCGACCGACACGTCCGCAGGCTCGCTCTTCATCAGCCAGTACGCCATGTGCTCCCCTCCAGCAAGCTGCAAACTCGCAGCAACGAAGTGCATTGTCCAAGCAACCGCCGCGGACCGGCTCCGCCGGTCCGCCAGCGGTGCCCCCTTGAGGGGGAGCAGCGAAGCTGCTCCGGGCGTGGGCCGATTCAGAAGGTGTCCACTGCATCCCGCGGGCCGCATTCCTGAACCCAGGTGAAGTTCAGGTGGGCGAGGTCAGCAGGGCTTCGGGTTCATCTGACGCGAGACGATCACACCCACCCTGCGATGTTCCAAGCCCTAGCTCAAAGAGCATCGGTTCAAGGAAATAAAAACCCGCGCGAACGCAGTGGACGGTTTGACTCTAGCACTACAGGAGCAAGCCGTCGCCACCGATCGCAGCGTCAACACGCGCAATCAGTGTGTCGATCTGCACATCATCGGCGGCGTTGTGCGGCGCTGCCGGTGCGGAGGCCTTCGCGGGCTGCGCGGGGGTCGGCCGATCGGCGAGTTGGTACGCCAGATTCAACGCCGCCAGCACCGCCATGCGCTCGCGCGCCTTGACTTTTCCGGCGTCGCGGATTGCGCTCATTTCGTTGTCCACCAGCGCCACGGCGGACAGCAGCGACGCTTCGCCGCCCTCGGGGCACGACAAGATGTAGCTCTGGCCGAGGATGGTGACTTCCATTTGTTTCATGCTCTTTGTCGCCTGGCCGTCCCAAGGCAAAGAAGCTCCCCTCGGAGGACGCGAACGAAGTGAGCTAGGGGTTGTTTCATGCTTCCTTGTCGCCATCGGTTGCAGGCAGGCGTTCGAGCAGCGTGTCGATGCGCGTGCGCGCCGCGCCGAGGCGCGACTTGAGGCTGTCGCGCTCACCAGCCAGAGCTGCGACCTGATCGAGCAGCAATTTGTTGGTGCGTGACAGCTCTTCGTGCCGCAGCAGCAGGCGGTCGATGCGCGTGGCGAGGTCTTGCAGCGTGGCCATGAAAATTGTGCGGCGCGTTGTGTGCAGCCGATCATAAAGCGCCGAGCGATTCGCGCTGATACCATCTGCGACGTTGGTGCCCGGGCCGCCGATCTCGGCGGCTTGGGGTAAACGGGAATCGGGAAGTGACGCTGCCACGCAGCAACGCCAACCCGAGCTGCCCCCGCAACGGTAAGCGCACGGAGGTCTCACGACCTCCCGCTCGTGTTCACCGGCCACTGGAGCGACGCAATCGCTCTGGGAAGGCCACACGGGTTGCCTGCGCCAGCCCGGATACCGGCCAGCAGGGG
The DNA here is from genome assembly GCA_963814385.1 of uncultured beta proteobacterium. Taxonomy (GTDB): domain Bacteria; phylum Pseudomonadota; class Gammaproteobacteria; order Burkholderiales; family Burkholderiaceae_C; genus CADEEN01. Next base: position 60,168 of record CAWFCX010000035.1, read on the forward strand.
GCGCGGTTTCGCAAGAAGCCGTGCCATACGTGTGTGTTGGCGGGGAAGCCGGCGCGCACCTCGACCGGACCGTTTCAACCATCATGCTTTTCCGCAACCCTGGCGCTCTGGCAGCGCTGCTGTGCATTGCCTCGTTCACGCACGCACAAACCGAATCCACTTCACCTTCGACCCGTATCGTCATCACCGCGGCGCGCGCCGAGCAGCCACTGCCCGATGCGCTGCCTTCCACACGCGTCATCACGCGCACCGAGATCGAGGCCACGCAGGCCAGCGACCTGCCCGGCCTGATGCGCCTGCTGACGTCGATCGACGTCGCCCAGACCGGCCCGCTCGGTTCGCAGACCTCGCTCTTCCTGCGCGGCGCCGACAGCCGGCAGACGCTGGTGCTGGTCGACGGCGTTCCTCTCGTGCGCGCCGATTTCGGCACCGCGTCATGGCAGCACTTGCCGCTCGACCAGATCGAACGCATCGAGATCGTGCGCGGCAACCTGTCGTCGCTGTACGGCGCGCAGGCCGTCGGCGGCGTGGTGCAGATCGTCACGCGCCGCGCCGACGCGATACAGGCGAGCGTCGCGCTCGGCACGCAAGGTACGCAGCAGGCCTCCGTGGCCGGTGGCACGAAGTTCGGTAGCGGCACGCAGCTGTCGGCCTCGCTGTCGGCCCAGCGCACCGACGGCTACTCAGCGCGCGACGCCAGCGTCGATCCGGGTGCGAACGCCGACCGCGATGCGGCGCGCCAGCTTGGCGGCAGTGCGCGCCTTGAACAGCGCTGGGCCGAAGGCCATCGCACGGAAGTGAACCTGCTCGCCGGCCGCACGCGCAGCGAGTACGACGGTTTCACGCCCGGCCTCGACGATGTGCTGACCACGCGCGTCGAAGCGGCCGGCCTGAAGAGCCGCCATGCACTCGACGCGCAGACCACGGCAACGATCGAGCTCGGCCAGACGCGCGAACACTTCCACGACCCGACCGGCTTTGCGCCCCGCGGCGACAACCGCGTGCGCATCGGCTGGCCTGCAGCTCGGCCATGCACTGAACCCGCAGCACGACCTGCAGTTCGGCATCGAAACGCGCCGCGAACGCTTCGGCGACAGCACCACGCCCGCGCGCACGCGCAGCACCGACAGCGTGCGCGCCGCCTGGCTCGGCCGGCCGTTCGCCGGCTGGCAGACGCAGGCCGCGCTGCGCAGCGACGACAGCAGCGACTTCGGCCGCGCCACCACCGGCCTCGTCGCCGCGGCGTGGCAGTGGACGACGGCGCTGAAGTGGAGCGCGCAATGGGCCAGCGGGTTTTCGGCGCCGTCGTTCCTCGACCAGCAGTACGCCAATCCGGCGACGACGCTGCGGCCCGAGCGCTCGAGGCAGGCCGAGGTGGCGCTGCAATGGTCCGAAGGCGCGGCGCTGCTGCGCGCTGGCCTGTTCGCGCAGCGTCAGCGCGACCGCATCGCTTTCGTGCCCTTGCCCGTTTCACCGTTCGTGAATCCGCTGAACATCGCGCGCGCCAAGAACCATGGCCTGGAGCTGATGGCGCAGTGGCCCGTGCCTTTCGATGCCGACGGCGTGCTCGGTGCCGATCTGACGCTGCAGGACCCGCGCGACGCCAGCACCGACCAGCCGCTGAAGCGCCGCGCCAAACAATCGCTGGCGTTGAACTACAGCACGCGCGTCGTCGGCTGGCAGCTCATGACCGCGCTGCGCCACACCGGCAAGCGGCTCGACACCGACCCGGTGACATTTGCCGATGCCGACAACCCGTCGCGCTCGACATTCCACGTCAGCGCGTCGCGCGCTCTGACGCCGCAGTGGCGCGTGGCGGTGAAGCTCGACAACGCCTTCGGCGAGAAGCGGCCCGAGGTGCTCGGCTACACCGCGCCGCCGCGCGCCTTCCTCGTGTCCTTGCAGGGCACGATGCGCTGAGCATGACGCCATGCCGCTGACCGGTGCCCGCCTCGCTGCCCTGGCCCTCGGCCTGGCGCTGGCGACGCTGCTCGTGCTGGCGGCGGCATTGGCGCTGGGCAGTGCAGGCTTCGACGTCGACATGATCCGCACGCTGCGTGCGCCACGCGTGGCCGCAGCGGCCGGCGTCGGCGCGCTGCTCGCACTGTCGGGTCTGGCGATGCAGTCGCTGCTGCGCAACCCGCTGGCCGATCCGTATGTGCTCGGAACCTCGGGTGGTGCGGCGGTGGGCGCACTGCTCGCGCTGATGCTCGGCATGGCGATGACGATCGGCGCCGCGGCCGGCGCACTCGCTGCCGGCGCGCTGCTGCTCTGGCTGGCGCGGCGCGCGCTGGCGACGACCGACGACGCGTCGCCGCGCCTCATCCTCGCCGGCGCGATGCTGGCCGCGCTGTTCGGCGCGATGGCTTCACTGCTGCTCGTGCTGACGCCCGATCAGCGATTGCGAGGTGCGATCTTCTGGCTTGTCGGTGATCTGTCGGGCGCCGACGACGCGGGCGTGAGTCTGCTCGCCGCGATCATGTTCACGGCCTGGTTCGTCTGGCGCGAGCGCGCGCTCGATCGCCTGCTGCTCGGCAGCGTCGCGGCGCACCTGCTCGGCGAGCCGGTCAAGCGCTTGCGCTTCGAACTGCTGCTCGGTGCCTCGCTGGCTGCCGCGCTGGCGGTGGCCAGCGCCGGTGCGATCGGATTTGTCGGCCTCGTCGTGCCGCACGCGCTGCGCCTGGCCGGCGTGCAGCGCACGCGCGATCTGGCGCTGCTGGCGCCGCTCGGTGGCGCGGCATTGCTCGTCGCGGCCGATCTGCTGTCGCGCACCGTGGCGCTGCCGATCGAGCTGCCGGTGGGCGCGGTCATGGCACTCGTCGGCGCGCCGGTGTTCGTGTGGTTCCTGGCGCGGGGCGGGCGATGAGTGTTTTGCTTGAAACCCGCGCACTGACACTGGCCGCTGCCGGCCGCGATCTCGTGCGCGATCTCGACTGGCGGATCGAGCCCGGCCAGCGCTGGTGCGTGATCGGCCGCAACGCTGCCGGCAAAAGTTCGTTGTTGCGCGCGCTGGCCGGCGTCGGTGAAGTCGGCGTTGCACAACGTGGCGAGGTGCAGTGGCAAGGCCGGCCGCAACGCGATTGGCCGGCCATCGACGCCGCGGCGCTACGCGCCTTCATGCCGCAACAGGCCGTCGATCGCTTCCCGATCACTGTCGCGCGACTGCTCGAACTCAGCGTCGTGCGCCAGCGCCATGATGCACGTGCGACGCTCGCTGCACTCGATCTCGATGCGCTCGCCTATCGCCCCGTGCTCGAACTTTCCGGCGGCGAGCGCCAGCGTGTGGCCTTGGCGCAATGCATGCTGCAAGGCGCACCGCTGCTGCTGCTCGATGAGCCGGTGGCATTTCAGGACCCGGCGCATCAGTCGCTGGTGGCGCGCTGGCTGTCGGCGTCACTGCCGCGCGATCAGGCGCTCGTGATCTCCGCACACGATATCAACTGGATCGCGCGCGTTGCCACGCATGTGCTGGCCTTGCTGCCGGAGGGCGTGTGCGAGCAGGGCGTGGCGGCTGACCTGTTGCATGTCGACCTGCTGGCGCGCGTCTATGAATGCGGGTGGCGGGCGTCGGGTGGGGTTTGGATTGCGGACTGAGCGCGACTTTTCGCGAGTCAACGCGCCGACCGTGCCCGATCGATCGCCTCGCACAACAGACCCGCCCCTTCGACGAACCGCGGTCCCATGCGGCCGATCAGGTCGCCGTCGATCGACACATAGCGCTGCTGCTTGACCGCGCTGACCTTCGCAAAGCGTCGCCACAGTGCGAAGTCACGCGCGACATCTTGCTGGCGGCCCGAGGTGGCGATCAGTTGGGGGTCGGTAGCGACGGCGGCTTCCCAACTCACAGCGGGCGTGAGCAGCGGCAGGTTGGCGAAGACGTTGACGCCGCCGCACAGGCGCATCGCTTCGCTGATCAGGTGTTCGTGATTGATCGTCATCAGCGGTTCGTGCCAGAGCTGCCAGAACACGCGCACCGGCTGCGAGGCAGCTTTGCCGCGATGGCGCTCGGCGAGGGCCTGCCACTGCGTCTCGAAGCGGCGCGCCGCGGCTTCGGCGGTGTCGACGCGGCCGAGCAGCGTGCCCAGGCGGCGCAACGTGTCGGCGATGCCTTGCGCCTGGCGGATCTCGTTCTCGTACACCGCGAGGCCGAGCGATCGCAGGCGCGCCTTGTGGCGCTCGTTCAGGCCGCTGCCCCAGACCAGCACGAGGTCGGGCTTGAGTTGGGTGATGCGTTCGAAGTCGATCGCATGCGCGTCGCCGACGATCGCCAGTTTCTTCGCGGCTTCGGGGAAGTCGCTGTAGCGGATGACACCGACCAATGTGTCGCCGCCGCCGGCCGCGTAGGCGAGTTCGGTCAGGTGAGGGCCGAGGCTGACGACTCGCTTCGCGGGTGCGGCGAGCACGACGCTGTGGCCGGCGTCGTCGGTGACGCGTACCTCGGCGTGTGCTGCCGACGATCCGAACGCGATCAGCAGTGCGAGCAGCCAGCGCATCACGGCGCCGACGTCTTCGGCTCGAACGCGCATTGCGGCGCGACGCGGCACTGCCAGCACAGCGGCTTGCGCGCCACGCACACATACCGGCCGTGCAGGATCAGCCAATGGTGCGCGTCGATACGGTACGGCTCGGGCACGGCCTGCATCAGCTTCATCTCGACGTCGTATGGCGTCTTGCCCGGCGCCAAGCCGGTGCGGTTGCCGACGCGAAAGATGTGCGTGTCCACGGCCATCGTCGGTTCGCCGAAGGCGACGTTGAGCACGACGTTGGCGGTCTTGCGGCCGACACCGGGAAGCGCTTCCAGGGCTTCCCGCGAGCGCGGCACCTGGCCATCATGCTGCTCGATCAGGATGCGGCAGGTCTCGTGCAGATTCTTCGCCTTGTTGCGGTACAGGCCGATCGTCCTGATGTGCGCTTCGATGCCGGGCACGCCGAGGGCGAGCATCTTCTGCGGCGTCGGCGCGATGGCGAACAGGCGCTTCGTCGCCTTGTTGACGCCGACGTCGGTGGCCTGCGCCGACAGCAACACGGCGGCGACGAGTTCGAAGACGCTGCTGTACTCGAGTTCCGAGGCCGGCTGCGGATTGGCTTCACGCAGCGTGGCGAAGAGGGATTCGATGTCTTGCGGCTTCATGTCGGCGCCTTTGCACGCGCGCGGGCCATCGCCGCTTCGATCGCTACCCGCTTGCGTTCGAGCGCCGCAGTGTCGGTGATCGTGCTGGACGCCGCCAAATCCGCGAGCTTGTGTTTTGCTTTTGCGGCCAGGCGCGCATCGTTCTCGCGCGCATCGGATTGTGTTCGCTCGCGGTGCGCAGCGTAGCGCGAGCGCGCACGATCGGCATCGTCTTCGCTCCACGCCTCCCAGCCACTGCGTCCCGGCGTCGCGTCAACCACTGCGATGCAGTCCACCGGACACGCTGGCAGGCACAGCTCGCAGCCGGTGCACAGGTCTTCGATGATGGTGTGCATGAGCTTGGGTGCGCCGACGATGCAATCCACCGGGCAGGCCTTGATGCACAGCGTGCAGCCGATGCACCAGTCTTCGTCGATGAACATCAACTTGCGCGGGCCTTCGGCGCCGTGCGTCGGGTTCAGCGCGATGACACGCTGGCCGGTGATTGCTGCCAGCCGCACAATGCCCTCGGCGCCGCCCGGCGGGCACTGGTTGATGTTCGCTTGGCCACTCGCGACGGCCTGCGCATACGAGCGGCAGTCGGGAAAACTACAGCGCGTGCACTGCGTCTGCGGCAGTGCGGCGTCGATGCGCTCGGCCAGGGAGTCAGCGAGTGATGGGGCGCTCACGCGCCGATTATCGGCGGCGTGTTTTCGCGACCGGCTTCTTGGCCGCCTTCGCCGTGGTGGCGGTCGTGGCTGCCTTGGCGGTTTTCGGCATGGGCCCGCTGCCGTGCTTTGCAATGAACTCACGCACCGTCGGATAGACCTGCTCGCGCCAGCGACGGCCGGAGAAGATGCCGTAGTGTCCGGCGCCGACGGCGTCGTAGTGGAACTGGCGCGACTTCGGCACGCCGGTGCACAGGTCGTGCGCGGCGCGGGTCTGGCCGGCACCGGAGATGTCGTCGAGCTCGCCTTCGATGGTCAGCAGCGCGCTGGTTTTGATGTCCTGCGGTTTGACGAGTTGATCATTCACATGCCAGGTGCCGTTGACGAGGGCGAAGTCCTGGAACACGACCTTGATGGTGTCGAGGTAGTACTCGGCCGGCATGTCGAGCACCGCGTTGTACTCGTCGTAGAACTGGCGGTGGCCTTCGGCGCTGTCATCGTCACCACGCACCAGGTCGAGGAAGTAGTCGTAGTGCGAGGACATGTGGCGGTCCGGATTCATGGCCACGAAGCCGCTGTGCTGCATGAAGCCGGGGTACACACGGCGGGTTGCGCCCGGGAAGTTCGGCGGCACGCGGTAGATCACGTTGTGCTCGAACCATTCGTGGCTCTTGTTCATCGCCAGGTTGTTGACGGCGGTGGGCGATTTGCGGGCGTCGATTGGCCCGCCCATCATCGTCAGCGTGCGCGGCGTGAACTCGCCTCGGCTGGCCATCAGCGACACGGCAGCGAGAACCGGCACCGTCGGCTGGCACACGGAGATCACGTTGACCTCGGGGCCGATGTGGCGGATGAATTCTTCGATGTAGGCCACGTAGTCGTCGAGGTGAAACGGGCCGACGTCGGCTGGGACCATGCGGGCGTCGGTCCAGTCGGTGATGAACACCTTGTGGTGTTGCAGCAGGTTCTTCACCGTGTCGCGCAGCAGCGTGGAGTGGTGGCCCGACAGCGGTGCGACGACGAGCACCGGGGGCTGCAGCTTCATCTGGTCGAGCGCTTTCGGGTTGTCGGTGAAACGCTTGAAGCGCAGCATCCGGCAGAAGGGCTTTTCGATCGCCACCTGCTCCTGAACCGCCACGTCAACGCCGTTGACCGAGGCGCTTGTGATTCCGAACGCGGGCTTTTCGTACTCTTTGGCCAGCCGGTGCAGCAGGTCGAAACCGGCCGAAACGCGCTGCGACATCGGCGCATGCGCGAACGGCGACAGCGGGTGGTTGTAGAGCTTGGACGAGGCGCTGGCGAACTCGGAGAAGGGCGAGAGCAGGGCGCGTTGGGTTTCGTAGAGCTGATAGAGCATGACCGGAGTGTGCACCGGATGTTGCATTGCAACAATCGTGCAGCACCCTTCGGAGGCCCACTAGCGCAGAAACACCTACCCGACCCGTGGCTTTTTTGGCGCGTCTGTCCTGAGACTTACGCCGGGCCGCGAGCGTTCAGGCGACTTTGGCGATCGCCGCGACCACGGCATCGATGTTCTTGGCGTTCAACGCGGCCACGCAGATGCGGCCCGAATCGACGCCATAGATGCCGAACTCGCTGCGCAGGCGCTGCATCTGCGATGCGTTCAGGCCCGAGTAGCTGAACATGCCTTGCTGGCGGGCGATAAAGCCCATGTCCTGCTTGACGCCGGCATCGGCGAGCTTTTCGACGAGTGCCGTGCGCATGGCCTTGATGCGCACGCGCATGCCCGCCAGCTCTTCCTCCCACTGCGCACGCAGGGCCGGCGTGGCCAGCACGGTGGCGACGATCTGCGCGCCATGCGTCGGCGGGTTGGAGTAGTTGGTGCGGATGACGATCTTCAACTGCGACAGCACGCGAGACGCTTCTTCGGCGCTCTTGCAGACCACCGACAGCGCACCGACGCGCTCGCCGTAAAGCGAGAAGCTCTTCGAGAACGAGGTCGCGACGAACAGATCGACGCCGCTGGCCACGAACTTGGCCACGGCTGCACCGTCTTCGGCAATGCCCTGGCCGAAGCCCTGGTACGCCATGTCGAGGAAGGGCACGAGGTTGCGCGCCTTGACGATGGCGATGACCTCGTCCCACTGCGCCAGCGTCAGGTCCACCCCGGTCGGGTTGTGGCAGCAGGCGTGCAGCACGACGATCGTGCCGGCGGGCACGGCCTGCAAGGCGCTGCGCATCGCGGCGAAGTCGATGCCGCGCGTCTTGGCGTCGTAGTAGGGGTACTCGCCGACGTCGAACCCGGCGCGCGTGAACAACGCGCGGTGGTTCTCCCAGCTCGGCGCGCTGATCAGCACTTGCGCTGATCCATTGACTTGTTTGAGGAAGTCCGCGCCGACCTTCAGGCCGCCGGTGCCGCCGATGGCTTGCACGGTGGCCACGCGCTTGGACTTCACCAAATCGCTGTCGGCGCCGAAGACCAGGCTCTGCACGGCAGCGTCGTAGGCGGCGATGCCGTCGATCGGCAGATAGCCGCGCGGCTTGGCCGCTTCCGCCATCGCCTGTTCGGCGGCCATCACGCACTTCAGCAACGGCAGCTTGCCGTTTTCGTCGTAGTACACGCCGACGCCGAGGTTGACCTTGTTCGGATTCGGGTCACTGCCGAACTGTTCGTTCAGACCCAGGATCGGGTCGCGCGGGGCCATTTCGACGTTCGTGAACAGGCTCATGACAGTGCGTTGGCAGTAGTGGGAGGAGGGCCGTCGAACCTTGGAGTACGCTGACGGGTTCGAGTGATTTTAAGAGCCACTTTGTCGTATGCCGATGCCGAATCGTCCTGAGCCGATGCCCGCCGTTGCCGTTGCCGAGCCGGCCGGCGAGTTCATCAGCTTCCCCGACTCGCCGTTTCAGTTGTTCATGCCGTACCCGCCGGCCGGCGACCAGCCGCAGGCGATCGACAAACTGGTCGAAGGCATCAACGATGGCCTGACCTTTCAGACGCTGCTCGGCGTCACCGGCTCGGGCAAGACTTTCACGATGGCCAACGTCATCGCCCGCCTCGGCCGGCCGGCAATCGTCTTCGCACCGAACAAGACGCTGGCGGCGCAGCTCTACAGCGAGTTCCGCGAGTTCTTTCCGAAGAACGCGGTCGAGTATTTCGTCAGCTACTACGACTATTACCAGCCCGAGGCCTATGTGCCGCAGCGCGACCTGTTCATCGAGAAGGACAGCGCGATCAACGAGCACATCGAGCAGATGCGCCTGTCGGCGACGAAGAGCGTGCTCGAACGCCGCGACACGATCATCGTCGCGTCGGTGAGCGCGATCTACGGCATCGGCAAGCCGGAGGACTACGCGCAGATGCGCTTCATCGTCCGGACTGGCGACAAGATCGGCCAACGCGACGTGATTCAGCAGCTGATCCGCATGCAGTACACGCGCAACGAGACCGACTTCTCGCGCGGCGGTTTTCGCGTGCGCGGCGACGTGATCGACATCTTTCCGGCCGAGCACAGCGAGCTCGCGATCCGCATCGAGCTCTTCGACGACGAGATCGAGAGCCTGTCGCTGCTCGACCCGCTGACCGGCCGCATCCGGCAGAAGGTGCCGCGCTTCGTCATCTACCCGTCGAGCCACTACGTGACGCCGCGCGACCGCGTGCTTGCCGCCGTGGAGACGATCAAGGCCGAGTTGCGCGAGCGTGTCGACGAGTTCGTCAAGGCCGGCAAGCTGGTCGAGGCGCAACGCCTGGAGCAGCGCACGCGTTTCGATCTGGAAATGATGAACGAGGTCGGCCACTGCAAGGGCATCGAGAACTACACGCGCCATCTGTCGGGCGCCGCGCCGGGTGAACCGCCATCGACGATGGTCGACTACATGCCGAAAGATGCGCTGATGTTCCTGGACGAAAGCCATGTGCTGATCGGCCAGTTCGGTGGCATGTACAACGGCGACCGGGCGAGGAAGAGCACGCTCGTCGAATACGGCTTTCGACTGCCGAGCGCGCTTGACAACCGGCCGCTGAAGTTCGAGGAGTTCGAGAAGCGGATGCGCCAGGTGGTCTTCGTCTCGGCGACGCCGGCCGACTACGAGCAGCGCCATGCGGGGCAGGTCGTCGAGCAGGTGGTGCGGCCGACGGGTCTGATCGACCCGGTGGTGGAGGTGCGGCCCGCCACGCACCAGGTGGACGATGTGCTGCAGGAGATCCATGAGCGCGCGAAGGTCGGCGAGCGCGTGCTGATCACGACGCTGACCAAGCGCATGGCCGAGCAGCTCACCGACTACCTCACCGACAACGGCGTCAAGGTGCGTTACCTGCACAGTGACATCGATACCGTCGAGCGCGTTGAGATCATTCGCGACTTGCGGCTGGGTGTGTTCGACGTGCTGGTCGGCATCAACCTGCTGCGCGAGGGGTTGGACATTCCCGAGGTGTCGCTGGTGGCGATCCTCGACGCCGACAAGGAAGGCTTCCTGCGCGCCGAGCGCTCGCTGATTCAGACCATCGGACGCGCGGCGCGACACATCAGCGGCCGGGCGATCCTCTATGCCGACCGGATCACCGATTCGATGCGAAGGGCGATCGATGAGACCGACCGCCGGCGGATCAAGCAGGTGGCGTTCAACACCGAGCACGGCATCACGCCGCGCAGCGTCGTCAAGCAGGTGCGCGAGATGATCGACGGTGTGGTCTCCGACAAGACAGCAAAGGAGGATCTGGCCAAGGCGCAGCTGGCGGCCGAAGTTGGCGCGTTCGACGAGAAGGATTTGAGCAAGCGCATCAAGCAGCTCGAAAAGCAGATGCTCGAACATGCCAAGAATCTTGAGTTCGAGCAGGCGGCGCGCGTGCGCGACCAGTTGGCGTTGCTCCGCGAGCAGGCGTTCGGCGCTGCATCTCATGACAGCAACGTCATCCCGATGACGGGCAAACCATGAAAGTGCTCATGGTTTGCCTGGGCAACATCTGCCGCTCCCCGACGGCCGAGGCCGTGCTGCGCGCGAAGCTCGAAGCGGCTGGGCTGGCGGAACATGTCGTGGTCGATTCCGCGGGCACCGGGAACTGGCACATCGGCAGCCCGCCCGACTCTCGCTCGCAGTGCCACGCCGCCAAGCGGGGCTACGACCTGTCGGCGCTGCGCGGCCGACAGGTGGCGGAGGGTGATTTCCACCGCTTCGACCTCATCCTGGCGATGGACGAAGACAACCTGGCCGACTTGCAGCGTCTGGCGCCCGACGGCAGCTCCCGCGCAGAAGTTCGCTTGTTCGCTGCCGTCGAGGTGCCCGACCCGTACGTCGGCGGCGCGGCGGGTTTCGAGCAGGTTCTCGACATGGTCGAGTCGGCCAGCGACGCCTGGGTCAAAAACCTTGCGGCGCGCCTGGGAACTTCCTGACCGGTATCCGACCGAATCAGTCGGCTTCCGCTAAACTTGAGCAATCTGCTCGGGATAGCACAACCCCCACAAGGAGTTCCCCCCATGCGCTTGACCACCAAAGGCCGTTTTGCCGTGACCGCGATGATCGATCTCGGCCTTCGCTCCACCAATGGGCCGGTCGCCTTGGCGGCGATCAGCCAGCGCCAGCAGATTTCGCTGTCGTACCTGGAACAGTTGTTCGGCAAGCTGCGACGCCACGAACTGGTGGAGAGCACCCGTGGCCCCGGCGGCGGTTATTCGCTCGGCCGCGACTCGGCCGAAATCACCGTGGCAGACATCATCCTGGCTGTCGATGAGCCGCTCGACGCCACCGGCTGCGGCGGCAAGGAACACTGCATGGGCGACGACACCGGCAAGTGCATGACGCACGACCTGTGGACCGCGTTGAACCACAAGATGATCGATTTCCTGAGCTCGGTGACGCTGAAGAAGCTGGTCGACGAGCAGATCGCCAAGGGTGTGTCGGTGTCTGAGCAGGCGCCGATGAAGCGCGCGATCTCGTCGGTGCCGGTGGTCAAGCCGATCCGTGTGACCGGCCCGAATTCAGTGTTCGCGCTCGGCGCCACGTTTGCCAAGTAAACCAGAAGAGTTGTTCGCGATGGACATGACGCCCCACTTCCCGATCTACCTCGACTACAGCGCCACCACGCCCTGCGATCCGCGCGTGGTCGATGCGATGGTGCCGTGGTTGCGCGAGCATTTCGGCAACCCGGCGTCGCGCTCGCATGCCTGGGGCTGGGAAGCCGAGGCGGCAGTCGAGAAGGCGCGTGAGCAGGTGGCGGCGCTCGTGGGCGCAGACCCACGCGAGATCATCTGGACCTCGGGCGCCACCGAGAGCATCAACCTGGCGTTGAAGGGCGCGGCGCAGTTCTACAAGACCAAGGGCAAGCACCTCGTCACCGTGAAGACCGAGCACAAGGCGGTGCTCGACACGATGCGCGAGCTGGAGCGCCAGGGCTTCGAAGTCACGTACCTTGACGTTCAGGAAGACGGGCTGGTCGACCTGAACCGCTTCAAGGAAGCCCTGCGGCCCGACACGATCCTGGCCGCGGTGATGCTGGTCAACAACGAGATCGGCGTCATCCAGGACATTGCCGCGCTGGGTGCGATCTGCCGCGAGCGCGGCATCGTCTTTCACGTCGATGCGGCGCAGGCCACCGGCAAGGTGCAGATCGATCTGGCGGCGCTGCCGGTCGATCTGATGAGCCTGGCCTCGCACAAGACCTATGGCCCAAAGGGCATCGGCGCGCTGTACGTGCGGCGCAAGCCGCGCGTGCGCATCGAAGCGCAGATGCACGGTGGTGGTCACGAGCGCGGCATGCGCAGCGGCACGCTGCCCACGCACCAGTGCGTCGGCATGGGCGAGGCGTTTCGCATTGCGCGTGAAGAGATGGGTGTTGAAGGCGAACGCATCCGCGGCCTGCAGCAGCGGCTGCTGCGCGGCCTCGCCGACGTCGAGCAGGTTTTCGTCAACGGACACCTCGAGAAGCGCGTGCCACACAACCTGAACATGAGCTTCAACTTCGTCGAAGGCGAGTCGCTGATCATGGGCTGCAAAGGCATCGCGGTGTCTTCCGGTTCGGCCTGCACGAGCGCGAGTCTGGAGCCGAGCTATGTGCTGCGCGCCCTCGGCCGCAGCGACGAGTTGGCGCACTCAAGCCTGCGCATGACGATCGGCCGCTTCTCGACCATCGAAGAAATCGACCATGCGGCGAGTCTGATTCGCGCGCAGGTGACCAAGTTGCGAGACCTGTCGCCCTTGTGGGAGATGTACAAGGACGGCATCGACATCTCGACGATCCAGTGGACAGCACATTAAGGACATCACCATGGCCTACAGCGACAAAGTCATCGAGCACTACGAAAACCCGCGCAACGTCGGCTCCTTCGACAAGGGCGACGAGACGGTGGGCACCGGCATGGTCGGCGCGCCAGCCTGCGGCGACGTGATGAAACTGCAGATCAAGGTCAACCCGGTGACGGGGCTGATCGAAGATGCGCGCTTCAAGACCTACGGCTGCGGCTCGGCGATCGCGTCGAGCTCGCTCGTCACCGAATGGGTCAAGGGCAAGTCGCTCGACGAAGCGCTGACGATCAAGAACGACCGCATCGCGCAGGAGTTGGCGCTGCCGCCGGTGAAAATCCACTGCTCGATCCTGGCCGAGGATGCGATCAAGGCCGCTGTCGAAGACTACAAGACCAAACATGCCAGTCACGCTCACTGAAGCTGCCGCGCGCCACGTCACACGCTATTTGTCGCGCCGCGGCAAGGGCGTCGGCGTGCGCCTGGGCGTCAAGACCACCGGCTGCTCGGGTCTGGCCTACAAGCTCGAGTACGCCGACGACGTGGCGCCGGAAGACATCGTCTTCGAGGGCCATGGCGTCAAGGTGCTGGTCGATCCGAAAAGCCTGCCCTACATCGACGGCACCGAACTCGACTTCGTGCGCGAAGGGCTCAACGAAGGCTTCAAGTTCCACAACCCGCGCGAGAAGGACCGCTGCGGCTGCGGTGAGTCGTTCCGGGTGTGAACGCCAGAGTCGAGATTCAACGAGAACGCGCCGATCATCCGCAGGTCGTCGCGCTGTTGAGTGCACTCGATCGTTATCTCGGCGAGCTCTACGAACCCGAAGCCAATCACATCCTCTCGGCGCGCGAGTTGCTCGCGCCAGAGGTGAGTCTCTTCGTGGCGCGGCAGGGCGAGACGATCGTCGGCACGGGCGCCGTGCGCTGCATGCCGGGTGACGCCGGCACTGCCGGTCGTCACTATGGTGAGGTCAAGCGCATGTACGTCGATCCGGCCGTGCGCGGTCAGCGCATCGGCGAGCGGCTGCTGCAGACGCTCGAAGCGTCGTTGAAAGAGCAGGGGGTTGCGCTCGCGCTGCTCGAAACCGGCAGCGACCAGCGCGAAGCGGTGCGTTTGTATGAGCGCTGCGGCTACACACGCCGCGGCGCATTTGGCGGCTACCCCGACAACGGCTTGTCGGTGTTCATGTCGAAAGCCTTGTCGTGAACCTCACGGACAACGATTTCGTGCTGTTCGGATTGCCCGAGCAGTTCGCGCTCGACCGTGCCGACCTCGACGACCGCTGGCGAAGGCTGCAGGCCTCTGCACACCCCGACAAGTTCGCCGCCGAAGGCGCTGCGGCGCAGCGCATGGCGATGCAATGGTCGGTGCGCATCAACGAGGCCTACCGGCGCCTGCGCGAGCCGCTGTCGCGTGCGGGCTATCTCTGTGAGCTGCGCGGCGCGCCGATCGATGCGGAGCGCAACACGGCGATGCCGGCGGCCTTTCTGACGCAGCAGATGGCGTGGCGCGAGGCGCTCGACGATGCGCGCAAGGACGCTGACGCGCTGGCGGCGCTCGACGTTGAGGTGCGCCGCACCGAAAGCGAACTGTTGTACCAGGTCGCGCGCCTGCTGGATGGCGAGCAGACGCCGGCCGCCGCGGCCAAGCGTGTGCGTGCGCTGATGTTCATCCAGAAGTTCCGCAAGGATCTCGCCCAACGGCTCGAATTGGTCGACAACTGATGGCCCTGCTGCAAATCTCCGAACCCGGTCAGTCGCCCGACCCGCACACGCGGCGTTTCGTGGTCGGCATTGACTTGGGCACGACGCATTCGCTCGTCGCTGCGGTGCGCAACGGCGTCTCCGAGTGCTTGCCCGACGCGCAGGGCCGCGCGATCCTGCCCTCGGCCGTGCGCTATCTCGAAGGGGGTCGCCGGCAGATCGGACAGCAGGCCCTCGAAGCGCTCGCCGAAGATCCGCTGAACACCGTTGTCTCCGCCAAGCGATTGATGGGCCGCGCCCTGGCCGACGTGGCCGGGCGCGAGCGCCTGCCGTACCGCTTCGTCGACAAGCCGGGCATGGTGGCGATCGAGACGCGCGATGGTGTGAAGACGCCGGTCGAGGTCTCGGCCGAAATCCTCGCTGCATTGCGCCAGCGCGCCGAAGACAGTTTCGACACTGATGACCTGTTCGGAGCCGTGATCACCGTGCCGGCCTACTTCGACGACGCGCAGCGCCAAGCAACGAAAGACGCCGCCAAGCTCGCCGGCCTGAACGTGCTGCGCCTGATCAACGAACCGACCGCCGCTGCGGTGGCCTATGGTTTGGACAACGCATCTGAGGGCCTGTACGCGGTCTATGACCTGGGCGGTGGCACCTTCGACATCTCGCTGCTGCGATTGACGCAGGGTGTGTTCGAAGTCGTGGCCACTGGCGGCGATGCGGCGCTGGGTGGCGATGACTTCGATGCAGCCTTGGCCGATTGGGCACTTGCACAGTCGGGGCGCAGTGCGAACACGCCGCACGAAAATCGCGCGCTTCTGGTTGCTGCACGCGCGTCCAAGGAAGCGCTGAGCGATGCGCAGACGGTGACGCTCAACAGCGGCGCTGTCTCACAGATCGTCACCCGCACGCAACTCGACGCGCTGTGCAAGCCTCTGATCGACCGCACGCTCGCTGCCGTCAAGCGCGTCCTGCGCGACGGCGATGTGATCCGCGCCGACGTGCAAGGTGTTGTGATGGTGGGCGGCTCGACGCGCATGCCAGCGGTGCGCACGGCGGTTGGTGAACTCTTTGGTCGTGAGCCGCTGATCAACCTCAATCCCGACGAAGTGGTCGCGGTTGGCGCCGCGATCCAGGCCAACGCACTCGCGGGCAACGCGCGTGACGGCGAACTCCTGCTGCTCGACGTCATCCCGCTGTCGCTCGGTTTGGAAACGATGGGTGGCCTGGTCGAGCGCATCGTCGAGCGCAACAGCACGATCCCCGTGGCCAAGGCGCAGGACTTCACCACTTTCAAGGACGGCCAAACCGCGTTGGCTCTGCACGTCTTGCAAGGCGAGCGCGAACTGGTGGCGGACTGCCGGTCGCTCGCGCGCTTCGAGCTGCGCGGCATCCCGCCGATGGTGGCCGGCGCGGCGCGCATCCGCGTCACCTTCGAGGTCGATGCCGACGGCCTGCTCGCGGTGTCCGCACGCGAGCTGACCAGCGGCGTCGAAGCGAAAGTCAGCGTCAAGCCGAGCTACGGCCTGGCCGACGACGACATCGCGCGCATGTTGAAGGAAGGCTTCGGCGCGGCCGAGGTCGATGCCTCAGCGCGCGCGCTGCGCGAAGCCCGGGTCGAGGCCGAGCGCATGGTGCTGGCCACGCGGTCCGCGCTGGCCGCCGATGGCGACTTGCTGTCAGCCGCAGAACGTGAAGCCATCGCCGCGTTGGTGTCGAGCACCGAGGACATCGCCCGAGGTGACAACCATCACGCCATCGACGACGCCGTCAAGGCCCTGGCCGATGGCACCGAGAACTTCGCTGCGATGCGCATGAATCGCGGCATCCGCGCTGCGCTTGCCGGCCGAAGCGTGGAAGACATCTGATGCCGATCATTCGCATCCTCCCTCACGCCGAGTACGCGCCCGAAGGCAAATCGATCGAAGCGTCGTCCGGCACGTCCTTGTGCGAAGCGATGCTCGAGCACGGCATACAGATCGAGCACGCCTGCGAGATGAGCTGTGCCTGCACCACCTGCCACGTCATCGTGCGCGAAGGCTTCAAGTCGCTCGGCGAGATGGACGAGAGCGAAGAAGACCTGCTCGACCGCGCCTGGGGGCTGGAGCCGACGTCGCGCCTGTCATGCCAGGCGATCGTGTCGAACCAGGACGTGACGATCGAAATCCCGAAGTACTCGATCAACCACGCGAAAGAAAAACACTGAGGCCGAGCGGCCTTGCAGACCTACGCGAGGGATCAGAGTTTGTGGTCGGCACCGAACACGGTGCGCAGCCAGTCGCCCATCGGGCGAATCGTCGTGTCGAAGAACGAATCCGTCTCGTCTTCGCGATCGACCAGCACGCCCATGCCGTCGAGCATCTGCAGGAACTGTCGGACCTCGGGCTTGGTGCCGCCGCTGGAGAGCACCAGGCCGGACAGGCTGATGTAGCGGTGCGAAAGGTCGCTGAGCATGCGGCGGTACACCGTGCGGTGGTACGTCACAGGCAGTTCAGGCCACGCAGCCAGCTTGTATTGCTTCATGTTCGATCGGATCAGCCGCTCACTGCGGCAGAGCCTCGGGACTCCTTGAGCCGGAGGTTACATTCGACCGATGACGCCGACCAAGGACTTACGAGGATTCCCAGGGTTTGTTCTGATGTGCACGTGTGTCGGTTTGCAAGCGCTGTGGTGAAGTTCACAGCTTGCGTTGCCTATCTGTAACCGCCGCATGAAGGTTCTCGGCATCGAGTCGTCGTGCGACGAGACCGGCGTCGCACTGGTGCAGGCCGTGGGCGACGACACACCCGACCTGCTCGCGCATGCTTTGCACAGTCAGGCCGAAATGCACGGAGCCTTTGGCGGCGTGGTGCCTGAGCTGGCGTCGCGCGATCACATCCGGCGCTTGCTGCCGCTGGCGCGGCAGGTCATGCAGCAAGCGGGATGCACCCTCGATCAGATCGATGTCGTCGCCTATACGCGCGGACCTGGCCTTGCCGGCGCGTTGCTCGTCGGCGCAGGCTTAGCCGCATCGCTCGCTGCCGCGCTGGATCGTCCGCTTGTTGGCGTGCATCACCTCGAAGGGCATCTGCTGTCGCCGTTCTTGTCGATCGAGCCGCCTCGCTTTCCGTTCGTCGCCTTGCTCGTCTCCGGCGGCCACACGCAACTCATGCGCGCGCAAGCGGTTGGAGACTACGAGCTGCTTGGCGAGACGATCGACGATGCCGCCGGCGAAGCATTCGACAAGAGCGCCAAGCTGCTGGGCCTGGGATACCCTGGCGGGCCGGCGCTTGCACGGCTGGCGCGGCAGGGCAATGCATCGGCGTTTGCTCTGCCGCGCCCGCTCCTGCACAGCGGTGATCTCGATTTTTCTTTTGCCGGCTTGAAGACTGCGGTACTGACGCAGGTACGCAAGTGCGAGGCCGGCATGCCCGCTGCGTCGTGGCGCGCCGATCTGGCCGCAGCCACCGAGGCAGCGATCGTCGAGGTGCTGGTGAAGAAGTCGCTGCGTGCGCTGCGCGACACTGGTTTGTCGCGACTCGTCGTTGCCGGTGGGGTCGGCGCCAACACCCGGCTGCGCGAGCAACTGAACACCGCCTGCGCCAAGCTGCGCGCGCAAGTGCACTACCCGGAGCTGCATCTGTGCAGCGACAACGGCGCAATGATCGCGCTGGCCGCGGCGATGCGCGTGCAGGCCGGGCGCACGCAAGTACAGCGCGACCTCACGTTCGAGGTGAGGCCGCGCTGGGCGCTCGATCAGATCGATTCGATCAATTGATCGTGAGGTGACGTGCAGCCGCGGCGCGCTTCTTCGCCAGCGTCAGCGACAACACGCCGCTGTCGAGCTTGGCCTGCGACGCGTCCTGATCGACTTCTTCGGGCAGCGTGAAGCTGCGGGCAAAGCTCGACGCCGAGCGTTCGCGGTAGATGACTCGCTCGCCGTCCTTCTTGGCTTCTTCGCGCTGCGTCTGCGCGCTGACACTGACGCGGCGGCCGTCGATCGTGATCTTGACATCATCTTTGGCCACGCCGGGCAGATCGATTGCCACGGAGTAGCCGCCTTCTGTCTCGGCCACGTCGAGCGAGGGGCTGCGCAGCGCCGGCTCGCCGTTGAACGCGTTGTCCAACAAGCGATCGATCGACCGCGACAGATCGGAAGCAGGACGAGCAACAGGAATGAGGAACATGGTGAACTCCTAGAATGGTGGTGAGCGTCGTTGTGACTCTCGTGCCGCTGAAATTTGGAGCGGCTTTTTTGTTTTCAAGACCCGCTGCTTGACATGCATCAATTTCGACTGAATCGCCGCCGCGCTCTGGCCGTGGCAACGGCCGCTGTTTGCGTTGGCGCGCGCGCGCAAACCTCCTCGGCGCCGCTGCGCATTGCGCTGCTCGAAGGCTTGTCCGGCCCGTTTGCAAATGCGGGCGAAGCGGTGTTTCGCAACCTGTTGTGGGCGACGGAGCGGGTCAATGAGCGCGGTGGTGTGAAGCTCGGCAGCGCCCAACGCCGGTTGGAGATCGTGCGCTTTGACAGCGAAGGCAACACCGAGAAGGCGCTGTCGCTGCTGCGCGCAGCGATTGATCAGGGCATCGGCTTCATCGCGCAGGGCAACAGCTCGGCCGCCGCCGCGGCGTTGATCGAGGCGCTGGACAAGCACAACGAGCGCGAGCCGCAGCGGCGTGCGCTGCTGCTGAACTACTCGGCGGTCGATCCGACGCTGACCAACGAGCGTTGCAGCCCCTGGCACTTCCGCTTCGACGCGCATGCCGACATGCGCTTGGCGGCGCTGGTTGAAGTGCTGCGCGCCGACGCCTCGCTGAAGAAGGTTTATCTGATCGGACAGGACTACAGCTTTGGCCAGCATGTGCTGAAGCAGGCGCGGGCGATGCTGGCGGCCAAGCGGCCCGACATCGAGATCGTTGGCGAGGAGCTGCATCCACTCGGACGGATCAAAGACTTTTTGCCCTACGCGTCGAAGATCCAGGCCAGCGGCGCGCAGGCCGTTCTCACCGGCAATTGGGGCAATGACCTGACGCTGCTCGTGAAAGCCTCGCGCGAGGTCAGCGCCGCTCTGAAGTTCTATACGTTCTACGGCAACGCGCTCGGCGCGCCGGCGGCGATTGGGGAGGCTGGCGTCGGTGCGGTCTTTGCTGTGGCCGAGTGGCATCCGAACGTTGGTGGAGCGGCGTCGGACGCGTTTTACGCGGGCTTTCGCAAGCGCTTTGCCGAGCCGCGCGATGACTACGTGCACCTGCGCATGCAGGCGCTCGTCGAGATGTTGGCTGCGGCCGTCGAGCGCGCGGGCAGTACCGAAGCGGGCGCGGTGGCGCGAGCCTTGTCGGGCGCGCGCTTCGATGCAAAGCATCTCGGCGGTTTTCACACCGCGACGATGCGAGCGAGCGACCATCAGCTGCAGCAGCCGGTCGTCGTCAGCGTGATGGACCGAGTCGGCGCGCCGGGCGTCAAGCACGATGTCGAAGGCTCGGGCTTCGGCTTTCGCACCGTGCGGCGCTTCGAGGCCAGCGAGGTCGAGATGTCGACGAGTTGCAAGATTGTCAGAGTCGATTGATGAGAGCGTCGATCCACACCTTGCCCGCGTCGCGCATCCGCGAAGTCGCCAATGCCGGCCTGGGTCGCGACGACGTGCTTGCGTTCTGGTTCGGCGAGAGCGACGAGGTCACGCCGGATGCGGTGCGCGATGCGGCGGCGCAATCGCTGGCGCGCGGCGAAACCTTCTACGCGCACAACCTCGGCCTGATCGAATTGCGCGAGGCGCTGGCCGCGTACACGAGTGCTTTGCACCGGCCGGTGTCGGTCGATCGCATCGCAGTCACCTCGTCCGGCGTCTCGGCGCTGATGCTGGCCACGCAGATGCTTGTGGGGCAGGGCGATGAAGTGGTCGCCGTGGTGCCTGTGTGGCCTAACTTGACAGCGCAGCCGGCGATCATGGGCGCGACCGTGAAGCGCGTGTCGCTCGTGCCGCGCGACGGGGCCTGGACGCTCGATCTGCAGAAGCTGCTCGACACCGTGACGCCGGCCACGCGCATGCTGGTCGTCAATGCGCCGAACAACCCAACGGGTTGGACGCTGACGCGAAATGAGCAGCAGGCCATCCTGGAACACTGCCGCCGTACCGGCACGTGGATCGTGGCCGATGAGGTCTATGAGCGTCTGTGGTTCGGCGAAGGCGCCACCGCGCCGAGCTTCCTCGACATCGCCGAGGCCGACGACCGCCTTATCGTCGTCCACAGCTTCTCGAAGTCCTTCCTGATGACCGGCTGGCGGCTTGGCTGGATGGTCTTGCCGAACGGTCACCTCGACGCGATCGGCAAGCTGATCGAGTTCAACACCTCCTGTGCGCCGGTCTTCGTGCAGCGCGCGGGCCTTGCCGGGCTGCAATCGGCGCCAACGACGGTTCCTGCGCTGGCCCAACGCATGCAAGCTTGCCGCGACACGCTGGTCCACGGCCTGCAACGTCTACCCAACGTGCAATTGGCCAGCCCTCTCGGCGGCATGTACGCCTTTTTCCGCGTGCCTGGCCCGATGCCACACGGAAGCGACGATTCGCTGGCCTTTGCCAAGCACTTGGTCGCCGAGCACGGCCTGGGCCTGGCCCCCGGCGTGGCCTTCGGTGACGAAGCGCAAGGCTGGCTGCGCTGGTGCTTCGCGTCACGCGACCCGGAGCGGCTTGCCAACGGGCTGGCCAGGCTGGCACGCGCTCTGCGCCTATAATCCGCCGGCTTTCGCAAGAAGGCGCCAGCACGGCATGGGTCGGTTTCACCCGTGACCGCAAGTCAAAACCGGAAACCGCAGACAGTGATCGCCCATGCAATGTGGGCACCTGGGCGGTTTCCACGAACTCAGGAAATCGCGTCCACCATGTCGCTTACCACCGCTCAAACGGCCGACGTCGTCAAGGCCAACGCCCGTGGCGCCGCCGATACCGGCAGCCCCGAAGTTCAAGTGGCGCTGCTCACCGCACGCATCAACGAACTCACCCCCCACTTCAAGACCCACGCCAAGGACCACCATGGCCGGCGCGGCCTGTTGAAGATGGTCAACCAGCGCAAGCGCCTGCTGTCTTATCTGAAAGACAAGGACGCTGACCGCTACACCGCGCTGATCCAGAAGCTGGGTTTGCGCAAGTAAGACGACGCTCGGGGCAGCCATCGCTGCCCCGTTGTCGTTCATCGGAGTCCGCCAGCCCGACGCGCTGCTCATGTCATTCCAACGCCGCTTTTTCAAAGAGCGCCACTGGAATGGCATCCCGCCGACGGCTCGCTTCTCCTCCATCGCTAGATAAACAGGAGAGACCATGAGCATGTTCAACAAGGTCACGAAGAGCTTCCAGTGGGGCCAGCACAAGGTCACGTTGGAGACGGGCGAGATCGCCCGCCAATCGACTGGCGCTGTTCTCGTCGATATCGAAGGCACCGTCGTGCTGGCGACGGTCGTCGCGCGCACCGAGGCCAAGTCGGGTCAAGACTTCTTTCCGCTGACCGTCGATTACATCGAGAAGACCTATGCCGCCGGCAAGATCCCGGGCAGCTTCTTCAAGCGCGAAGGCCGGCCGAGCGAGCTCGAGACGCTGACCTCGCGCCTGATCGACCGCCCGATCCGCCCGCTGTTCCCGGATGGATTCTTCAACGAAGTCCAGGTCGTGATCCACGTGCTGTCGCCTGAACCCGGAAGTGCAGGCCGACATCGCCGCACTCATCGGCACCAGCGCCGCGCTGTCGATTTCCGGCATCCCGTTCAACGGCCCGATCGGCGCCGCGCGCGTCGGCTACATCAACGGCGAGTACGTGCTCAACCCCGGCAAGACCGAGCTGGCCACCAGCCAGTTGGACCTGATCGTTGCCGGCACGCAAGCGGCCGTGCTGATGGTCGAGTCCGAAGCGCAGCAACTGTCGGAAGAGATCATGCTCGGCGGCGTGGTCTTCGGCCACGAGCAGGGCAACATCGCGATCGCTGCGATCAACGAGCTGGTGCGCGACGCCGGCAAGCCCGAGTGGCAATGGGCCGCCCCGGCCAAGGACGAACCCTTCATCGCCAAGGTGACGGGTCTGGCCCAAGACAAGATCAACGCGGCCTACCAGATCCGCAGCAAGCAGGCGCGCACGCAAGCCTGCCGCGCGGCGTATGCCGAGACGATGGCCGCGCTCAAGGCCGACGGCGTCGAGTTCGACAAGGTCAAGGTCGAAGGCCTGCTGTTCGACATGGAAGCCAAGATCGTCCGCGGCCAGATCCTCGCCGGCGAGCCGCGCATCGACGGCCGCGACACGCGCACCGTGCGCCCGATCGAGATCCGCACCGGCATCCTGCCGCGCACCCACGGCTCGGCGCTGTTCACGCGCGGCGAGACGCAGGCGGTGGTGGTGGCCACGCTCGGCACCGACCGCGACGCGCAGCGCATCGACGCGCTGGCCGGCGAGTACGAAGAGCGCTTCATGCTGCACTACAACATGCCGCCGTTCGCCACCGGCGAAACCGGCCGCGTCGGCTCGCCGAAGCGCCGCGAAATCGGCCACGGCCGTCTGGCCAAGCGCGCGCTGGTGGCGATGCTGCCGACAAAGGAAGAGTTCCCGTACTCGATGCGCGTCGTCAGCGAGATCACCGAGTCGCAACGGCTCGTCGTCGATGGCCTCGGTCTGCGGCGGCTGCCTGGCGATGATGGACGCCGGCGTGCCGATGAAGGCGCACGTCGCCGGCATCGCGATGGGCCTGATCAAGGACGGCAACCGCTTCGCCGTGCTGACCGACATCCTCGGCGACGAAGATCACCTCGGCGACATGGACTTCAAGGTCGCCGGCACCACCGGCGGCGTGACCGCGCTGCAGATGGACATCAAGATCCAGGGCATCACCAAGGAGATCATGAAGGTCGCTCTGGATCAGGCCAAGGAAGCGCGCATGCACATCCTGGGCAAGATGCAGGAGGCGGTGGGCGGTGCGAAGACCGAAGTCAGCGTGTTCGCGCCGCGCCTGTACACGATGAAGATCAACCCGGAGAAGATCCGCGACGTCATCGGCAAGGGCGGCTCGGTGATCCGCGCGCTGACCGAAGAGACCGGCTGCACGATCGACATCGGCGAAGACGGCACGATCACGATCGCGCGCACCGACACCGACAAGGCGGCGTTTGCACGCAAGCGCATCGAAGACATCACCGCCGAAGGCGATGCCGGGCCAGATCTACGAAGGCCCGATCACCAAGATCCTCGACTTCGGCGCGCTCGTGCAGATCCTGCCGGGCAAGGACGGCCTGCTGCACATCAGCCAGATCGCGCACCAGCGCGTCGAGCGTGTCGAGGACTTCTTGAAGGAAGGCCAGATCGTCAAGGTCAAGGTGCTGGAGACCGACGAGAAGGGCCGCATCAAGCTGTCGCTGAAGGCGCTGCTCGACAAGCCGGAAGGCTATGTCGAGGAAGAGCGTCCGCGCCGCGACTTCGGTGACCGCGATCGCGGTGGCCGGGGCGGTGATCGCGATCGCGGTCCGCGCCGTGACAACCGAGGCGACCGTCCGCCGCGCGGCGGAGCAGGGCGGCGCGCCGAGGCGAAGCCGCGACGCACGCGGCGACCGACACGCACGACGTCAACCCGAGTAGGCATCGACAGCCGCGATGCGCGCGATCGAGATCAGCCGCTTCGGCGCCCCCGAGGTGCTGCAGCAGACCACCCGACCCGACCCGGTCGCCGGGCCGGGCGAGGTGCTGATCCGCGTGGCCGCGTCGGGCGTCAACCGGCCCGATGTGCTGCAGCGCAAAGGGCTGTACCCGATGCCGCCGGGCGTGTCGGACCTGCCGGGGCTGGAAGTCGCGGGCACGATCGTCGGCGGCGACCGGCGATGGCTGCGGTTCAAGCGTCGGCGACCGCGTCTGCGCGCTGGTGGCCGGCGGCGGCTATGCCGAGCTGTGCGTGGCGCCGACGGCGCAGACGCTGCCGGTGCCGCGCGGCCTGTCCGACATCGAAGCGGCGAGCCTGCCCGAGACCTTCTTCACCGTCTGGCAGAACGTCTTTCACATCGCTGGCTTGAAGGCCGGCGAGTGGCTGCTGGTGCAGGGCGGCTCGAGCGGCATCGGCGTCACGGCGATCCAGCTGGCCAAGGCGCTGGGTGCGAAGGTCATCGTCACCGCCGGCAGCGACGACAAGTGCGCGGCCTGCATCGCGCTCGGCGCCGACCATGCGATGAACTACAAGACGCAGGATTTCGTGGCCGAGGTGACGCGCATCACCGACAGGCCGCGGCGTCGATGTCGTGCTCGACATGGTGGCCGGCGACTACGTGGCGCGCGAAGTGCAAGTGCCTGGCCAACGACGGCCGGCTGGCGATCATCGCGGTGCAGGGCGGCACGAAGAGCGAGATCGACACCGGCGTCGTGCTGCGCAAGCGCCTGTCCATCACCGGCTCGACGCTGCGTGCGCGCTCGATCGACTACAAGGCGCAGCTCGCGCGCGCGTTGCGCGAACAGGTGTGGCCGCTGCTCGAAGCCGGCCGCATCAAGCCGGTGATCCACCAGGTGTTCCCCGCCGCGCAGGCCGCCGAGGCGCATGCGCTGATGGAGTCGAGCACGCATGTCGGCAAGATCGTTCTGGACTGGAAGATCATGACCATGAGAAGAAACTCATCGTCGGCAACTGGAAGATGTACGGCAGCCATGCCGGCCAACGCCGAGCTGCTCGCCGGCATCGCGGGCGCACGGCCGTTCGTCGCCGACGTCGCGGTGTGCGTGCCGTTCCCCTACCTGTCCGAGACGGCGGTCGCGCTCGCCGGCACCGACATCCGCTGGGGCGCGCAGGACTGTTCGGCGCACGAGCAGGGCGCCTACACCGGCGAGGTGTCGGCCGCGATGCTGCACGAGTTCGGCTGCCGCTACGCCATCGTCGGCCACAGCGAGCGCCGCGCAGTACCACGCCGAGAGCGATCAGCTGGTGGCCGACAAGGCCAAGGCCGCGCTCGCGCGCGGCATCACGCCGATCGTCTGCGTCGGCGAAACGCTGGCGCAGCGCGAGGCCGGACGAGACCGAAGCCGTCGTCAAGCGCCAGCTCTCGGCCGTGATCCACACGCTCGCGCATTGCGCCGGCGAGATGGTCGTGGCCTACGAGCCGGTGTGGGCCATCGGCACCGGCAAGACGGCCACGCCCGAGCAGGCGCAGGCGGTGCACGCGCTGCTGCGCGCGCAACTCGCCGCAGCCACGCCGCGCGCGGCGCAGATGAAGATCCTCTACGGCGGCAGCGTCAAGCCCGACAACGCCGCCAGCTGTTCGCGCAACCCGACATCGACGGCGGCCTGGTCGGCGGCGCTTCGTTGAAGGCGGCCGACTTCGTCGCCATCTGTCGCGCCGCGGCACTGACATCCCTTCGACACAAGATCACTATGCAGATCTTGTTGGAACCTCGTTCTGGCGGTGCAGATCATCTCGGCCATCGCGATGATCGGCCTGGTGCTCGTGCAACACGGCAAGGGCGCCGACATGGGCGCGTCCTTCGGCAGCGGCGCGTCGGGCAGCCTGTTCGGCGCCTCCGGCAGCGCCAACTTCCTGTCGCGCTCGACGTCGTTCTGTGCCGCCGTGTTCTTTGCCTGCACGCTGGGGCTGGCCTACTTCGGCACCGCCGGCTGTCGTCGCAGCGGCCCGAAGGCACGAGCGTGTTCGAGCGCGCGGGCGCGGCCAGCGCGCCGCGGCGCCGCATCGGCGCCGCCGGTCGCGCAGATCCCCACGGCGCCGACCGCCGGCGTCTGCGCCTGCGGCCTCGGCATCTGCGCCAACGCAACCCGCAGCGTCCGCCCCTCAGAAACCCTGAGTCTTTCCGCATAGAATTCAAAGCTGTTCGGAGCGCCATCCTCACGCCATCCGAGCAGCAGTCCAGAATGATTCAGGACGCCGACGTGGTGAAATTGGTAGACACGCTATCTTGAGGGGGTAGTGGCGAAAGCTGTGCGAGTTCGAGTCTCGCCGTCGGCACCAGGAACACAACAACACCGAGCACGGGCTCGCCGCAACCGCTCAGCGACTAGCCGACGACGATGGACCTGCAACAGTACCTGCCCGTCATCCTGTTCATCCTCGTCGGCGTGGCGGTCGGCGTGGCGCCGCAGGTCATCGGCTTCATCTTCGGCCCGAACCGGCCCGACGCCGAGAAGAACAGCCCCTACGAATGCGGCTTCGAGGCCTTCGAAGACGCGCGCATGAAGTTCGACGTGCGCTACTACCTGGTGGCGATCCTCTTCATCCTGTTCGACCTCGAAATCGCCTTCCTCTTCCCCTGGGCGGTGTCGCTCAAGGAGATCGGCCCGACAGGCTTCTGGGCCATGATGGTTTTCCTGGGCATCCTCGTCGTCGGCTTCGTCTACGAGTGGAAGAAGGGCGCCCTCGACTGGGAATGAGCGTACGAGGCAGCACATGGGCATCGAAGGCATCCTCAAGGAAGGCGTCGTCACGACGACGGTCGACGCCGTCGTCAACTGGTCGAAGACCGGCTCGCTGTGGCCGATGACCTTCGGCCTGGCCTGCTGCGCCGTCGAGATGATGCACGCCGGCGCCGCGCGCTACGACATCGACCGCTTCGGCATGCTGTTCCGCCCCAGCCCGCGGCAGAGCGACCTGATGATCGTCGCCGGCACGCTGTGCAACAAGATGGCGCCGGCCTTGCGCAAGGTCTACGACCAGATGGCCGAGCCGCGCTGGGTGATCAGCATGGGCTCGTGCGCCAACGGCGGCGGCTACTACCACTACAGCTACTCGGTGGTGCGCGGCTGCGACCGCATCGTGCCGGTGGACGTGTACGTGCCCGGCTGCCCGCCGACGGCCGAGGCGCTGCTGTACGGCGTGCTGCAACTGCAGGCGAAGATCCGCCGCGAGAACACCATCGCCCGATGACGCGCGATCCAGAACACAGATGACGCCAACTGGATCAGCTTCAGGCGGCGCTCGAAGCGGCGCTCGGCCCGAAGATCAGCAAGCTCGTGCGCGATCGCGGCGAGATCACCGTTCACGTCAAGGCGGCCGACTACCTTGCCGTGGCGCTGCAACTGCGCGACGACCCGACGCTGGCCTTCGAGCAGCTGATCGACCTGTGCGGCATGGACATGTCGAGCTGGAAGGACCCGCCGCACGAAGGCCCGCGCTTTCGTCGTCGTCTCGCACCTGCTGTCGGTGTCGAAGAACTGGCGCGTGCGCCTGAAGGTGTTCTGCCCCGACGACGACCTGCCGCTGGTGGCTTCGCTCACCGACGTCTGGAGCGCCGCCAACTGGTTCGAGCGCGAAGCCTTCGACCTCTACGGCATCCTCTTCGAAGGCCACGCCGACCTGCGCCGCATCCTCACCGACTACGGCTTCATCGGCCACCCGATGCGCAAGGACTTCCCGACCACGGGCCATGTCGAGATGCGCTACGACGCCGAGCAGAAGCGCGTGATCTACCAGCCGGTGACGATCGAGCCGCGCGAGATCATGCCGCGCATCGTGCGCGAAGACAACTACGGCGGGCTGCACTGAGCCATGGCCGAGATCAAGAACTACACGCTGAACTTCGGCCCGCAGCACCCGGCCGCGCACGGCGTGCTGCGCCTCGTGCTCGAGCTCGACGGCGAGGTGATCCAGCGCGCCGACCCGCACATCGGCCTGCTGCACCGCGCCACCGAGAAGCTCGCCGAGAGCAAGACCTACATCCAGAGCCTGCCCTACATGGACCGCCTCGACTACGTGTCGATGATGGCCAACGAGCATGCCTACTGCCTGGCGATCGAGCGCCTGCTGGGCGTCGACGTGCCCGAGCGCGCGCAGTACATCCGCGTGATGTTCGCCGAGCTCACGCGCATCCTGAACCACCTGCTCTGGCTCGGCGCGCACGGCCTCGATTGCGGTGCGATGAACATCCTCATCTACTGCTTCCGCGAGCGCGAAGACATCTTCGACATGTACGAGGCGGTGTCGGGTGCGCGCATGCACGCCGCCTACTTCCGCCCCGGCGGCGTCTACCGCGACCTGCCCGAGCAGATGCCGCAGTACAAGGTCTCGCGCATCAAGAACGAGAAGGCGATCAACGCGCTGA
>CAWFCX010000036.1:0-83017 GCA_963814385.1 uncultured beta proteobacterium
TGCTGCAGGGCCGCAAGCAACTGCTCCGGGCCGACCACCTGCAGCTGTGCAGCGGCGAGTTCCAGTGCCAGCGGGATGCCATCGAGCTGGCGGCAGATCGCGGCCAACGTCAGTGCCGCGTCGTCGGCGAATGCCAGGCTTGGGCATGCGAGCTCCGCAGCCTGGAGGAAGAGGCGGGCAGCCTCAGATCGCCACACCTGCACCGGCGTGGCGTCCGGCGGCGGCGTCTCTAGCGGCTTGACCGGCAGGATCATCTCGCCGCGCAGGCCCAGCGCCTCGCGCGACGTGGCAACGACGCGCAGGCCGGGCGCGGCATCGAGCAGCGGATCAAGCATCGCGCAGGCCGCGTCCACAAGGTGTTCGCAGTTGTCCAGCACCAACAGCATGCGCCTCGCCCGCAACGCCCGCGCCAACGCGACCAAAGGTGCCTCCTTTCCGGTCATCGGGCAGCCGACGGTCTGCGCCACCGCAGGCACCAACTGCTCGGCGCGGTCCAGCGGCGCGAGGTCGATCCACCACACGCCGTCGTCAAAGCGGTCCAGCTGAAGTTCGGCCAGCCGACGCGCGAGCCGCGTCTTGCCGCTGCCACCGATGCCGATCAACGTCAGCAGCACGCCGTTGGTCAGCCGGGCCTGGGCCTCCGCCAGTGCGGCGGAACGCCCGATGAACGGCGTGCGCTCGGAGCCTAGGTTGTGGCGTACCGGCCCGGTGCCGCCTTCGGTGATCGGCAACGCCAGGCGGTAGCCGAGGCTGGGCACCGTGGCGATGGCGTCGGGCCCCAACACCTTGCGCAGCGCCGAGATTGTACCTGGACGTTGGCCTCCTCGACAACGAGACCTGGCCAGGCCTGCTTAAGCAACTCGTCCTTGGTGACCAACTGCCCACGAGCAGCGACCAGCGCCCACAGGAGGTCGAGCGCCCTGGCGCCCAGAGGAACCGCACGACCCTGGTTGCGCAGGGTGTGGCTGTTTCGGTCGATCTCGAACTCGCCGAGTCGAAGCGTCGCGGCCGTGTCGCCCAGCGGGTCCATTGGGGCAATGTAGCGAAAACAAGTCACGCGCGGCGCCAGCGGCGCGCACTTTTTGAACGCTTATGGACGGCTAAGGACGGCACGGCCCTCGCGGCCAAATCATGCCCCACATGCAGAAGGGCCGAGCCACTGCGAGATGAAGGTGAAGGCCCCGCCTTCGCCACCTACCGGGAGACGCAGTGACGGCGTGACCGTTTCTGCGCGGCCTTTCCGTTTCTACAAGTACCGGCGCCACACAAGCCGCCTGCACGAGCCCTCAAGGGATGCGGCGGCGACAGGCCCCGGCGCCTTGCAGCCACACACAGGAGCGCATCACATGAACGACCCCCATCGCAGCCGACTTGCGCGGCATTGGACGCTGGCTTGCCTGCTGACGCAGGCCGCCTGGTTGGCGATCCCGGCTCACGCCAACGACTGGGACCAGGCCCAGGCGGCCTTTGCTGAGCTGGACGACCGCGCGGCCGTCGGCCACCTGCAGCGCGCCGCCGCCGCTGGCGACTCACGCGCGCAGTTGGCGCTGGCGCTGGCGCTGCGGCATGGCGACAGACTCTTCCCCGGGGTGGTGCAGACGGACCTTGCTGCTGCGGCGCGCTGGCGACAGACCCTGGGCGCAGGCACGCTTTTGCCTGCCGACAGCGTACCGATGAAGAAGCACACACGCGCGGCCTTGTACGTGAATGCAAGGCAGGCCTGGGCCATGAAGCAAGCCGCGCCGGCCGAGGTCGTGTTCCTCGACATCCGCTCGCGTGCCGAGGCGGCCTACGTGGGCATGCCGGCGAACGCGGACGCGCTGGTGCCCTACCGTGAACACGACGACCAGATGACCGATTGGGATGCAGAGCGCCACACCTTCGGCTTGCGCCCGAACCCGGGGTTCGTGAAAGACGTGACCCAGGTGCTGCAGTCCAAGGGTCTGGGCAAGGATGCACGTCTGGTGTTGATCTGCCGTTCCGGTGACCGCAGTGCCAAGGCGGCCGACCTGCTGCAGGCGCAAGGCTACAGCCGTGTCCACTCGGTAGTCGACGGCTTCGAAGGCGACCTCGACGGCCAGGGCCGCCGCGAGGTCAACGGCTGGAAGAACGCGGGCCTGCCGTGGACGTATCGGCTGGAGAAGTCCAAGGTGTTGTATGCGGCGCCGTGAGTTCGGTTCGAGGGTCGACCGATGAACCGCCGACACACCCACGCCGAGGCCACGACCTGTATCGCCCCCGAGCCGGCACCCTTCGGCCCGATCGCCATCGCGCGTGGCGTGGGCCAGGGCCCCACGCAGCTGGCGGCCTTCGACACCGCGCTGCTCGATGCCGGCGTGGCGAACTACAACCTGATCTGCCTGTCGTCGGTGATCCCGCCGGGCAGCGCGATCGAACGCCGGCGCTGGACTACGCCGCCGCAGCACTGGGGGCAACGCCTGTACTGCGTGCTGTCGCAGACGCGTGAAGACCGGCCGGGCCATGCCGTGCATGCCGGCATCGGCTGGGTGCATTGCGCTGACGGCGGGCACGGCCTGTTCGTCGAGCTGCACGACCACGACCGCGGCCGGCTCGAGCGCGACCTGCACAGCACGCTCGAGACGATGCAGCGCAACCGCGGCATGGCGCTTGGCGCAGTACACACCGAGATCGCCAGCGCGCGTTGCGACGGCGTTCCGGTGTGCGCGCTGGTGGTTGCGGTCTACGCCGCACAAGCCTGGTGAGCACCATGCGCGACGGCGTACGCAGCTGGCGCGAACGAGGCCTGCAGACCCTGTGGTTCGAAGGCCTCGGCCTGGCCATCGTGGCGCCGCTCTTCGGCTGGGCCACCGGGGCCGGGGCCGGCGAGTCGATGGGCCTCGTCGCCGCACTTTCAGGGGTGGTGATGGCTTGGTCGGCGGGCTTCAACACGGCCTTCGACATCGTCGAGTTTCGGCTTACCGGGCGCGTGGCGAGCGGGCGCCCGCGATGGCTGCGCGTCGTGCATGCGATCGGCTTCGAAACCACCGCCATGGGCGTCAGTGTCCCCGTCATCTATGCGATGAGCGACCTTACCTGGATGGGGGCGCTGCAGACCGACGTTGCGCTAACGCTGGCCTATGCCGTCTACGCCTACGTCTTCCACAGCGTCTACGACCGCTGGCGCCCGGTCGCAGCCCGGCCTATCGCAGTCGCTTCGAGTCACAACCATGCCGCCAACCGATCGCCGCTGGGCACGCGAAACCTCGGAGAAACCACAACATGAACCCCAACCCAGCCCGCTCTCGCTTGGCCCGGATGCAACGCGAGTGCGAGTTATCGATCGGCGCAGTGCTGCTGCTCTTTGTGACCTGCGCAGGCGCTGTCCTCATGCTGGGTCTGAGCACCCTGCTTGAGGAGGCGGTTCCGGCGCAGGCCGAGGAGCCGACCCGCCAGACGATGCCGCCCGCCACCGCCAAACCGTCGAGGGGAACCACATGAATCGTAAGCCGTTCGTTTGGACCCACCCGCTGCGCAATGCCGCCGTCGTTCTGACGCTGGTGGTCTGCACCGCATCGACCCAGCCCACGCGCACTGCCGACGCGGCCCAGACCTTCGACGCCGCGATGATCGCGTACGAGCACAACCACTGAGACGAGACCTACGCCGCCTTTTCTGCGCTGACCAATGTGGGCCACCCGGAGGCGGCTCGCATCGCGTTGCAGATGCGGCGTCACGGGCCGGCGCTCTACCGCAGGTCCTTCGCAGCCAACGCGCGGCAGGTAGAGCGCTGGGTGCACGCGTGGGGCTGCGGTACCGAGCCAGCCCGTCGTACCTGCTCGCAAGCACCGCGCGGACCCTGAGAGCGCCACCAGCACTCAGACACTGCAGGTCATCGCGTGGCTGTTTGCTTTCGTCGATTCAAGGAGGTCAGCCAGGTCGCACGGGCGTGAACGCAATTGTCTCGGTGGCGAACGTCTGCTTGGAGCGATCGCGGCCGACTGCTTGGGGTGGCGGATTCAACTGGTCGATGCAACACACTGATCACTGCGCAGGCAGAAGGAGTGTTGCAGATGAAGTACCGGACACGAACCTACTACACGGACAGCCAGAAGGCATTGATGTGGGAGCGATGGAAGGAAGGCTGGACGCTTCACCAGATTGCCCAGCTGTTCAATCGAGCGCACACATCGGTGCAAGGGATTCTGGTCGCGTACTGGCGGCATTCGGCCGCCGCAGCGGACGCCGTTGCCCAATGGCGCTGACGCTGGCCGAGAGAGAGGAGATCTCGCGCGGCGTGGTGGAAGGCCAATCGATCCGCTCGATTGCTGCGCGAGCTCGGGCGAGCGCCATCGACAGTCAGCCGCGAGATCAAGCGCAATGGCGGCGCAACGAGACTATCGAGCCACCGAGGCGGACAACGCCGCTTGGGATCGTGCGCTTCGTCCCAAGCGCTGCAAGCTGGTCGAGAACCGGGCGTTGGCGCGCGTCGTGACCGACAAGCTTCGGCTGCTGTGGTCGCCAGAACAGATCGCCGGATGGCTCAAGCATACTTATCCGTGCGACGAGAGCCATCACGTGTCACACGAGACCATCTACCGCAGCCTGTTCATTCAAGCGCGTGGCGCCTTGAAGAAGGAGCTGCTGCAGCACCTGAGGCGCACGCGCGGCATGCGTCGGTCTCGGCATCACACGCAGAAGACTGACAACTCACGGGCAGATCGTCGGCGCCGTCTCGATCAGCGAGCGGCCTGCGTCCGTCGAGGATCGGGCGGTGCCTGGTCACTGGGAAGGAGACCTGGTGTTCGGCAGCCACAACAGCCAGATCGCAACGCTGGTCGAGCGCCAGACGCGTTACGTCATGCTCGTGAAGGTGGGTGGCAAGGACACGCGAGACGGTCGTCAACGCGCTGATCAAGAACGCTCGCAAGCTGCCTCAGGAGCTCTACAAGTCGCTGACATGGGATCGAGGCAAGGAGATGGCCGGTCACAAGCGATTCACGCTTGCCACCGACATCCAGGTCTACTTCTGTGATCCACGCAGCCCTTGGCAACGCGGCAGCAACGAGAACACGAACGGCCTGCTCAGGCAGTACCTGCCAAAGGGCATCGACATCTCGAGCTACTCACAAGCCAAGCTCAACGCGATGGCGAGACAATTGAACGAGAGGCCGAGAAAGACGCTCGGCTTCCAGACGCCGGCTGAGATGTTCAGCCAGACCGTTGCGTTGACCGGTTGAATCCGCCGTCGACAGAAGACGTTCGCCTCGATCAACGCACACATCTCATGGCTGAGGGCGCCAGTCCTCGTCGGTTGCGGTCGAGTCGCTGCGCCGTTCGCCGGCGCGCTCAACCCGCCGCGACCCCTCTGCGATAGTCGCTCGGCGCCATCCCCAGATGCGCGCGGAACACGCGGCTGAAGTGCGCCATGTTCGAAAAGCCGAAGCCTAGCGCGACGTCGGTGATCGAGCGGTGGCCGCTGGTGCGGTCGGCCAGCACGCGGCGGCAGGCTTCGAGTCGGCGCGCGAGGATGTAGCCGGCCACGCCGTCGGCCTCTTCGGCGAAGGCGTTGTAGAGCTGGCGCCGGCTGACGTTGAGTGCGCGCGCGATCGCATCCACCGTCAGAGCGGGGTCGGCCAGGTGAAGTGCCACATGCTGCTTGATGCGTTCGCGCAGCGCCTCGCGTTGCGTCTGCGCGGTGGCCTGGCCGGCCAGGTCGAGCAGCGACAGGTGCACGAGTTGCGTGATCGCGTCGCCGATGCCGCGCGCGGCGGCGTCGGGCATGCTCGGCAACTCGCGGAACGCATTGCGCATTGTCTCCAGCGCCACGCGCGAGATGCCGCCACTGCCGCCGAGGCGGCGCGCCATCAATGCATCGAGCCCGCCCGACGCCAGCCCGCGCTCGGCCAGCGCGCGCTTGGGCAGCATCACGATCAGGTGCTCGACGCGTTCGGGGTTGGCCACGGCGTAGCTGTCCGTCGTGTCGTAGATGCTCCACTGCCCCGGCGTGACCCAGGTCTCGCGGCCTTTCTGTTCGACACCCGCACAGCCCACCCAGGGCGCGACGATCTTCAGGTAGGGTATCTCGGTGGTGCGCGCGATCGAACGACGATCGCATCACGCGGTGGCGCGTGGCGGCCAGGTGCGTCAGCACCACGTCACCAGCGCGCAGCGTGCTGGCGCGGCCGGAGAAGTCGGCATCGTCGCCGTACTGGTCGGAGCGCAGGCCCTGGAACAGGCGCGCGATCCAGTCGCTCCAGAACGCGGCGCGCTCGGGTGCCGCCACCGCGTCGGTGTTCATCAGGTCCGGCCGTGCGCCCATGACCTGAGCTTAGCCAGCGCAGGGAGCGCCATGCGACCTGCGGGGCCGCGCTTGCGGGAAAGTCCCGAGCCGCGTGCACGCCTGGGCAAGCCGGTGTGCACGCTGGGCAAAGCGAAGCAGAAGTGACGTTCACACAATCCGCGCACACCACCGAGGAGACAAACCCATGACTCAGACTCCCTTGCGCCGCCGCACGCTTGTCCAGGCGCTGGCCGCCGGTGCCGCGTCAGTCGGCCTGCCGGCGCTGGCGCAGAGCGCCGCCGCGCCCGTGCGCATCGGCTATGCGATGGCGCGCACCGGGCCGTGGAGCACCGGCGCGCAGGTCAGCCAGGAGCCGAACTACCTGCTCTGGGCCGAGCAAGTGAACGCGGCAGGTGGCCTCAGCGTCAAGGGTGCCAAGCGCCCCATCGAGCTGATCAGCAGCGACGACCGCAGCGACATCGAAACCTGCGTGCGCACCTACGAGAAGCTGATGGGCAGCGACAAGGTCGATCTGGTGTTGCCGCCTTGGGGCAGCAACGCGAACTTCGCCGTCGCACCGCTGGCCAACCGCATGGGTTATCCGTTCCTCGCGCCGACGGCGCTGTCGCGCCGGCTGGTCGAGATGAAGCTGCCGTACTTCTTTCTGCTGTTGCAGCAGCCCAAGCCGATGATGGACGCGCTGGTGGACATGCTCAAGGCCAACGGCGCCAAGAGCGCGGCAGTGGTCTATGTCGATGACCTGTTCGGCTTGGAGAACTACGCGGCGCTGAAGGTGGCGCTGGCCGGCAGCGGCATCACGCTGGTCGAAGACAAGAGCTACCCGCTCGGCGTCAAGGACCTGGCCCCCGTGCTGCGCAGCATGAAGGACAAGAACCCGGATGCCTTCATCGGCCTGACCTATCCGCCGGACACGATCCTCGTGTCGCGGCAGAGCAAGGAGATCGGCTTCAACCCGAAGTTTTTCTATGCGTCGGTCGGCACGGCGTTCCAGCTCTACCGCAACGTCATGCAGGCCGGCGCCGAGGGCGTGCTCGGCATGGGTTCGTGGAACGGCAAGACCAGTGCCGGCGCGAAGGCCTATTTCGACGCGCACGTGAAGAAGTTCGGCGCTGCCAAGGAGCCCGATCGATGGGCCAGCGGCCACGCCTGGGCCGGCCTCGAAATCCTCGGCAACGCCGTGGCGAAGGTGGGCCTGGACCGCAAGGCGATCCGCGACTACGTGGCCGGCACGACGCACAAGACGATCGTCGGCGACATCAAGTTCGACGGCAGCGAAAACGTCGGCATCCCGGGCACGGTGAGCCAGTGGCAGAAGGGCGAGTTCGAAGTCGTGTGGCCGAAGGCGCGCGCCACCGCGCCGCTGAACACCGCCAAGCCGGCGTGGGTGTGACAGCAGCGCGATGAGCTTCGGCTCGTGGTTCGAGCTGATCGTCTCCGGCCTCATCACCGGCGGCATCTATGCGCTCGTCGGCCTCGGCCTGAATCTGCAGTACGGCCTGATGCGCATCCTCAACATCGCGCATGGCGAGTTCCTGATGCTCGGCGCCTTCCTGACCTGGATGGCGCACAGCGCCTGGGGGATCAGCCCGCTGCTGATGCTGCCGGTGAGCTTCGGGCTGTTGATGGCCTTGGGCATGCTGATCCACCGCCTGACCTTCAAGCGCCTCGCGGCGACGAGCCCGAACGTCGATGTCTTCGAGGCGCGCGGCCTGATGGTGGCGTTCGGCTTGATGTTCCTGGTGCAGAACTTTGCGCAGCAGGTCTGGGGCGCGGACCTGCGCGGCTATGACTACCTGACCGAACCGGTGGCCTTCGGCGGCGCGCAGTTCGCGGCCAACAAGCTGCTGCTGCTGTTGCTGTCGCTGTTGTTCTCCGCCGCGCTGATCGTGCTGCTGCGGCGCACGCTGCTCGGCAAGGGGGTGCGTGCGCTGATGCAGTCGCCCACCGGCGCGCAGTTGGTGGGCATCGACACCGAGCGGCTGCACCCGCTGATGTTCGGCGTCGGCCTTGGCCTGTCGGGCGTGGCCGGCTGCCTGCTGTCGATGACGTACACCATCACGCCGTCGATGGGCGAGCCCTACACCGTGACCGCGCTGATCGTCATCACGCTCGGCGGCTTCGGCAGCATGGGCGGTGCGCTCGTCGGCGGCCTGGCGCTGGGCGTGATCGAAGCGCTGGGCATGCACTTCACGAACCCGTCGCTGAAGGCGCTGCTGTCGTACGCGGTGTTCATCACCGTGCTGCTGTGGCGGCCGAACGGTTTGTTCACCCGGCGCGGCTGACGTGAAACTCGAATGCACAGCGCGAGCGTCGGTGTTCGGCCCGTTGGGTGCCGTCGCGGCCGTCAAGTTTCCTTCACCGCAGAGGCGCAGAGGACGCAGAGTCAACGCAGAGGAATGCAGTGTTGTGTTCCTCTGCGGACCTCTGCGCTCTCTGCTCCTCTGCGGTGAAGGAGACTTGCTGACGATCGAACGCCGTTCCCGGCCGACTGCAGACGGTCTGCGAACCGTCCGCGTCGCGCGCCGGCGCGCGCACCACGCGCCGTGGATCAACTGACATGACCTGGCTGCTGGATCGCACGAACCTCGGCCGCGACGCGCTCGTGCTGGTTGCCCTCGCCGGCTGGGCCTTGGCGTTGCCGCACTACGGCAGCGAATTCGCCGTGTCGATGGCGCTGACCTGCCTGATGTATGTCGCGTTGGCGACGAGCTGGACGCTGTTCTGCGGCGCCACGCGCTACCTGTCGCTGGCCACGGCGGCGTTCTTCGGCATCGGTGCCTACGTCGGTGCGCTGACGCTGGAACACGTGCCATGGCTCGGCGCGATCGCGCTCGGCGCGGGGCTGGCCGCGCTCGTCGCGCTGGTCATGGGCAGTGCGGTGCTGCACCTGCGCGGGACGTATTTCGCGGTGCTGACCTTCGGCATGACCGAGCTGATCCGTCACGCCGTCACCTACTGGGAGAAGTCGGTCAGCGGCACCGTCGGGCGCGTGCTGACGGTGGTGCCGGAGCGCGACACGATCTACCTGACCGTGCTGGCGCTGGCCGTGCTGGCGGTGGCGGTGTCCATCGTCGTGCGGCGCACGCGCTTCGGGCTGGCGCTGTCGGGCATCGGCGCCGACGAGCAGCGCGCGATGACGCTGGGCGTCAACACGCGCGTCGTCAAGATCGCCGGCTTTGCGGTGACGGCGGCATTTGCCGGGGCGGTCGGCGCGGCGATGAGCGTGCGCTGGACCTACATCGACCCGGCCACGGTGTTCAACCCGTTCATCGGCTTTCAGACCGTGCTGATCGCGCTGATCGGTGGCGTGGCGACGTTGTGGGGGCCGCTGATCGCTGCCATCGTCTTCAGCGTCTTGGCCGAGACGCTGCGCCTGCAGGCGCCGAACCTGTACCTGATGGCGCTCGGGCTGCTGCTGATCCTGTCGGTGCTGTACCTGCCCGGAGGGTTGGCGTCGCTGCGCTGGCAGAGTTCACCGGCTGGCGCGACGACATGCGGCTGGGGTGGCGTGCGCTGCGTGAGCCGGCCAAGAAGAAGGTGGCCGTGACATGAACGGCCACGCCTTGCTCGAGGCGCGCGACGTCACGGTGCGCTTCGGTGGACTGGTGGCGGTGGATGCCGTGAGCGCCGCCTTCGCCGCGGGCGAACTGGTCGGCATCATCGGCCCCAACGGCGCCGGCAAGACGACCTTCTTCAATGCGCTGTCGGGCGTGCAGCAGGTGACGAGCGGTGAGCTGTTCTCGCACGGCCGGCGCATGACGGGCGAGCAGCCGCACCGCTACGCGGCGCAGGGCATTGCGCGCACCTTCCAGACGCCGCGCGTCTTCGGCGAACTCACGGTGGCGGCCAACATCGACTTCGGCCTGCAGTTCGCCGGGCGCGATCGCAAGGCAGACACAGGAAACCTTCGCACTACGCGCTCCGGTCTGCGCGCTTGGGGCGGCCCGGCGCGCGCAGGGCTGCTCAAGGACGAGGCCAGCATCCTGAACCTGATCGGCCTGGCGGACCAGGCGCGGCTGCCGGCGGGCGCCATCACGCCGAGCCAGCAGCGGCTGCTCGAGATCGGCATGGCGCTGGCGACGCGGCCGAAGCTGCTGCTGCTCGACGAAGTGGCCGCCGGGCTGACCGAGGCCGAGGTCGATGCGATGGCGCAACTCATCCGCCGCCTGCGCGACGAACTCGACCTGACGCGTGATCTGGATCGAGCATGCGGTGACCACGCTGCTGCGCTATGTCGAGCGCGTGATCGTGCTGCACCAGGGCCGCAAGATCGCCGACGGCGCGCCGGCCGAGGTGGTGCGCAATGCCGAGGTGATCGAGGCCTATCTCGGTGACGAGATGCTGGAGGCGGCATGAAGAACGACATCGAACTCGCGCTCGACCGCAAGCTCGCGCATCTGAAGATCAAGGGCCTCAGTGCCGGCTACGGCCCGTTCCTCGTGCTGCGCGACTTGTCGCTCGAAGCGCGCCCGGGCCTGACGGTCATCCTCGGCCCCAACGGCGCCGGCAAATCGACGTTGCTCAAGGCGATCAACGGCCTGATCCCGCGCGGCGGCACGCTGACACTCGACGGCGACGACATCGACAGCGACGCAAAGACCAGCGAGCTGGTGCGGCGCGGCCTGGTGCTGGTGCCGGAAGGGCGGCAGTTGTTCCCGCAGATGACGGTGCGCGAGAACCTCGAGCTCGGCGGCTGGTTGGTCGGCAAGGACGAGCGTGCGCATCGGCTCGAACAGGCGTTCAAAGACTTTCCCAAACTGGCAGAGCGCGCCGAGCAGCGCGCCGGCACGATGAGTGGCGGCGAGCAGCAGATGGTGGCGGTGGCGCGCGCGATGATGGGCGCGCCGCGTCTGCTGATGCTCGACGAGCCCTCGCTCGGCCTGGCGCCGAAGATGGTCGATGAGCTGCTGGGCATGGTGCGCCGCATCGCCGACCAGGGCGTGACCGTGCTGATGGTCGAGCAGAACGTGAAGAAGGCGCTCGCGGTGGCCGACCGCGGCTATGTGCTCGAACGCGGCCGCCTGGTCGCCAGCGGCCCGGCCTCGCTGTTGTCGCGCTCGAGCGTTGTGCGCGAGGCTTATCTCGGCAAGAAGAAAGATGCATCCGTTTCCGCAAAGGAGTTCCTCATGTCCGATCTCTCGATGTTGATCAATGGCCTGGCCGTCTCGGCCGAAAAGGGCGCCACGTTCGAGCGCCGCAACCCGCTCGACGGCAGCGTGGCCACGCGCGCGCCGGCGGCGTCCGCCGCCGACGCGGTGGCCGCGGTGGAGGCCGCGGCCGAAGCCTTCAAGACCTGGCGCGAGACCGGGCCCAACCAGCGCCGCGCGCTGCTGATGAAGGCCGCCGATGCGCTCGAAGCCAAGACCGCGAAGTTCATCGAAGCGGTGCCGGCCGAGACCGGCGCCACCGGCATGTGGGCCGGCTTCAACGTGATGCTGGCCGCGGGCATGATCCGCGAGGCCGCAGCGCTGACGACGCAGATCGGCGGCGAGGTGATCCCGTCCGACGTGCCGGGCTCGCTGGCGATGGGGCTGCGCGTGCCGGCCGGCGTGGTGCTCGGCATCGCGCCGTGGAACGCGCCGATCATCCTCGGCGTGCGTGCCATCGCCACGCCGCTGGCCTGCGGCAACACCGTGGTCTTCAAGGGCAGCGAGAACTGCCCGCGCACGCACCAGTTGATCGTCGAGGCGTTCCAGGATGCGGGTTTCCCGGCCGGTGTCGTCAACTACATCACCAACGCGCCGGCCGACGCCGGTGCGGTGGTCGAGGCGATGGTGGCGCACCCGGCGGTGCGGCGGGTCAACTTCACCGGCAGCACGCGTGTCGGCAAGCTGATCGCGCTGACCTGCGCCAAGTACCTCAAGCCCGTGGTGCTGGAGCTCGGTGGCAAGGCGCCGCTGGTGGTGCTCGACGACGCCGACCTCGACGCCGCCGTCAATGCCGCGGCTTTCGGCGCCTTCGCCAACAGCGGCCAGATCTGCATGAGCACCGAGCGCATCGTCGTCGACGCGAAGATCGCCGACGATTTCGTGGCCCGGTTCGTCAAGAAGGCCAAGGCGCTGCCGCTCGGCGATCCGCGCAAGCCCGAGCCGGTGGTGCTCGGCTCGGTGATCGGCATGGGCACGGTCGAACACTGCAATGCGCTGATCGACGACGCGCTGGCCAAAGGTGCCAAGCTGCTGTGCGGCGGCAAGGCCGACTCGACGCTGATGCCGGCCACCGTGCTCGACCACGTCACGCCGAAGATGCGCATCTACCGCGAAGAAACCTTCGGCCCGGTGAAGTGCATCGTGCGCGTCAGCGGCGTCGATGCGGCGGTGGACTGTGCCAACGACAACGAGTACGGCCTCTCGGCCGCGGTCTTCGGCAAGGACACCGCCCGCGCGATCACGGTGGCGCAGCGCATCGAGTAGCGGCATCTGCCACGTCAACGGCCCGACGGTGCACGACGAAGCGCAGATGCCGTTCGGCGGCGTCAAGGGCAGTGGCATGGGCCGCTTCGGCGGCAAGGCCGGCATCGCGGAGTTCACCGAGCTGCGGTGGATCACCGTGCAGACGGGGGAGCGCCACTACCCGTTCTAGAGACTGTCACACACCTGAGGCACACTCGCGCCCGACACAGGAGGCGCTGACATGGATCGCAGGCAGTGGTTGGGATGGGCTGGGGCCGCGGCGTTTGCCGGTGGTGCGGGGGCACAAACAGCGCCGAACCTGAATCTGGTGGTGCCGGTGCCACCGGGCGGTTCGGTCGATCTCACGGCGCGTCTGCTCGGCGAACACTTGCCCAAGACGCTGAAGCAGAACGTCGTCATCGAGAACAAACCGGGCGCGTCGGGCTCGATTGCCGCGGCCGGTGTGGCGCGGCAGGCCGGCGACGAGAACACGCTGATGCTGGTGTTCGACTCGCATGTCACCAACCCGCTGGTTTATCCGAACCTCGGCTACACGCTCAAAGACTTCACGCCGATCTCGCGGCTGCTGAGTTTTCCGCTGGTGTTTGCTGTGCCGGCGTCGCTGCCCGTGAACTCACTGCAGGAATTCATCGCGCTGGCCAAGCACGCGCCCGGTGCGCTCAATGTCTCGTCGGCCGGCCTGGGCACGTTGAACCATCTGGCCGCCGAGTTGTTCAAGGTGCGCACCGGCACGCACATCGTGCACATCCCGTACCGTGGGGGCGTGCCGGCCTTGCAGGCGGTGATGAACAACGAAGTGCAGCTCTTCATGGGTTCCTGGGTGGCGATCGGGCCGCACGTGAAGAGCGGACGGATCAAGGCGCTGGGCGTCACGTCGGCCAAGCGCTACTCGGTGGCGCCCGAATTGCCGACGCTGCAAGAGGCCGGCGTGAAGAATTTCGATGTCTCCACCTGGATCGGCGCTCTGGCGCCAGCGCGCATCGGTGCGCAGCGGCAGCAGGCGCTGCATGACGCGGTGACACAGGCGTTGTCGCAGGCCGCCGTGAAGACCACGCTGGCGCAACAAGGCCTCGAGTGGGTCGGGTCGAGCCCGTCCGACTTCGAGGCCTTCATGAGCGCCGAAGCCAAGCGCTGGAACGATCTGGTGATCGCGCAGAAGCTCAACTTCGGCTAGCACTTCATCAGCGGCGCCGCGGGTTCTGGTCGTGGCGGTCGTAGCGGTTCGGCACACCGTCTCGATCGTTGTCCCAGTGCGCGCTGTCGTGCCGGTCACGGCGGTTCGGAATGCCGTCGCCGTCGACGTCCCACGCCGGGTTGTAGAGGCGGTCGTGGCGGTTGGGAACACCGTCGCCATCGCGGTCCCATCGCGTCGGCTGTTGGTAGCGCACCGCCGGGTACCACGGCCGCGGCTGGTGGTACACGGTTTCCGGCTGACGGTAAACGGGCACCGGTTGACGGTACACCGGCGGTGGCCCGTAGCCCGGCGCGCCGATCGTCACCGACCATTGCACGTCGGCATCGCGGGCGTGGGCCACGCCCGTGCCCAGTGCGGCGGCCAGGGCCAGCACGACAGGGATCGCGAATCGGGTCTTGCTCATCGAAGCTCCATGCGGCCCGTGTGAAGGAGGGCCGTGCGCTGACAACGCGGCAGCTCGTGCGGCCGAGCACGATGCGTTGGCTGGCGCCTCGTAAAGCTGCGTGAAGTTGCGGCGGGCTCGGCGTCAGACGGCGCTGGCCAGCCGCGCGCTCACCTCGAGCTCGGGGTAGGCCTTGTGCAGCGCTGCCGCGCCTTGCTTGTAGCGCGACACCCAGCCCCGGCCGCGCGACAGCAGGTCTTGCAGTGCTTCTGCCAGCGCTTCGCGGCGGTGGTCCCACAGATAGGCGGCCAGGCAGGCTGCCTGCGCCAGATCCTTGCCCGACTTGGCGCGGAAGGTGCCGCTGCGCTCGCCGTACACCAGCAACTTGTGCAGCGCGTAGCGCTCCGGGCTCGGCACGTTGAGCAGCACCGCGCCTTCGTTGCAGAACAGCACGGCCTGCTCGAAGCGCTCAAGAGAGAACTCCATGAACGGCAGCGGTTGCAGCGTGATGTTGAGTCGCGGATGCACGTACGGCGTGTCCCCGCCACGATGCAGCGGAGTCAGAAAGTCGAGTCGGAACTCGGGTTCAGCCGGGATCAGGTAAGTGCCGCCGCTTTTGCCGGACAGGCCGGACACCGGCAGAAAACCCATGCTGAGCGAGGCGATGGCTTCGTCGGTCTTCACCTGCAGATCGTTTGGCAGCACCAGCGCTACAGCCTTGCCGGCGTGCGCAAAGTCGATGTCCTGCGTGCGCTCCTGCCCGCCCCAGCGCAGGCCGAGCATGTTGCCGTAGGCCAGAAATGCATGCGTGCCGATGAGCAGACCGCCGGCGTGGAAGAAGCCGTAGTCGGCCAGCCGCCGGATGACGCGGTAGTGCCGCGGCAGCACCGCCGTGCAGCCCAACGCCAGGGCAGACCGCGCCAGTGGCCCGAGCGCCTGCGCCGCGCCGGCCTCACGCTGGCGCTGCATCAAGCGCTGCACCGCGTCGTTGTCCGGGCCTACATAGACTTGGCGCAACTTGCCCGACGGTTCGGTGTACTGGAAGTACCAGTAGGTGCGGCCTTTGACGTTTTTGGCGTTGAACGAGCCCGACAGGTCGGCCACCGACCGGTGCAGCTCAGCGCCGAGCGCTGCGTCGATCAGCTGGGCGTAGGCGGTCTGAGTCGAGAGGCCGAGTTCGGTGTACAGCGGGGTCATGGCGATGACTATACTAACCAGCAAACGATATTAGTATAGCCCGGGTGCTGGAAGCTATACTAGCGTTAGAACAAAACTAGTATAATCAGTCACGCCGCGGGCTCGCCCTATCGCGCACCAGCAGCCACACGGTCGCTGACTCGATCGTGATGAACATTGCCAGACTCCAGAACGCGTACGGCACGCCCAGCAGGTCCACCGCGGCATCGGCACAGGTGGCGGTGGCCTGAAACACGTCCGGCAGCAGCGCATCGAGGCGCAGCCCGGAGACGATGCGGTCGGCCAGCGTCAGGTTGCACGAGTTGCTCGCCGCGGCAACAAAGTGCTGC
Organism: uncultured beta proteobacterium; assembly: GCA_963814385.1. Lineage (GTDB taxonomy): Bacteria > Pseudomonadota > Gammaproteobacteria > Burkholderiales > Burkholderiaceae_C > CADEEN01. Next base: position 15,779 of record CAWFCX010000036.1, read on the forward strand.
CACAACGCGGCCGCGATGCCGGCGCCGCACAGCGTCAGCAGCACGAGTGGCATCGCGCGCTGCCCGAGCGCCGAGCGCCACGCCAGCCCGAGCAGTGCCACGCAGCCGATGACGATGAAGATCAGCCGCTGCAGCACGCACCAGGGGCAGGGCTGCATGTCGAACCCATGCTGCGAGACCAATGCCGCGCCAACGGCGGTGAAGCTCAGCGCGGCAATCGCGAGCAGCCAGAACGGGCGCGCCATCACGCCGTTTCGGCGATCAGCTCGATCTCCACGCAGGCGCCGAACGGGATCTGCGCCACCCCGAAAGCGCTGCGCGCATGGGCGCCGGACTCGGGTCCGAAGATCTCGCCAAGCAGTTGCGAGCAGCCGTTGGTGACGAGGTGCTGCTCGGTGAAGGTGGGTGTGCTGTTGACGAGGCTCATCACCTTGACGATGCGTTTGACTTTGGCGAGATCGCCGATGGCCGCTTGCAGCGTGCCCATCAAATCGATCGCGACCGCGCGCGCTGCCGCCTGGCCATCCGCCGTGCCCATCGTCAAGCCGAGCTGACCGACCCAGGGCTTGCCGTCCTTCTTCGCGATGTGGCCGGAGAGGAACACCAGCGATCCGGTGCGCACGAAGGGCACGTAGGCCGCCGCGGGCACGGACAGCGGTGGCAGGGTGATGCCGAGGGATTGGAGGCGTTGGGCAGGGGTGGTCATGGAGGTCGCGTGTGAAAGTGTCGTGCAATCCTACACTCGGCTCATGATGGGAGGAGGCAACAGCGGGCTGCGTCTGGCGGCGTGTGCATTGGCGGTGATCGCCGGTGCGGCGCTGCAGTTGCAGCAGGCGGCGTTGTGGTCTGTGGCGACGTACGTCGCGCTCATCGGCGCTGCCGTTGTGGCACTCGTCATGGCGCGGCGCTGGCACTGGAGCACCGCGCTGATCGGACTTGCTGCGTTGGCCTTTGCCGGCACCGCGCTGCGCGCGCACTCGCGCCTGGCCGGCGTGCTGCCGTCACAACTCGAAGGCCGCGACGTGATCGTCACCGGTGTTGTCGCGCAACTGCCGCGCCGGCTGCCCGAAGGGGTGCGTTTCGTCTTCGACGTCGAGAGTGCCACTCACCAAGGCCAGCCAGCGCGTGTGCCGCGGCGCATCCTGCTCGGTTGGTACGGTGGTTATCAGGAGGAGCTGCTGATGCTGGCGCCTTACGAGCAGCTCGCCGCCGGCCAGCGCTGGCGTTTCGTTGTGCGCTTGAAGCAGCCGCACGGCAGCTTGAACCCGCATGGGTTCGACACGGAGTTGTGGATGTTCGAGCAGGGCCTGCGCGCCAGCGGTTCGGTGCGCGCGACCGAGCGCGATGCGGCGCAACTCCTGCAATTCGCTGCCGGTGCGCCGATCGAGCGCTTGCGCCAGCGCGTGCGCGATGCGATCGATGCACGCGTGCCCGATGCGCGCGCGGCCGGCGTGCTCGCAGCGCTTGCGGTCGGCGACCAGGGCGCGATCGAGCGCGCCGATTGGGATGTCTTCCGCGCCACCGGCATTGCCCACCTTGTCAGCATCAGTGGCCTGCACGTGACGATGTTCGCCTGGCTCGCCGCTGCGCTGATCTCGCGCCTGTGGCGCAGCAGCGGCCGTGCGATGTTGTGGCTGCCCGCCGCCACCGCCGCGCGCTGGGGCGGGTTGCTCGCGGCGACCGCGTACGCACTGCTCGCCGGCTGGGGCGTGCCGGCGCAGCGCACGGTGTGGATGCTCGCCACCGCAGCGCTGTTGTCGCAGCTCGGGGTGCGCTGGCCGTGGCCGCTGGTGTTGCTCGGGGTGGCCGCGGTGGTGGCGCTGATCGATCCGTGGGCGCTGCTGCAAGCGGGTTTCTGGTTGTCGTTTGCCGCGGTGGGCTTGTTGATTGCAGCCACGCCGATCGAAGACGGGCCGCCGCGCGGCCATGCCGGGTCGGCGTGGAGCGCCGCTGCGCTCGGGCGCGCGCTGCGCAGCGGCCTGCGCACGCAGATCGTGGCCACCGTGGGCCTGGCGCCGCTGACGCTGCTGTTCTTTCAACAGATATCGCTCGTCGGCTTCATCGCCAATCTCTTCGCCATTCCGCTCGTGACGCTGCTCATCACGCCGCTGGCCTTGGCGGGCATGCTCGTGCCACCTCTGTGGTCGCTCGGCGCGGTGTGCGTCAGAGGCATGACCGGCGCATTGCAGTCGCTGGCCTCGCTGCCCGCCGCGGTGTGGACGGCGGCCGCCGCGCCGTGGTGGATGCAGGCCGCGGCGCTGCTCGGCGCGGCGCTGCTCGTGATGCGCCTGCCGTGGCGCGCGCGGGCGTTGGCGCTGCCCTTGATGCTGCCGCTGTTCCTGCCTCCGGTCGAACGGCCTGCGGAGGGCACGATGCGGGTCACGCTGGCCGATGTCGGCCAGGGCAGCGCGATCCTCGTGCGCACGCGCACGCACACGCTGCTGCACGATGCCGGCGCGCAGTACTCGCCGGACAGCGACGCCGGCACGCGCGTGCTCGTGCCCTTGCTGCGGGCGCTCGGTGTGCAGCGCCTGGACCTGCTGATGCTCAGCCACCGCGACAGCGATCACGTCGGCGGCGCGGCGGCGGTGTTGGCCGCGTTCGATGTCCCGGCCTGGTCGTCGTCGATCGAAGCATCGCACCCGTTGCGTGCCGCGCATCCAGGCCACCAGCGTTGTCAGGCCGGCCAGTCGTGGCAATGGGACGGCGTGCGCTTCGAAGTGCTGCACCCAGCGGGCGAAGACTACATGCGCAGCGGCGCAAAACCCAACACCATGAGCTGCGTGCTCGCCCTGACCGATGCACGAGGCCAGCGCCTGTTGCTGACGGGGGATCTCGAGGCCGAGCAGGAGGCGCGGCTGGTGCGCGAGCAGCCCGGCGCGTTGAAGAGCGCCGTGCTGCTGGTGCCGCACCATGGCAGCAAGACCTCGTCGTCGGCGGCTTTTCTCGACGCGGCGGCGCCGCGCGTGGCCCTCGTGCAAGCCGGCTACCGCAACCGCTTCGGCCATCCGGCGCCCGCCGTCGTGGCGCGGTACGAGCAGCACGGCATCACACTCCTGCGCAGCGACCGCTGCGGCGCCTGGCAATGGTCCAGCGACGCCGCCGGACAAACCCGATGCGAGCGCGACGCGACTCGCCGATACTGGCACCACACTTTTGCCGCACCATGATCCGCATCCAACTGCACCATCTCACGCATTACCGCTACGACCACGCGGTGCGTCTGGGCCCGCAAACGGTGCGTCTGCACCCGAGCGGGCACATGCGAACGCCGATCACGCACTATGAAATGGCGGTCAGCCCGCAGGCGCATGTGGCGCGCTGGTACCAAGACGCGCCGGGCAACCGCGTCGCCGAGGTCGTGGTCGAGGGCCTGACGACCGAGTTTCGGATCGACGTCAAGCTGCAGGTCGCGCTCAGCGGCCAGCCGCGCCTGGTGCATGGCGCGGCTGCGTACCCAGTGGTCTATGACGAGTTGCTGGCGCCGCTGCTGGCGCCGTACCGCATCGCCGGTCTGCCGACGCCTGGCCTCGCGTCATGGCTGGCCGGCATGGGGGGCGCGGCCTCCGCTGAATGGGCGCTCGACGCGGCGCTGGCGGTGAACCGTCGCCAGCATCAGGAAATTGCCTACAACACGCGCATGGAGGCCGGCGTGCAAAGCGCCGACGAGACGCTGCGCCTGGCGCGCGGCTCGTGCCGCGACAGCGCCTGGCTGCTCGTGCAGGCGCTGCGCCACCTCGGGTTTGCGGCGCGCTTCGTCTCCGGCTACCTGATCGACTCGGACGCGCTGGCCGTGGCCGGCGACAAGGACCATGTCGAGCTGCACGCCTGGTGCGAGATCTATTTGCCCGGCGGCGGCTGGGTGGGACTCGAGCCGACCTCGGGCGAGCTTGTCGGCGAGGGCCACATTGCGCTGGCCTGCGCAGCCGAGCCAGCGGGGGCGGCGCCGGTGGAGGGCCTGCATGACGAATGCGTGGTCACGCTCGACCATGTCGCCACCGTGGCGCGCCTGCCGACGGTGGAACAGGATTTGCAAGGAGCTCTACCGATGGGCGCCGCCAGATTCGACGAGATGTACCGCAGCGAGCCGCTTGCACAGGCCGACACGCGCGAGCACTACGCGCCGTATGCGCGCTGGTTGGCCGAGCAGCCGCCGGACGTGATGCGCGCGCGCCGCGAAGAGGCCGAGCTGATCTTCCGCCGCGTCGGCATCACCTTTGCCGTCTATGGCGAGAAAGACGAAGACGGCGCGGGGACCGAGCGCCTGATCCCGTTCGACCTGATCCCGCGTGTCATCCCGGCCGCCGAGTGGCGCGACATGCAGCGTGGACTGGTGCAGCGCGTGACCGCGTTGAACCGCTTCATCCACGACGTCTATCACGGCCAGGAGATCTTGAAGGCCGGCATCGTGCCGGCCGAACAGGTGCTGAACAACGCGCAGTTCCGCCCCGAGATGGTGGGTGTCGATGTGCCGGGCGGCGTCTATTCGCACATCTCGGGCATCGACATCGTGCGCGCCGGCAACGCCGATGGCAGCGGCACCTACTACGTGCTCGAAGACAACCTGCGCGTGCCCAGCGGCGTGAGCTACATGCTCGAAAACCGCAAGATGACGATGCGCCTGTTCCCCGAGCTGTTCTCGCGCCAGCGCGTGGCGCCCGTGGCGCACTACCCCGACCTGCTGCTTGAAACGCTGCGCCAGGTGGCGCCGGCTTCGGCCAACGACCCCACCGTGTGCGTATTGACGCCGGGCATGCACAACAGCGCCTACTTCGAGCACGCGTTCCTCGCGCAGCAGATGGGCGTGGAGTTGGTGGAAGGCAAAGACCTGTTCGTGCGCGACGGCTTCGTTTTCATGCGCACCACGCAAGGCCCGAAGCGTGTCGATGTGATCTACCGCCGCGTCGATGATGACTTTCTCGACCCGCTGGCCTTCCGCCCGCAGAGCACGCTCGGCTGCGCCGGCCTGCTCGGCGTCTATCGGCACGGCAACGTCACGCTGGCCAACGCCATCGGCACCGGCATCGCCGACGACAAGAGCATCTATCCCTACGTGCCGAAGATGATCGAGTTCTACCTCGGCGAAAAACCGATCCTGGCCAACGTGCCGACATACCTGTGCCGCGAAACGCAGGACTTGCAGTACGTGCTCGACCACATGGGCGAGCTGGTGGTCAAGGAAGTGCACGGCGCCGGCGGCTACGGCATGCTCGTCGGTCCGGCTGCGACCAAGGCGGAAATAGAGCAGTTTCGCGAGGTCGTCAAAGCCAACCCGAGCAACTACATCGCGCAGCCGACGCTGTCGCTGTCGACCTGCCCGACCTATGTGGAGAGTGGCATCGCGCCGCGCCACATCGACCTGCGGCCGTACGTGCTCTCGGGCAACAGCGTGCAGACGGTGCCGGGCGGCCTGACGCGCGTGGCGCTCAAAGAGGGCTCGCTGGTCGTCAACAGCAGCCAAGGCGGCGGTACGAAAGACACCTGGGTGTTGGAGTGAGCGCCACAAGTTTCCTTCACCGCAGAGGCGCAGAGAGCGCAGAGTTCCGCAGAGGAATAGCGCTTGGGTTTTCCTCTGCGAACCTCTGCGCTCTCTGCGCCTCTGCGGTGAATGAGGCTTCTCGAAACTGGAGAGATGACCATGCTGTCTAGAACTGCCGATCACCTCTTCTGGATGGCGCGCTACATGGAGCGGGCCGAAAACACCGCGCGCATGCTCGACGTCAACTACCAGATGTCGCTGCTGCCGCAATCGGCCGAGCAGGCCGAGCAGGGCTGGCGCGGCGTGCTCGGCATCTCCGAGCTGACCGATTCGTTTGCGGCGAAATACCCCAACTTCGACGGTCGCAACGTCATGGACTTCATGGTCCGCGATGCCGGCAACGCCTCGTCGATCCGCGCCTGCGTGGCCGCGGCGCGCGAGAACGCGCGCGCGGTGCGCGGCACGCTGACGACCGAAGTCTGGGAGACCACCAACCAGACGTGGCTCGAATTCGACCGCCTGCTCGGCGGCGGCGACATGCACAAAGACCCGAGCAGCCTGTTCGAGTGGGTCAAGTTCCGTTCGCACCTCTCGCGCGGCGTGACGGTCGGCACGATGCTGCAGGACGAGGCGCTGCACTTCCTGCGCATCGGCACCTTTCTCGAACGCGCCGACAACACGGCACGGCTGCTCGACGTCAAGTTCCAGAGCCTGGCTGGCGACGACTACTTCGGCCCGCGTCCTTTGTCGTCGCGTGAGGCGCAGAAAGAAGCGGTGCAGGAAGTGGACTTCTATCACTGGAGCGCGGTGCTGCGCTCGGTGTCGGGTTTCGAGGTCTATCGCAAGGTCTATCGCAACGTCATCCGGCCCGACCGCGTTGCCGAGCTGCTGATCCTGCGCCCCGACATGCCGCGCTCGCTGGCGGCGTGCATGAACGCGCTGATGCTCAACCTCGGCCTGGTGTCCAACGCGCAAAGCGACGACACCGTGCGCCGCGCCGGGCGCCTGCACAGCGACTTGAAATACGGCCGCATCGACGAGATCCTCGCCACCGGCCTGCACGCCTACCTGACGCAATTCCTCGACCGCGTCGGCGATCTCGGTGTGGGCATCAGCCGCGACTTTCTGGTGCCGATGGCGGTGTGAGCGGGCGCGGCAACGCAGCTTGGTGCGGCGCCGGGTTGAAGTAGAGATCGGTCAACGCGCGCCTCTTGCTGCCGCCCCATCCATGCGCAGTCGGCGTGGGTTGTGCCGTGGGCGAGAATCGATCAGACCTACAACAGCCTTGCCGCCGACATGCTGCGCCACGATCGACTTCACCCGCTGTCGCAGGCGCATGCCGCCGAGCGGCGCATCCTGGCAAATGGAGGCGGGTCCAGCGTTGGCGCCGCACGCGTGGGCCGCGTGGTGCGAATCACGGCGCTGCTTTGAGCCAGTCGCGCTCGAGCAACACCGACCGCCGCCGCGCACCGTGGCCCGCGGAGATCTCCGGCGGCGTGATCGGTTCGGTGGTGATGCTGGCCGTGGTGTTGACGATCGGTCTGCTCGGCTACGCGCCGCTGGGCCAGGCCGCGGCGCCACAGGGCATCACAGCGGCGTTCGTGTCGGTCACCGTCGGCGGCCTGGTGCTGGCGCTGTTCGGCCGCAGCGCGATGCCGGCCGCCGGACCGAGTTCGGCCACCGCGCTCATCTTCGCCGGCGCGATAGCGCCGCTGGTGCGCGATCCGGCCGTGCAGGCGGCGGGTTCGTCGGGCTTGCCGCTCGTGCTGGCTGCGGCGGGCGCGATGGTGGTGACGATGGGCGTGCTGCAGATCGTCATGGCGCGCCTCGGCCTGGGCCGCATCGCGCAGTTCGTGCCACAGCCGGTGCTCGCTGGATTCATGAACGGCGTGGCCGTGCTGATCTTCCTGTCGCAGGTGCCGACGCTGCTCGGGCTTCAGCCGGGGGCCGGTCTGGCCGGTTTTGCGCCGGGCACCTTGGCGGTTGGGCTGGCCACTGCGGGCTGCACCTGGTTGATCGCATGGCGCTGGCCGCGCGCGCCTTCGCAGCTCCTCGGGCTCGTCTTCGGTTTGGCGCTCTACGCCGCGCTGCATCGGCTGTGGCCGGCGCTGGCGCTGGGCGCGACCATCGGCCCGCTGCCCGACATCGTTCCGCGGCCCGACCTGCCCCGGCACCTGGCCGAGGCCGCAACGGCCTCGTTCGTGCTGCGCCATGCGGCGGCGGTGTTGACCGCCGCCGCGGTGTTGGCACTGATCGGCTCGCTCGAATCGGTGCTCAGCGCCCTGGCGATCGACCAGCAGCTCGACACGCACCAGGACGCCGGCCGCGAACTGATGGTGCTGGGGCTGTCGAACATCGTCGTCGGCCTGTTCGCCGGCTTGCCGGTGGTGGTGCTGCGTGCGCGCGCGCTGGCCACCTTGCGCGCTGGCGGCAGCGGACGTCGCGCGGCCCTCATCGGCGCGCTGGTCTTCGGCGCGATGTACATGCTGCTCGGGCCCCTGCTGGCGCTGCTGCCGACGACCGTGCTGGCCGGCATCATGCTGACGGTCGCGCTCGGGCTGGTGGACCGCTGGACGCGTCAGCTGGTGGGCCAGTGGCGCAGCGGCGAGCGCTCGGCGGAAGTCTGGGAAACGCTGGCCATCGTCGCCCTGGTCTGCGCCGTCACGCTGTGGCGAGGCTTCGCGGTTGGCGTGGCCGCGGGTGTGCTGGTGGCGCTGGGCTTGTTCGTGCGCAGCATGAACCGTTCGCTGGTGCGCGCGCGATACACGGCTGCGGCCGAGCCATCGCGGCGCGTCTACCCGCCGCCGCAAGAGGCCTTGTTGGCACAGGCGCGCTCGCGCATCGTCGTGCTCGAGCTCGAGGGCGCGCTGTTTTTCGGCAGCGCCGAGCGGCTGGAGCGCGAGGTCGATGCAATCGGCGGCGAGACGCGCTTCGTCGTCCTCGACCTGCGCGGCGTCAGCACGATCGACGCCTCCGGCGCAATGTTGCTGCAGCAACTGTCGACCGCACTCGGCCGGCACGGCCGGACGCTGCTGCTCGCCGGCGTCACGGCCGAGCATCCCCATGGGCTGCGCCTGCGCGCCTTCGGCTGCTTTCGTGACACGCCCCGCGGCGACTGGTTCGCCGACGTCGACCATGCCGTCGAAGCAGCTGAGCAGCAGTTGCTCGCCGACGCGGGCCTCGCGCTGGGTGACAGCGCGGTCGAGCCGCGGCAGAGCAGCCTGTTCGTCGGCCTGGACGCCGCGCAATCGGCGGCGGTGCTGGCCCAGATGCGGCCGCGGCGCTTGGCCGCCGGCGAGGTGCTGTTCAGGGAAGGTGATCCGTCCGATGGCCTGTATGTGCTTATGCGCGGTTCGATCACCGTCGAGGCCGGCAGCGGGCCGGCGCATCGGCGACAGCGCTTCGTCAGCTTCTCGGCCGGCCTGATGTTCGGCGAGACGGCGATGCTCGACGGCGGCGGGCGCAGCGCCGGGGCCACGGCCGATGCCGAGGCCGAGTTGCTCCAGCTCACGCAGCAGGGGCTCGATGCGATCGGCCGCGAGCAGCCGGCCCTGGCGGCCCAGCTGTACCGCAACATTGCGGTCCACCTCTCCGCGCGGCTGCGCAGGGCGACGTCGCTACGGCGTCAGGCAGCGTCATGACTCCTCGATTACGAGGGGGTGTGCGGCGGCGCGTTCAGGGGTAAAACTCAGGCCGTCTGAAAACCGCCGGGAGCCATCATGAAATTCGATTCTCTGGGTGCATGCGCGCGCGCCGCTCTGCTGAGCATTGCCTGTGCCGCCACTCCGATGGCTGCGTCGGCGGGAGCCGGTGTTCTGACCACCACCGTGACGCCACTGTCGCCCGCGGTCACCTACAGCTCGCTGGCCAGCGCCTCGCCCGCCCGGCCCGCGCTCGACACCTACATCGGCTACACGGTCAGCATCGTCAACGCGGGTGGCAACACGATCAACAACATCAGCTTCACCGGTTCGACGCAGGTGACCGACGGCCAAGAGAAAGCGGTCTTCAGCTCGATCGATGGGGCCAGCTGCACGACGCCGACCACGACGTCGATCCGCTGCGTGATCGGGCAGCTCAAGGCCGGCCAGGCCGTGCCGACGTTCGCCGTCTTCTTCAAGGCGCCGGTGAAGGATGCCGCGACCCCGCTGCCCGATGGCATTGCCAGCAGCTGTGCCACAACCGACTGCGTGACCTTCAGCGGCATTACCGCCTATGCCGAGACGACGGGCGGTGCGAACTCCCCGGTCGACAACTCGATTTCCGAATGGACGGCCGGCGCGGTGACGTTGGGCACCTTCACCCCGACGCTGGTCAAGTCCGCGGTGCAGAAGGGCGGTGGCAAGCTGTTCACCGGCTCCGGTGGCGTCAGCACCGCTGCCGACCCCTTCACCACTTCGGTGGTCGTGCCTGCCGGCACGAGTTTCACCACGGCCGAGATCCTCGAAACGCCGGACGGCATCAACTGCACGAACAATTTCAGCGCCTGCTTCCGTTCGGACATCACCATCCCCGGCGCGTTCAGCCCCTACCTGACGATCGTGCTGCGCCAGGATGCCTCGACGATCCTGAAGGGCACGAAGATCGAGAGTGTGTTGATCCAGTACACCGGCGCCAGTGGCACGGTGTTCGTGGGCGACTGCGCCAGCCCGACGACGCCGCTCACGAACGGCAACCCCTGCATCGCCAAGCGCACGTACTACAAGAGCAGCCGGACGCCGGGTTGGACGCTGGAGCTCGACGGCGACTTCGAGTGGACGCTGATCAACCTCGGCAACGGTTCGTACAAGGTCTTCTGACCCTGCGGGGCTAACCGGCTTGTGTGTCGAGCGCGCTGCAGCGCTCGGCCATCACGCGGTTGCCCTTGGCCTCGTAGAGCGCGATCGCCTCGGCGCGGTGGGTCCGGGCTTCGTCGTCGCGCTGCGCCATCGCCAGCACCACCGCCAGTTCGGCCAACGCATCGGCCTGCAGCATCGGCGACTCGGTCTGCCGCACCAACTCGACGGCCTGGCGCGCCAGCTGTTCGGCCTGCGCCATCTCGCCGGCGCGCGCGAGGATCGGTGCGCGCACCATGCGCCACAGCGCCTGCGACTCCATGTCGTCGGCGGCGGTGGCCTGCTTCGGCGGTGCGCGACAGGACCAGGGCCTCGTCGTCGCGGCCCTGGTCGCGCGCGATGCGCGCCAGCAGTGCCGCCATCGTCGACAGGAAATAGGTTTCGCCCTTGGCGCTGAGGAAGTCGCAGTCGGCCTGCACCTCGCGCTGCGCCAGCGCCAGGTCGCCGCCGTGCAGTTCGACGCGCGCCAGATCGATGCCGGTCGAGGCCGCATAGACGCCTTGCCCCAGGTCGCGCAGCAGCGCGCGGCTGCGGCGGTAGAGCAGCCGCGCCGCGTCGAGCTCGCCGTTCATCGCCTTCAACTGCGCCAGCGCGCACATCACGTTGCACTCGACCTGGCGGTCGCCGAGGCCCGCGGACAGCAGCTGCTCGCACTCGGCGATGGCCTGCACCACCGGCAGCGGGCCGTTGAGTGCGTTGATGGCGAGCATCAGGCCGTTGCGCGCCACCAGGCGGTCGTTGCCGGCCAGGCGGGCATGGGCGATGGAGCGCGCCACGCCCTCGCTGGCCAGCGTGAAGCGGCCGGCGATGCCGTGCACCAGCACCACCAGCCGCCAGGCCATGGCCAACTCGTTGTGCGCGTTCTCGCGCTCCAGCGTCGGAATCAGCCCGTGGCAGACGCGCAGGGTCTGGTCGCTCCATCCGTCATGCTGTTCGCCGCTGTACAGGCGCACGAACATGTCGAGCAGGCGGCTCGATGCGTCGAGGCGTGCGTTGCCGCTGCGTTCGGCCGCGGCCGAGGCTTCGTCGAGGGCGGCATGCGCGCTGCCGAAGTCGCCAACACCGATCAACGTCTCGGCCAGGTCGGGCAGCAGCAGCCAGCGCTGCGGGTCGTCCGTCTCGAGCACGGCCACCGCGCGGCGATACAAGCCGGTGGCGGCATGCATGTCGCCGCGCGCCGCGGCGCGGCGGCCGGCGGCGGACAGGCGCTTGGCCGCGTCACTGCCCGTGGCCTGGCCCAGCGCATCCAGCGGCCCCAGTTCGCGCAGGTAGCGGTGCGCCTGCTCGAGGTGGTAGCCCAGAATCTCCTCGAACTCCAGGCTGCGCTCGCTGTCGGCGTTGGCACGGTCGGCCCAGCGCACGAATTCGAGGTGGAGCGTGGCGCGAGCGCGCTTGAGCAGGCCGTTGTAGACGGTCTCGCGCACCAGGTGGTGGTGGAAGCGGTAGATCAGCTCGGCGCCTGCTGACTGTGCCGGGCGGATGAAGCGCTGACGCGTCAGCGTGGCCAGATGAGCCGCAAGCTCTGCGCGCACCGCCGGCGGCGCCAGGGACTCGAGCGGCGACTGCGCGAACTCCAGACCGATCACCGAGGCCGGCTCGACGGCCGCGCGCTCGGCACGGCCGAGGCCGTCCAGCCGCGCTTCCAGCAAGGCGTGGATGGTCGGTGGCACGGCGATCTCGGCGCTGTCGTCGGCGCGCACCCAGCGCCCGTCCTGCAACTGCAGCACACCGCTGTCGATCAGCATCGACAGCATCTGCTCGGCATACAGCGGGTTGCCCTCGGCGGCCTTGACGATGCGGCGCATCACCTCGTCGGACAGCCCGGCCGAGCCGAGCAGGTTGGCCACCACCTGTGAGGCCGCATCGTCGGACAGCGGTTGCAGCGTCAGGCGCACCGAACCGGGCTGCGTGCCCCAGGTTGCACGCTCTTCGATCAGATCGTGGCGTGCGGTGGCGAGCAGCAGGATCGGCGCGTCCACGGCCGTGGCCTGCACATGCTCGAGCAGGTCGAGGAAGGCCGGTTGGGCCCAGTGGATGTCGTCGACGAAGGCCACCAGCGGCCCCGTGGTGGCCCAGCGCTCGAGGAACTTGCGCGCCGCCCAGTTCAGCTCGGCCAGCGGGAACGAGGCCGTGCTCAGGCCGGCGGCGCTGGCCAACCGGTCTGCCACCTCGGGGTCGCCCACCGCCTGCAGCAGCTTGTCCAGCGCGACCTCGGGCGAGTCGGTGCCGCGGATGTCGGCCGCCTCGCGCACCATCATCAGCAGCGGCCAGAAGGTGATGCCGTCGCCGTAGGGCAGGCAACGGCCGGAGAGGACGCGCGCGCCGACGGCGATGTGGTCGATGACCTCGCGCACCAGTCGCGACTTGCCGAAGCCGGCGTCGCCGATCACCGTCACCATGCGTGCCGTGCGCTCGCGTGACACCTGGCCGAACAGCGTGGCCAGCGTGGCGAGCTCCACGTCGCGGCCGACCAGCGGACGATCGTGGCGGCGCACCAGGCCGTCCAGTCCGGGCGCGGCGACCAGGCGGAACGCTGCCACGCGCTGCGCTTTGCCCTTGAGTTCGAGCGGGCGGGCAGCCTCCACCTCGACAGCGTCGCGCACCAGCCGCCAGGTCACGTCACCGAGATAGATCTGGTTTTCCGGCGCGGCCTGCTCAAGGCGCGCCGCGACGTTGACCGCGTCGCCGGTGGCGAGCTTCTGGTCGGCCGCCGGGTCATCGCTGGCCACGACCTCGCCGGTGTTCACGCCGGTGCGGTTGGCCAGTGCGAAGCCGTAGCGCGCCGTCAGGTCCTCGTTGACGCGGCGCAGCGCCGCCTGCATGCCCAGTGCCGCGCGCACGGCGCGCAAGGCGTCATCTTCGTGGGCGCGCGGCAGGCCGAAGACGGCCATGATCGCGTCGCCGATGTACTTCTCGATCTTGCCGCCGTGCCGGGTGATCTCAGCGGCCATGGCCGCGAAGTAGCGTTCCTTGACCTCGTGCAGCGCTTCCGCATCGAGCTGTTCGGCGAGTGCGGTCGAGCCCTTGAGGTCGCAGAAGACGATGGTCACCGTCTTGCGCACCTCGCGTGCCGGCAACGGCGCGGCCGCTGCTGCCAGCGCCGTCCCGCAGTAACCGCACAGCCTGAATTTGGGCGGGTTGTCCTCACCGCAGCCGGGGCACTTCAGCATGCAAGCAGTCTAGCGGCCGTTCTTTCTCACCCGCCTTTGCCTGCTCAAAGCGGCAGCGCCGATGGGGGCTCAACCCGGCGCCGTGCCCTTCACGGCCCAAGCGATTGCCGCGTAGTTGCGCGGGCCGTCAGCTTCGCCATCGACGTACGCTGAGCGCACGGCATCTTGCAAGCGCACTCTCGCGGCCGCGTCGAGCGTGGCCACGTACTCGGCCTGTGGCCCGTCCTTGCCGTCGAACGGCGCCCAGTAGTCGGCAAATGAGGCGAACGCCATGCGGATGCACAAAGTGGTTTCGACCACGTTCTCGAAGCCGGCGTTCTGCCATGCCCGCGCCAATTCCCCTGGGCGCGTCAGCGGGCGTGTGTAGTTGCGCGCCCGACGTGCGCCGGCGGCAGGATCGAGCGCGGCGGCGGTGTCGAAGAACAGGCGGTTGGCGACGTAGCCACCGCGCACGTCCCAGACCGTGGCGGCGACCGCGGCGCCCGGTTTGGCGACGCGCCGCATCTCGGCGATGGCCCGCGACGCATCGGGCACGAAGTGCAGCACCAGCAATGACAGCACGCGGTCGAAGCTGCCATCGGCAAAGCGCAAGGCGCAGGCGTCGCCGACGGCGAAGTGAAGGTTCGGCTGCGGGTGGTGGCGCTGCGCATGCTCGACATAGACGGGTGCGATGTCGATGGCATCGACCTCGCACGTTTTGGCCCTGTCTGCGACGGCCGCGGCCAGATGACCGGTGCCGCAGCCAACATCGAGCACGCGCTCCCCGTCGGCCGTGACCGGCGAAGTCAAGGAAGGGTTGCGCCAGCCGACGGCTCCAGCGGCCCATCTGCAGTTCGTAGCCGTCGCCATCCGCGGCCGCGAAGGTCGAAGACGTACTCATCGATTGCTAGCTTAGCCGCTGCGCCAGCGCCACGTACTCCGCCACCGGCACTTCTTCGCCGCGCCGCTGAAGGTTGAACTCGCCGTTGAAGCCGCGTGCTTCGAGCCAGCGGCCGAGGCTGTGGCGCAACAGCTTGCGGCGCTGCGAGAACGCCGATGCGACGAGGGCTTCGAGCGTCTTCGGATCGACGGCCGCCGGTTGCGGCCAGGGCAGCATGCGCACCACCGCGGAGTCGACGCGCGGCGGCGGCTCGAAGGCCTCGGGCGGCACGTCGAGGACCGGCTCGACGTGGTAGCGCCACTGCAGCATCACGGAGAGGCGTCCGTAGTCCTTGGTGCACGGCTCGGCGGCCATGCGCTGCACGACTTCCTTTTGCAGCATGAAGTGCTGGTCTTCGATCTGCGCCGCGGCGTCGAGCAGATGGAACAGGATCGGCGTCGAGATGTTGTAGGGCAAGTTGCCGACGACGCGCAGCTTGGTCTGGCGCTGCGCGGCGATGGCGATGAAATCGACTTTGAGTACATCGGCTTCGATGACGTCGAGGGCGGTGTTCTTTCGCAGCCGCGCGGCGAGGTCGCGATCGAGTTCGATCACGGTCAGCCGTGCGCAGCGCTCCAGCAGCGGCAACGTCAAGGCGCCGAGGCCAGGCCCGATCTCGATCAGCGCCTGACCGGGCTTCGGATCGATCGCGCTCACGATCGCGTCGAGGACGCCGGTGTCGGTCAGGAAGTGCTGACCGAAGCGCTTTCTCGGCTGGTGCTTCAAAGCACCATCACTGCGGCGGCTCGCGGAACTCGACGTAGGCGCGCCCACGCACCTCGCGCACCCACTCTGCAAACGCCTCTTCGAACTTGCGTTCGCGCAGCGCCTGACGCGCCTGTTCGCGCAGCTGTTTGGTGTCGGGCGCGACGGTGCGCCGCTCTTGCACCTGGATCAGGTGAAAGCCGAAGCGCGTCGCCACCGGCGCCGAGACGCCGCCGATCGCCAGGTCGTTCATGGCCTGCTCGAACTCGGGCACGAACTGGCCGGGCGAGGCCCAGCCGAGGTCGCCGCCGCCGGGCGCCGAGCCGTCGAGAGAGTGTTCGCGTGCGATGTCTTCGAAGCGGCGCGCGCCGCTTTCGATCTGGCGCTTGAATTCGGTCAGGCGTGTGCGCACCGCGGCTTCGGTGAGTTGCTCCGACGGCCGCAGCAGGACGTGGCGCGAACGCGTTTGCGTGACGCGCAGCGCGCCGCCTTCGGATCGGTCGAGCAGCTTGATGACGTGAAAGCCGGCGCCAGTGCGCAGCAGCGCCGGTGCCAGCTCGCCGGCTTTCAGCGGTCGCACGGTCTCAAGAAAGATGTCGGGCAGTTTGTCGGCCGGTCGCAGGCCGATTTCGCCGCCGCGCTCCTTGTTGTCGTCTTCGCTGACCTGCCGCGCCACGGCGGCAAAGTCTTCGCCTCTGCGGATGCGCGCCATGGCCGCTTCGGCCCGTGTGCGCCGCTCGGCCACGACCCCGTCGCTGGCGCCTTCGGGCAGCTTGATGAGCACTTGGGCGATGTTGTATTGCACTTCGGCCGCGCTGCCGCGCTGCTTGTCGATCAGCGCGTCGATTTCGCCGTCGGTGATGCGGATGCGCTGTGCCACTTCGCGCTCGCGCACGCGCTCGACCATCATCTGGTCGCGCAGGTTGGCGCGAAAGCGCGGCAGGTCGATACCGTCTTGCGCCAGGCGCTGACGCAATTGCTGCATCGTCACCTGGTTCTGCGCTGCCACCACGGCCACGGCGCGATCGACGTCGTTGTCGTCGACCTTGACGCCGCTGTCGCGGGCGTAGCTGAGCAGCGCGCGGTCTTCGATCAGCGATTCAAGCACCAGCGTGCGGAACTCGCTGTCGGCCGGCAGACGTTGGTTCTTGCGTTGCGCATCGCTGCGGGCCAGCGCCATGCGCTGGTTCAATTCGAACGCCGTCACCAGTTCCTGATTGACGACCACGGCGATGTGGTCGCCGGGGCGCAGCGTCGGTGTGCCGCGCAACGGTTGCGCCAGCGCCGGCAGCGCAGCGGCGGCGAGCAGCACCAAGGCTGCGCAGTGACGGTGAAGTTGGGTCATCGGTCGGTGGGAGCGGGTGCGCCGCCGGGGGTGTAGGTGCGCAGGGGCGGGTCGCTGCGGTCTTCGCGCAGCAGCGTGTAGCCGGGGATATTGTCCTTCAAGACCGACAGCGGGTTCGAGCCCAGCCGCGACAGGCCCACCAGCTCCAACTGCAGCAGCAATCGCGTCGTTGCTTCGCTGCGGCCGGTGGAGACGCGCTCGGCCACCATGCGGCCGATCCAGCAGCCGGCGTCGTACTCGAAGCCGGCCAGCGAGTCGGTGATGCGGCTGTCTCTCATCGAGTAGTTGATGCGCCCGACGCCGTAGAGCGTGCCGCGGCCCACGCCATGGCTCGTGCCGCCGCAGCTGCCGCTGCTCGTGTCGCCTGCGCCTTTTTCGCGCGCATACAGAGGCCATTGCCAGCCGACGTCGAGTTGCTCGCTGGCGCCGCGTGTCAGGCGGTAGGCGGCCGAGAGCGTGCGAAACGGCCCCGGCTGAAAGCGCGCCGAGAGCAGCGAGCGCGTGGCGCGGTTGAGCTCGGGGCTGTACTGCACGGCAGCGTCGAAGGTCCACTTCGACGACAGGTGCGCGCTGCCGACCAGCAGCACGTCGGAGAAGCGCTGCGTCAGCGGCACGCCGTCGGGCGTGATGCGCTGCTCGCGCAGCAGGTAGCGCTGGGCCACGCCCAGGCGCAGCGCTTCGGTGCCGTTGGCCGTGTCGATCAGCCGCGTCGTCACGCCGGCCGTGATCTGGTGGGCATCGGTGACGCGGTCCACCCCAGCGAAGGCGTTGTCGCTGAACACCGAGACGGTGTTGAAGTCTTTGGCGGCGGTGTCGAACAGCGGCAATGAGTCTTGCGACCGGTACGGTGTGTTGACGTAAAGCACGCGCGGCTCGAGCGTCTGCGTGAGGTGGCGCAGGCCCCACTGCGCGTCGCGCTCGAACTGCAGGCCGCCGTCGAGGCTCAGCGTGGGCACGGCGCGCGAGGCGCGCGTGCGGCCGTCGCTCATCGGCTCGTCGGTGCGGTAGCGCGCCAGGCTGAGCGCCGCGCGCGGCGTCAACCAGGCGCCGGGGCCGCGCCAGGTGTGGCTGGCCTGCGCCAGCAAGTGCACGCGCTCGCCGTCGGGCCGCTGTGGGTTGCCGGGGTCGCTGCGCGTCAGCCGGAAGCGGTTGGCCTCGGCCTCGAACGACAGCTCGGGCCCGCTGTCCCACGGCCGGCCGATGCCGCGCCAGCCGATCTGCGGCGCGCGGTGGTAGGGCGCGGCGATCAGGGCCAACGGGTCGGCGTCTTGCAGCACCTGCCAGTACTGCACACGGGCGTAGGCGGTGGTGGCCAGGCCGGCCAGGGGTCCGTCGACCTCGGCCGCGGCATCGAGCGGCAGCAGGCGCGGCGTGAAGGAGCGCAGCGGGCGGCCGAAGTCTTTCCAGTACGCGTCATCGGAGACGCGCAAACCGCCGTGCTTCCAGCGCAGGCCGCTGCTGGCGCTGTCGCCAAACGCAAAACCTTGTTGGCGCCATTGCAGCGCGTTGCGCGAGCCGTCGAAGACGCGGTCGTGCGGCAACACGTGCCACTGCAACTCACCGCCATGGCGCGGTTCGAGGTAGCGCGCTTCGCTGAGCAAGCCAAAGCCGCGGCGCGTGTAGGCGATGGGCGTGAAGGTGGCGTCGCGCTGTGGCGCGATGTTCCAGTACCAGGGCACGGCCACTTCGAAGCCGCTCTTGCTGTCGAGGTTGAAGGTCGGCGGCAGCCAGCCCGATTTGCGCTCGTCGGTGAGCGGAAACGACAGCACCGGTGCGGCCAGGATCGGCACGCCGAGGAAGCGCAGCACCGCGCCCTCGGCGATGCCCTCGTTGGCTTCGAAGTCGAGCTTGACGCGCTCGGCGCTCATCAGCCAGGCCGGCATGCCGTCGCCATTGCGCGTGCAACTGGTGTAGTCGGCGCGAGAGAGTTGGGCGCGCTGATCGTCGATGAAGTCGATGCGCTCGGCGCGGCCACCGGCCTGGGTGCGGGCGAAGAAGTACTCCGGTTTGGTGAACCAGCCTTCGAAGCGGCCGAGCGTGAGCGAGAGTTCGGGGCCGGCAAACCAATCGCCTGCGGACGTGTCGATGCGCACGTTGCCGCGGGCGCTGGCGCGGTCGCCGACGTTGTCGTATTCGAGCCGGTCGGTCGCCAGCGTGAGGCGTCCGCGTTCGAGCCGCACCTTGCCTTCGGCAACGAAGTCCAGGTCGGGCCGGCCGCGCACCTCGTCGGCTTCGAGTGTCAGCGGCAGGCTGCGCTCATCGATGCTCCCACGCAGCACTTGCGCGCACACAGCCAAGGGCGTCAACAGCAGCAGGGCGGTCAGCGCCACGTGGCGATCTAAGGGCATCAGGCAAAGAGCAGGCTGAGTCGGATTTGTAGAATCAATTATCAATGACAGACACCCCACAGCCCGCCGTGGTCGCCTGGGCCGACCCACAACGCCACAGCGACTTCGAGCGCTGGCTCGCGCCGCTGGCCGTGCAGCATGGCTTGCGCAGCGAAAGTTTGCGCGCGGCTTCGGCCGATGCGAGTTTTCGGCGCTACCTGCGCATCGACTCGACGCAGGGCGCGAGCCTGGTCGTCATGGACGCACCGCCGCCGCAGGAAGACGTGCGGCCTTTCGTGCAGATCGCCAAAGCGATCCAGCAGGCCGGCCTGCATGGCCCGGAGGTGCTGGCCGCCGACACCGAACGCGGCTTCCTGTTGCTCACCGACCTCGGCCACACGCTCTACCTCGATGCCTTTGCCGACGCGTCGCCCCAACAGGCCGACACGCTGATGCGCGATGCGATCACGGCGCTCGTGCAGTGGCAGGCCAAGGTGCCCGGCGACACACTGCCGCCGTATGACGACGCGATGCTGCGGCGCGAATTGCAGCTTTTCCCCGACTGGTGCGTGGCGCGCGAGTACGGCGTGACCTGGGGCGAGCGCGAGCAGAAAATCTGGCAGCAGATCAGCGACGTGCTCGTCGCCGCCGCGCTGGCGCAGCCGAAGGTGGCGGTGCACCGCGACTGGATGCCGCGCAATCTCATGGTCTCCGACCCGAACCCGGCGATCCTCGACTTCCAGGACGCGGCGTTCGGTCCCATCGCCTATGACGTGGCGTCGCTTCTGCGCGATGCGTTCTGGAGCTGGGACGAAGAGCGCGAGCTCGACTGGGCCGCGCGCTACTGGGACAAGGCACGCCGCGCGGGCCTGCCCGTGGGCGATGACTTCGGCGCGTTCTGGCGCGACGTGGAGTGGATCGGCCTGCAGCGCCACCTGAAGGTGCTTGGCATCTTCTGCCGCCTGAAGCACCGCGACGGCAAGGCCAAGTATTCGAGCGACCTGCCGCGCTTCTTTGCTTATGCGACGAAGGTGGCGACGCGTTACCGCGAGTTGCGGCCGCTGCTGTCCTTGCTCGAACCGCTGTCGGGGATGAAAGCGGTGACAGGGTTTTCGATGCGCTGAAGCGCTCGAAATCTGCACCGTTGCGCAGTACCATCCCGGCCGCAAGCAGGCGGGCTCCCACCGCCGCTTCCTACTCACCAAGGAGACATCCATGACCCGTTCGCTGAAAATTCTTGCCGGCGCCGTGCTGGCTGCCTGGGGCACCATCGCCGCCGCGCAAGCCGTTGGCGTGAGCTGGTCCAACTTCCAGGAAGAGCGCTGGAAGACCGACGAGAAGGCGATCAAGGATCAGCTGACCAAGCTCGGTGGCTCTTACGTCAGCGCCGATGCTGGCGGCTCGCCCGAGAAGCAACTGGCCGACATCGACGGCTTGATCGCCAAGGGCGCCAAGGCGCTCATCATCCTGGCGATGGACAAGGACGCGATCATCCCGGCGCTGGCCAAGGCCAAGGCGAAGAACATCCCCGTCGTCGCGTATGACCGCCTGATCGAAGCGCCCGGCGTGTTCTACATCACCTTCGACAACAAGGAAGTCGGCCGCATGCAGGCGCGCGAGGTGCTCAAGGTCAAGCCCAAGGGCAACTACGTGATGATCAAGGGCTCGCCCACCGACCCGAACGCCGACTTCCTGCGCGCCGGGCAACAAGAGGTGCTGGACGCCGCGATCAAGAAGGGCGACATCAAGATCGTCGGCGAGGAATACACCGACGGCTGGAAGCCCGAGAACGCGCAGAAGAACATGGAACAGATCCTGACCAAGAACCAGAACAAGGTCGATGCGGTCGTGGCCTCCAACGACGGCATGGCCGGCGGTGTGGTCGCGGCGCTGTCGGCGCGTGGCCTCAAGGGCGTGCCGGTGTCGGGCCAGGACGGCGACGCCGCCGCGCTGAACCGCGTGGCGATGGGCTCGCAGACCGTGTCGGTGTGGAAGGACTCGCGCGACCTCGGCCGCGAAGCCGCCACCGCCGCCGTGTCGCTGGCCAAGGGCCAGAAGGTGGCCGGTGCCAAGACCTGGGCCGAGGGCGCGAAGAAGGTGCCGATGGAAGCCATCTTCCTGAAGGCCGTGCCGGTGACGAAGGCCAACCTCGATGCCGTGATCAAGGCTGGGCACATCAGCAAGGACGCCGCCTGCAAGGGCGTGGACAAAGCCGCTGCGCCGGCGGCTTGCAAGTAGGGCGTCCTTCGACAAGCTCAGGATGATCGGATAGCACCCGTTCGGGCTGAGCCTGTCGAAGCCCTTCGACAAGCTCAGGGCGAACGGACTTAAGGTCGCTCATGATCAACCAATTGCAGATCAGCGCGCTCGACCTTCGCCTGTCGATCATGGCCGGCGTGCTGGCGGTGATGGCGCTCGTGTTTCACATCGCCACCGGCAACTTCCTGACGCCGGAGAACCTGTACAACATCGCGCAGCAGACCGCCGTCGTCGGCATCGTCGCCGCGGCCATCGCGCTGATCATCGTCGCGCGCCAGATCGATCTGTCGGTCGGCTCGGTGATGGGCGTGGTCGGTGTGCTGATCGCGTTCCTGATGTACACGCACAACTGGCACTGGGTGCCGTCGTGTCTGGCCGGTTTGGCCGTGGCGCTGGTGATCGCGCTCTACCAGGGCTGGCTCACCGCTTACCTCGGCGTGCCGTCTTTCGTGGTCACGCTCGGCGGCCTGATGTCGTTCCGCGGCGCGGCCTTTCTGGTGGCCGACGGCAAGACACAGCCGATCACCGACTCGACCTTCCTGTTGTTCGGCGGTGGCCTGGATGGCTCACTCGGCGCGATGTGGAGCTGGGTGCTCGGCGGCGTGCTCGCGGCGCTGTTGTTGTGGAACACCGTCAGCCGGCGGCGCAACGCCGTGGCGCACGGCTTCCCGCAGCGGCCGGCGTGGTTCGACCTGGCGGTGACCGGCTTCTTCATCCTCGTGCTGCTGGCCTTCGTGGCCACGATGAACGCTTACGTGCTGGCCGACAAGGGCGCGGGGCAGGGCATCCCGATCCCGGTCGTGATCTGGGCATTGGTGGTGATGGGCATGGCCTTCATCGTCAACCGCACGCGCTTCGGGCGCTACGTCTACGCCATCGGTGGCAACCCGGAGGCGGCGCTGCTGGTCGGCATCCCGGTGAAGAAGGTGATGTTGAAGTTGTTCCTGCTGCTCGCGGTGCTGGTCACAATCGCGGCGGTGGTGTCTGTATCGCGCCTGAACGCCGGCACCAATTCGCTCGGCACGAACATGGAGCTGTACGTCATCGCTGCGGCCGTCATCGGCGGCGTGGCGCTGTCGGGCGGCAGCGGCACGGTGCTTGGCTCGGTGCTCGGCGCGCTGATCATCCAGTTCCTCGAAAGCGGCCTGCTGCTGATGGATGTCAGCATCGGCTGGCGCATGGTCATCATCGGCCAGGTGCTGATCGTCGCGGTGGTGTTCGACGTGCTGTACCGGCGCGCGACCGGGGAGCGGATGACATGAAGTTTCATTCACCGCAGAGGCGCAGAGGACGCAGAGGGTGCGCAGAGAATTTCTATCTTGTTTTCCTCTGCGAACCTCTGCGCTCTCTGCGCCTCTGCGGTGAAGGAGATTTACAGCCATGAGCGCATTGATCGAGATGCGCGGCATCCACAAGGCCTTCGGCGGCGTGCGCGCGGTCGAGGACGTGAGCCTGTCGGTGCACGCCGGCGAAGTGGTGGCGCTGCTCGGCCACAACGGCGCCGGTAAATCGACGCTGATGAAGATGCTGGCTGGCGCCTACCCGATCGACAGCGGCGAGGTGCGCATGAGCGGGCAGGTGGCGAAGATCGCCAACCCGGCGGACTCGCAGCACCTGGGCATCGAGACGATCTACCAGACGCTGGCGCTGGCCGACAACCTCGATTCTGTGGCCAACCTCTTCCTCGGCCGCGAGCTGATGACGCGCTGGGGCACGCTCGACGACTACGCGATGGAGAAGGCCGCACGCGATGTGTTCCACCGCCTGAACCCGAACTTCAAGAACATCCGCGTGCCGGTGCGCTCGCTCTCCGGCGGCCAGCGCCAGGTGGTGGCGATCTCGCGCGCGCTGTACTTCAACGCCAAGGCGCTGATCATGGACGAGCCCTGCGCCGCGCTCGGCCCCGAGGAGACGCGCATGGTGCACGATCTGGTGCGCAAGCTGAAGGCGCAAGGCGTGGGCATCTTCCTGATCTCGCACGACATGCCCGACGTTTTCGGTTTGTCGGATCGCTTGAGCGTGATGAAGAACGGAAAGACCGTGGGAACCTATCGCACCGCCGAGGTGACCGAGGACGAGGTGCTCGGCATGATCATCGCCGGCAAGAAGGTTACGCGCGTGCCCGAGGCGTTCGCGCCAGCGTGAGGTGGTGGCACGAACCCGTTCGCCCTGAGGTATCGAAGGGCTCCGTGCATCCTGAGCTCGTCGAAGGACCTGAGGTGGCTGTTCCGACCGCCCTGACGTATCGAAGGGAGAGCTCACGCGGGGCTTCGATACCTCAGCCCGAACGGATTCTGATGGCGGTGGCGCTCGCGACGATCGCCCTGCACGCCAACGCACAGACCGACGCTCCCATGCCGCCCGTGCCGCGTTTCGTCGAAGAAACCGACACCGCCGGCTTCGACAGCCGCTTCGACGGCGAAGCCGAGTACCTCGTCGGCGGCGGCGTGGCCACCTTCGATTGCGATGGCGACGGCCTGCCCGAGATCTACGTCACGGCGGGCGTCAACAAGGCCAAGCTCTACCGCAACAAAAGCGCGCGCGGCGGCGCGATCAAGCTGGCCGAGGAGCGCTCGGGGCTCGAGCTGACGAATGCCATCGGCGCCTACCCGATCGACATCGATGCCGACGGCCATGCCGACCTCGTGGTGCTGCGCGTCGGCGAAGTGCAGATTTTCCGCGGCCTCGGCAGCTGCCGCTTCGAGCGCGCGAACGACAAATGGAAGTTCACGAGCAGCAACGCTTGGCACAGCGCGTTCGCGGCCACATGGGAGCGCGGGCAGGCGTGGCCGACGCTGGCGATCGGCACCTACACCGACCGCGGCAAGCCCGAGTTCCCGTGGGGCAGTTGCACGCCGGCGGGCCTGTGGCGACCGGCATCGACTGAGGGCGGTGCCTACGCACCGGTGATGCCGCTCACGCCCGGCCACTGCGCGCTCTCGATGCTGTTCTCCGACTGGAACCGCAGCGGCGAACCTGCGCTGCGGATCAGCAACGACCGCGAGTACTACAAGGGCGGGCAGGAACAGTTGTGGCGACTCGCGCCGAATGCAGCGCCGCGTCTGTACACGGCCGATCAGGGCTGGAAGCCGCTGCAGATCTGGGGCATGGGCATCGCCAGCCACGACCTCGACGGCGACGGTTATCCCGAGGTCTTCCTCACCAGCATGTCCGACAACAAGCTGCAGCAGCTTGAAGCCGGGGCCAAGCAGCCGAGCTATCGCGACATCGCCTTCAAGCGCGGCGCCACCGCGCACAGGCCCTACATCGGCGGCGACGTGCATCCCTCGACCGCGTGGCACGCACAGTTCGCCGACGTGAACCACGACGGCCGCGCGGACCTGTTCATCGTCAAGGGCAACATCTCGGCGATGCCCGACTTTGCCGCGCAGGACCCGAACAACCTGCTGCTGCAGCGCGCCGACGGCACCTTCGCAGAGGCCGGCCAGCTCGCCAATGTGGCGAGCTTCAAGCGCGGTCGCGGCGGCATGCTCGCGGACCTGAACGGGGACGGCTTGCTCGACATGCTCGTCGTGAATCGCTGGGACAAGGCGCAACTGTGGCGCAACGTCGGCGCCGGCACGGCCGCGCAGCCGAAGCCGATGGGGCACTGGCTGCAACTGCGCCTGCGCCAGAGCGGCGGCAACCGCGATGCGATCGGCGCGTGGGTCGAGGTCGATCTCGGCAACAACCGCATCGTGCGTCAAGAGATCACCATCGGCGGCGGCCACGCCAGCGGGCACCTCGGCTGGATGCACTTTGGCCTCGGCGAAGCGACGAACGTCAAGCTGCGCGTGCAGTGGCCGCACGGCGAGTGGAGCGCGTGGCAGAGCGTCTCGGCCGATGCGTTCTACAACGTAGATCATGAGGCTGGGGTGAGCGCGTGGAAGGCGCCGTGATGACGGTGGATCATCAATGACTGTCGAGTCGCGTCCACAGGTCAACTACGCAACCCGGTACCCCCGCTTTTGGCTTTGGTACTTCGCGGCGACCGTTGTCCTTGCTGCCATCAGCTCGGTGTATTCCATCGTGAAGGCATTTGGCGGCGGCTCTGTACTTGCGGTCGTTGGCGTCGGCTTGCAGTGGTTGGCGCTTTGGCCACTGTTTGGGTACGCCCGGCAACGCCAAGTCAATCCTCGGTGGCTTTGGTGCGCTGTCTTCTACGTCTCCGCGGCAGCGGTGGTGCTCGTCGTGGCAATTGCTCTCCAGGTGTCGTTCTCTCGCGCCACGCTGCTGCCTGTCACTTACGTCATCGCGGCGCTGGTGCTCAGTGCACCGTTCCTGCTCGCGCTCTATCAGTATGTCTTCCGGAGCCCTCACCTCTGGCAGGCACTCCAGCCCAGTTGAGCGAGCGAACATGCCCAAGCATCTGCTAGTCGTCATGCTGCTCGCGTGGGCGGCCATCGCCGCCCACGCGCAACCCGCGGAGCCTACGCATGGCGCTTCGAAGTACAGCGCCAACGTCGCCATCGAGTGGTTCCAGCTCGACCTGCAACTGATCCAGCAGACCCCCGGATTCAGCCCGCCGGTGGCCGCGCGTGCGCTCGGCTACCTCGGCATGGCGTTGTACGAGTCCGTGGTGCCGGGCATGCCGGCGCACCGCAGCCTCGCAGGGCAACTCAACGAACTCGATTCACTGCCCTGGGCCCAACCGGACGAGTCGCTTCACTGGCCCACCGTGGCGAACGCCGCGATGGCGGCGATGACGCGCATGATGTTCCCGACCGCGACTGCGGAGAACAAGACGCGCATCGATTTGCTCGAGCGCAACCTGCCGCTGAAGTACGCGCAGGAGTTCGATGCCGCCACCGTCACGGCCGAAATCAAGCAGCGCTCCGAGAGCTTCGGCAAGCTGATGGCGATGGCGCTGATGACCTGGGCCCGCACCGACGGCGGCCACGAGGCGTGGGGGCCGCTGCGCCGCTCGCAGAGCAACTATGTGCCACCGAGCGGTGCAGGGCAGTGGAGTGCGACGCCGCCGAACTTTGCGCCGGCGCTGTTGCCGTGGTGGGGCGAGAACCGGCCGTTCGTTCCGAAGGTCATTGAAGCCTGCCTCGCGCCCGCACCGCCGCCGTATTCGGAATCGAATGCATCGCCGTTCTACAAAGAGGCCGATGAGGTCTGGCGCATCGCCAACGCCGCCACGCAGGCGCAGCGCCAGTTCGCGCTCTACTGGGCCGACGACCCCGGCAAGACGCCGACACCGGCGGGCCATTGGGTGCACATCGCCGGCGATGTGTTGAAGGCGCGCAAGGCCACGCTGGCCGACGCCGCCGAAGCTTATGCGCGCCTCACGCTGGCGATGAACGACGCCTTCATCGCCACGTGGCGCAGCAAGTACCAGATCAATCTGCTGCGGCCGGTGACCTACGTGCAGTTGTTCATCGACAGCAACTGGACGCCGCAGTTGATGAACACGCCGCCGTTCCCGGAGTACCCGTCGGGGCATTCGGTGCAGTCGGCGGCGGCTGCGGCGGTGCTGTCCAAGTTGTTCGGCGCGCAGACCGCGTTCACCGACAACGCGCACAACGACCGCGGCTGGGGCCCACGCACCTTCACGAGTTTCGGCGCCGCGGCGGAAGAGGCCGCGCTGTCGCGGCTGTATGCGGGCATCCATTTCCGCAGCGCTGTGGTCAACGGGCAGACGCAAGGGCGGTGCGTGGCCGAGCGGGTGATGGGGTTGAAGACGCAGCGGTGAGGGACACAAGCCCCGAGCGGTATGCTGGTTTCCGCTGGCAACGATGGAGGCTCAGGACCATGACTGATGTGCGCTGGGGAATTCTGGGCGCTGCGAAGTTCGCGCGCGAGCACATGGGCCCGGCGCTCACGCTGGCGCCAGGCGGTCACATCGCGGCATTGGCCACGTCGGATGCAGCCAAGGCCGAGCCGTTCCGCGCTTTCGCGCCCGGCCTTCGTGTGCACGCGAGCTACGACGCGTTGCTCGCCGACCCGCAGATCGACGCGGTCTACATCCCGTTGCCGAACGGGCTGCATGTGGAGTGGAGCCTCAAGGCGATGCGCGCCGGCAAGCACGTGCTGTGCGAGAAGCCGATGACGATGCAGGCCAGCGAGTTCAGTCAGCTCATCGCCGCGCGAGATGCGGCCGGCGTGCTGGCGGCGGAAGCCTTCATGATCGTGCACCACCCGCAATGGCAGCGCGCGCGCCAGATGCTGGCTGACGGCGCCATCGGGCGGCTGTGGCGCATCGACGGCGCGTTCTCGTTCAACAACCGCGACGCCGGCAACATCCGCAACCAGGCCGACATGGGCGGCGGCGGGCTGCGCGACATCGGCGTCTACGTGATGGGTGGTGCGCGCTTTGCGACGGGCCTTGAGCCGACGCAGGTGCAGGCGCGCATCCAGTGGGAGAACGGCGTCGATGTCTATGCGTCGATTTCCGCAAAGTTCGGCGACGCGGACTACAGCGCCTTTACGTCGATCCGCATGCACCCGCGCCAGGAGATGGTGTTTCACGGCGAGGCGGGCGTGCTGCGCCTGCCCGTGCCGTTCAATGCGCGCGTCTTCGGCGAAGCGCGGCTGGAACTGCACCGCGGGATGGAGACCATCACCGAACGCTGGCCGGCAGTGAATCACTACGAGTTGCAGGCGGCTGCCTTCAACCGCGCCGTGCGCGAGGGTGGGGCCTACGCCTGCCCGCTGGAGTTCTCGCGCGGGACGCAGGCGATGATGGACGCGGCCTTCTCGAGCGCCGCCTGACTCATACCGCTTTGCGTTCAATCACATCGATTCATCGCGGCCCCACTCTCCGTTCGCCCTGAGGTATCGAAGGGCTTGCGCTGGGCTTCGATACCTCAGCCCGAACGGTTCTTATGCAATCGAACGCGATTCGGTGTCACGCCGCTGCGGCCGCCGCCTCCTCCGCCACCTCGCCCATAGGAATGCACGAGCAGAACAGATTGCGGTCGCCGTAAACGTTGTCGACGCGCGCAACCGGGCTCCAGTACTTGTTGTGCTTCAGACCCGGCACCGGATAAGCCGCCAGCTCGCGCGAGTAGGGATGCGTCCATTCGGCGGTGAGCAACGACGCGGCGGTGTGCGGCGCGTGCTTCAGCGGGTTGTCGTCCTGCGGCCACTCGCCTTTTTCGACGCGGCGGATCTCATTGCGGATGGCAATCATCGCGTCGCAGAAGCGGTCCAGTTCGACCAACGGTTCGCTCTCGGTCGGCTCGACCATCAGCGTGCCGGCCACGGGGAAGCTCAACGTCGGTGCATGAAAGCCGTAGTCGATCAATCGCTTGGCGACGTCTTCGGCGCTGACTCCCGAGGTCTCCTTCAACGGCCGCAGATCGAGGATGCACTCGTGCGCAACGCCGCCGCCCTTCAAGCTCGCGACTTCGCTGCTGTAGTGGATATCGTAGTGATCGGCCAGGCGCGCCGCGATGTAGTTGGCGGCGAGGATCGCCGCCTCCGTGGCGTGGGTCAGTCCGTCGGCGCCCATCATGCGCACGTACATCCACGAGATCGGCAGCACGCCGGCGTTGCCGAGCGGGGCGGCTGACACAGCACCCACCGCAGACTCTTTGCCGCTGCCGGTGTGATGGCCGGGCAGGAAGGGCACGAGGTCTTGCACCACGCACACCGGACCGACACCCGGCCCGCCGCCGCCGTGCGGGATGCAGAAGGTCTTGTGCAGGTTCAGGTGGCTCACGTCGCCACCGAATTCACCGGGGGCCGCCACGCCGACGAGCGCGTTCATGTTCGCGCCATCGACGTACACGCGGCCGCCGTGATGATGCACGAGCGCGCAGAGTTCTTTCACCATCGGGTCGAACACACCATACGTGCTCGGGTACGTGATCATGATTGCGGCCAGCCTGTCGCTGTTCGCTTCGACCTTCGTCGTCAGATCGGCCATGTCAACGTTGCCGAGCGCATCGCATTTGACGACGACGACGCTCATGCCCGTCATCTGCGCGCTCGCCGGGTTGGTGCCGTGCGCCGACTCGGGAATCAGGCAGACGCTGCGATGGCCCTGGCCACGCGCGCGCTGCCAGCCGCGAATCGCCAGCAGCCCCGCGTACTCTCCCTGCGAGCCGGCGTTGGGTTGCAGGCTGATGCCGGCGTAACCCGTGGCCTGACACAGCCACGCGCGCAATTGCTCGTCCATCAGCGCATAGCCGGCACGCTGCTCGGCCGGCGCAAACGGATGGATGTCGGCGAACTCCGGCCAGGTGATCGGGATCATCTCGGCCGTGGCATTCAGCTTCATCGTGCACGAGCCGAGCGGGATCATCGTGCGGTCCAGCGCAAGGTCCTTGTCCGAGAGCGTGCGGATGTAGCGCAGCATCTCGGTTTCGCTGTGGTGGGTGTTGAACACCGGGTGCGTCAGGAACTTGCTGGTGCGGCGCAGCGCGAGCGGAATCAAGGGCTCGATGCCGCGTTCGAATTCGGCGAAGTCGGGCACCGTGGCTCCAGCCGGCGCGAACACGCGCCACAGCGCAACGATGTCGTCGCGCGTGGTCGTCTCGTCGAGCGTGATGCCGAGGTAGGCGTCGTCCCATTCGCGGAAGCGCCGCAGGTTCATGCCCTGCTGCGCCGCTGCTTCCACGAACGCGCCGGTGCGGCCGTCGGTCTTCAGCGACAGGGTGTCGAAGGCGCCGTCGAGGTTGCGCGGCGCGTGGCCCAGGCGCTTCAGCCCCTCGGCCAGGATCGCGGTGTAGCTGGCGACGCGCTGCGCGATGCGTTTCAGACCTTGCGGCCCGTGGTAGACGGCGTACATGCTGGCGATCACCGCGAGCAGCACCTGCGCCGTGCAGATGTTGGAGGTGGCCTTCTCGCGCCGGATGTGCTGCTCGCGCGTCTGCAGCGCCAGGCGATACGCCTTGTCGCCGCGCGCATCGACGCTGACGCCGACGAGGCGGCCCGGCATCGAACGCTTGAACTCATCGCGGCAGGCCATGAAGGCGGCATGCGGGCCGCCACCGGCCATCGGCACGCCGAAGCGCTGGCTGCTGCCGATGACGATGTCGGCGCCCCACTCGCCGGGTGGTGTCAGCAGCGTCAGCGCCAGCGGATCGGTGCAGACGATGAAGGCGGCCTGTTTGGCGTGCACCGTGCCGGTGTCGGCGCGCAGGTCATGAATCGAGCCGCTGGTGGTGGGGTAGCCGATCAGCACCGCGAAGTAGTCGTCGGTGGCGAGCAGCGCCTCCCACTCAGGCCCGGAGTTGGCGAGTTTGATCACGATGCCCAGCGGCTCGGCGCGTGTGCGCACGACCTCGATCGTCTGCGGGTGACAGTCACCGGCGACAACGATCACGTTGCCTTTGGCCTTGACGCTGCGCCGGGCCAGAGTCATCGCTTCGGCCGCGGCGGTGGCTTCATCGAGCATCGACGCGTTGGCGATCGGCATGCCCGTCAGGTCGCAGACCATCGTCTGGAAATTGATCAGCGCCTCCATGCGGCCCTGCGAGATTTCGGCTTGATACGGCGTGTACGCGGTGTACCAGGCCGGGTTCTCGAGGATGTTGCGCAGGATGACGCCGGGCGTGATCGTGCCGTGGTAGCCCTGGCCGATGAAGCTCTTCTTCACCTGATTCTTCGACGCGATGGACTTCAATTCGGCCAGTGCCTGCGCTTCGCCGATCGGTGCCGGCAACTGCATCGGCTGGCTGCGTGCGATGGATCGCGGCACCACCGCGTCGATCAGCGCACGCCTGGACGCGGCGCCGATGACCGACAGCATGTGCTGCTCGTCACCCTCCCACGGGCCGATGTGGCGAGCGCGGAACTCGCTGGCGTTTTCCAGTTCGGGCAAGGGCAGGGTGGCGGATTTCAGCATGGCGTGAATGAATCTGTCGAGGGATGAACCCGTTCGCCCTGAGATATCGAAGGGCCGTGGCGGGTCACGCAGGGGCTTCCTTCGATACCTCAGGATGGTCGGACGAGCAAGCTCAGCCCGAACGGGGGAAGAAAATCAAAGTGTCGTCAGCAGCTTGTCGTAGGCCGGCGGGTCCATCAGTTCGTCGAACTGCTCCATGTGCGTGACATGGACCTTGAAGAACCAGCCATTGCCCATCGGGTCGGTGTTGGCCAAGGCCGGGTCGGCGCGCAGCGCCTCGTTGACCTCGACCACCTCGCCTTCGACCGGCATGTAGATGTCGGCCGCGGCCTTCACCGATTCGACGACGCCGACGACCTCGCCTCGCTTGTAGGTCTTGCCGAGCGTCGGCAGATCGACGAACACCACGTCGCCGAGCGCGTCCTGCGCATGCAGCGTGATGCCGACCACCGCGGCTTCGTGATCTTCGATGTTGATCCACTCGTGGTCGGGGGTGAACATGGTCGTCATGGGTCGGATCTCCTGCGTTGGCTGGTGTGGTGAAGTGGCTATCCGCGGTAGTAGCCGGGGGGAACGAAAGGCATGGTGGTGACGCGCATCGGCTGGTTCTTGCCGCGCACCTGCGCATAGACCTCGTGATTGGCGACCGCGTGGTTGGCCGCGAGGTAGGCCATCGCGATGGGTTGGTTGACGGTGGGCGCCAGCGTGCCGCTGGTGACATGGCCCAGTTTGTGGCCTTGTCCATCGACGATCACCGCGCCTTCGCGCACGGGAATGCGCTCAAGCCCGAGCAGGCCGACGCGCTTGATCTGCACGCCGCTCGCCAGTTGTCCGGCGATCTTGTCGGCGCCGGGGTAGTGGCCTGCGCGCGCGCCACCAGGGCGACGCACCTTCTGGATCGACCACGTCAGGCCGGCTTCCACCGGCGTCGTCGTGTCGTTGATGTCGTGGCCGTACAGACACAAGCCGGCTTCCAGGCGCAGCGTGTCGCGCGCGCCGAGGCCGGCGGGTTTGACTTCGGGTTGCGCGAGCAACTCCTTGGCCAGCTTCACCGCCGCATCCGCCGGCACCGAAATCTCGAAGCCGTCTTCGCCGGTGTAGCCCGAGCGGGTGACGAAACACTCCACGCCGACGATCGTGAACGCGCCGCCGGTCATGAAGGTGAGTTGCTCGACGCCCGGCGCCAGCCGCTGCAGCGCCTGCACCGCATGCTGGCCTTGCAGCGCCAGCAGCGCGCGATCGGGCAGCGGGATGACCTGGCACTTGTGGCCGATGTTCGTCATCAGGTGCTTGGTGTCGGCGTCCTTGCAGGCCGCGTTGACGACGACGAAGAGGTCGTTCGGCCGCCGCGCGATCATCAGGTCATCGAGGATGCCGCCGGCAGCATTGGTGAACAGTGCGTAGCGCTGCTTGCCGACGGCGAGGTCGATCACGTCCATCGGCACCAGCGATTCGAGTGCGGCGGCGGCGCCGTCGCCGACCAGTCGCAACTGCCCCATGTGGGAGACATCGAACAGCGCCGCCTGCTCGCGGCAATGCCGGTGCTCCGCAATGATGCCGCCGGGGTAGTTGACCGGCATCTCGTAGCCGGCAAAGGGCACCATCTTCGCGCCCAGTTCGACGTGCAGGTCGTGGAGCGGCGTGTGCAGCAGTGAAGGGGTCATGTGGCGAATCTCCCGAGGGCTGTCGACACCACCGACTCTACGTCGGTGGAACCAAGTTGCCCCCGCTGTCCGCTTTACCTGAGAGATTGACGCCGCCGGCCTTATGGTCCCGCAACGCTTGCCCCTTCGGTGGACGACCCACTTGCGTGAACCGCCTCTCTCCAGTGAGGTGTCACCGGTCTTTCGACCGATGCTTGCCAGTCCTTTTGCCTGAGCGTTCGGGGTTGCTTCTTTTACAACGCCTGCGCCGTCGGCGGCGGGCCTCGACACGAAGTTGAGGGCCGCTCTCTCCTGGCGGGGCGCAGTGTACCGCTACAGTTCGCAGAACAACATGCAGCCCCCAAGCTCGCTTTCGCTCGCGGCCCCCCGTGGGGGCGCTCAGTGGTTTCGGGCGGCCGGGCACCACTGATGGCCGACCCACTCAAGAAAAAAGAGATCGCTGCGCTGCCGCTGAAACGCTACGAAGAGGTGCGCAGCGAGATTCGCTCCGGCGATCTGGCGTTCTGTTCCGGCTCTTACGTCTTCTCGAAATTCATCCAGGGCTTCACCAAGTCGGTGTGGAGCCACGTCGGCCTGATCTACCGCGACGACCATCTGCGCCGCGTCTTCATTCTCGAAAGCGAAGTCGGCATCGGCGTGCGCCTGGTGCCGATCTCGAAATACCTGCGTGACTATCACGGCCGCCGCAAACCGTATCGCGGCCAGATGGTGATCGCACGCGTCAACCCGTCGCTCGGCGACGAGCAGGTGCGCACGGCGGTGAGCTACGGCATGGACCTGCTGACCAAGCCGTATGACAACTTCGAGATCCTGCGCATCGCCGCGCGCATTGCCTTTCGCGTCGGCAAGCGCACACAGGACCGCAAGTTCATCTGCTCGGAACTGGTCGATGAGTGCTACCGCGCCGGCGGCGTGAAGTTCGTGCGGCGCGACAACTACATCAGCCCGGATGACATCTGGCGCGACCCGGTGGTGACGAAGATCGCGCGCATTCACTGAGTTGAATTGCTCCCTCGCCTGCACGCGACGGCCGAAGGCTGGCGCCTTCGGGTGCGGAGAGGGCAGGGGTGAGGGCTTTCGTTTGCGCCGTTTCTCGCGAGGCCCGAGGACGGCGCGGCGCCGTCGCTCATGCTGGAGTACCAGAAATCGCGCCGTCGCCGCACCGCCCTCGGGCTGACCTTTGCTATGTAGCGACATTGCTACAATTGCCTCCTCTTCGAGGAGAGCCGCCATGCCCGTCACCACCATCTCCAGCCGCGACTTCAATCAAGACACGAGCAATGCGAAGAAAGCCGCGCGCCGTGGGCCGGTGATCATCACCGACCGGGGTCGCCCTGCGCATGTGCTGCTGAGCATCGAGCAATACCAGGCTTTGACGGCGCCAGCGGCAAGCATCGTCGATCTGTTGGCCATGCCGGGCGCCGAGCATGTGCGCTTCAATCCGCCGCGCCTTCGCAAACTCACGCGCGCCGCGGACCTGGGCTGATGTACATCCTCGACACCAACGTCGTCTCCGAACTGCGCAAAGGCAAGGCCGGCAAGGCGAACCAACGCGTCATCGCCTGGGCGGCAAGCGTGCCGGCCGGCAGCTTGTACATCTCCGCCATCACCGTGCTCGAACTCGAAATGGGTGTTCTGCAGATCGAGCGGCGTGACCGTGCACAGGGCAGTGTCATGCGGGCGTGGCTGGACGAGTACGCGCTGCCCGCGTTTGCGGGACGCATCCTGGTCGTCGATGCGCAAGTGGCGCTGCGTTGCGCACGGCTGCATGTCCCCAATCGTGTGGCCGAGCGCGACGCGCTGATCGCAGCGACGGCACTCGTTCACGGCATGACGGTCGTCACTCGGAATGTGGTCGACTTTGCGGCCACCAAAGTCGCGTTGATCGATCCGTGGGGTGAGTCGGTAGCGCAGACAAAAGGCAAGGCCTGACCCATCGCATTGACCCCTGACCCCCTCGCCTTGGCCCCATTCGCGCCGTTGCTCGCGAGGCCCGAGGACAGCGCGCCGCCGTCGCTCATGCTGGAGTACCAGAAATCGCGCCGTCGCCGCACCGCCCTCGGGCTGGCGAAAGGGTGGGTGTGCGGCGCGTCCAAAGGTGCCAGTGCTCCCACAATGCAACGCGGTCTCATTTTGAACGCGCTATGCAACTGCTAGGCTCGACGCCTCTCAACTCGGACGACGCAGATGACATCAACCTATGCTTTCCTGAACCGGCTGACCCCGGAACCACTCTTCGTCGCTGACTACCAAGATTCCAACCTGGCAATTGAGCCGACGCCAGGAGACATCGCAACAGTGCGCAACGCGGAGCACTCAATGCAGATCAAGATCGTGACAACCACTGGGCGCTCCTACTTGGGCGAGATTGTTGGAATCACCAATCGTCGTACTCATACTTTCGGTGAAGTCCAAGGTGATCAGGCCGTCGAGTTCGCCCATGCGCACATCGTTGCTTTCGCCTCGTCACGAAGCATCATCCAGAAGGAACAATGAAAACACTGGCTGTCGTTCTGTTCCTTCTCGCCGGCGGTGCTGCCATTCTTGCCTTAGGTGTCGTACAGAAGACGACTGATCCAAGCCTCGGAACGCTGATGGGCGCCTTTGCAATTCCGGGCCTCTTAGGGTGGTGGGGCAAGATAGCACTCAGCAAGTCCAGTCGCTCAAAGAGCGGTGGCATTGCGCCTACTCCTGAAACCCACGTTCGCTGCCCGGAATGCCGAGAGCTGGTATTCAAGGGATGCGAAGGTTTGCAAGCACTGCAAGGCGAGGCTTGTTCCGGAAGCGACTTGACCCAACGCGATGGGGCTACCCGAGATTGGGTTAGCCTTGCCTTGCGACGGTCGAGGCCTCGATTTTCGACGCATCGAATGGCAGTGCGTTCTCACTGCCCGAGGGCGATGCGGCGACGGCGCGATTTCTGGTACTCCAGCATGAGCGACGGCGGCGCGTCGCCCTCGGGCAGCGCGAGGCGATGCAGTACGCGACGGCCCTCACCCCAACCCTCTCCCGCAAGCGGGAGAGGGGGCAAGTCAGCCCTCGACGCTTCCATCTTCCGCCGATACCACTCATGGAAGTGCTGCATGCCGTCTTCCATCGGGCTCTGGTACGGGCCGACTTCGTTGTCGCCGCGCTTCATCAGCGCTTCGCGCCCCGCGTCCATGCGCAGCGCGATTTCGTCGTCTTCGATGCAGGTTTCCATGTAGGCGGCCTGCTGGGCTTCGACGTACTCGCGCTCGAAGGCGTGGATCTCTTCGGGGTAGAAGAACTCGACGATGTTGGTCGTCTTGCGCGGGCCCTTGGGGATCAGCGTTGAGACCACCAGCACGTTCGGGTACCACTCGACCATCACACCGGGGTAGTAAGTGAGCCAGACCGCGCCGTGTTTCGGCGGCGTGCCGTTCTGGTAGCGCAGCACTTGGTCCTGCCACGCTTGATAGACGGTTGAGCCGGCCTTACCTAGCGCTTCGCTGCCGCTCTTGGCCACGCCGACGGTCTGCACCGAGAACTCGGGTCCCATGTCCCAGCGCAGGTCGTCGCAGGAGACGAAGTTGCCGAGGCCGGGATGGAAGGGGCCGACGTGGTAGTCCTCGAGATAGACCTCGATGAAGGTCTTCCAGTTGTAGTCGCACTCGTGGACGATGCTGCGGTCGTAGACGTAGCCGGCAAAGTCGAGGTCGGCGCGGCCGGCAATGTGGGCCAGCTCGGAGCGTGGGTCGCGGCCTGCGCTCTCGAACAGCAGGCCGTTCCACTCGGTGAGCGGATAGCGGTTCAGGTTCAGGCAGGGGTCGTGCTCGAAGTGCGGCGCGCCGATGAGCTGGCCTTGCAGGTCGTAGGTCCAGCGGTGCAGCGGGCAGACCACGTTGCCTCCGGTGTTGCCGCGGCCGCGCAGCATCACGGCCTGGCGATGCCGGCACACATTCGACACCAGCTCGATGCCGCTGGCGTTGCGCACCAGGGCGCGGCCGTCACCTTCGTGCGCGAGCACGTGGTAGTCGCCCTCGTTGGGCACGGCCAAGCTGTGGCCCACGTAGCGCGGGCCTGGCTTGAAAAGTGTTTGTTGTTCGCGCTGGTACAGCGCTTCGTCGAAGTAGGTGTCGACGCTCAGTTGGGAGGCGCTGGGATGCAGCGCGCGGCGGCCGATGCTCAGATCAGACATGGTCTCAGGGTCTCCAAGAACCATCACGAAAAACCGACAGCGTCACGGCGACGTGTTGTCGGCACCCATTGGGCTGTACCCTCGTGACAGATCGTGGGCCTCGGCAGGGGGCGGATTGTAGCCAGCGGGGGGTGTCGCGCATTGCGTCGGGTCAAGTCGTCGGACGCGGTTGGGCAGGCCTCTCCAGCCGTTGCCGGTGGTCACGGGTTTGCCCGTAGCGCTCTGACTACAATCCCGGCCTGTTTTCATCACTCGAAATGCCGCGACACACTCCTGTCACCGCCCCGGCCGCCGCGCCCAGCTACGAAGAGGCGCTCGCCGAACTCGAACGCCTCGTGCAGCGCATGGAAGACGGACAGATGCCGCTCGACCAATTGCTGGGCAGCTACAAACGCGGCGCCGAGTTGCTCGAGCTCTGCCGCTCGCGGCTGGCCGCGGTGGAAGAGCAGGTCAAAGTCCTGGAAGACGGGCAGCTCAAGACCTGGAGCGCACCCGAGGCATGAGCGCAGCATGAAGTCCGATTCGTTCGACGCCTGGGTGGTGCACGAGCAGCAGGCGGTGGAGGCTGCGCTTTCCGATTGGGTACCGGCCGACACACCCGCGGGCCTGGGCGAAGCGATGCGCTATGGCGTTCTCGATGGCGGCAAGCGTTTGCGCCCGCTGCTGGTGCTGGCGGCGTGCGAAGCGACCCGTGGCTCCAGCCCCGCGGCGATGCGCGCGGCGGTGGCGGTGGAGTTGATCCACGCCTACTCGCTGGTTCACGACGACATGCCCTGCATGGACAACGACGTCTTGCGCCGTGGCAAGCCCACCGTGCATGTGCAGTACGGCGAAGCCCAGGCCATGCTGGCGGGTGACGCGATGCAGGCCTTGGCCTTCGAAGTGCTGACGCCGGATGACGATGCGCAGATGCCGCCGGCGCTGCAAGCGCGCCTGTGTGCGCTGCTGGCACGCAGCGCCGGCCACGCCGGCATGGCGGGCGGGCAAGCAATCGATCTGGCGAGCATCGGTGTGGCGCTCGGCGAAAACTCGCTGCGCGACATGCACCGCCGCAAGACCGGTGCGCTCCTGCAAGCCAGCGTGCTGATGGGCGCCGCTTGTGGGATCGCCGATGCACGCGCCTGGAGCGCGTTGTCGGCCTACGGCGCGGCGATCGGCCTGGCCTTCCAGGTCGTCGATGACATCCTCGACGTGACGCAGTGCTCGGAAACGCTCGGCAAAACCGCCGGCAAGGACGAGCATCACGACAAACCAACCTATGTTTCGCTGATGGGCTTGGACGCAGCGCGCCGCCACAGCGTCGAGCTGCGCGACGAAGCGCACGCGGCCTTGGCCCGCAGCGGCCTCACCGACGCGGCGCGACTGGCGCTGCTCGCCGATCGCATCGTCGATCGGGAACATTAGGACAGGAAGAAGAACATGAACGCGATCGCTCCCGCCGCCTTGCTCGGCCGCATCGACAGCCCCGCCGATTTGCGCAAGCTCTCGCGCGAAGAGCTCGGCCAACTCGCGCGCGAGTTGCGCGACTACGTGCTGCAGTCGGTCTCGCGCACCGGCGGCCACTTGTCGTCGAACCTCGGCACGGTGGAGCTGACGATCGCGCTTCACTACGTCTTCAACACGCCGCACGACCGCCTGGTGTGGGACGTGGGCCACCAGACCTACCCGCACAAGATCCTCACCGGCCGCCGCGACCGCATGGACTCGCTGCGTCAACTGGGCGGCATCAGCGGCTTCCCGCGCCGCGACGAGAGCGAGTACGACACCTTCGGCACGGCGCACAGCAGCACCTCGATCTCGGCGGCGCTCGGCATGGCGATTGCCTCGCAGCACAAGGGCGAGAAGCGCCACTCGGTGGCGATCATCGGCGACGGCGCGATGAGCGCCGGCATGGCATTCGAAGCGCTCAACAACGGCGGCATGCCGCATGCCGGCAAGGCGCCGAATCTGCTGGTGGTGTTGAACGACAACGACATGTCGATCAGCCCGCCGGTCGGTGCGCTCAACAAATACCTGGCGCGCCTGATGAGCGGCAAGTTCTACGCCGCGGCGCGCGAGGGCGCCAAGAACGTGCTGAAGAACGCGCCACCGCTGTTTGAGCTGGCGCGACGTTTCGAGGAGCATGCCAAGGGCATGGTCGTGCCGGGCACGATGTTCGAGGAGTTCGGCTTCGAGTACGTCGGCCCGATCGACGGCCACGATCTCGATTCGCTGATCCCGACGCTGGAGAACCTGCGCGACAAACCCGGCGCGCAGTTCCTGCACGTGGTGACGAAGAAGGGCTTCGGCTACAAGATGGCCGAGGCCGACCCAGTCAACTACCACGGCCCCGGCAAGTTCGATCCCGCGGTCGGCCTGACCAAGCCGACCACGCCGCCCAAGCAGACCTTCACGCAAGTGTTCGGCTCGTGGCTGTGCGACATGGCCGAGGCCGACGACAAGCTCGTTGCCATCACACCGGCCATGCGTGAAGGCTCGGGCATGGTCGAGTTTCACAAGCGCTTTCCGGCGCGTTATTTCGATGTCGGCATCGCCGAACAGCATGCGGTGACGTTTGCCGCTGGCCTGGCCTGCGAGGGCTTGAAGCCTGTCGTGGCGATCTACTCGACCTTCTTGCAGCGCGCGTATGACCAGTTGATCCACGACGTGGCGCTGCAGAACCTGCCGGTCACTTTTGCGCTCGACCGTGCCGGCCTCGTCGGCGCCGACGGCGCCACGCATGCCGGCGCGTATGACATCGCTTATCTGCGCTGCATCCCGAACATGGGCGTGCTGACGCCGGCCGACGAAAACGAATGCCGCATGGCGCTGACCACCGCCTACCGCCGCAACCATCCGGTGGCCGTGCGCTACCCGCGCGGCGCCGGTGCGGGCGTGGAAACACGAGCCGCACTCGACGAGTTGCCTTGGGGCAAGGGCGAGGTGCGCCGCGAAGGAGAGCGCATCGCGATCCTGGCTTTCGGCACGATGCTGTATCCCGCGCTTGTGGCTGCGGAGCGGCTCAACTGCACGGTGGCCAACATGCGCTTTGCCAAACCGCTCGACGCCGAGCTGGTGGCCGAGCTGGCACGCACGCACGAGGCCATCGTCACCATCGAAGAAGGCTGCCTTCCGGGCGGCGCCGGCTCGGCGGTGATGGAGGCGCTGCAGGCCGCAGACCTGCACAACCCCGTGCTCTCGCTCGGCCTGCCCGACATCTTCATCGAGCATGGTGATCCTGCCAAGCTGCTGTCGATGAACGGCCTGGATGCCGATGGCATTGCGCGCGCGATCGCGCAGCGTTTCGGCGCGCGGCCTGCCCTCATTCGGGCGAAAAGCTGAGTCACCAGTGTGACTGCCAAAACAGTGCGATGCTCGCACTGTTAAGGAACTTGCCCCCAAGCTCACTTCGTTCGCTACCCCCCGAGGGGGCCGCAGTTTCCTTGGGAGCGGCCCGGCGGAAACTCACTTGACCATGACCCACCCGACCCAAGCCCTGCACATCCCCGACACGCAAAGCGAGCGTGACGAACGCCATCTCGCCATCCAGCGTGTCGGTGTGAAGGACGTGCGCTACCCATTGCGCCTGCGCGTGGCGGGCGCTGAGCAGCAGACCGCCGCGCAATGGAATCTCGACGTGGCCTTGCCGGCGGAGAAGAAGGGCACGCACATGTCGCGCTTCGTCGCCTGGCTCGACGCGCTCGACGCGCCGCTCGATGCCGCGCTGCTGCGCGACAAGCTCGGTGCGATGCTGACGCTGCTCGGCGCCGGCGAGGGCCGCATCGAATCGCGCTTCTCGTTTTTCCTGCGCAAGCGCGCGCCGGTGTCGGGCGTCAGCAGCCTGATGGACTACCAGGGCCGCTGGATCGCCGAGGCGCGCGGTGGCAAGACGACGGTGTGGACCGAAGTCGCGGTGCCGGTGAAAAGCCTGTGCCCGTGCTCGAAGGAAATCTCCGACTACGGCGCCCACAACCAGCGCTCGACGGTGACGATCCGCGCCGAGACGCTGGCGCCGGTGGCCTGGGAGGAACTCGTGCGCTTCGCCGAGGTCAATGCATCGAGCGAGCTCTGGGCGCTGCTCAAACGCTCCGACGAAAAGTGGATCACCGAGCGCGCCTACGAGAACCCGAAATTCGTCGAAGACCTGGTGCGCGACGTGGCGTTGTCACTCAACGCCGACAAGCGCATCGGCCGCTATGTCGTCGAGGTGGACAACCATGAGTCGATTCACAACCACAGCGCCTATGCGCGCATTGAGCGCGCATAACGATCGCGCCTGCGATCGGCGCGCGAAGCGCGCGCGCTTGGGCTGGACTTCACTCATATCGCGCAGCGATGTGAGTGAAGGCACAACCACAGCGCCTACGCGAGCATCGAGCGCTGGTTTTCTCGCAGCAGCGGCATTGTTGGCTGGCTGCGCGGGCTACGGTCCCGGCAATCTGGCGCCGGGTCAGACTGAAGCCGACGTGCGAGCGCGCATGGGCGAACCGACGGACCGCGTCGTGGTACCGGGGGGCAGCCGACTCGAATACGCGCGTGGCCCGTACGGCAAACACACCTACCGCATCGAGATCGACGCTGCCGGCAAGGTGCGCGGCGTCAGCCAGATCCTCACCGAGGCCAACTTCGAAGCGCTGCGGCCGGGTGCCACGCGAGACGATGTGCGTGATCGCCTGGGCCGGCCCGCCGAGACGCGCGTCGGATGGCGCGGCGTGGGTGTAGTCTGGTCCTACCGCTACGACCATCGCATCGAATGTCGCTGGTTCCAGGTCTGGCTGGTCGATGACCGCGTGCGCGAAGCCAGCTACGCGGTGGATCCGATCTGCGACGAGAAGCGGCCGTTCATTGGCGAGAAAGATTGAGCATGACGCCTCTCGCTTGCTTCGCAAGCACGCCCCCGGGAAGGCTCAGGCCGACGCTTGGGATCGGGCCCGGCGCTGGCCTGAATTGACGGCCCCTCGGCCGCTGCGCGGCCACTCCCCCGAGGGAAGGCTCAGGCCGACGCTTGGGAGCGGCCCGGCGCTGGCCTGAGGTCGACGCTCGTCGTCGCGGCGACCGCGCCGTTGATCGAGACGCCGATCGCATGCTGCCCGGCGTGATAGCGCCGCGTCGTCACCGGCTTGAACGAATGCTGCTTGGTCAGCGTGCGTGACTCGCCGGCGGTGAGCGTCAGCTTCCAGCCCTTGAAGACCTTCGCGCTGGTGCTCCCGTTGGCCTTGACGTGGTGCACGGCGTAGTCGATCAACAGCGCTTGTGCGGTGGGTGCGGTCGAGCGCACGGTCAGGCTGAGCGTCACGTCGTCGCCCACGGCGGCGCGCTTTGGATGGACCTTCAGCTTGCAGCGGCCCTCGAAGGCCTGGCCCGCACCCCACAGGGTGAGCATGCTGGCGTGGCCCTGTTTGATCAGCGTGCGGCTGGCATGCGAGAGCAGCGCTCGGCGCTCGGCGGCAGCACTGGGCAAGTGGTGTTGCACCCAGTCAACGACAAGCTGCGGATGGTCCTTGGCGATGTCGTTCAAGTGATTGGCCACGCTGCGCCGCACGTACTCGCTCGGGTCGTCCTGCAGTGCGGCCAGGATTGGCAGCGTCGGCGACGGGTCGGCGATCAGCGCCTTCAACTGCAAGCCCCAAGGCAGGCGAGGTCGGCTTCCTTCGCTGGCCAGGCGGCGCACATGCACGCTCGGGTCGCGCGTCCAGCGCTGCATCGTCGCCAGCGTCAGCGTGGGGTGTTCGACGATGAAGCGGCGGATGGCGAACTCGGCTGAGAATCGTTGCGTCAGTGCATGCAAGGCCACGAGCGCGCGCTGCGGATGCTCCATGCCGCGGCGGGCAATCAACTCGCCGAGCGGCCAGACGATCCAACCGGCCAAGCCCTGCGTGGCCACATCGCGCTGCGAGGCCACACCACCGGGCTCGATCGGCGACGCGAGCGCGGCTTCAATGACACCACACGCGGCGTCGAAGTTTTGCGGCAGCACCGCTTCGAGCGCATCGGCGATCTGCATCGCGCGCGCCTTCATCTCCAGTGCGTCGAGGCCTTTCAAGGCCACCCGCTCGTAGTGCTTGCCATCGAACGCGGGCCAAGCGCGCTTCAACGCCGTGCTGCT
The DNA here is from genome assembly GCA_963814385.1 of uncultured beta proteobacterium. Taxonomy (GTDB): domain Bacteria; phylum Pseudomonadota; class Gammaproteobacteria; order Burkholderiales; family Burkholderiaceae_C; genus CADEEN01. Next base: position 58,525 of record CAWFCX010000036.1, read on the forward strand.
CGCGCGCACGAGCGTCGGGTTCAACAGGTTCTTGAAGGGTTCCATGGTTCAGGCCAGCGCCGAGCCGCTCCCAAGCGTCGGCCTGAGCCTCCCCGCGGGGGAGTGCGCGCGCAGCGTGCGAGGGGCTCTCATCACCACTGCACGGGCAAGCGCTTGAATCCCCGAAAGCGCACGCGCATGTCGCGCACCGCCGCGCCACCGAGGGCGAGCGCGGGCAGGCGACGAGCCAATGTCGCCAACGCGATGCGCGCTTCGAGCCGCGCCACGTTCATGCCGGCGCAGGCATGCGCGCCGTGGCCGAAGGCGAGGTGCAGGTTCGGCTTGCGCGCGATGTCAAGGCGATCTGGCGCGTCGAACATGGCGGGGTCGCGGTTGGCCGCGCCGATGGCCAGTGTGATGAAGTGTCCTTCGGGCACGGCAAAACCAGGCAGCTCGATTGGCGCGGTCGCAACGCGGTTGTTCAATTGCAGCGGGCTCTCGAAGCGCAACAACTCCTCGACTGCTGTGGTCAACAGCGCCGGCTCGGCGACCAGTCGCTCGTACTGCTCGCGCTGTGTCAGCAGCGCGTGCACCCCGTTGCCGATCAGGTTGGTGGTGGTCTCGTGGCCGGCGTTGAGCAGGAAGATGCAGTTGTGCATCAGCTCGGTGGTTGACAGCCGTTCGCCGCTGACTTCACCCTGGATCAGCCGCGTCAGCACGTCGGCTTGCGGATCACCCGGCGCGGCGCGGCGGCGCTGCACGAGGCTGTCCAACGCCGCCAGAAACTCGCGCACGGCGCTGTGGCCTCGGTCGAGCACGGCATCGCTCGGCGCGGGCTCGAGCGCCGACAGGATCGCCAGCGACCAATCGCGCAGCGGGCCACGCTCGGCGTGCGGCACGTCGAGCAGGTTGCCGATCACCTCGACGGGGATGCGCGCCGCGAAGTCGCCGATCAGATCGGCGTCGCGAGCCGCTGGGCTTGCATCTCGTCCAACAGCGACTCGACCAAGGCCGTCACGCCCGCTTCCATGCGCGCGATGGCGCGCTGGTTCAGCGCACCCATCAACAGCCGCCGCACGCGCGTGTGCAACGGCGCATCGTTGAAGACCAGGCTCGTCGTGTGATGCTCGAACAGCGGCGTGCCGAGGCCGAACTTGGGCCCGAACTCGCGCTGCTTGTCCGAGCTGGCGGCGGCATGGCGGTACACGGTGGCCACGTCGTCGTAGCGTGTCAGCAGCCACGTGTCCGGCGCGATGCTGGTGGCGTGGCGCACGCTCGCGCAGCGCGGCGTAAAAAGGGTAGGGGTCGTCGATGAAACCTGGCGGCGGGTCGACAAGGGTGAACGACGCGAGGCGCTGCATGGCGCAAGTGTGCCCGGCCGCCCCTGCTTGGTGTCGTCAGCCGGAACGAGACCCCTACCCGCGCTTGCAAGTCGCTTGGCGAAGGAACAACATCGGTCCTCCCCACCTGAGGGCAAGTCACTGCATCAAGGAGACCCCATGATCGCTCTGAACATCAACGGCAAGACCCGCAACGTGGAAGTCGATCCCGCGACGCCGCTGTTGTGGGTGTTGCGCGAGAACCTGGACATGACCGGCACCAAGTTCGGTTGCGGCATGGCGCTGTGCGGCGCCTGCACCGTTCACCTCGACGGCCAGCCGATCCGCTCATGCTCGACGCCGGTGTCGGCCGCTGCCGGCAAGCGGGTGACGACGATCGAGGCGATCGGCGCCACTGCCACCGGCCGCAAGGTGCAGGCGGCGTGGAAGTCCATCGACGTCCGCAGTGCGGCTACTGCCAGTCGGGCCAGATCATGTCGGCCGTGGCGTTGCTCGAAGCCAAGCCGAAGCCGACCGACGCCGACATCGACGCCGCGATGAGCGGCAACATCTGCCGCTGCGGAACCTATCCGCGCATCCGCGCTGCAATCCACCAGGCCGCCGGCACCAAGGGAGCGTGAGATGAACATCACCACCCCCACCCTTTCCACCGTTTCCCGCCGCGATTTCCTGCAGACCGGCGCTGCCGCCGGCGGGGCGCTGATGGTCGGTTTCGTGCTGCCCGGCTGCGCGACCCCCGCGGCCTCACCGGTCACCACCGCGATGCCCAACGCCTGGGTGCGCGTCGGCTCCGACAACAGCGTCACCGTCCTGTGCGCGCGCTCCGAGATGGGGCAGGGCGTCTACACCTCGCTGCCGACGCTGGTGGCCGAGGAGCTCGAGGTCGATCTGGCCAAGGTTGCCGTCAAGGTCGACATGGCGCCGGCCGGCGAGGCCTACATCAACACCATGGTCGGCGGCCAGTTGACCGGCGGCTCGACTTCGGTGAAGGAGGCCTACACGCGGCTGCGCGTTGCCGGCGCGCAGGCGCGCAGCGTGCTCGTGCAGGCCGCGGCCGACAAGTGGAAGGTCGATGCCGCCGCCTGCCGCGCGCAGGACGCGTGGGTCATCGGCCCGGCAGGGCAGAGGGCGAGCTATGGCGAACTGGCCGAGGCCGCCTCCAAGCTGACGCCGCCGAAAGAGCCCAAGCTCAAGGCAGCCAAAGACTTCCGCTACGTCGGCAAGCGCATGAACCGGCTCGACACGCCGGCCAAGTGTGACGGCACGGCCGAGTTCGGCATCGACGCCAAGGTGCCCGGCATGCTCGTCGCGGCGCTGGCCCAAAGCCCCGTCTTCGGTGGCAAGGTGGCGAGCTTCGACGCCGCCAAGGCGCGCGCGATGCCCGGCGTGAAGCACGTGGTGCAGATCTCGAGCGGCGTCGCGGTGGTGGCCGACACCTACTGGCAGGCCAAGCAGGCGCTCGCCGCGGTGGACATCAAGTGGGACGCCGGCGCGTTCGCGAGCGGCAGTTCCGCAGCGATCGCCGCGCAGCTGCGCCAGGCGGTGGACAAGCCGGACGCGCCGAGCTTCAAGAAGGTGGGCGATGCCGACGCCGCGCTGCGCGGTGCGGCGCGCAAGGTCGAAGCCGCCTACGACCTGCCCTACACCGCGCACGTCACGATGGAGCCGATGAACTTCATCGCCGACGTGCGCGCCGACAGCTGCGTGCTGACCGGGCCGACGCAGTTCCAGCAGCTCGCGCAGGGCATGGTGGCGGGCCTGCTGAAGCTGAAGCCCGAGCAGGTGACGGTGCGCACCACCTTCCTCGGCGGCGGTTTCGGCCGTCGTGTCGAGGTCGATTTCGTGGTCCAGGCCGCGGAGATCTCCAAGGCCGTCGGCCGGCCGGTCAAGTTGATCTGGTCGCGCGAGGACGACATGACGCATGACGTCTATCGCCCGGCCGCGCACATCAAGCTCAGCGCCGGGCTCGACGCGGCCGGCAAGCCGGTGGCTTTCAAGTACGCGCATGCCGGCGCGTCGGTCACCAAGCGCATGTTCCCGGCCTTCGTCAAGGACGGCGTCGATCCGTTCATGCTCGAAGCCGCGCCGATCCCCTACGACATTCCGAACCAGCTCGGGTACGGTGTCGATCCAGGACAGCCCGGTGCCCACCGGCTTCTGGCGCTCGGTGTCGCACGGCCTGAACGCGTTCGCCAACGAATCGTTCATCGACGAGATGGCCGCGGCCGCCGGCAAGGATCCGCTGGAGTACCGGCGCAGCCTGCTGGCCAAGGAGCCGAAGTACCTGCGCGTGCTCAACATGGCGGCCGAGAAGTCGGGCTGGGGCAAGCCGCTGGCGGCAGGGCGCAAGCTCGGTGTCGCGGTGATGGAAGGCTACGGCACGTATCTCGCGCAAGTGGCCGAGGTCTCGGTGACCGGCAACGACATCAAACTGCACCGCATGGTGGTGGTGGCCGACGTCGGCACGATGGTCAATCCGAACATCGTCGAGCAGCAGATCGAGTCGAGCGTGATCTACGGCATGGGCGCGGCGATGTACGACGAGATCACGGTCAAGGGTGGCCGCGTCGAGCAGACCAACTTCCACAACTACCGCGCGCCGCGCATGAACGAAGTGCCGAAGATCGAGATCCACCTCATCGCCGATGGCGACATAGCCCGGCGGCATCGGCGAGCCGGTGACCGCGCTGGTGGCGCCGTCGGTGGCCAATGCGGTGTTCGCGCTCACCGGCAAGCGCTTGCGCAAGCTGCCGCTGACGCTGGCTTGAGCCGTTGATCAGACGCTTCCTGCTCGCGGCTGGCGCTGCTGGCCAGCGCCGCCGCGCCGCGCCGCCGCGGCGCAGGACTACGTGCGCGAGGCGCGCTGGGCCGAGCAGACGCTGGCCACGCTGGTGGCCGGCGACGCGGTCTATCTGACGCAGCAAAACGGCCACCGCTTTCTGGCCTTGTACTTGCCTGCGCGCCAGCCGCGCGGCGCACTGATCGTCGCTCATGGCCGCGGCTGGGCGCCCGACCATGACCTTTACGGCGCGCTGCGCACCAAGCTCGCCGAGGCCGGGTACAGCACGCTGTCGATCCAGATGCCGGTGCTGCCCGGCACGGCCAAGGTCGGCGACTACCTGCCGACCTTCCCAGACACCGAGGAGCGATCGCGCTCGCGGCCGCGTGGCTTGAGCGAGCGTGGACACCGCGACATCGCGATCGTCTCGCACAGCCTGGGCGCGACGATGGCCAACCACTACCTGATTCACGCCGAGAAAACGTCGCCGGTCGGCGCCTGGGTCTTCATCGGCATCATCAACGGCTTGGAGGACATGTTCCGCATCCGCATTCCGGTGCTCGATGTGTTCGGCGAGCAGGACTGGGACATCACCCGCGTCGGCGCCGGCGAGCGGCTTGCGCAGATCGCGCGCATCCGGGGGTCGCAGCAGGTCGTGATCAAAAACGCTCAGCACTTCTTCGAGGGCCGCGATGACGAACTGACGAGGGTGATCGTCGCCTTTCTCGACCGCGCGTTTCGACGCTGAATAGAATCACCGCCACTGTTGCGAAAAAAATTCGGAGGGCGAAGATGGAGACAGTCAAACAGGGCGCGGACACGCTGTTCATTCTGCTCGGCGCGATCATGGTCCTGGCCATGCACGCCGGCTTCGCGTTCCTGGAACTGGGCACCGTGCGCAAGAAGAACCAGGTCAATGCGCTGGTCAAGATCCTCGTCGATTTTGCGGTGTCGACCATCGCCTACTTCTTCATCGGCTACGCGGTCGCCTACGGCACCAGCTTCTTCGTCGGCGCCGAGTCGCTGGCGGCGAAGAACGGCTACGAACTGGTGAAGTTCTTCTTCCTGCTGACCTTTGCGGCGGCGATTCCCGCCATCGTCTCCGGCGGCATTGCCGAGCGCGCACGCTTCGGCCCGCAACTCATCGCTACGGCGGTGCTGGTCGGCTTGATCTACCCGCTGTTCGAAGGCGCGGTGTGGGGCGGGCGTTTTGGTTTTCAGGCGTGGATCAAAGACGTGACGGGTGCCGAGTTTCATGATTTCGCCGGCAGCGTCGTGGTGCATGCCGTCGGCGGCTGGATCGGCCTGGCGGCCGTGCTGCTGCTCGGCGCACGCGCCAACCGCTACCGCAAGGACGGCGCGATCAGTGCCCATCCGCCATCGTCGATTCCGTTTCTGGCGCTCGGTGCGTGGGTGTTGGCGGTGGGCTGGTTCGGCTTCAACGTCATGAGCGCGCAGACGCTCGACAAGATCTCGGGCCTGGTCGCCGTGAACTCGCTGATGGCGATGGCCGGCGGCACGCTGATCGCCGCGCTGCTGGGCAAGAACGACCCGGGCTTTGCCTACAACGGTCCGCTGGCTGGCCTGGTGGCGGTGTGCGCGGGCTCGGACGTGATGCATCCGCTGGGCGCGCTGGTGGTGGGTGGCGTGGCCGGTGCGATCTTCGTCGCCATGTTCACGCTGACGCAAAACCGCTGGAAGATCGACGACGTGCTCGGCGTCTGGCCGTTGCATGGGTTGTGCGGCGCCTGGGGCGGCATCGCGTGCGGTGTGGCCGGCCTGCCGGCGCTCGGCGGTTTGGGCGGTGTGAGCTTCAGTGCGCAACTCCTCGGCACGCTCGCCGGTGTGGCCTGGGCTTTGGTCGGCGGCTTTGCGGTGTACGGCGTGCTGCGCGTGGTGATGGGGCTGCGCCTGACGGCCGAAGAGGAATACGAAGGCGCGGACTTGTCGATCCACAAGATCGGCGCGACGCCGGACCGCGATGCCGCGTGGTGAGCGGCTGAACTAGAGTTCGCGGATGAAACAGCCCCTGGCTCGCTGCGCTCGCGTCTCCCGAGGGGAGCGTCCTCGCTTTGGGGCGGCCCGGCAGCGCTGACATGTTCACTGGCATCGTTCAAGGCGTTGCGCAAGTAGCGCACATCACCGACCGCAGCGGCCTGCGCACGCTGCGCTTGGGTTGGCCCGCTGGGTTCGATGCCGGGTTGGAGATCGGCGCGAGTGTTGCGGTCGATGGCGTGTGCCTGACAGCCACCACGCTGCATGACGGCGGTGCCGACTTCGACGTGATGCAGCAAACGCTGTCGCTGACCACGCTGGGTGCGTTGAAAGTGGGCAGCGCGGTCAACGTTGAACGTGCGGCCAAAGACGGGGCCGAGATCGGCGGCCATCCGATTTCCGGGCACATCGATGTCCTGGGCACCGTGCTCGACGTTCGTCAGCCGCAGAACAACCACGTGTTGCGCATCGGTGTGCCACCGAGCCACATGCGCTACGTCTTCGCCAAGGGCTACATCGCAATCAATGGCGCGAGCCTGACGGTGGCCGAGGCTGACCGTCGTGAGCGCTGGTTCGAGGTCTGGTTGATCCCGGAAACGCTGCGCATGACGACCTTCGGCGACAAGCGTGTCGGCGATCTGCTCAACATCGAGGTCGAGCGCGGCACCCAGGTCGTCGTCGATACCGTGCGCGACGCCTTCGAAGAGCGGCTGGGGCCGTTGATGCCGGCTTTCGAAGCGCTCTTGAAAGAGCGCGGCCTGGCGGTCGAAGAGTTGGCTCCGCGTTCGTTGCCGGATCTGCGTCGATAGCGCCTGTCAGCCCTTGCGCGCGATGGCCGCACGGAACTCCCTGAGCTTGGCTTTCAGCTTGCGCGCGTTGTCGGGGCCCATGCGCAGCAGCATCTTCGAGCCGGAGGGCAGGGCTTCGAGTTGCGGGTCGGCGAACTCATAGCGCGTCCACGGCTGCGTTGAAGCGACTTCGCCTTTGACTTCGGTCAACCGCACGGCGAGTGGCCCTGCCGGCTCGGGCGTGGCGAGCAGTTGATCGATCACCGCCACCACGCGGTCGTTGAAATAGGCGTTCGGGTAGCCGAGCTCCTTGTACGCGGTCTGGAACAGCGGGTAGTGCTGCTTGTACAGCGCCGCGGCGCGCGCGCTGTCGAGTGATTCCGCAAAGGCCACGAAGGCGCTGTAGCGCACGCTGTTGGCTGCGGCCACGACCTCCGTGTCACCTTGGCGCTCGACGCTGAACTTGCCGGCCATCGGGTTCACGGGCCACAGGCGCGGCGCGGCGTGCGGGCGGCCGAGGTTGTCGATGGTGACGACGGCGCGGCGCACGAAATCATCTCGGCGCACCATCGATGCACCCGGCTTGCTGCCCAACAGCGCGGACAGGGCTTGGGCGACAACACCGTCGGACTGGTCGAGCGTGCGCGGTGGTTCGGCCGCAGCAGTCGTCGCTTCGACCGGATGTTGGATGACAGGCTCGGCAACGGCCGGCGGGGGCGCTGCCGGCGCTGCGGCCACAGGGGCGGTTTCGGTGGCTGCTGCGGTCAACGCCGGAAGCTTGGGCTGGCGTTGCTGCCACCAGTACCAGCCGCCCGCCAGCGCGAGCGCGATCAGGATGGCCGCTGCGATCACCGCGCCGCGGTTGATGCCGCCGCCGTCGGGGGAATAGCGCGGCTCGGAGCCGCGTGCGCCGGCTTCAGGGGTGTAGGGCTTGTCCATGCCGAATGGTAGGCATGGGCACGGTGCGAGTCACGCGGATTTGGTGAAACCTTGTGAACCGCCCAGCGCCCCCCGGCTACGGCCAGAGGGGCGCGCTCTCGTCATGTCATGCGGCCAGCAATTGCCGCAAGACGAAGGGCAGGATGCCGCCGTGCTTGTAGTAGTCAACCTCGATCGCGGTGTCGATGCGCAGCGTCACGGTCACTTCGCGCTTCGAACCATCGGCCTTGGTGATCACGAGCTTGGCATCGGTCTGCGGCTTGATGTCAGCGCCGAGCACGACGTCGACGGTCTCGTCGCCGGTGATGCCGAGCGATTCCCACGAATCGCCGCTCTTGAACTGCAGCGGCAGCACGCCCATGCCGATCAGGTTGCTGCGGTGGATGCGCTCGAAGCTCTTCGCCACGACGGCCTTGATGCCGAGCAGTTGCGTGCCCTTGGCGGCCCAGTCGCGCGACGAGCCGGTGCCGTATTCCTCGCCGGCAAACACGACGGTCGGCGTGCCTTCCTTCATGTACTGCATCGCCGCGTCGTAGATGGCGACCTTCTGGCCACCCTTGAGCGTGTAGCCGCCTTCTTCGCGCGAGCCATCGGCCTTGGCGGGCAGCATCAGGTTCTTCACGCGCACGTTGGCGAAGGTGCCGCGCATCATCACGTCGTGGTTGCCGCGGCGCGCGCCGTAGCTGTTGAAGTCGGCTTTGAGCACGCCGTTGTCGATCAGGAACTTGCCCGCGGGTGTCGTGTCCTTGAAGCTGCCGGCGGGGCTGATGTGGTCGGTGGTGATCGAGTCGCCGAACAGCGCCATGACCTTCGCGCCTTGCACGCCGGAGACGAGCGCCTTGGGCGTCATCGTGAAGCCGTCGAAGAACGGCGGCTGCGCGATGTAGGTGCTCTTCGGCCAGTCATAGACCTGGCCCTTGGTGCCTTTGACGGCGTCCCACAGTTTGCCGGGCTGGCTCTTGACCTTGGCGTAGTTGGCGCGGAAGGCCTCGGGGTTCATCGCCAGTTTCATCAGCGCATAGACCTCGTCGCTCGTCGGCCAGATGTCGCCGAGGTACACGTCTTTGCCGCCTTTGCCTTTGCCCACCGGCTGCGTCATCAGGTCGCACGTGACGTTGCCGGCGATCGCGTAGGCCACCACGAGCGGTGGGCTGGCGAGGAAGTTGGCCTTGAGGTTCGGGTGGATGCGCGCTTCGAAGTTGCGGTTGCCGGAGAGCACCGCGGCGCAGATCAGGTCGTTGTCGGTGATCAGCTTGTTGAGCTCGGGCGTCAGATCGCCGGCGTTGCCGATGCAGGTCGTGCAGCCGTAGGCGGCCACCGCGAAGCCGAGTTTTTCGAGGTAGGGCAGCAGGCCCGCCTTGGTCAGGTAATCGGTGACGATGCGCGAGCCAGGGGCCAGCGAGGTCTTGATGTGCGGCTGCATTTTCAGACCCGCTTCAACGGCCTTCTTGGCCAGCAGGCCGGCGGCGAGCAGCACGCCCGGGTTGCTGGTGTTGGTGCAGCTCGTGATCGCGGCGATCAGGATGTCGCCGTTCTTGATGGCCAGGCCCGACTCGGTCGTGAAGACCTTGTCGAGTTTGTCGGCCGGCTGGTTGAAGCCGTTGTCGGCCGTCGGCTGGCTGAACAGCTCGCTGAACTTCTTCGACAGGTTCGTGATCTCGATGCGGTCTTGCGGCCGCTTCGGGCCGGCGAGCGAGGGCACGACGGTGGACAGGTCGAGCTTGACGACGCTGGTGAAGTCGATCTCGCCGGCCATCGGCACGCCGAACATCTTCTGCGCCTTGAAGTACGACTCGAAGGCGTCGATCTCGTCCTTGGTGCGGCCGGTGCCCTTGAAGTACTCGACCGTGCGCTCATCGACCGGGAAGAAGCCCATCGTCGCGCCGTACTCGGGCGCCATGTTGGCGATGGTCGCGCGGTCGGGCAGGGCGAGCGTCTTCGTGCCGGGGCCGAAGAACTCGACGAACTTGCCGACCACCTTGTGCTTGCGCAGGATCTCGGTCACGGTGAGCACGAGGTCGGTGGCGGTGACACCTTCGCGCAATTTGCCTGTGAGCTCGAAGCCGACGACGTCCGGCGTCAGGAAGTACACCGGCTGGCCCAACATGCCGGCCTCGGCCTCGATGCCGCCGACGCCCCAGCCGACGACGCCGATGCCATTGATCATCGTCGTGTGGCTGTCCGTGCCGACGAGCGAATCCGGGTAGTAGGTGCCGTCCTTGCTCTTGTGCACGCCGCGCGCCAGGTACTCGAGGTTGACCTGGTGCACGATGCCGAAGCCGGGTGGCACGACGCCGAAGGTGTCGAAAGCCTGCATGCCCCACTTCATGAACTCGTAGCGCTCCTGGTTGCGCTCGAACTCGAGCTTCATGTTCAGGTCGAGGGCTTTCTTGTCGCCGTAGTGGTCGATCATCACGCTGTGATCGACCACCAGATCGACCGGCACCAGCGGCTCGATCGTTTTCGGGTTCTTGCCGAGGCTCTTGGCAACGTTGCGCATCGCCGCCAGGTCGGCCAGCAGCGGCACGCCAGTGAAGTCCTGCAGCACGACGCGGGCGACGACGAACGGGATCTCGTCGCTGCGCTCAGCGTTGGGCTTCCAGTTGGCGACCTGCTTCACATGCTCGGCCGTGACCTTCTGGCCATCGCAGTTGCGCAGCACGCTCTCGAGCACGATGCGCATCGAGTGCGGCAGGCGGCTGACGTTGGGGAATTGCTTGGCGAGTTCGGGCAGCGAAAACAGCGTGCCTTTTTTGCCGAGCGACTTTTGAGTGGAGGCGAAAGCGTGTGTCATGGTGCGTCGATGTTGGGTTAGGAAGCTTTCGGGACGATGACTTTGAGTCCCTTGAAGTAATCGCGGTAGAAACCGTCGTCGCGGGTGATCAGCGCATTGCACTGCATCATGGCGTGGGCGCCGATCAGGAAGTCGGCGACGACGCGTTGGCGCCGGCCGCCGCGGTCACGGTAGCGTCGCTGCATATGACCGGCGCGCACTGCTGCAGCTTCAGTGGTGGCAAGGTAGCGGATGCCCATCAGGGCCAGCGACTCCATGGCGGTATCGCGCGTGTCGAGCATGGTTTGCACTTCGGCGACCACGGCATCGCAGATGACCACATCGCCGGCAGCCAGTGCCTGACTGAGCGCGCGCGCCGAGGCCTCTTCAAAGTGCGGATCGCCCGCGAGCACATCGAGCAGAACCGAAGAATCGACCGCAGTGGTCATTTCTCGTCTTGCGGCTTGGGATAGGGATCGCCAGGTGCTCTACCGCGCAACGCGCGCATCGCGTCATCTGTACTCGTGAATCCTTCGGCCAGCTTGAAGCGGCCGCGCAGGCGCGAGATGGCGTCATCGACATCCTTGCGCATCACAATGCGCCCGCCATCGAGTTCGATCGTCAGCTTGGTTCCCTTGGTCAGCCCAAGCGCATCGCGCACGGCCTTGGGCAAGGTGATCTGGCCGCGCTCGGCCACGGTGGCTTCCATGACATGCTCCAAGAGTATGGACGGATTGTACGTACTTTTTTAATCAGACGGCAAGTAGCGTACCGACAAAACGCCTTCGATCGCCGCCAACTTGTGCAGCACGTCGGGTTGCACCGCGCTGTCCACATCGACCAGCGTGTAGGCCACTTCGCCGCGGCTCTTGTTGACCATGTTGTGGATGTTCAGGCCGGCGTTGGCCATCGCGGTGGAAATCTGGCCGAGCATGTTGGGCACATTGGCATTCGCGATGGCCACGCGCCAGCGCGACTCGCGGTGCATCGAGACCTCGGGGAAGTTCACCGCACGGGCCACGTTGCCGTGCTCGAGGTAGTCGCGCAGCTGATCGACCACCATCACCGCGCAGTTGTCTTCGGCCTCGCGTGTCGAGGCGCCGAGGTGCGGCAACGCGAGCACGCGATCGTGGCCGTTGATCGCGGTGTGCGGGAAGTCGCACACGTACCAGCCGAGATGCTTGCTCGCCAGTGAGGTCAGCACGGCGGCGTTGTCGACCACGCCTTCGCGCGAGAAGTTCAGCAGCACCGCGCCGGCGCGCATCGAGCCGATGTTGTCGGCGTTGACGAGGTTTCGCGTTGCATCCACGAGCGGCACGTGCACGCTGACGAAGTGGCTCGACTTCAGCACTTCGGCCACGCTGATGGCGCGCCGCACTTGCGAGGGCAGGCTCCACGCCGCATCGACCGTGATGTCGGGGTCGTAGCCGAGCACGTTCATGCCGAGCTTGATAGCGGCGTCCGCCACGAGGCATCCAATCTTGCCCAGGCCGACGATGCCCAGCGTGTGGCCGGCGAGTTCGAAGCCTGCGAAAGCCTTTTTGCCGTCTTCGACGCGCGCATCCATGTCAGCCGCATGGCCGTCGAGTGCCGAGACAAAGCGCAGGGCGCCGGGCAGGTTGCGCGCAGCCATCAGCATGCCGGCCAGCACCAGTTCCTTGACGGCGTTGGCATTGGCGCCGGGGGCGATGAACACCGGCACGCCGCGCGCACTCATTGCCTTGACCGGGATGTTGTTGGTGCCGGCGCCGGCGCGCGCGATCGCCCGCACGCTGGCCGGAATCTCCATCGTGTGCATGTCGGCCGAGCGCACGAGGATCGCATCGGGTTGCGCCACATCCTTGGCCACGGTGTAGTGGTCGGCCGGCAGCCGCTTCAGGCCGACGGCGGCGATCTGGTTGAGCACCAGCACGCGAAGCGGCTCAGCCATGTTTTGCCTCGAATTCCTTCATGTAGGCCACCAGCGCTTTCACGCCCTCGATCGGCATCGCGTTGTAGATCGATGCACGCATGCCGCCGACCGAACGGTGGCCCTTCAACTGCAGCATGCCGCGGGCTTCAGCGCCCTTGAGGAATTCGCCGTCGAGCGTGTCGTTCTTCAACTTGAACGGCACGTTCATCAGCGAGCGGCAGTCGCGCTGCACCGGATTCGAGAAGAAGCCGCTGGCGTCGAGATAGTCGTAGAGCAACGCGGCTTTGACGCGGTTGCGCTCGGCCATTGCGGCCAAACCACCCTGATCCTTCAGCCACTGGAAGACCAGGCCGGCGATGTAGATCGCGTAGGTCGGCGGCGTGTTGTACATCGACTCGTTGTCGGCCACGGTCTTGAAATCGAAGGCCGACGGTGTGACCGGCAGTGCCCCGCCGAGCAGGTCGTCGCGCACGATGACGATCGTCAGACCCGCCGGGCCGATGTTCTTCTGCGCGCCGCCGTAGATCAGGCCGTACTTCGCCACGTCCACCGGCCGCGACAGGATGTGGCTCGACATGTCGGCCACCAGCGGCACGTTGCCGACGTCGGGCGTGAAGTGGTATTCGACGCCGCCGATGGTTTCGTTGCTGCAGACATGCACGTAGGCGGCGTTGGCATCGAGCTTCCACGTCTGCCGCTCGGGTACGCGGTCATAGCCGGTGGCAGCCGACGACGCGGCCACGTTGACGGCGGCGTACTTCTTCGCTTCCTTGATCGACTTCTTCGACCACTCTCCCGTGTCGATGAAATCGATGCTCGTCTTGCCGCGCAGCAGGTTCATCGGCACGATGGCGTTCTCGCCGATCGCGCCGCCTTGCATGAACAGCACCTTGTAGCCAGCGGGAATCGCCAGCAGTTCGCGCAGCAGGCTTTCGGCCTGTTCGGCGATCGAGATGAACTCCTTGCCGCGGTGGCTCATTTCCATGACCGACATGCCCGAGCCGTGCCAGTCGAGCATCTCTTCGGCGGCGCGGCGCAGCACGGGTTCGGGCAGCGCGGCCGGGCCGGCGCTGAAATTGAAAACACGGGTCATGATGAAAAAAGGGCTCCAAGAACAGGAGCCCCATTATCGACAGAGTGCAGCCTGACGCTACGGCTTGAGCAGCGAGCCCTCGGTGCTGCCTTTCGAGGTGCGCTCGAACTCAAGCTGCTTCTCGTGCTGGCAGCCATCGACCACGCGCTGCCCGGCCTGGGTGTCCATCACCATCGACTTGTTGGCGATCTGAATCATCAACATGCGGCCCTTCACGTCTTCCAGGCGCAGCGCGCCGGTGGACGAGAGCACCGGCTTCATGATCCACGTCTGCTTGTTGTGCGCCACGTCGACGTAGCCCGGGCTCAGGTTGTTGATGGCCACATTGACCGTCTGGTTGAACTCGCATGCATAGTCGCCGAGATGGGCAAGGCCCGCGGCGGCTTTCTGTTCATCATCCGCAGCCGACAGCGGCACCGCGGCAACGGCCACGGGTTTGACCGCCTTCTTGGGGGCTGCTTTTGGGGGTGCGGCTTTGGTCGCCGGCGGCTGGGCTTGGGAGGTCTGGGCCATCGATGGCAGGGTCAGCGCCAAGGCGATGACCGCAGTCAGGGCAATCAGGGGTCGGGTCATGCGGGTCTCCTGGACGCGGGCACCATTGTCCCGGCACGGCGTGCGGGTGGCGTTGCAAGACGTTGCGCCGATCGCCCTACTGAAAAAAAGCAGCGCGCACCTGCGCTGGCAATTGCGGTCCATCGGCATACGAGGTTCGGTGTGCGCGCTCGAGAATCTGCCAGAAGTAGCGGTAGCTCGCACGGTCGTGCAGCGTGTCGTGATGCCGGATCGGCGCCCAGCTCGCGGCATGCGCAGCCGTGATGATCTCGATCGCCTGATCGACCTCGGCCACGCTCGGCGTGAAGGCATCGACGATGGTGCGGATCTGATCCGGATGGATGCTCCACATGCGCGTGTAGCCGAACTGCCGGCAGGCGGTGGTGGCCGCGTCCATCAGCGCGCGTGCATGCTTGAACTCGGTGACGACGCAATGCGACGGCACCTTGGCGTGCGCGTGGCAGGCCGCCGAGATGTCGAGCTTCGCGCGCACGACCAACGGGTGCTCGAACTGGCCCTTGACGCCCATCGCCGACGCCGGAATCGCGCCGCGGTGTGCGGAGACAAAGTCCATCAGGCCGAAGGAGAGTGACTGGATTCGCGGGTGTGCGGCGATCGCTCGCACGTCGGCCAGCGCGCCGTGCGTTTCGATCAACGCGTGCAGCGGCACGGCAGCGCCGCCGAGGCGGTCGATGGCGTGCGCGGCGCGCTGCACATCGGCCAGATGGCGCGGCTTGGGCAACATCAGGTAGGCCGGCGCCCGCGCTGCGGCGAGCACGATGCTCGCCAGCTCTTCGAACTTCGGGTGCTGCACCGGCAGCAGCCGAGCGCCGACGCGGCCGAAGCGGTTGTCGCTGCTGGCGAGCAGCGCGGCGATCAGCAGTGCATGCTCGACTTCGCCGCCGACCGGCGCACCGTCTTCGGCATCGAGCGTGACGTCGAACACCGGGCCGAGTTCGGCCTGCAATTGCAGGCTCTTCCTCATGCGCGCCTCGACGCCGGCGTAGTGGTCGCAGACCGGCAGCACCGGCGCCGCGGGCTCGTCGGCGTCGAACAGGGCGAGGCGGGGATGGACAGAGGTCATGGCTGCCAGCAATGGGTTTCCCCGATTGTCGCTGCCGTCGCGACAGGCAGGATGCGCTCGCATCTGCCAAACCACTCGCCTGGAGATCTGCCGTGATCAAACTTGGTTCTTCGCTCACCCGCCGCGCGTTGGCGCTGCTGGCGCTGTCCCTTGGCCTTGGGGCCGCGTCCGCACAGAGCTTTCCGGACCGTCCGATCACGCTGATCGTGCCCTGGGGCGCCGGCGGCGGCACCGATGCGGTAGCCCGCATGATCGCCAGCCTGATGGAGCGCGATCTCGGCCAGCCGGTCAACGTCGTCAACCGCACCGGCGGCTCGGGCGTCGTCGGCCATTCGGCGATCGCCGGCGCGGCGCCGGATGGCTTCACGATCGGGATGATCACGGTGGAGATCGCCATGATGCATCACCAGAAACTGACCGAGTTGAACCCGACCAGCTACACCCCGCTGGCGCTGGTCAACCTCGACCCAGCCGGTTTCCAGGTGCGGGCCGACTCGCCGTACAAGACGATGGCCGACGCGATGGCCGCGATCAAGGCCAACCCGGGCAAGTTCAAGGCCTCGGGCACCGGGCAGGGCGGCATCTGGCACCTGGCGCTGGCCGGCTGGCTGCGTGACGCGAAGATCGATCCGGCCACGGTGCCCTGGGTGCCGTCGAATGGTGCGGCGCCGGGCCTGCAGGACCTGGTGGCCGGTGGCGTCGAGTTCGTGCCGTGTTCGCTGCCCGAGGCGCGCTCGTTGATCGATGCCGGCAAGGTGCGCTCGCTGGCCGTGATGGCGACCTCGCGTGCGGCGCTGTTCCCGAACGTGCCGACGCTCAAAGAGGCTGCCGGCTCCGATTGGGCGACGGGCGCCTGGCGCGGCATCGCCGCACCCAAGGGTCTGCCGCCAGCCATCGCCGCGCGCCTCGAAGCCTCGGTGAAGAAGGCCTACGACAGCAAGGAATACAAGGACTTCATGGCCCAGCGCGGCTTCGGCCTGCTGTGGGGCGGCTCGACCGAGTTCGCCGGCTTCATGGCCAAGGCCGACGCCGACATGAAGGCGGTGATGACGGCCGTGGGCATCGCCAAGTAGGCTGTCGCGTGCAACGAACCGACCGTTGGGCCGGCTTGGCGCTGGCCCTGCTTGGCCTTGCCGTGATGTGGTCGGCGCGCAGCTTTCCGAACGTGCCGGGGCAAAAACTCGGCGCTGGCTTTCTGCCGATGCTGGTCGGCGCCGGCCTGCTGCTGTGTGCGCTGGCGCTGATCGTGCGCAGCCTGCGCGCCGCAGCCTATGCAAGGCAGGGCGCCGACGAGGCGCGGCGCGAGCACTTCGGCAGCTCGCTGGTGATCATCGGCGCCATCGTCGGCTACATCGTGCTCGCCGAGCGCCTGGGCTTCCTGATCGTCGCGCCGCTGTGCCTCGTCGCCACGTTCCTCGCGCTGCGCGTCAAGCTGTCGCATGCGTTGCTGTGGGCGCTGGCCGGCACGATCGTCGTGCATGTCGCGTTCTACAAGCTGCTGCGTGTGCCGTTGCCTTGGGGCGTATTCCGCCCCTTCTACTGATTCAGGCGTGTTGCGCCCCTCCTA
Organism: uncultured beta proteobacterium; assembly: GCA_963814385.1. Classification (GTDB taxonomy): domain Bacteria; phylum Pseudomonadota; class Gammaproteobacteria; order Burkholderiales; family Burkholderiaceae_C; genus CADEEN01. Next base: position 75,326 of record CAWFCX010000036.1, read on the forward strand.
CTGACCCGAGGCCGAACCCATGGATGCCGTCCTCACCGCCTTCGGGCTGGTGTTCGAGCCTTACGTGCTGATGGTCATCCTGCTGTCGGCGATCTACGGCCTGTTCGTCGGCGCCATTCCCGGCCTGACCGCGACGATGGCCACCGCGCTGCTGGTGCCGGTGACCTTCTTCATGCCGCCGGTGCCGGCGGTGGCGGCCATCGTCACCGCCACCGCGATGGCCATCTTCGCCGGCGACATCCCGAGCGCACTGCTGCGCATGCCGGGCACGCCCGCGTCGGCGGCCTACACCGACGAAGCCTTCCTGATGACCAAGAAGGGCCAGGCCGAACTCGCACTCGGCGCCGGCCTGGTGTTCTCGGTGCTCGGCGGCATCTTCGGCGTGCTGGTTCTGATCGTGGCCGCGCCGGCGCTGGCCGAGGTGGCGCTGAAGTTCAGCTCCTTCGAATACTTCTGGCTGGTGATGCTCGGCTTCACCTGCGCGGTCTTCATCGCCGGCACCGACCCGCTGAAGGGCATCGTCTCGCTGCTGCTGGGCCTGCTGATCGCCTGCGTCGGCCTCGACAACCCGGCCGGTGCGCCGCGCTACACCTTCGGCAGCGCCGAGCTCACCGGCGGCATCTCGCTGATCCCGCTGATGATCGGCATGTTCGCGATCTCCGAGGTGCTGAGGTTTGCCAGCGGCGTCGACAAGCCGGCGATGGCCATCGACCGCCCGTTCGGCAACGTCTTCGCCGGCATGTGGACGCTGATCAAGAAGTACCCGGTGCAGTTGTTCCGCGGCTCGGCGCTGGGCACGCTGGTCGGTGCCTTGCCGGGGGCGGGTGCCGACATCGCGGCCTGGATGTCGTACGCGATGTCGAAGAAGTTCTCCAAGGAGCCGGAGAAGTTCGGCACCGGCCACGTCGAAGGCATTGTCGAGTCCGGTGCGGCCAACAACTCGGCGCTCGGTGGGGCCTGGATCCCAGCGCTGGTGTTCGGCATCCCGGGCGACTCGATCACGGCAATAGCCATCGGCGTGCTCTACCTGAAGAACATGAACCCGGGGCCGACGCTGTTCGTCGAAAATCCGCAGAACATCTATGCCGTGTTCATCGTCTTCATGCTGGCGCAGTTGCTGATGCTGCCGCTGGGCTGGATGGCGATCAAGATCGCCAAGCGCATCCTGCGCATCCCGGCCACGGTGCTGATGCCGCTGATCCTGCTGTTCTGCATCGTCGGCAGCTTCGCCATCAACAACAGCCTGTTCGGCGTGATCGTGATGCTGGTGGCCGGCGTGATGGCCTTCTTCATGGAGCGCTGGGGCTTCCCGATCGCACCGACCATCCTCGGCGTCGTGCTTGGGACGATGCTCGAAGAGCACTTCTTCAGCAGCCTGATCAAGGCCGACGGCAACTTCTTCGTCTTCTTCGAGCGGCCTATCGCTGGCACCTTGGGCGTGCTGACGCTGCTGATCTGGGGTTGGCCGCTGATCAAATCCGTGTTGGCGCGTCGCGCCGTGGCCTGATCAGCGGCGGGCGGTGCGTCAGAGCAGATGTTTCACGCCGTCCTGCTCGCCCTTCAACTCGGCCAAGGTCTTGTCGATGCACTCCTGTGAGAAGGCGTCGATCGGCAGGTCCTTGACGATCGTGTACTTGCCGCCTTCGGTGGTCACCGGGTAGCCGAACATCACGTCCTTGGGGATGCCGTACTCGCCGTTGCTCGGCACGCCCATCGTCACCCACTCGCCGTTCGTGCCCAGCGCCCAGTCGCGCATGTGGTCGATGGCGGCGTTGGCGGCCGACGCCGCTGAAGACAGGCCGCGCGCTTCGATGATCGCCGCGCCACGTTTACCGACCGTCGGCAGGAAGGTGTCCTTGTTCCAGACCTGGTCGTTGATCATGTCTTTCACGCCCTTGCCGTCGATGGTGGCAAAGCGGTAGTCGGCGTACATCGTCGGCGAGTGGTTGCCCCAGACGGCCAACTTCTTGATCGAAGCCACCGGCTTGCCGGTCTTGGCGGCGATCTGGCTCAAAGCGCGGTTGTGGTCCAGGCGCAGCATCGCAGTGAAGTTCTCGCGCGGCAGTGACGGTGCGCTCTTCATCGCGATGTAGGCATTGGTGTTGGCCGGGTTGCCGACCACCAGCACCTTGACGTTGCGGCTGGCCTTGGCGTCCAGCGCCTTGCCTTGCGCGGTGAAGATGGCGCCGTTGATCGACAGCAACTCGGCGCGCTCCATGCCGGCCTTGCGCGGCATCGAGCCGACCAGCAGCGCGTAGTCGGTGTCCTTGAAAGCGGTCATCGGGTCGCTGTGCGCTTCCATGCCGGCGAGCAGCGGGAAGGCGCAGTCCTCGAGTTCCATCATCACGCCCTTGAGCGCCTTTTGCGGCCCTTCGACCGGCACTTCGAGCAGTTGCAGGATGACAGGCTGGTCCTTGCCCAGCATCTCGCCGGAGGCGATGCGAAACAGCAGGGCGTAGCCGATCTGGCCAGCGGCGCCGGTGACGGCAACACGAACGGGTTTCTTGTTCATCGTGGAGGCTCCAGGAGAGGGAAGGGAGGGTGAGGGACAACCCGAAGTGTAGTGCGCAAATGGTCCTGAAAGGACGGTCTTCTATAAGACAGTAGACTGTGTTTGAATGCTGGCATGTCCGCCGTTCCCCAGTCAGAAGCCACGCCGCTGTTCCAGCCGCTGTACCGCCAGATTGCCGGGCTGATCACGCGCAGCCTCGACGGCGGCGAGTGGCAGCCCGGCCAGGCGATCCCGAGCGAGCTCGAGCTGGCGGCGCGCTACAAGGTCAGTCAGGGCACGGTGAGGAAGGCGATCGACGAGTTGGCGGCGGCCAACCTGTTGGTGCGCCGCCAGGGCAAGGGCACCTTCGTCGCCACGCACGCCGAAGAGCAGTCGCGCTTTCGCTTCCTGCGCCTGCTGCCCGACGACGGCAGCGCCGAGCGTCTGTCGCGCAAGTTCCTCGATTGCAAACGCATGCGGCCGAGCGCCGAGGTGGCGCAGGCGCTGGACATCCCGGGCAGCCAGGCGGTGTTGCAGGTGCGGCGGCTCTTGTACTTTCGTGGCGCGCCGGTTGTGCTCGATGACCTCTGGCTGCCGCTGACGCTGTTCAAGGGCCTCACGGAGCAGGTGCTCTCAGCCTACGAGGGGCCCCTGTACAGCCTGTTCGAGAAGGAGTTCGGCGTGCGCATGATCCGCGCCGAAGAGCAGATCCGCGCGGTCGCGGCCGACGCCGAAGCGGCGCCGCTGCTGGAAGTGTCGGTAGGTGCACCGCTGCTGTCGGTCTCGCGCGTCTCGTTCACCTACGGCGACCGGCCGGTGGAGCTGCGGCGCGGGCTGTACGACACGGCGCATCACCACTACCGCAACCGGCTGAGCTGAGTCGATCCAGGCCGATCTGCAGCTCATCGCTGCCATCCCGCGTTCTGTCGCAACCCGGTCAACCGGTCGGCGTAGGCTTGCGACACTGCGTGACAAACAGGAGAGCAGCAGATGCGCAGAGCATGGTGGATTGGGGCTGTGGCGGTGCTGGCACTGGGCGGCGGTGGCCGCTGCGTTTGCCGTTTCGAAGCGGGGCAAGAAGGACGACAAGCCCGCCGAGGTGACGCTCGAGTTCACGCCGCGGGAGGTGGTCGCGCCGGCGCTGGCCCGATCGCCACCCACATCGAGTTCTCCGGCCCGCTGGTGGCGCCGCAAACCGCGACGGTGCGGGCCAAGGCCGGCGGCACGCTGATGACGCTCGTCGTTGCCGAAGGCAGCCGCGTGCAGGCCGGGCAGGTGCTGGCCACGATCGACGGCACCGAGATGGCGACGCGCATGGCCGAACGCGTGGCGATGGTCGAATCCGCGCGCGCTGCGGCGGTGCAGGCCGAGCGCACGCATGCCAACAACCAGCGCCTGGCCGACCAGCAGTTCATCTCGGCGACCGCGCTCGACCAGTCGCGCTCGGCTCTCGACACCGCCAAGGCGCAAGAGCGCGCGGCGCGGGCGCAGGCCGACACGGTGCGTGCCGCCTCGCGCGACACGCGCATCACGGCGCCAATCTCCGGCATCGTCGCCAAGCGCCACGCGGTGGCCGGCGAGAAGGTGTCGGCCGAACAGAACATCGTCACCATCGTCGACCTCTCCAAGCTCGAACTCGCCGGCACGGTCGGCACGCACGAGGTCTCGCAGCTCGCGCCCGGCGTGGCCGTGCAGGTCAAGGTCGAGGGCGTGGACGCGCCGGTCACCGGCAAGATCGCGCGCATCGCGCCGGCCGCCGAGGCGGGCACGCGCTCGATCGGCGTCACGATTGAATTGCCCAACCCGAAAGAATCATTGCGCGCCGGCCAGTACGCGCTGGCCCGCGTCGAACTTGCCGATGCGCAGCTGCGCCTGACGGTGCCGGCCACCGCAGTCGGCAACGCCGCGGGCCAGGACCATGTGTGGACGATCGAAAACGGCGTGCTGGCGCGGCGCGCGGTCACCGTCGGGCGGCGTGATGAACGTGACGGCCGCGTCGAGTTGCTGAACGGTGTTGCTGCCAACAGCCAGGTTCTCGCGGCGCGCTTCGACAATCTGCGCGAAGGTGGCAAGGCCGTGGTCGTGGCCGCGAAGACCGTGGCCGCTGCCGGCTTCCGGCCCAGCTGGCGAAGTAGAGAGACGCGACCATGTGGATCACCCGCGTTTCGATCAGCCACCCGGTCTTCGCCACGATGGTCATGGTGGCGCTGTGCGTGCTGGGCCTGTTCTCGTACAACAAGCTCGGCGTCGAGCAGATGCCCGACATCAGTTTCCCCGGCGCGTGGATGGAGGTGCAGTACCCCGGCGCGTCGCCGGAAGCCGTGGAGCGCGAGGTGCTGCGACCGGTAGAGGAAGCGGTCAACAGCGTGGCCGGGGTCAAGCGCATCCTGTCGCGCGCCCAGGAAGGCGTCGGCATGATGAGCATCGAGTTCGGCCTCGATGCCAACATGGACCGCGCGATGCAGGAGGTGCGCGACCGCATCGCCTCGGTGCAGTCGAGCTTCCCGCGCGACGTCAAGGCGCCGACGCTGGCGCGCTGGAACAACGACAACGCGCAGCCGGTCGTCAACGCGGTGCTGGTGAGCAAGACGCGCAGCGCTCGCGAGCTGTCGATCATCGGCGAGAACCAGGTCGGCAAGCGGCTGCAGCGCGTCGCCGGCGTGGCGCGTGTCGAGATCAATGGCCTGGTGCTGCGAGAGGTGCGCATCGATCTCGACCCGGTGCGCCTGCGCGCCTACGGCGTCACGCCGGCTGAGATCGCGACGGCGCTGCGCGACGCCAACCTCGACCAGCCGGTCGGCGTGATCAAGGATCGCGTGCAGGACACGCTGCTGCGCGTCGAAGGCAAGGTCCGCGACCCGAAGCAGTTCGAGAGCGTCGTCGTCGCCCGCCGCAACGGCCTGGCGCTGACGCTGGGTGACCTGGGCACGCTCGTCGAGCGCGAGAAGGAGGCCGATTCGATCGCCCGCTTCAATGGCCAGCCGGGCATCAACTTCAACGTCTTCAGGCAGCAGGACGCCAACATCGTCGCCACCGGCGACGGCGTCAAGGCGGCGCTCGACGAGATCCGCAAGACGCTGCCGCCGGACGTGGAGATCAAGCTGGTGCGCGCCGACTCCGATTGGGTCAAGGGCTCGCTCGACGGCCTGATGCACACGCTGATCGAAGGCGCGCTGCTGACGGTGCTGATCGTCTTCCTGTTCCTGCACTCATGGCGCAGCACGATCATCACTGGCCTGACGCTGCCGATCGCGGTGATCTCGTCGTTCATCGCCGTCTACATGTTCGGCTTCACGCTGAACTTCATGACGATGATGGCGCTGTCGCTGTGCATCGGCCTGCTGATCGACGATGCGATCGTGGTGCGCGAGAACATCGTGCGCCACATCCACATGGGCAAGGACCACTTCACCGCGGCGCGCGAGGGCACCGACGAGATCGGCCTGGCCGTCATGGCGACGACCTTCGCGCTGTGCGCCGTGTTCGTGCCGGTGGCCTTCATGGGCGGCATCATCGGCAAGTTCTTCTACCCGTTCGGCATCACCGTCGTCGTTGCCGTGCTGGTGAGCCTGTTCGTCAGCTTCACGCTCGACCCGATGCTGTCGTCCGTCTGGCACGACCCGCCGGCGGAGAAGATGAAGCGCCTCTGGGGCATCGGCCACGCGATCCGCTTCACCGACAAGGGCATGGACCTGCTGCACGACGTCTACGAGAAGACGATCCGCTGGATCTTCTCGCGCCCGCACCGCAACCGCCTGATCGTGCTCGGCGTCGGCCTGGCCAGCTTTCTCGGCGCCATCGCGCTGACGCCTCTCGTCGGCAGCGAGTTCGTGCCGCAGACTGACCAGGGCTTCACGCAGTTGCAGATCACGCTGCCGGTGGGTTCGAGCCTGGAGCGCACCGACAACAAGGTGCGGCAGATCGAGGAGGTCGTGCTCGGCTTCAAGGAAGTCGAAAACCTCGCGACCTGGGTCGGCGGCGCGGGCCAGCGCAACAAGGCGTGGCTGAACATCGCGCTGGTCGATCGCAAGAAGCGCGAGCGTTCGCAGAAGGAGGTCGAAGACGCGATGCGTGAGGCGGTGCGCAAGATTCCGGGCACCGATCTCGCCGTCGGCTTCGAGCGGCCGGTGTACGTGGCCATCCTCGGCAACGACGCCGAAGGCTTGGCCAAGGTGGCCACCGAGTTCGCCGAGAAGGTGAAGAAGATTCCGGGCATCGTCGATGTGGAGTTGAGCGTGAAGCCCGGCCTGCCGGCCTATGCGGTCAAGTTGAAGCCCGATGCGATCCGCGAACTCGGCCTGTCGACGCCGAGCGTCGCGTCATCGCTGCGCGCCTATGTCAACGGCGACACGGCCACCTACTGGACGACGCCGTCGGGCGATCAGGTCGACGTGACGCTGCGCCTGAACCAATCGCAGCGCGAGCGCTTGGAGCAGTTGCGCACGCTGCCGGTGGCGTTTGCGAAGGACGGCACGCCGATCTCGCTCGACAGCGTGGCGACGATCGAGTCGGTCTTCAACCCGGAGATCATCCGCCGGCAGAACCTGCAGCGGCGTGAGGCGGTGTTCGCCGGCGTCAAGGACCGCTCGGTCGGCGAGGTCGGCGACGACGTGCAGAAGCTGATCAAGGAAACCATCCTGCCGCCCGGCTACAGCTTCGACGTCGGCGGCCAGTTGCAGCAGCAGCAGGAAGCCTTCGGCGGCCTGCTCGCGGCGATGGGCCTGGCGGTGATCTTCATCTACATCGTGCTGGCCAGCCAGTTCGGCAGCTTCATCCAGCCGATCGCGATCATGGCGAGTCTGCCGCTGGCGCTGATCGGCGTCATGCTGGCGCTGCTGTTATGGCGCAGCACCCTCAACGTCTTCTCGATGATCGGCCTGGTGATGCTGATGGGCCTGGTGACGAAGAACGCGATCCTGCTGGTGGACTTCGCGAACCAGATGCGCAAGAGTGGTGCGAGCGTGGCCGACGCGCTCTTGCAGGCTGGCTTGATCCGCATGCGTCCGATCGTCATGACGACGATGGCGATGGTCTTCGGCATGCTGCCGCTGGCGCTGGCGTTGAACGACGGCGGTGAGATTCAAGCACCGATGGGCCGCGCGATCATCGGTGGCGTGATCACATCGACGATCCTGACGCTCGTCGTCGTGCCGGTGCTGTACAGCTACCTGGTGCGCGACAAGAAGCCGCGGGCTGCGGTG
>CAWFCX010000037.1:0-28819 GCA_963814385.1 uncultured beta proteobacterium
CTTGTCGGTGTTATCGGCCGTTTCTTCAGCGGCTTTAGCGCAACAAGCTGGCCCCGGCCTGCCGCTCGTCGTGGCGCAAGGCGCAGCGGGCACCAGCTACTCGGTGCCGATCCAGACACTGCTGTTCTTCACCGCACTGTCCTTCCTGCCGGCGGTGCTGCTGCTGATGACCGGCTTCACACGCATCGTCATCGTGCTGTCGCTGTTGCGGCAAGCGCTCGGCACGCAGGCCGCGCCGCCGAACCAGGTGATCATCGGCCTCTCCCTGTTCCTGACCTTCTTCGTCATGTCGCCGACCTTCGACAAGGTTTACGACAACGCCTACAAGCCGTTCACTGAGAACCGCATCAACGCCGAAGAAGCCTTCAAGCGCGGCGAGGTGCCGCTGCGCGAGTTCATGCTCAAGCAGACGCGCCAGGCCGACGTGATGCTGTTCGCGCGCCTGGCCAAGCTGCCGGCCGACACCAAGGCCGAGACGGTGCCGCTCAAGGTGCTGGTGCCGGCCTTCGTCACCAGCGAGTTGAAGAGCGCGTTCCAGATCGGCTTCATGATCTTCATCCCGTTTCTGATCATCGACATGGTCGTCGCCAGCGTGCTGATGAGTCTCGGCATGATGATGTTGTCGCCCGTGCTCGTCGCCCTGCCCTTCAAGCTGATGCTGTTCGTGTTGGCTGATGGCTGGAATCTGCTGCTCGGCTCGCTCGCGGCCTCGTTCGCAACGTAACCCACTCCGTTCGGGTGAGGTATCGAAGCCCTGCACGAGCAAGCCCTTCGATACCTCAGGGCGAACGGACTAAACCAAGAGACCTATGGATGCTTCGCAAGTTTTCACGGCCGGCCAGCAAGGCCTGCTGATGCTGCTGATGGTCTCGGCCCCGGTGCTGCTTGTCGTGCTCGTCGTCGGCCTCGTCGTCAGCGTCTTTCAGGCCGCTACGCAGATCAACGAAGCGACGTTGTCGTTCGTGCCGAAGATCATCGCCGCTGTCGCCGTGCTCGCCATCGCCGGGCCGTGGATGATGACGACGCTCGTCGAGTACTTGCAGCGCACGCTGCAAGCGATTCCCAGCGCCGTGGGATGACCGCTCCGTCTCCGTTCGGGCGGAGTCTGTCGAAGCCCTTCGACAGGCTCAGGGCGAACGGGTTGCGAGTGATCTGCTGATGATCACCCTCACCGAAGCCCAGCTCACCGCCTGGCTGGCGCCGCTGTTCTGGCCCTTCATCCGCGTGCTCGCACTGTTCTCGTCGCTGCCGGTGCTCGGCCAGCGCACGGTGCCGGTGCGCGTGCGCGTCGGCCTGGCGTTCCTGATCGTCGTCGCCGCACAAGCCTCGCTGCCCACGATGCCGACCGTGGCGCTCGACTCGCCACTGGCGATAGCGCTCGTCGCGCAGAACGTGCTGATCGGTCTGACGCTGGGCTTTGCGGTGCGCATCGTCTTTGCCGCCGTCGAGTTTGCCGGTGAACTCATCGGCCTGCAGATGGGCCTGAACTACGCCGGCTTCTTCGACCCCGCCAGCGGCTCGCAGGGCACGGCGACAAGCCGCTTTTTCGGCACGACGGTGGGCTTCCTGTTCATCGCCGTCAACGCTCACCTGCTGGTTGTCGCGGCCGTGGTGCAGAGCTTCCACGCTTTCCCGGTCGGCAGCGAGCCGTTTGGATTTCTGCGCGCGATGCAGCCGCAGACCTGGGGCGCCGAAGTCTTCGCCATCGGGCTGTGGATCGCTTTGCCGCTGGTCGGCATGCTGCTCTTCGTCAACCTCGTGCTCGGCATCATCTCGCGCGTGGCCTCGCAGATGAACATCTTCGCCATCGGCTTCCCGATCACACTCGGCGTCGGCCTGCTCGGCATCTTGTTGACGTTGCCGATGATGCAGGCGCCGTTCACGATGGCCCTCGAGCGGATGCTCGAGAAGTTTCAGTAGAGCGAATGCTCGAAAAACTCCGGCAGCGCCGAACTTACGCGTTGCCGTCGTCTCGGTCGATAGCGCCTCCATGCCACGGTTCCGGCTCGTCGCCGACACTCAGCATGCCGTAGACAACGCCGATCGCGCCCTCAAGAAGCAATACCACGGCGACGGCAACCTCCCAGCCAAAGTGTCGCGAGAGCAGCCATCCACCGAGCGCAATTCCGCCTTGCCCGAGGGCGACCATGATCCACGCACTCATTCAGGCACCCGCTCATCTGTACCGAAGGGCACGCGGCGCCTCGCACGCCGCTGACTCATCAAGCAAACGCCGCGGATCCGGCTCTGCCGGGCCGCTGGCGTTGCCCCCTTGAGGGGGAGCGGCGCAGCCGCTCCGGGGGGGGGTTATTTCCCGATCGTCACCCACTCCCAGATGAAGTAGTTGTCCGCCCGGTGCGAGGCTGTCACGTTGGCGCGCGCCGCCCAGGGGATCACTTGGCGGTGCAGTGGGATCGTGTGCACTTGCTCCTTCCACTCGGTGAGCGCGGCCAGGATCAGCTCCTTGCGTTTAGCCGGGTCGGCTTCGACGCTCGACTTGGCGGCCAGGTCGTCGAACTTGGCATTGCTGCTGCGGCCGTAGTTGTACGAGCCGACGCCACCCGTAGGTTGCAGGTTGCGCATCACCGGCGTCAGCGTGGTTTCGGCATCGGTCACCGCGCCGCCCCAGCCGAGCATGTACATGCTGCTGTCGTACTTTTCCAGCTTGGGGAAGTAGGTCACGCGCGGCTGCGCCAGCACCTTGATCTTGACGCCGATCTTGTCCCACATCGCCGCCAGGGCGACGCAGATCTCTTCATCCTGGATGTAGCGGTTGTTCGGGCAATCGAGCTGCACCTCGAAACCGTTGGGGTAACCGGCATCGGCCATCAGCTGCTTTGCCTTGGCCAAATCGAACGGGAAGCGCGCTTCGATCTTGGCGTCGGCAAAGTAGGCCTTGGGTGACGGCGTCATGCCGCCGCTCGGAAAACTCTGCCCGCTCATCAGCTTGTTCTTCATCGTTTCGATGTCGACCGCGTGGTACAGCGCCTGGCGCACACGCAGGTCCTTGAACGGGTTCTTGCCCTTGATGTTGCTGTACAGCAATTCATCGCGGAACTGGTCCATGCCGATGAAGACGATGCGGTTCTCGGGGCCGTCGATGATCTTCACGCCGGCGGTGTTGCGCAGCTTGGCCACGTCGCGCGGCGGCGGATCGAGGATGAAGTCGAGCTCGCCCGAAATCAGTGCGGCGCTGCGCGTGGCATCGTTGCCGATCGGCGTGAACACGACCTCCTGCACGTTGCCTTCGATCGGCTTCCAGTAGCTGGGGTTGCGTTTCCAGGTGGTCTTGATGCCGGGCTCGCGTTTGACGAGGATGAACGGGCCGGTGCCGTTGGCGTTGAGCACCGTGAAGGTCTCTTCCTTGTTCTTGAAGTCCTGCGGCTTGGTGACCTTGTTCTTCTCGCTCCACTCCTTGTCCATGATGAACAGCGGGTTCACATGCTCGAGAAAGATCGGGTTGACCTTGGCCAGTTCGAACTCGACGGTGTGGTCGTCGATCTTCTTCGGCGTGCCCACCGCATTCGCATAGACCGCAATCTGCGACGTCGGCTCCTTGGCGCGGTTGATCGAATAGACCACGTCGTCGGCATTGAAGGGGCTGCCGTCGTGGAACTTCACGCCCTGGCGCAACTTGAAGCGCCACTTCAGCGGCGACAGCTGCTCCCACGATGTGGCCAGGCCGGGGACAAAATTCAGTTGCTTGTCGCGGTGGATCAGGTACTCATAGACCTGCTGGTTCACCGAGTTGGTGAACGACTCGTTTTGCGAGTGCGGGTCCATGGTCTGCGGGTCGCCCTGGCTGGCGAAGCGCAAGGTCTGGGCATGCGCACCGGCGGCGACGCCGAACGCGGCCGCGGCGAGAGTGGTCAAGGCGATACGTTTCATGGTGGCGAGGACTCCTGTGGAGAAACCGAGGCGCCAGTGTAGGCAGCCGCGCCGCCGCCCCTGCGTCGGGGTTAACGCGGGTCGGTGGCGGCGGGATACCCTTCACCGGCCAGGGCTTTGACAAGCATCTCGCGTGCCACGCCAGTCTCGAACGTGGCGCGGTGCGTTGCCAGATCGGTCTGCACGCGCGCCGCCGGGTCCAGGCGCTGCGCAGTTGCGGTCACCGTCTTCACGCAGTGGCCGCAGGTCATGTTGGGCAGGGTCAATTCGATCGCCATCGCAGGCTCCTTGTGGTGCATCAATGACGCCACTCTAGACCTTGACATGATGGCAAGGTCTAGAGTCAGTGCATCGTGACCTTGATCCAACTCAACCTGCCGATCGCCGGCATGACCTGCGCCTCCTGCGTCGCTCGGGTCGAACGCGCGCTGGCCGCCGTGCCGGGCGTTGCGTCGGCGAGTGTGAACCTGGCAACGGAGAAGGCGCAGTTGCAGCTCGGCAGCGACGTCCGCACGCAGGCCCTGGCCGCGGCTGTCGAGCGCGCCGGCTATGCCGTGCCGCAATCACGCACCGTGCTCGACATCGACGGCATGACCTGCGCGTCCTGCGTCTCGCGGGTCGAGCGCGCGCTGCGGGCGGTGCCCGGTGTCACTGACGCCAGCGTCAACCTGGCCACCAACCGCGCCACGGTGATGCACGCCGGCGCCGACGAAGCCGCGCTGATCGCCGCCGTGCAGCGCGCGGGCTACGAAGCGCATGCCGTCGTCGAACGCGGACCGGCGCCAACGCACACGAACGCAGACGCTGGATGGCGCGTTGTGCTGGCCGCGCTGCTCTCGGCGCCGCTCGTGCTGCCGATGCTGGGCGACTTGTTCGGCCAACATTGGATGTTGCCGGCATGGTGGCAATTCGCCCTCGCGACACCGGTGCAGTTCTGGCTCGGCGCGCGCTTCTACCGCGCCGGCTGGAAGGCGCTGCGAGCGCGCAGCGCCAACATGGACGTGCTGGTGGCCCTGGGCACCGGCGCCGCGTATGGCTTGAGCTTGGTGTTGTGGTGGCGCGACCCGAACGGCATGCCGCACCTGTATTTCGAAAGCGCGGCAGTGGTCATCACGCTCGTACTGCTCGGCAAGTGGCTCGAGTCGCGCGCCAAGCGGCGCACGCTCGACGCGCTGTCGGCTTTGCGCTCGCTCGCACCCGACACCGCCACGGTGCGCCGTGATGGTGCAGAAATCAACGTGCCGCTCGATCAGGTGCGTGTCGGCGATGAAGTCATCGTGCGCCCCGGCGAGCGTGTTCCCACCGACGGCGTGCTGCTCGAAGGCCGCAGCCACTTCGACGAATCGCTGCTCACGGGCGAAAGCCTGCCGGTGGCGCGCGAGGCCGGCGAGCCGGTGACCGGCGGCGCGATCAACGGCGAAGGCCTTGTCGTGCTGCGCACCACCGCGGTCGGCGCCGAGACGACGTTGGCGCGCATCGTGCGGCTGGTCGAAAACGCGCAGGCCAAGAAGCCGCCCATTCAGAAAACCGTCGATCGCGTGGCCGAGGTCTTCGTGCCGGTGGTGCTGGCCATCGCGGCGATCACGCTCATCGGCTGGGGGCTGCTCAGCGGCAACTGGGAAGCCGCGCTGATCAACGCCGTGGCCGTGCTCGTCATCGCCTGCCCCTGCGCGCTTGGCCTGGCCACACCGACGGCGCTGATGGTCGGCACGGGTTTGGCCGCGCAGCGCGGCATCCTGGTGCGCGACGCCCAGGCGCTGGAGACGATGCGCCAGGTGCGCGTGGTGGCATTCGACAAGACCGGCACGCTGACGATCGGCCGGCCGCGGCTGGCGGCGCTGGTGGCCTCGATGGAGAGGACGAGAACGTTTTGCTCGCCGAAGCTGCCGCGTTGCAGTCCGGCAGCGAACACCCGCTGGCGCGCGCGGTGATCGAAGCGGCGCGCGAGCGCGGCCTCGTCGTGCCCGCGGCGACCGACGTACAGGCCGTTGCCGGGCGCGGCATCGAAGGCCGGGTCGGCACGCGCATGCTGCGCCTTGGCAGTACACGCTGGCTCACCGAGCTGAAACTCGCGCCGACATCCACTTTGAGCGCCGCCGCCGAACAATCACAGGCCGAAGGGCGCAGCGTGTCGTGGCTGGTCGACGCGTCCGCAGTGCGCGGCTTGTTTGCGTTTGGCGACGAAGTCAAACCCGAAGCCGCAGCAGCCATCGCCGCGTTGCACGCCCAAGGCGTGCGCTGCGTGCTCGTCAGCGGCGACAACCGCGGCGCCGCGACGGCCATTGCGCGCCAACTCGGCATCGACGACGTCCGCGCCGAAGTGCTGCCGGCCGACAAGGCGCAGGTGGTGGCGTCCTTGCGCGAAGGCTTGGCTGCCGGCGAGAAAGTCGCAATGGTCGGTGACGGCATCAACGATGCGCCGGCCTTGGCCGCCGCCGACGTCGGCCTGGCGATGGCCACCGGCACCGACGTGGCGATGGAGTCCGCCGGCCTGACGCTGATGCGCGGCGACGTGCGCCTGGTGCCCGAGGCGCTGGCGCTGTCGCGCGCCGTCACGCGCAAGATCTGGCAGAACCTGTTCTGGGCCTTCGCCTACAACGTCGTCGGCATCCCGGCCGCGGCGCTCGGTTTTCTCACGCCGGTGATCGCCGGTGCGGCGATGGCGCTGTCGAGCGTCAGCGTCGTCAGCAATGCGCTGCTGCTGAAGCGCTGGAAGCCGCAGCGATGACGATGAACATCAGTGCAGCGTCGAAGAGCAGCGGCGTCTCGGCCAAGATGATCCGCCACTACGAAGCCCTCGGCCTCGTTCCCGGCGTCCGCCGCAGCGAGGCCGGCTACCGCCAGTACGACGAGACCACGGTGCACCAACTGCGCTTCATCCGCCGTGCGCGCGACCTGGGCTTCGACACCAAGGAGATCGGTGCGCTGCTGCAACTCTGGCGCAACAAGCGACGCTCGAGCGCTGAGGTCAAACGCATTGCGTCAAAACATGTGGCCGCGCTCGATCAGCGCATCGCGGCGCTGCAAGCGATGCAGCGAACGCTGTCGCATTTGGCACATCACTGCCATGGCGATGAGCGGCCGGAGTGTCCGATCCTGGATGACTTGGCGGGGCCGGGTGCGTGATACAGGGCAAGAGGGAGACGCAAGGCCAGCATTGTCGCGTAGTCGCTACCGCGTTGCTGTTGCCGCACTGGGTGATGCCGGCGCGCCTTCAACAGACCTGCGCCGCGCGCGAGCAGCGTTTCGCATGGTTGAATCGTGTCAGTCACGAGTCGTGTCTTCTTTGACTAATCGAAACATCGAGCGGCTCGTCAGTCCAGTTGTTCACCTGCGAGCCGTATGTAGAACCATCGTCAGCCCTCTTCACCAGTTACTCGGGACCCCGCGAAAAGAAACCTATTACAAAGAGATCATGAACCACTGCGGCTGCAACGGCCCCAGCGACGTCGTTGAAGTTGAGATGCGCGGCTTCTTCTGGGCATATGCTGAGGGATTAGCGCGTTGCGGGAGACGGATCCTACGCGGCGATCTTCCGCAGCATGTCCACTGCAGAACGGCGCAGGGTTGCATCGCGCTTGCAGAACTCGAACCCGTCTTCGACGCTCCCATGGTCACGGTGGAAGACAACCGCGAGAGCTACGGCGAACTCAGGCTGCAAAGCCTGGGCATGTGGCGCGGACGGGTGGTCTTTCTTGTCTGGACACCGCGCGGTGATGACACTGCGCACTTGATCTCCTGCCGCTATGCCGACCGCACGCAAGTCGAAGACTACTTCTCAGCCCTTTAGCGCTGCCGAGATCGCCTCAGCCAAGGCGGCGGCCAAAGCGCCCACTGCCAAAGCGTCTCGCGTGGACTGGAACCAAGCGACCGTCACGCGAGGCGGTGGCGTGGCCGCGACCATCGGTGCCATTCGCCGCACGCGCGGGCCGAACAAGAGTCCGACCAAGGAGCAGGTGGCGATCCGCTTTGATCCAGACGTGCTTCTCGCCTTCCGTGCCAGCGGCGCGGGCTGGCAGACGCGCATGAATGCCGCGCTCAAGGAGTGGCTGGTCGACCATCCTGCCAAACGCAAAGCTGGACGCTCGCGATCAGTCGGTTGAACAAAAAAAGCCGCCTGGTGGCGGCTTTTTGTTATCAATCAATCTCTGATCGCTCAGCGGAAGTACGGCTCCTTGACCGTGCGCATCTCGCCCGGCAGCGACGACAGGTAGGCCGCCATCGCCTTCAACTCGGCCAGCGTGAACTGCTTGACCTGACCGCCCATGATGGCGTTGTTGCGGCCGACCTGCGGGTTGGCGTCGGTCTTGTAGGCCTTCAACGCCACGTACAGATAGTCGGCATGCTGGCCGGCGATCTTGGGGTAGCTGCCGTCGATCGGCTTGCTGTAGTTGGGCCCATGGCACGACGCGCAGGCACCCTTGGTCAACAGGGCCGTCACGTCAGGTGACGCTGCAGGCGCGCCATCCGGCGGCGCCGACGCGGCTTCCTTGCCGCCATGCTGTTCGTAAAAGGCCGACAGGTCGGCGATGTCCTGATCGGTCAGCGAGACGGCGATGGCGCGCATCGTCGGGTGCTTGCGGTCGCCCTTTTTGTACGCGGCGAGTGCGGCGCTGATGTACTTCGCACCCTGGCCCGAGATCATCGGCACCTTGTGCACTTCCGGAAAACTGGCTTGGTAGCCCTTGATGCCATGGCAGCCGATGCACATGGCGGCCTTCTTTTCGCCGGCCGCGGCCGAACCCGGTTTGGCGTCCTGCGCCTGGGCAACGGACAAGACGGCCATCAATACAGTGGAGATCAGCGCGCGCTTCATGTTCTTGGGTCGGCCAGTGGCAACAGCGGCGAATTATAGGGGCCCCCTATACTGGCCCGACCCCCTCCCCGCCGCGCCCGACCGATGAAATTCCAAGGCTCCGACGCTTACGTCGCCACCCCTGATCTGATGCTCGCGGTCAACGCCGCGATCACCTTGAAGCGTCCATTGCTCGTCAAGGGCGAACCGGGGACCGGCAAGACGATGCTGGCCGAGCAGGTCTCGCAGGCGCTGAACATGCCGCTGCTGCAGTGGCACATCAAAAGCACGACCAAGGCCCAGCAGGGCCTGTACGAGTACGACGCGGTGAGCCGGCTGCGCGACTCGCAGTTGGCCGGTGTCGGCGACGACAAGGTGCGCGACATCCGCAACTACATCGTCAAGGGCGTGCTCTGGCAGGCCTTCACCACCGAGCAGCCGGTGGCGCTGCTGATCGACGAGATCGACAAGGCCGACATCGAATTCCCGAACGACCTGCTGCGTGAACTCGACCGCATGGAGTTCTACGTCTACGAGACGCGCGAGCTGGTCAAGGCGAAGCACCGCCCGGTGGTCTTCATCACCAGCAACAACGAAAAAGAGCTGCCCGACGCTTTTCTGCGCCGCTGCTTCTTCCACTACATCAAGTTCCCCGACGCCGACACGATGCGCGCCATCGTCGATGTGCATTTCCCGGACCTGAAAAAAGAGCTGCTCGCCGCCGCGCTGAAAAACTTCTACGACGTGCGCAACCTGCCGGGCCTGAAGAAAAAGCCGTCCACCTCCGAGCTGCTCGATTGGCTCAAGCTGCTGGTGGCCGAAGACATTCCGCTCGAAGCGCTGCAAAGCAAGGACGACAAGGTCGCGGTGCCGCCGCTGGTGGGGGCGCTGCTGAAGAACGAGCAGGACGTGACGCTGTTCGAAAAACTGGTGTTCATGCAGCGTCACAACAGGTGACGGCTCACTGATGGCCTGGCCTGATTCGATCACCCTGCAAGGCCCGCACGCGACGCTGCGGCCCTTGTCGCACGAGCATCACGACGCCTTGTGCGAGGCCTCGCGTGACGGCGAGCTGTGGCAGCTCTGGTACACGAGCATCCCGTCGCCCGAGGGCATGCGCGCCGAAATCGCGCGCCGGCTCGATCTGCGCGCCGCGGGCTCGATGCTGCCCTTCGCCGTCTTCGACGCCGCGGGCCGCGCCGTCGGCATGACGACCTACATGAACATCGACGCCGTCAACAAGCGCGTCGAGATCGGCAGCACTTGGTATCGGCAGAGCGCGCAGCGCACGCCGCTCAACACCCAGTGCAAACGCCTGCTGCTCGGCCACGCTTTCGAAGCGCTCGACTGCATCGCCGTCGAATTCCGCACGCACCGGCTGAACACGCAAAGCCGCCGCGCCATCGAACGCCTGGGCGCGCAGCTCGACGGCGTCTTGCGGGCGCACACGCGCGCAGCCGACGGCTCGCTGCGCGACACCGCGGTCTACAGCATCACGGCTGCCGAGTGGCCGGCGGTTCGCTCGCATCTGGACTGGCAACTGGCCAAACCGCGTTGATGCATTGAGCGGTTGAACGAGCGGCGCCCGCCGTTCACCGTTGACCCGCGTCCGGCGCGAGTCCACAATGCGCCGAACACAAGGAGATCGCCATGGGCTACCGAATCGAGAAGGACTTTCTCGGTGAGAAGCAGATCCCCGACGACGCCTACTACGGCGTGCAGACGCTGCGCGGCAAGGAGAACTTCCACATCACCGGCATCCCGATGTCGCAGGAGCCGAACTTCGTCAAGGCCTTCGGCTATGTGAAGAAGGCCGCGGCGCTGGCCAACCGCGACCTGGGAACGCTCGAGCCGAAGATCGCCGAGGCCATCGCACTGGCCTGCGACCGGCTGATCGGCGGCGAGATGCGCGATCAGTTCGTCACCGACTTCATCCAGGGCGGCGCCGGCACCTCGACCAACATGAACGCCAACGAGGTCATCGCCAACCTCGCGCTCGAAATCCTCGGCCACAAGAAGGGCGAGTACCAGCACATCAGCCCCAACGACCACGTCAACTACGGGCAATCGACCAACGACGTCTACCCGACGGCGTTTCGCCTGGCGCTGATCCTGCGCCTGGACAGCTACATGGCCGAGCTGCGGCGCCTGCAGGAGGCCTTCTTCGCCAAGGGCCGCGAGTTCGAGCAGGTGCTGAAGATGGGCCGCACCCACCTGCAGGACGCCGTGCCGATGTCGCTCGGCCAGGAGTTCCACGGCTGGGGCACGACGATGGGCGAGGAGGTGCAGCGCATCGCCGAGGTGCGCCAGTTCCTGCACGAGATCAACCTCGGCGCGACTGCGATCGGCACCACGGTCACCGCCGCGCCCGGCTACCCCGCGCTGGCAACGAAGTACCTGTCGCAGCTCACCGGCTTCACCTTCATCCTTGCCGGCGACCTGATCGAGGCCACCTCGGACACCGGCGCCTATGTGCTGCTGTCGGGCGTGTTGAAGCGCACGTCGTCGAAGCTGACCAAGATCTGCAACGACATCCGCCTGCTGGCCTCCGGGCCGCGCTGTGGCTTCAACGAGATCAACCTGCCGCAGTTGCAGCCGGGCTCGTCGATCATGCCGGGCAAGGTCAACCCGGTGATCCCGGAAGTTGTCAACCAGACCGGCTTCCTCGTCATCGGCCTGGATCTGACGGTGACGCTGGCCGCCTCGGCCGGCCAGTTGCAGTTGAACGTGATGGAGCCGGTGATCACCTTCGCGCTGTTCACGTCGATCACGACGATGCAGCATGCCATCGAGAGCCTGCGCATCAACTGTGTCGATGGCATCACCGCCAACGCCGAGCACACGCGCGACATGGTGCTCAACTCGCTCGGCATCGTCACCGTGCTCAAGCCCTCGCTGGGCTACAAGCAATGCGCGGAGATCGCGCGCGAGGGCTACGAGACCGGCAAGCCGCTGCACCAGATCGTGGTCAAGGAGCGCAAGCTGCTGACGCAGGAAAAATGGGACGAGGTGTTCTCGTTCGAGAACCTGATCAGCCCGAAGTTCGAGCAGTAACGCCAGCAGCGCTCACCTACGGCCCACCGTGAGCAGGCCTTTACACCTGCTCATGGGCAAATCGCCCGATTGACCGATACTCCGGCCATCGTGCTGATCGACTTTTTCTACACCCTGCGCGCGGCCAAGCTGAAGGTCTCGGTCAAGGAATACCTGACGCTGCTCGAAGCGATGAAGGCCGGCGTCATCGGGCCCTCGGTCGACGAGTTCTACTACTTGGCGCGGACCTCGCTGGTCAAGGACGAGGCGCACTTCGACAAGTTCGACCGCGCCTTCGCGGCCTACTTCAAAGGCGTCGAGCTGCTGACCGACTTCACGCAAGACGTGCCGCTGGAGTGGCTGCGCAAGACGCTCGAACTCGAACTCAGCGCCGAAGAAAAAGCCGCGATCGAAAAGATGGGCTGGGACGAGCTGATGGAAACGCTCAAGAAGCGTTTCGAGGAACAGAAAGAGCGCCACGAAGGTGGCAGCAAGATGATCGGCACCGGCGGCACCTCACCCTTCGGCGCTTATGGCGTGAACCCGCAGGGCATCCGCATCGGCCAAGCGTCGGGGCGCAACAAGAGCGCGGTCAAAGTCTGGGACCAGCGCGCCTACAAGGACTACGACGACACCAAGGAACTCGGCACGCGCAACATCAAGGTGGCGCTGCGCCGCCTGCGCCGTTTTGCCCGCGAAGGCTCGGAGCTGGAACTCGACCTCGACGACACGATCCACAGCACGGCGGCCAACGCCGGCTTTCTCGACATCAAGCTGATTCCCGAACGCCACAACAAGGTGAAGATCCTGTTGCTGATGGACGTTGGCGGCACGATGGACGAGCACATCCACCGCGTCGAAGAACTGTTCTCAGCGACCAAGACCGAGTTCAAGCACCTCGAGTTCTATTACTTCCACAACTGCGTTTACGACTTCATGTGGAAGAACAACCGCCGCCGCTTCTCCGAGAAGTTCGCCACGTGGGACATCATCCGCAAGTACAACCGCGACTACAAGCTGGTCTTCGTCGGCGACGCGACGATGAGCCCGTACGAAATCCTGCAGCCCGGCGGCAGCGTCGAATACAACAACGAAGAGCCCGGCGCGGAGTGGCTGCAGCGGCTGACGCATGCGTTTCCGAAATTCGCCTGGATCAACCCGGAGCCGCAAGGCGTTTGGCAGTACCGGCAAAGCATCTCGATCATCGGCCAACTGATGAACCAGCGCATGTTCCCGCTGACCCTGGCCGGCCTCGAAGGAGCGATGCGGCTGCTGTCGAAATGATGCGGTTCGCGGCCGCACTGCTGTTGCTTGCATGCATGCTCGGCGGCTGTGCTGCGCTGCGGCCTGCGGCGGCCGATGCTGCTTCGCCGCCACCACCGCCGGTGGTCGTGCGGATCGACGCGCCCGAGGCGCTGCAGCGCCTGCTCGACACGCACCTCGACCTGGCGCGTCTGGTGCGCGTGTCCAGCGGCGAAGCCAACGAGCCCATCAGCGAATCGGAACTGCGCCGCCTGGAAAACGCCACCCCGGCACAGGCCCGCGCGCTACTGGCGACTCAGGGCTACATGGCGGCGCAGGTGCGCACGCAGCGCGAGAGTCCTGAGAGCGGTGACGCCAGGGCCCCCGCCCGACCGGTGGTGCGCGTCATCGTCGAGCCCGGCGTGCGCACGCAGGTGGCCGCGGTGGCGCTTCAAGTCAGAGGCCCGCTCGGCGACGAAGCGGCCTCCGGCGACAACGCCGCGCAATCGCTCGTCGATCAATGGCGCAATGCGTGGACGCTGCCCGCCGGCCGGGCATTCTCCAACGACGCCTGGCGCGATGCCAAGAACAATGCGCTGGCTCGCCTGCGCGGCGCCGGCTACGCCGCGGCCACGTGGCAAAGCACGGCGGCCGACGTCGATGCCGACAGCGCTCGCGCCACGCTCGATCTCAGCGTCGCCTCGGGCCCGCGCTTTCATGCCGGCGAGATGGTGATCGAAGGCCTGGAAAGACAAGACGCGAAGAGCGTGCGCAACCTGGCCGACTTTTCCACCGGTGCGGCGATCACCGAACAACGCCTGCTCGACTACCAGGAGCGCATCCAGCGCACGGGCCTGTTCGAAGGGGTTTCGGTGACGGCGGACGCCGACCCGGCGACCGCCGGTGCCGCCACCATCACCGTGCGTGTGCGAGAAGCGCTGCTGCAGCAGGCCACCTTCGGCATTGGCATCAGCGCCAACAGCGGCGCGCGGGTCTCGGTCGAACACCTGCACCGGCGCATCGGCGGCCTGCGCGCGACGCTGCGCAACAAGCTCGAGTGGGGCACCAAGCGCACACTGTACGAAGGCGAGCTGGCCTCGCACGCGCTCGAAGGCCTGTACCGCAACCTGCTCGGCGGCGCCGCCGAGCGCATCGAATCCGACACCGACCGCGTGTACTCGATGCGCGTGCGACTCGGCCGCGCCTACGAAACGCAGCGCCAGGAGCGGTTGTGGTTCGTGCAGGCCGAACAGGTGCGCGTGCGGCCGTTCGACACCAGCACCGCCGGCGGCGCGTCGGCGCGTACCGACACCAGTGCGGCAACGCTGAACTTTCACGGCACCTGGCGCAACCTCGACAGCATCGTGCTGCCGACGCGCGGCGCGAGCCTGGCCTTCGAGTCCGGCGCCGGCCGCGTTTTCAGCGCCGATGCCGGCGGCCCGGTGCAACCGAAGAGCGGCCCCTTCGGCCGCTTGCATGTGCGCGGGCAGTGGTGGCAGCCCTTCGGCGACCGTTGGTACGCGCAGGCCCGCATCGAAGCCGGACAGGTCTTCGCGCGCGATGAGGTCGCGGTGCCGGAGACGCAGCGCTTCCGCGCCGGCGGCGACGATTCGGTTCGCGGCTACGCCTGGCGCTCGCTGACGCCGCAGGTCGCCGGTGTCGATGTCGGCGGGCGCGTCGTCGCCACCGGCAGCGTCGAGATCGCGCGCCCGGTCAGCGAAAAACTGCCGAGCGTCTGGTGGGCGGCGTTCGTCGATGCCGGCCGCGCCGCCGAGAGCTGGAACGGCTTCAAGCCGGCGTGGGGCGCCGGTGTCGGCGTGCGCTGGCGAAGCCCCGTCGGGCCGCTGCGCGCCGACGTGGCCTATGGCGACGAAGAACAGCGCTGGCGGCTGCACTTCTCGGTGGGCATCGCGTTCTGATGAGTAGTGTGGCCCCCCCCGAAGCGGCTTCGCCGCCTCCCCCCGAGGGGGCTGAGCCAACGGACCGGCAGAGCCGGATCCGCGGCGCTCGCTGGGGTCTCGCCGCGCTCGCGTTGCTCGCCGGCGTCTTGATCATTGCCGCGACGTCGGTGTCATGGTTGCTCGGCACCGCAGTTGGCAGCGCCTGGCTGTTGACGCGCACGCCGCAGGTCACCTCTTCGCAAACCACGGGGCGCTTGTTCGGCGGCGCGTTCAGTGCGCAGCGCGTCGAGGTGCGCACCGGCGCGCGAACCATCGTGCTCGACAAGCTCGCCTGGAAAGCGGCGCACTGGTCTTGGCGGCCGCACGACGGTGCATGGTTCGGCCTGGTCATCGAGGGGGCGACGGTCGAGCGAGTGCAGATCGGCGCGGCAACATCCACGTCACTCGCTGTCGAGCCGAAAACGCTGCGCCAGCCGTTCGCGCTGACGATCAGCGAGCTGCGCATCGGCGAGCTGCAATACGAAACCGCTTCGCCGCTGCGCGACGTCGCCGCACGCGTCGAACTCGGCCACGACGCTGGCCGCGAGCACCGCGTGCCGTCGCTCGCGCTGCGCACAGATCGTGCGGCCGCCAGCGGTAGCGCGCGAATCAGCGCCGATGCGCCGTTTGCGGTTGATGTGCAAGTTCAAGCCCAATCGATCGATGGCGCAGCGCGCCCGTGGCAAGCCAGCGCCAAAGCCACCGGCCCACTGGGAGCGATCGCTGTCACGGCGCAACTGACGAGCCCACAAGCGGCCGGCGCGCAAGTCGATGCACAGGCCACGGTCTCGCCGTTCGCCGCCTGGCCGCTGTCGCAACTGCAGGCCAGCACGCGCGCGCTCGATCTCGCCGCGTTGTTCACCGACGCGCCGCAAACCCAGATCTCGGGCCAGGCGCGCATCGACACGCAGGGCCTCGACAAGCCGATCACGGCGAGCGTGAAACTGATCAACGCCGATGCGGGCCGCTGGGACGAGAAGCGCCTGCCCGTGGCCGACCTCGAACTCGATCTGACCGGCCGTGCGGATCAGCGCGACCGGCTGACGCTGCGCCGATTCGAGCTGCGGGCCCCAGGCAACGGCGGCCGGGCGTCGGGCCAAGGGGAGTGGAAAGGCGGCACGGCCACGCTCGACATCACGCTGCAAGCGCTGCGTCCGAGCTTGCTCGACAACCGCGCGCCGACGATGACGCTGTCGGGCACGTTCGGCAGCCGCTGGCTCGGCCTGCCCTCGCCCGATGGCGCGGCGGCATTGAGCAACATGCTGCAAGTTCAGAGCCTGCTCGCACTCGAAGGCAAGCTCGACAAACCACGCAGCGAGAGCGTGCGCATCGATGGCGCACTGCAAGCGCAGCGCAGCGCCGACGGCTGGCGCGTCGAGTTGAACGACGCGCAAGCGCGCGCCGGCAACGCCAGTCTGCGCGGTGCGTTGCAGGCAGAGCGCAGCGCCAGCGGCGCGACGCAGGCGAAGTCGCAAGGCCAAGCCCAAGGCTTCGATCCAGCGCAGTGGTGGGCTGCGGCGCCCGTTGCACGCTTGAACGGCCACTGGAAGACCGAGCTGCAAGCGCCGCCGTCGTGGCGCTTCGACGCCAGGAGCGTGGCATCGTGGTTGGCGCTGCGCGGCACGGCCGAGCTCGACGTGCGAGACAGCACGCTGGCCGGTGTGCCGCTGCAAGCTGCGCTGCGCGCCGACAGCGCGGGCGCCGGCTGGAACGTCGATGCCAAAACCACTGCCGCGAACAACAAGGCGACGCTGCAAGGCCAACTCGCGGCGCGCGCCGACGGCGACCGCTGGCGCACCGAGATCGACGCCCCTGCGCTGGCGGCGCTGCGTCCGCTCGTGGCAGCACTGGCCCCTCGCGCCGGTCTCGATGGCCTCGACGGCGCCGCCACCGGGCTGCTGCAAGTCAACGGCCGCTGGCCCGCCCTGCGCACGAGCGGCACCCTGCGCGGCAGCGCTCTGCGCGCCGGCCCGTTCGGCGCCGCGCAAGTCAACGCGCAATGGCAGGCCGGACCGGACCGCGATGCGCCGCTGTCGCTGGCGCTCGACGCGCAACGCGTGGCGCGCGGCGAGGTCTCGTTCGAAACACTGCAGGCCAAGATCGACGGCACGCTGGCTGCGCACCGGGTCGACATCAACGGTAGCAGTGCGATACGGCCCCCAGCATGGACCGACGCGGTGCTCGGTGCGGGCCAGCAAGGAAACGCCGGACCGCCCCAAGTTTCATTGCCCGCCTCGGGGTCGTCAAAGCCACGCGGCAGCACGCTCAAGCTGCGCGGCGAGGGGCGCTGGCAAGGCGATGTCGCTGCGGGCGGCCAATGGCGCGCCAAGCTGGCCGAAGTCGATGCGCGCGGCGGCGGTGCCACGCAGCCCTGGCTCGCCGCGCGCGATGCCGAACTGAGACTCGCCTTCGACGCGCAAGGTCGGGTCACCGAAGCGCAAGCGCAACCCGGCGCCGCCAGCGTGCTCGGGGCTGCCCTCACCTGGCGCGAAGCGCGCTGGCAAGCCGCCACAGCGCAGCGGCCCGCGCAGGTCGCGCTCGACGCACAACTCGAAGCGCTGGCGATCGCGCCGTGGCTGCAGCGCTACCAACCGGAGGCCGGCGTCGGCGGCGACCTCACGGTCAAGGGCCGCGCCGTCGTCAGCAACGGTGCAGCCTTCGCCGCCGACGTCGTGCTCGAACGCGCCGGCGGCGATCTCACGGTGACCAGCGAAGGCGTGACGCAGACGCTCGGCATGACCGATCTGCGTTTGTCGCTCGCTGCCGATCAGGGCACGTGGCACTTTGCGCAAGCGGTTGCCGGCTCGAACCTCGGCGTGCTCGTCGGCGCAACCAGCCTGCGCCTGCCGCCGACCGCCACCTGGCCGGCAGCAGAAACGCCGATGCAAGGCGTTCTGGAATGGCGCGTGGCGGACCTCGGCGTCTGGGCGCCGTTCACGCCACCGGGCTGGCGCGTCGGGGGCCGACTGCGCACGAGTGCGGCCATCGGCGGGCGCTTCGGCGCGCCGGAGATCGAAGGCCGCATGGAGGGTTCGGGCCTGGCGGTGCGAAACCTGCTGCAAGGCGTCGATCTGCGCGACGGTGAACTGGCGCTGTCGCTGCGCGGCGCCGACGCGCGCATCGAGCGCTTCGCTTTCAAGGGCGGCGACGGCGAGCTGCGTCTGACCGGCGGCGCGGCGCTCGGTGCCGAACCGAAGGCGACGCTGCAACTCGTTGCCGACAAGTTCCGCCTGCTCGGCCGCGCCGACCGCCGCGTCGTCACCAGCGGCAACGCCACGCTCGCGCTCGATGCGAAGTCGCTGGCGCTCACCGGCGAGCTCAAGATTGACGAAGGCCTGATCGATGTCTCGCGCGGCGACGCACCGAGTCTGGACAGCGACATCACCGTGCGCGGTGGCCGCCAGGCCGCCGACAAGGCCGCTGCCGAACAAGAAGAAGCCGACGTCGTCGCAGCGCGCAACGCGCGCACGGTGCGTGATCTTCGAGTCGCCGTGCAGCTCGACCTCGGCGACAAGTTGCGCCTGCGCGGCCGCGGCCTCGACACGCGCCTCACCGGGCGCGTCAACATCAGCTCGCCGAACGGCCGCCTGGCGCTGAACGGCCAGGTCAGCGCCGTCGACGGCCAGTACGCCGCCTATGGGCAGAAGCTCGAGATCCAGCGCGGCGTGCTCGGCTTTTCCGGCGAGCTCGAGAACCCGCGCCTGGACATCCTGGCGGTGCGGCCGAACCTCGACGTCGAAGTCGGCGTGCAGGTCACCGGCACCGCGCAGGCGCCGCGCGTGCGCCTGGCGAGCACGCCCGAGATGGCCGACTACGACAAGCTGTCATGGCTCATGCTCGGCCGCGCCCCCGACGGTTTGGCGCGCAACGACACCGCGCTGCTGCAACGCGCCGCGCTCGCCATCCTCGCCGGTGAAGGCCAGGGCCTGGACACGCAGCTGCTGTCGCGCATCGGACTCGACGAGTTCTCGCTGCGCCAGGTCGAAAGCGGCGACGTGCGCGAGACCGTCGTCGCCCTCGGCAAACAACTCTCGCGGCGCTGGTACGTCGGCTACGAGCGCAGCGTCAACAACACCACGGGCACCTGGCAGCTCGTCTATCGCGCGGCACAGCGCTTCACGCTGCGCGCGCAGTCGGGCACCGACAACTCGCTCGATGCGATCTGGACCTGGCGCTGGAACTGACGGTGGGTACGCGCTGGCAATCCATTGAAAGCAGGTGACCCAGGGGTCGCAGCGGCGATTTTCTGGTCGACGAGAGTTGGCCAACGCTATCGGACTGCTCGCGCCGCGGCCGACCCCCTAACGGCGCGACCACATGCCCCTTGCCGCGCCCGTGACCTGGGCGCACCATCGGGCCCTTCGCGCGTCGCACCCCACCTCGCGCGCGCCCAAGCACGAGGAGCAGCCAGCATGCACGACACCGGCCAAGCCCGCTTTTTCGTCACCGTCTCCGCCAAGCGCGAGGACGACCTGCGGCGCCTGCAGAAACATGGCATGGACCTCTTCGCCGCCACGGCGCACCGCAAGAAGGGGCGCGTCGTGCGGCCCTTTGCGATCGAAGGCCTGCTCGACGGCGCCGAGATCGCCAAACTACAAGCCGCCGGCTACGAGGTGAAGGTTGATGCTTCGATGGCCGACCGCACCATCAAGGCCGGCGACACCTTGGCGTTCGAGCCGTGGCTTGCGCGCATGCGCGAACTCAGCGCCAAGGATGCCGCCGTCAAGTAGCCGCGCCGCGAATGCCACTGGCACCGCCGACACAGCGCCGCCGCCGACCTTCTGCCCATAGCCAAGGAGTTCAGCATGCCCTACATGAGCGTGGCCGCGATCAATGCCGCCATCGACTACGTGGCCGCCACCTTTCCGGCGCTGGCGCGCAGCATCGTGCTGCCCGAGCGCTCGGTGGAGGGTGGCACGATCAAGGCGCTGCGCATCGCCGGCGGCAGCGGCGCAGGCAGCGTGCCCGACACGCGGGTCGGCGTGCTCTTCGTCGGCGGCATACATGCCCGCGAGCTGGTCAACCCCGAGACGCTGGTGGAGTTCGCGCTGCGGCTTTGCAGCGCTCGTGCGGGCAACACCGGCCTCGCATTCGGCCCCAAGACCTACACCGCCACCGACGTGCAGTTGGCCGTGGACGGCTTGTCGATCGTCATTCTTCCGATGGCCAACCCCGATGGGCGCAACCACTGCCTGGCGCCGGGAGGATTTCCGATGTGGCGCAAGAACCGCGCCCTCAATCCGGGGCTGGCGTGCAGGGGCGTGGACCTGAACCGCAATACCTCGTTCCTGTGGGGCAGTGGCATCGGTACCAGCGCCGACAGTTGCAGCGATGTCTTCAAGGGCCCGAGCGCCTTTTCCGAACCCGAGACGCGCAATGTGCGCTGGTTGATCGACACCTTTCCGGGCCTGGCTTGCATGGTCGACGTGCACTCGTACAGCGAACTCGTGCTCTTCCCTTGGGGCGACGACGAGAACCAGACCACCGATCCGAACCAGAATTTCCAGAACCCGGCCTTCGATGGCCAGCGTGGCACGCTGGGCGCCAACTACCGCGAGTACATTCCCGCAGCCGACCGCGATGCGCACCAGGCGCTGGGCAACCGCATCAAGAACGGCATCGCCGCTGTGCGCGGGCGCAACTACACCGTACAGCAAAGCATCTATCTCTATCCCACCACCGGCACCTGGCACGACTACGCCTATGCGCGCAAATACGTCGAGACCGGCCGGCGGCGCATCCTCGGCCTGACGTTGGAGACGGCGCGCGAATTCCAGCCCAACGACAGCGAAAAGGCCAATGTCATCAGCGAGACGCAGGCCGGGCTGATGGAGTGCCTGTTCCAGACGCTGTGCCCGGCCGAGGCGGTGCAATCGATGTCGGCCACTCAAGCGGCCGGGCAGACGTTTGCGCTGCAGGCCATGCGCGAATTCCGCGACCAGCGCATGCTGGCCTCGGCCAAGGGGCAGCGCGTCGAGGAGGCCTACCGCCGCCATGCCGGCGAGGTCGTGGCGCTGTTGTCGCGCGACCCGCGCGCGCTTGCGGCGGCACGTTCGGCCTTGGCGGTGGCCGGTGAGTTGGCCGGTAGCGACAAGGCGCGTGCGCAGCCGATGAGCGCGAAGCAGGCCGGTGAGCTGGGCCAAGTGTTCGAGTTGCTCGGCAAGGTGGGCAGCCCGGCGCTCAGGGCCGATATCGCCAAGTCGCTGGCGGCGATGGGTAAATTCGAAGGCGCGTCACTGGACCGCATCTTCACGGTGGCGAAGACTCCAGCGCCAAAGCAGGCTGCCCAGAAAAAGGCGGCCGCCAAAAAACCGGTGGTGGCGGCGAAGAAGGCGGCAGGCCGCAAGGCCGCGGCCAAGAAAACGGCAGCGGGCAAGCGAGTCCGCTAGCGTCCACTATCAGCGGACCAGGGCCTGTTGGCGCTATCGGAAGGCTCGCGCCTGTGCGTCGATCGGTCGCCCCCGGATCGATGCAACTTCGTGTCAGCTCTCGCCCGCCACCACAGCTGCCTGCGGTGCGATGCCGAGCGCGCGCAGCGTGTCGGACAAGACCCGCATGTCAGCCGGCTTGCTGATGAACGCATCGCAGCGCGGCGACTGCGCGCCGAGCACCGGCGCCGGATCGCCGGAGCAGATGATCAGCGCCGTGCGCGCGCCGCCGGCAGCTTCTCCGGCGCGGATGCTCTGCATCAACTCGGCGCCGCCCATGGCCGGCATGTGCAGATCGCTGATGACGGCGCTGACACCGCCGCGGCGCCAGCGCGCCAGCGCGTCGATCGCACTGTCCACCAACACGACCTCGTGCCCGTCGTGGCGCAGCATCTCGGCCAACAAGACGGCGCTCACGGCGTCGTCGTCGCAGACCAGGATCGCGCCCGGCGAGCGCAGCGGCGCGGCGTTCGCTGCCAGCGCGCCCAGCGGCAAGCTGACCTCGACGCGGGTGCCCTGCTGCGGCACGCTGTCGATCTCGAGCGTGCCCTGCATCAGGCCGAGCAGGCGCCGGCAGTTGGCCAGGCCGAGCCCGGTCGTGCGCAAATCCGCGCGCAGGGCACCGCTGAACGTCGCCGAGAACGGCTCGAACAGATGCTCGCGCTTCTCGGGCGCGATGCCGGCGCCGGTGTCCGCAACAACGAATCGCAGTGGCGCCCCGTCGCCGCCCCGCCTGTCCACACGCAGCGAAAAGTCGATGCTGCCGCGCGCGGTGTACTTGGCCGCGTTGTTGAGCACATTGATCAGAACCTGCTTCAGGCGCAAGGGGTCGGCACAGACCGTGCGCGGCACGCCAGCCGCGATCTGGCGCGTGAAGCGCAGCCCCTTGTCGGCGATCAGGCCGGCCTGCGAATCGGCGACCTGCTCGAACAGCGCATGCAGGTTGAGTTGCTGCGGCCTCAATTCGATGCGCCCGTAGCGCGTGCGCGCCATGTCGAGCACTTCGTCGAGCAATTGCACCAGCGTGCTCGCCGCATCGCGCGCAATCGCCTGCGGGCTGCCCGGTGAGCCCGTGCGCTCGGCGTCGGCCAGGGTCTGCAGCGCCAGCAACAGCGTGTGGGCCGGCGCGCGCAACTCGTGGCTGGCCGTAGCCAGCAGCAGGTAGCGCTCGTCGGTCTCGCGCTCGACCTGCTGCTGCAGCAACTGGCGCTGGGTGACGTCGATGACCTGGCCAGTCCAGGTGGTGTGGCCGCTGGCGGTCTTTCCGCCCACTGCTTCGCTGTGCATCCACAGCTTGCGTCCATCCGGGTGGTTGTAGGCGAAGGTGTGCTCGAAGCGCTGCCCGCTGGCCTCGGCCTCGCGCAGAGCGCGCGCCAGGGCGCGGCGCGCTGCCTCGTCCATGTTCTGCGCGCCAGCGGCATGCAAGGTTTGCCCAGGCTGCAGCGCCACGCCCATGAAGTGCGCGGCGCCGCTGGACACGTAGGCGTGCACGACGCGCTGCTGGTCATCAAGGACATAGCGGTAAGTGCAGCCCGGCAATGCGCGGCCGATGTCGTCGATGACTTCGAGCGCGCGCTGGCGCTGCGCAGACTCCTGCGCCAGACGCCGGTTCCACCACAACGTGGCGCCGAGCAAGCCGAGCAGAGAGAGCGCCGCGACCACCAAGGCGGGCAGCCAGCGCCGCCACGCGAACCCCGGCACGACGTCCACCGCCACCCAACGCCGCACGATGCGCTCGCGCTCCACGGGCGCCATGTCGGCCAGCGACTGGTTGATCGCCGGCAGCAGCGGCGCTGCATCGGGCGCCAGCGCAAAGTGAAAGCCAGCCGGAACCTCGGACACTTCGCCCAGCGTGCGCAGCTGCCCACCGCCGCCTTCGTTGACACGCAGGTTGGCAAAGATCTTGACCTCGACCGCAGCGTCGGCTTTGCCTTCGGCCACGAGGTTCATGGCCACGTTGCCGTTGGCGGCACTGACGACGTGAATGCCCGGATAGCGCTCGGCCACCACCGCGCGCAGCGGGTGTTCGTCGGCCATCGCCAGACGACGCCCGCGCAGGCTGCCGAGATCCCAATAGGCCGGCGCATCGGTGCGCGCGACGACGACATAGGGCATCGACAGGTAGGGCACGGAGTAGCGAAAGTCGCGTTCACGCGCTGCCGTCTTGGTCAGGAAAGGCACCAGGTGAATGCGCTGCTCGCGCAACGCGGCCAACATCGCCGCCACGTTGTCGAAAGGCACGATCTCGACCCCCACGCCAAGTCGCTGCGCCACATGCTCCAGGTAGTCGGCAGCAACGCCGGAGTGATCGCCTTGCGGCGACACGTCGTTGAGCAAGGGCAGGCCGCGCACCGCCCCGGCGCGCAGCACCGAGGTTTGCGCGAGCCAGCGCGCGGCCTCGGGCGCCAGCATCAGCGGTTCGTTCGGCTTGCCGGCGCCTGTTCCCGGCGCCAGCGCCTGGCCGTCGCCGCCGCTTTGGCGCAGCGTCGAGATGCCACGATTGAGAAGCATCGACAGGCGCGCCCAATCTTTGCGGATCCCGAGGTGGTAGTAGCCTGTGCCCACCGGCAGCGGCGAGTGCATCTCGATGCCTTGCAGCCCCTCCTTGGCCACCGTCTCCGTGGTTTCGAGCAGACTGCCCGCGTAGTAGTCGACGCTGCCCTGCAACACCGCTCTCAGGGCTTCGGCGCGCGTGCTGGTGTTGACGATCTGGGCCTGCGGAAAATGACGGCGCACGGCCTCGTTGGTTGCGAATTCGCGCTCGAGGGCGAACCGGGCCTGGGCCAGAGCCACCGGTGCGGCCACACCGGCGCGGCCGAAGACGGCCCACGGCACCGGCACCGTGCCCAACGTAAAGGCCAGGTAGGCCAACCGATCGGCCGTGACGGTGGAGGTGAGGACCATGTCGGCCTCTCGCTCGCGCACCGCTCGCAGCACACTGGGCCAATCGTCATAGACAACCGGCCGCACCTTCAGGTTGAAGATGCGCGCCAGCGACATCAGCACATCGACCTGATGGCCACTGACCTCACCGTTGGCCGCGACCACCTCATAGGGCGGGCCGCCCGCCCTGTCGAGGGCAACGCGAATCTCGGGCAGCGCGCCGAGATAGGCGCGGTCGTCGTCCGTCAGCAGCTCGGCGCCGGCCCTGAGGTTGGCCGACTGCGCCACCGATCGCCAGCGGTACTCAACTGCCGCAGCACTGCCCGCTCCGGAAAAGACCAGCATGCAGCACAACGCGCCGAATGCCTGCCAAGGCCAGCGCTTGCTGACGGATCTGAGCCCGAACACGTCTGGACCCCTCCTCATTGACGAACGACCGGAGGAGGCCGAGTGTAGTAACCATCTGGTGGTCTACCCACCGAAGTTTGCGGCCGCACAACAGGCTGGCCGCGGCATCACGCAGCCTTCACGCCGTCGGCATCGACGCCAACCCCAGCTCGCGCACCATGGCCTCGCGCATCACGAACTTCTGCGGCTTGCCAGTCACGGTGACCGGCAGGTCGTCGACGAAACGGATGTAGCGCGGCACCTTGTAGTGCGCGATCTGGTCCTTGCAGAACTCGCGGATCTCGTCTTCGGTGCAGGACTGGCCGGGCTTGGTGATGATCCACGCCGCCAGCTCTTCGCCGCGGCGCGCGTCGGGCACGCCGAAGATCTGCACCGCCGCCACCTTCGGGTGTTTGAACAGAAACTCTTCGACCTCGCGCGGATAGACATTTTCGCCACCGCGGATCACCATGTCCTTCACGCGGCCGACGATGTTGCAGTAGCCCTCGGCGTCGAAGGTGGCCAGGTCGCCGGTGTGCATCCAGCCGCCCTGCACCGACTCGGCCGTGCGCTCGGGGTCGTTCCAGTAGCCCTGCATCACCGAGTAGCCCTTGGTGCAGAGCTCGCCCTTCTCGCCGACCGGCACAGTGTTGCCGTTGCCGTCGACGATCTTCACTTCCAGGTGCGGCAGCACGCGGCCGACGGTGGCCACGCGCTTGTCCAGCGGATCATCGGTGGCGCTCTGGAACGACACTGGGCTGGTCTCGGTCATGCCGTAGGCGATGGTGACCTCGCGCATGTGCATATCGCGCTGCACGCGCTTCATGACCTCGACCGGGCATGGCGCGCCGGCCATGATGCCGGTGCGCAGCGTGCGCAGGTCGAACAGCGCGAACTCCGGATGGTCGAGTTCGGCGATGAACATCGTCGGCACGCCGTGCAGCGCGGTGCAGGCTTCGGCCTCGACGGCGGCGAGCGTGGCCCGCGGCTCGAAGCCTTCGCCCGGGAACACCATCTTGGCGCCGGTGGCCACACAGGCCAGCACGCCGAGCACCATGCCGAAGCAGTGGTACAGCGGCACTGGGATGCACAGCGCGTCCCGCTCGGTGAAACGCATGCAGCTCGCCACCGCGATCGAGTTGTTGACGATGTTGTGGTGCGTCAGCGTCGCGCCCTTGGGCGCGCCGGTGGTGCCGCTGGTGAACTGGATGTTGATGGCGTCGCCGCAGTTCAGCACGCTCTCGGCCGGCAGCGCGCCCAAGGCGGCGCGCCCGGCGCTCATCAACTCGTGCCAGTTGCGCATGCCTGCCGTCGGCTCGTCGCCCATGCGAACCACGCTGCGCAGCGCCGGCAGGCGGCTGGCGCCGCCGGGCTGACCGACGCCGAGGTTCTGCAGCAGGCCGAGGTAGTTGCTGCTCTTGAAGGCCGCCGCGGTGATCAGCAGCGAAACGCCGCTCTTGTTGAGCGCGTACTCGAGTTCCGACAGCCGGTAGGCCGGATTGATGTTGACGAGGATGGCGCCGATGCGCGCCGTCGCGAACTGCGTCAGAAGCCACTCGGCGCGGTTTGGAGACCAGATGCCGACGCGGTCGCTGCAGCGCACGCCCAGATTCCACAGGCCGGCGGCCGCGGCCTCGACCTCGTCGTGAAGCTGCTGCCAGGTGAAACGCAGGCCCTGCTCGACGAACACCGCGGCGTCACGCGCCGGCCAGCGCCGTGCGGCATCGGCCAGCAGCGCATGCACGGTCGAGCCACTCAGCGCACCGTCGGTCAGGCCGCGCACATGGGACAGGCCGCCTTGCGGCACGCGGGGATCGAAAGGATGGGTCATGGCTACATCCCTGGGCCGTAGCAATGCAGCTTCAAGGTCTCCGACGGCAGTTCGTCGAACATCAGCTTGTAGTGCCGCGTGAAGTGGCTGGCGCTCGAAAAGCCGAGCGTGTTCGCCAGCTCGGTGATCGGCGGCTGGCTGCGCGCCTTCAGCGTGCGCCGCGCTTCGTTCAGGCGCAACGCGCGCAGGTAGGCCTGCGGTGTGGTGTGCAGAAACTCCTCGAAGCAGTACTGCAGCGTGCGCCGGCTGGCGAACGCGGCGCCGCAGATTTCCGGCACGCCGATGTCGGCCTCGAGGTGCTCGCGCATGAATTCGACCGCGCGCTTGACGACCTTCAACCGCGTCTCGGCGCGGCGCGGGATCGTTGAGGCGCCGCCGTCGCGCTCGGCCGCCATCGCCAGCGCGACGGCATGGGTCACGGTCGACGACAGCAGACTCTGCTCCTGCTCGGTGCCGGCCAGGCACTCGAGGCCGCCGTCGACGCTGGCGCGCACCGCCAGCAGCATGTGCCGGATCGCCGCGGCGGTTTCCGGTGGCAACTCGACATTGCGCTCAGCCGCCTTGCGCTCGAGCCATTCCAGCTTGGACGGGGCGAGCTGCGATTCGAGCAGGCGGCGGTCGACCGACACGCCGATCAGGTCGATCTCGCCGGCCGACACCACGTCGTGCTCGGCGCGGCTGTCCAGCAGCATCAGGGTCTCGCGCCCGAGCGGGTGACCCGCGAACACCGAACCCTCTTGCACCGCCAGCGGCACCGCCAGCACCAGGTGGTTGCGCGGCGGCACCACGAGCTGACGGTGCTGGCGGTTGCTAGCCTCGCGCAGCAGCACGCCATCGTGCATCAGCAACTGCCAGGTCGAGCCGTGGAAGCGTCCACAGCCGAGCTGCTCGTAACTCTGCTCCCAGCCGTCCAGCCCCTTGGCTTGGTCATCGACGTCCTGCGATTCATGCGTCACCACCGTGGCCACGTGATCTCCTCGTTTTGCGACCTTGTCAGCGCGGTACGTCAACAGCGCGCGGCCCCGCCGTCGTCACAGCCATGAGGCGGATGCCGGGCAGTGCGACCAGCGCGGTGAGCGTGGCACGGTCATCGAGCCGCCGCAAGCGGAAAGTCTCGCCCGCTGCATCGCCAACGACGAAGGTGCCGTCCACACCGACGAGCACCGGCCGGCCGTCGGGCAGCAGGGCTGCGCCGGTCAGCGAGCCGGCGTCAGCAATCGGCAAATGCTTCCAGGTCAACCCATCATCGGTGCTGCGCACGACATTGCCGCGCATGCCGCAGGCCAGCAGCGCGCCGCTGGGCAACGCAAGGCCGGTCCACAGCGAGCCTTTGTAGGGTGTCTTTATCGCGGCCCACTTCATGGCCGCAGGATCGCCACGATCGGTGCTGCGCAGGATCTGTCCACCTTCCGCCGCGATCAACCATGTGCCCGACGGCGACACGAACAGGCGGTTCAGATGTTTTTCACCGGCTTCGCCCGGCAGCAGCGACAGCGGCTTCCAGCTCTTGCCCCCATCGGCCGTAACCAATGCGATGCCAAAGCCGCCCATCGCCAGGCCGCGGCCATCGGCATCGACGCGAATGCACAGCAACACGTCGGGACCGTCGGCGCTGCCGGTGACGATGGCCCACGTTTCTCCCGCATCGGCCGAGCGCAAAATCATGCCGCCATGCCCTGCAGCCCACAGCGTGTTGACATCGGTGGCATGCACGCAGGTCAGCGTGGTGCGCGTCGGCACGGCCTTGGCCTGGCGCCAGGTCTTGCCCTCGTCGTCCGACAACAGCACATGGCCGCGCTCGCCGACCGCCACCAGGCGTTTGCCGGCGACGACCAGATCGAGCAGCGCGGCCTTGAGCGCACCGGCTCGAACCTTCGCCGGGCCATCGGCGTTGTAGGAAGCAGCGTGCGCTGAGGGGCATGCAGCAGCAGCCAGGAGGATTTGTCGGCGATTCATGCGCGGCACCTCGCACGGCCCGAGAACGATGCGGCGCCGTCGCTCATGCTGGAGTACCAGAAATCGCGCCGTCGCCGCACCGCTCTCGGGCCTGGAGACGGCGTTGGGGTTTGAGCCGTCGAATACAGAAGACCTCCGCCAGCAAGTCGCCGGGCGGGGCGCAGGCAGGGCGAATAGGCGCTGCCGAGGAACGCAGGTTCGAGGTCGGCGCGTGTACTCACGCGCTTCGTGATCTGACTCACCGTGCCTGTTCGAACGCAGCGAGCAAAGCGAGCGCAGTGAGTTGCACGGTGCGACCTCGAACCGAGTACCGCAGGGAACCCGTAGCGCAGCGAAGGGCAAGCCTTTTGAGCCCCGCCTGCGTCCCGCCCGGCGACTTGCTCGCTACAAAGCTGGCGTAGAGAAGTGTTCATCACTCAATGCGCCATGAAGGGTC
>CAWFCX010000038.1:0-161118 GCA_963814385.1 uncultured beta proteobacterium
ACGAGGCCCGCGACGATCTGGTGCTCCAGGCCGGCGACACCCTGGTGCTGTCGGGGTTGCCCGAAGCGCTGGCGTTGGCCGAGCAAAAACTGCTGCACGCTTGATCGCGATGCCGATCTCGCCCGACCGTCGCGCTGTCGTCCTTGCCGCCGCGGCGTGGCCCGCTTGGGCAGCGCGTGCGCGAGATGCGAACGCAACCGTCCTGCTGATGCGCCACGCGCAAACCGAACCGGGCGTCGGCGATCCCCCAGGCTTCCTGCTGGGTCGCTGCGCGACGCAGCGCAACCTGTCGGCCGAGGGCCGTGTGCAGGCGCGGACGTTCGGTGAACGCCTGGCGGCACTCGGCCTTCGCCCCGCCGCGATCCGGTCGAGCCGCTGGTGCCGTTGCCTGCACACGGCCGAGGACATCGCGCGCGGCCTGGGCGCGGACGCCGCGCCGTCCGCAGCCTGGCCGGCGCTGGATTCTTTTTTCGACGACCGCGCGCGTGAACCGCAGCAGAGCGCGCTGCTGCGTCAGCGGCTGGCCGGCTTGCGCGGCCCGGGCTTCGAGCTGTGGGTGTCGCACCAGGTCAACATCAGCGCTTTCGTGGGCGCCACGACACAGATGGGTGGCGCGCTGTGGATCACGCGGCGCGACGATGGCAGCATCGCGGCCACAGCGTTCGCGTGAAAGACGTTCCGCATGCACCCCAAGCCCAGCGCCATCACCGACCCCGCGGCCTACATCCGCGAGCACATTCGCAGCGTGCCCGACTGGCCCGAGCCCGGTGTCTTGTTCCGCGACATCACGCCGTTGCTGGCCGACCCGAAAGTGTTCCGCGTGCTGATCGACCAGTTCGTGCACCGCTACTTCGACACCCATCCGGACGCCGTGGCCGGCCTGGATGCGCGCGGCTTCATCATCGGCGCCGTGCTGGCGCATCAGCTGGGTGTCGGCTTCATCCCGATCCGCAAGAAGGGCAAGCTGCCCTTCAAGACGGTCGAAGAAACCTACGAGCTCGAGTACGGCAGCGCCACGGTGGAGATGCACTCCGACGCCGTGCGTCCCGGCGAACGCGTACTGCTGCTCGACGACCTGATCGCCACCGGCGGCACGATGATGGCCGGCCATCGGTTGCTCGAGCGCCTCGGGGCAACGGTGATCGAAGGCGCGGCGATTGTCGATTTACCCGAGCTCGGTGGCTCGCAGCGCCTGCGCGCGGCGGGCTTGTCGATCTTCACGCTCGTGAACTTCGAAGGCCTCTGAATAGACGGCCCCTCGCCCGCTGTGCGGCCACGCCCCCAAGGGGCGGCGCGAGCCGACGCTTGGGGGCGGCCCGGCGCTGGCCTGAGCAGACCGGCTAGCTGACGGCTTGCCCCATCTCGATGTTGGCCCGCATGCGCACCCCCATCAGCGCTGCCGCGGCGCGCACGAGTTCGAGCGCCAACACCGGATTGCGCACCGCCAGCTCTTCGTAGCGCGGGCCGCGCAGCGCCCAGACGACGCAGTTGCCCATCGCTTCGACGTTGGCCATGCGCGGCTGATCGCTGAACAGGCCGGCTTCGCCGACCACGGCGCCGGCGCGCAGGATCGACAAACGCGCGCCCGCCTTCGGCGGCTGCAAGAACACCTGCAGCGTGCCGCTTTCGAGCAGGTACATCGTGCGGTCACGTTCTCCCTGCTTGACCAGCAGATCGCCGCCGCGCACTTCGTGCCGCGTCAGGAAGGCTTCGAACATGCGCCACTGATCCGGCGTGAAGCGCGGCTTGAACGCGTCGGGCGCGTTGAGCGATTGGATGGCGTCTTGAAGCGGTTGGATGGACATGGCGGGCGTCAAAATTGCGCCTCCGATTATTGGCAGCCAGACGGTCTGCTTCAACCGCGCAAGCGTGGGATGGCGCTGCTCATTTGCCGATACAGAAGCGGCTGAAGATTTCGCCAAGCAGCGCGTCCGCGCTCCAGCGGCCGGTGATCTCACCGAGCGCGTGGTGGGCCAGGCGCAGCTCTTCGGCCAGCAGGTCGAGCGCGGCGTCGGCGCGCGCGGCCAGCGTTTGCGCCGCGCGCAAATGTTCGCGTGTACGTTGCAGCGCCTGCACGTGACGCGTGCGCGCGATGTAGACATCGCCCTGCGGGCTGGCGTGCCAACCGGCGCGGTCGAGCAGCGCCCGACGCAACTCGGGCAGGCCTGCGCCGGTGAACGCAGAAATTCGCAAGCCCAACGGGGCCGGGGCGGCGCTGTCGACGTCGCATTTGTTGAAGACGTGCAACAGCCGCGCCGGGTCGCCGAGCCGCGCCTCGACAGCGGCCTCACCCGCTTCGTAGTCGGCTTGCCCGGCCCGTGTCAGATCGTGAAGAAAGATCACCGCGTCGGCGTTGTCGATCTCACGCCAACTGCGCGCAA
Source organism: uncultured beta proteobacterium (assembly GCA_963814385.1). Classification (GTDB taxonomy): domain Bacteria; phylum Pseudomonadota; class Gammaproteobacteria; order Burkholderiales; family Burkholderiaceae_C; genus CADEEN01. The sequence continues at coordinate 2,382 of CAWFCX010000038.1, forward strand.
TGCCGATGCGCTCGACCTCGTCCTGCGACTCGCGCAGACCGGCTGTGTCAACCACATGCACCGGCACGCCTTCGATCTGGATCGTCTGGCCGATCTTGTCGCGCGTCGTGCCGGGCACCGGCGTGACGATGGCCAATTCAGCGCCAGCCAGCGCATTGAGCAGCGAGCTTTTGCCGACGTTGGGCTGGCCGGCGAGCACGACGGTCATGCCTTCGGACAGGAGTGCGCCCTGGCGCGTGCGGTCGAGTACGTGTTCGAGTTCGACCGCGATCGCCGCCAGCCGGCCGCGCGCGTCGGCCTTTTCAAGGAAGTCGATCTCCTCCTCGGGGAAGTCGAGCGTGGCTTCAACCAGCGTGCGCAGCGCGATCAGGCGTTGCGCCAGCGCGTCGACCTCGCGCGACAGCGCGCCGGCCAGCGAGCGCGAGGCCGAGCGCGCGGCGGCCTCGGTGTTGGCGTCGATCAGGTCGGCCACCGCTTCGGCCTGCGCCAGGTCGAGTTTGTTGTTGAGGAAGGCGCGCAGCGTGAATTCACCGGGCTGCGCCAGGCGCAGATGCGGCGCGAGCGCGCGGCCGGTCGCGCTGTCGGTCTGCGCGGCGGCTTCAAGGCAGCGCGCCAGCAGCAGCTGCAGCACGACCGGTCCGCCGTGGGCCTGTAGCTCGAGAACGTCTTCGCCGGTGTAGGAATTCGGCGCGGGGAAGAACAGCGCCAAGCCTTGGTCGATCGGCGCACCTTGAGCATCCGGCAGCGGCCCGTAGTGCGCCACACGCGGCTTCAACGCGCGGCCAGTGATGACGTGTGCGAGGGCGGCCAGTCCGCGTCCGGAGATGCGCACGATGCCCACCGCACCGCGGCCGGGCGCGGTGGCCACGGCGGCTATCGGATCGTTTGGAAGATCGCCAAAAGAAGAAGGCACCGGGCGATTGTCTGCGCGCGGTGCCTTCTTCTGTGGATGGCGCGGGGGGAGTTGATTTGGTGGCTCCCGAGCCGGACGCTGCCCTCTTTGGATCGAGCCGCTCCGGGTCATCCCCGCATGCCTGCATGGTCGCCGCATCGGCGGTGGCCCGGAACCCCCCGCTCGCGGCATGTCCCCCTAGGTCGTGAGGTTCACACGCAAACCCGCCTTGCTCTTTTTGATGTCGTCACTTCACCCCGAGCTGGCGGTTGATCCACCACTGCTGCGCGATCGACAGGATGTTGTTCGTCAGCCAGTACAGCACCAAGCCGGCCGGGAAGAAGAAGAACATGACGCCGAAGATGAGCGGCATCATCCACATCATCTTGGCCTGCATCGGATCGGCCGGCGCCGGCTGCAGCCAGACCTGGAACAGCGACGACAGCGTCATCAGCAGCGGCAGCACGAAGAACGGATCGGGTGCCGACAGGTCGTGAATCCAGGCGATCCACGGCGCGTTGCGCATCTCCACCGACGACAGCAGCACCCAGTACAGCGCGATGAAAAACGGCATCTGCGCGGCGATCGGCAGGCAGCCCCCGAGTGGATTGACCTTTTCTTCGCGGTAGATGCGCATCATTTCCTGCTGCATCAGCTGCGGCTTGTCCTTGAAGCGCTCGCGCAGATCAGTGATGCGCGGCGCCAGCGCCTTCATCTTGCCCATAGAGCGGTAGGCACTGGCATTGAGCCAGTAGAAGGCGATCTTCAGCAGCAGCACCAGCGCGACGATCGACCAGCCCCAGTTGCCGAGCAGCTTGTGCAACTGGTCGAGCACCCAGAACAACGGCTTGGCGAGCACGGTGAACCAGCCGTAATCCTTGACCAGTTCGAGGCCCGGCGCCATCGCTTCGAGCTGGTGCTCTTCCTGCGGGCCGGCAAAGAGCTTGGCGTCGTGCGTCTTGCTGGCGCCGGGAGCCAACTCGCCGAGCGGCAGCACCATCTGCACCGCGTAGAGGTTGTCGCTGACCTTCTGCGTGCGGAACTCGCGCGGCGTGCCGGCCGGCACCAGCCAGGCCGACGCAAAGTAGTGTTGCACCATCGCCACCCAGCCGTCGCTGGCGCTGGTCGCATGGCTGGTCTTGCCCTTTTCGATGTCTTTGAAGTCGATCTTTTCGTACTTCTTGGCGTCGGTGAAAACCGCCGGCCCGGTGAAAGTGAAGTACCACTTCGACTCGCCGCGCGCCGGGTTGCCATCGCGCTCCAGGCCGAGGTAGAGCTGCGGCGTCACGGCCGTCGTGCCACTGTTGGTGAGTTCGTGCTTGACGCCGATCTGGTAGCTGGCGCGGCTGAAGGTGTAGGTCTTGGCAAGCTTGACGCCGCCCTCGCCCACCGACTCGAAGCGCACGACGAGCTCGTTGCTGCCCGCCGCCAGCGCGTCTGGGCCCGCGACGCGCTTCATCGCCGTCCAATGGTTGGGCAGCGTCACGCCGGGCTGCGCAGTGATGAGGCCGCTTTGCGCCTTGTAGACGCGCTCGGCGCTGCGGTCGAAGAGAACGACCTTGCGCTGCCGGTCCTCGGCGTCGGCTTGCTGTAGCAGCTCCAGCCGCACCAGGCTGGCGCCGACGCTGTCGAACGTCGCCTTGACGAGGTCGGTCGTGATGACGCTGACGTCGCCGGCGGCCGCAGCGGCGGCGGCGGGCACGGCGGCGGCCGCGGCAGCGACGGGCGCCGAGCCGGGCACGGCCGCCGCCGCCGGGATGCCGGTCTGTGGTGTTGCCACCGGACCGCTCGCACCGAGCGGCGGGGCGCTGGCCGCCACGCGCGGTGGCGTCGGCGAAAACCACGAGGGCTGACCGGTGTGTTTGTTCCAGGCGTCCCACAAGAAGACGAGGGACATGGTGAACACCATCCACAGGAGGGTGCGTCGGATATCGGTCATGAAGAAAGGCTCTTGGGGTTCGGTGACGGTGCTGCAGGCGGCACAGGGTCGAGTCCGCCGTCGCACCAGGGATGACAGCGCAACAGGCGCCGCGCTGCCAAGTAAGTGCCCGCTGCCGCACCATGCTGCTCCAGCGCATCGAGCGCATAGCGTGAACAGGTGGGCTCGAAGCGGCAGGCGCTGCCCAGCCAAGGGCTGAGGAAATAACGGTAGGCGCGCACCGGGGCGGCCAACAGTCGACGCGGCCACAGGGCCAACGGCAGCCCGCTCACCGTGTGCCCGCCTGAGCGAGCAGCAGCTCGAGCTCATTGCGCACGACAGCGCGCAGCGCGTCCGATGCCGCGCTCGGAAACTGCCTTGGATCGAACGCCCCGCGCTGGCGGATCAAGACCCGACATCCCGACCAGGAGTCGGCTCGGGGCCGCATCGCTTCTCTCATTTGGCGCTTCACGAGGTTGCGCGTGGCCGCTCGCTTGGCGTGCCGCTTGGGCACGACCAGCGCCAAGCCAAGCCGAGGCGGAACGTGATGAAGAGAGTTATCCACAGATTCAATCCGGTCTGGTGCGACACCAGTGGGTAACTCCTGCAAAACTGGCCGCTCGCCGGCCGCTTGCAAGACGAAGTGCGCGGTCTTGGCGACAGTGGGAGCTGACAGCAACGCCTTCAGTGCATCGCCGCCCAGGGCCACCCAGGCAAGTTGCGGCGGGCGCCGCCCTGCCGAGGGTGCGGTTGGCACGGCCGCTGCCGGCCGATCGTTCAGACAGCCAGACGCTTGCGGCCCTTGGCACGGCGCGCATTGATCACAGCGCGGCCACCACGGGTTTTCATGCGCACGAGAAAGCCATGGGTGCGGGCGCGTCGCGTCTTCGATGCTTGGTAGGTACGTTTCATGGCTAAGGTCCGATGGACTTCCTATTGGAGTTGGGTAGGCGCGCGGCGCGTTTCGGGAAACCCGCGATTGCATCACGAACACGAGGGGTGGTCAACGCGCCCGGTGCGGCCGAGGCGTCGACGCCGGGGGCCGGCCGGGCCAGAAACTGTGGATAAACCGCTCCACGGGGCGCTGGCTGGACTACACTCGCGCCGCTCCAAAAGAACTTGTCCACAATGAGCGATGACCTCTGGCAGCGCGGTTGCGAGCAACTGGCCGCCGAACTGCCCGAACAGCAATTCAACACCTGGATCCGCCCTCTGCCGCCGGCCGACGTGGCCGTCAATGGGCAATCCGCGGTCGTTTCGCTGCGCGTGCCGAACCGCTTCAAGCTCGACTGGATCCGCTCCCAATACGCCAGCCGGATCGAGGACGTGCTGACGCGTCTGGCTGGCCAACCGGTGTCGTTGCAACTGCACTTGGCACCGGTGACCGCCCGAAGTGCGGCCAACGAACCTGCCCTGGCCGCGTTGCCGTCGGCCGTGGCGCGGGCCGCTGAGACATCCGCCCGCGCTGCGGCGCTGCCGATCCACCGCTTGAACGCGGCTCTGACCTTCGACTCGCTGGTCGCTGGCCGCGCCAACCAGATGGCGCGCACCGCGGCGCTGCATGTCGCCGGCAGCCCGGGCCACATGTACAACCCGCTCTTCATCTACGGCGGTGTGGGTCTGGGCAAGACGCACCTGGTGCATGCCGTCGGCAATGCGCTGCTCAAAGACCGGCCTGACGCCCGCGTGCTCTACCTGCATGCCGAACAGTTCATCAGTGACGTGGTCAAGAACTACCAGCGCAAGACCTTCGACGAACTGAAAGCCAAGTACCACTCGCTGGACCTGCTGCTGATCGACGACGTGCAGTTCTTCGCCGGCAAGGACCGCACCCAGGAGGAGTTCTTCAACGCCTTCGAGGCGCTGCTGGCCAAGAAGGCCCACATCATCATGACCAGCGACACCTACCCCAAGGGGCTGGTGGACATCGACGAGCGGCTGACCTCGCGCTTCGACTCCGGGCTGACGGTGGCCATCGAGCCGCCGGAGCTGGAGATGCGCGTGGCGATCCTGATCCGCAAGGCGCTGGCCGAGGGCTCGGAGATGCCCGAGGACGTGGCGTTTTTCATCGCCAAGAACGTGCGCGCCAACGTGCGCGAACTCGAAGGCGCGCTGCGCAAGGTGATCGCCTACGCGCGTTTCTCACAGAAAGAGGTGGCGATCGGCTTGGCGCGGGAAGCCCTGCGCGACCTGCTGTCGATCCAGAACCGGCAGATCGGCATCGAGAACATCCAGAAGACGGTGGCCGACTTCTACAAGATCAAGGTCGCCGACATGTACAGCAAGAAGCGCCCGGCCTCGATTGCCCGGCCGCGGCAGATCGCGATGTACCTGGCCAAGGAGATGACGCAAAAGAGCCTGCCCGAGATTGGCGACAGCTTCGGCGGTCGTGATCACACGACGGTGTTGCATGCGGTGCGCAAGATCGGCGGCGAGCGGACGAAGAACCCCGAGCTGAACCAGCAGTTGCACGTGCTCGAACAGACTTTGAAAGGCTAGCGCTGACAGCCCCTCGCTCGCTTCGCTCACCCTCCCCCGAGGGGAAGCCTCAGGCCCACGCTTGGGAACGGCCCTGCACGGGCCTGAGGTCTGTGAAAGCCTGTGGATCGTTTGCTGGCAAGTGCAAGGTCATCCACAGCGTGGCCTCGCATCCTGAAGTTGTTGTCTCCGACTCCCGCCTCGCCACGCAGGGTCACGCACAGGGCTTGTCATCAGCCAAGCCCTTGAAAACTCAGGCGAAAATGCGGTTCTCCACAGAAGGCGTTGCCCTCTACTACTAACACCAGTCTTAAAAAGAAGACTTGAAGGAAGAGAACAACATGATCGTGTTCAAGGCTGCGCAAGACCAGGTGCTTGGCGCTTTGCAATCTGTCGCTGGGATCGTCGAGCGCCGGCACACGCTGCCGATCCTGGCCAATGTGCTGATGCGCAAGACGGGTGGGCGCATCGAGTTCACGACAAGTGACTTGGAAATCCAGGTCCGTACTGCCGCCGAGTTGGGCGGTGACGCCGGCAACTTCAGCACGACGGTCGGCGCGCGCAAACTGATCGACATCCTGCGTACGTTGCCGCCCGATCAGGTCGTGACACTGTCGGCGAACCAGAACAAGCTGACTCTGCAAGGCGGCAAGAGCCGCTTCACGCTGCAAACGTTGACGGCCGATGACTTCCCGCTGGTCAACGAAGCGGTCGATTTCGGACCCGGCTTTGCCGTGCCGCAGAAGACTCTGAAGAGCCTGATCAACCAGGTGCACTTTGCGATGGCGGTGCACGACATCCGCTATTACCTGAACGGCATCCTCTTCGTCGCCGAAGGCAAGGTGCTGACGCTCGTCGCCACCGACGGCCATCGCCTGGCGCTCGCGCAAGCCACGCTCGACGTGGACATCCCGAAGCAGGACGTGATCCTGCCGCGCAAGACGGTGCTCGAACTGCAGCGACTGCTGAAGGACGAAGACGCGCCGATCGAGATGCGCTTCGCTGGCAACCAGGCCAAGTTCGCTTTCTCCGGCATGGAGTTCGTCACCAAACTGGTCGAAGGCAAGTTCCCCGACTACAACCGCGTGATCCCGAAGACGCTGAAAAATTCGGTGACCTTGGGCCGCGCACCACTGCTGTCGAGCCTCCAACGCGCGGCGATCCTGACCAGCGAGAAGTTCAAGGCCGTGCGCGTCAATATCGAGCCCGGCATGTTGCGCCTGACCGCCAGCAATGCCGAGCAGGAAGAGGCCAAGGAAGAACTCGAAGTCGACTACAACGGCGACGCGATCGAGATCGGCTTCAACGTCACGTACCTGATCGACGCGCTGGCCAACAGCAGTGCCGAGATGGTGAAGCTCGAATTGCAAGATGGCAGTTCAAGCGCGCTGTTCTCTCTGCCGGATCAGCTCGGCTTCAAATACGTCGTGATGCCCATGCGCATCTGAGCGAGAACCAGGCGCTTCGCTAAAACCAACGGGCCTGTCGGCCCGTTCAGCATTTTTTGGACTCCATGACCGACGCTCCGACCCCCAAGCCCAGCGACCCGAATGCCCCGCAAGACGGCTACGGCGCCGACTCGATCCAGATCCTCGAAGGCCTGGAGGCCGTGCGCAAGCGCCCGGGCATGTACATCGGCGACACGTCGGATGGCACCGGCCTGCACCACCTCGTGTTCGAAGTGGTGGACAACTCGATCGACGAATCACTCGCCGGGCATTGCGACGACATCATCGTCACCATCCACAGCGACAACAGCATTTCCGTCATCGACAACGGCCGCGGCATCCCCACCGGCGTCAAGATGGACGACAAGCACGAGCCCAAGCGCAGTGCCGCTGAAATCGCGCTGACCGAGCTGCATGCCGGCGGCAAGTTCAACCAGAACAGCTACAAGGTCTCGGGCGGCCTGCACGGTGTCGGTGTGTCCTGCGTCAACGCGCTCTCAAAGCAGTTGCGCCTGACGGTGCGCCGCGACCACAAGGTGCACCTGCTCGAATTCAAAAAGGGCATCCCGCAGGACCGCCTGCTCGAGATGCGCAACGGTTTCGAAGTCAGCCCGATGAAGGTCATCGGCGAGACCGACAAGCGCGGCACCGAAGTGCACTTCCTGCCCGACGACGAGATCTTCCAGAACATCGACTTCCACTACGACGTGCTGGCCAAGCGCCTGCGCGAACTTTCGTTCCTCAACAACGGCGTCAAGATCCGCCTGGTCGATGAGCGCAACGCCAAGGAAGACAACTTCGCCTACGTCGGCGGCGTGCGCGGCTTTGTCGAGTTCATCAACCAGGGCAAGAAGGTCCTGCACCCGAACATCTTCCACGCCATCGGCGAGAAGATGAGCGAGCAGAACACGCCGGTCGGCGTCGAAGTGTCGATGCAGTGGAACGACAGCTACAGCGAGAACGTGCTCTGCTTCACCAACAACATCCCGCAGCGCGACGGCGGCACGCACCTGACGGGCCTGCGCGCGGCGATGACACGCGTCATCAACAAGTACATCGAAGAGCACGAGTTCGCGAAGAAGGCCAAGGTCGAGGTCACCGGCGACGACATGCGCGAAGGCCTGGCCTGCGTCATCAGCGTCAAGGTGCCTGAGCCGAAGTTCAGCTCGCAGACCAAGGACAAGCTGGTGTCGTCGCGAAGTGCGCGGCCCGGTCGAAGAGATCGTCGCCGCCAAGCTCACCGAGTGGCTGCAGGAGAACCCGAACGACGCCAAGATCGTCTGCGGAAAGATCGTCGATGCCGCGCGCGCCCGCGAGGCCGCGCGCAAGGCGCGTGAAGCGACGCGCAAGACCGTGCTCGGCAGCATGGGCCTGCCCGGCAAGCTGGCCGACTGCCAGGAAAAAGACCCGGCGCTGTGCGAGATCTACATCGTCGAGGGCGACTCGGCCGGCGGCAGCGCCAAGCAAGGCCGCGACCGCAAGTTCCAGGCGATCCTGCCGCTGCGCGGCAAGATCCTGAACGTCGAAAAAGCGCGCTACGAAAAGCTGCTGACGTCCAACGAGATCGTCACGCTGATCACCGCGCTGGGCACCAGCATCGGCAAGGACGACTTCAACCCGGACAAGCTGCGCTACCACCGCATCATCGTCATGACCGACGCCGACGTGGACGGCGCGCACATCCGCACGCTGCTGCTGACCTTCTTCTACCGCCAGATGCTGGAGCTGGTGGAGCGCGGCCACATCTACATCGCGCAGCCGCCGCTGTACAAGGTCAAGCACGGCAAGCACGAGCAGTACCTGAAGGACGGCAACGAACTCGACGCCTACCTGATGAAGGTCGCGCTCGACGGCGCGCAGGTGCTGCCCGGCGACGGCAAGCCCGCGATCACCGGCAGCGCGTTGGAAGAGCTGGCGCGGCAGTACGTCGTGGCGCAGAACGTCATCGAGCGCCTGTCGGCGTGGATGGACGTCGAAGGCCTGAAGGCGATGGCCGACGGCCTCGTGCTCGACCTCGACAACGCGGCGTCCGCGGAGGCGAGCGCCGCCGCGATGCAGGCCGCCTGCACGACGCCGAAGTGGCGGCCGAGTACGACGCGCGCACCGACAAGCACCTGCTGCGCATCAGCCGCCGCCACCACGGCAACGTCAAGTCGAGCGCGGTCACGGCCGACTTCGTGCACGGTGCCGACTACGCCGCGCTGTCGTCGGCCGGCCTGACCTTCAAGGGCCTGCTCGGCGCCGACGCCATCGTGCGCCGCGGCGAAGGCGAGCGCGCCAAGGAAACGCCGACCAGCGACTTCCGCGCCGCGATGGCCTGGCTGATGACGCAGGCCGAAGGGGCGGTCAGCCGCCAGCGCTACAAGGGCCTGGGCGAAATGAACCCCATCCAGTTGTGGGAAACGACGATGGACCCGAACGTGCGCCGCTTGCTCAAAGTGCAGATCGACGACGCCATCGAAGCCGACCGCGTGTTCACGATGCTGATGGGCGACGAGGTCGAGCCGCGGCGCGAGTTCATCGAGAGCAATGCGTTGCGGGCGGCGAATATCGACGCCTGATTGTTCTCCCTGGCGCCTCGTGGCTGCTTGGCCCGACCGTGTGGCCCTGGTATCTTGCCGGTAGCCTTGCCGGACCGATCGACCGGCAACAGCGCAAGCACGGAACCTTCAACCCAGCAAGGAAGAGCCATGTTCAAGTTGTCTCAGGGCAAAAGCGGCAAGTTTCACTTCACGCTGCACGCGAAGAATCAACAAGTCGTCCTCACCAGTGAGGCCTACAGCACGCGCGCCGCGGCGGTCAACGGCATCGCATCGGTCAAGAAGAACGCCGTCAAGCGCGATTCCTTCGAGACCCGCACAGCGAAGAACGGCAAGAGCTATTTCGTCTTGGTGGCCAAGAATGGCGAGATCGTCGGCCAGAGTCAGATGTATGCGCATCGCAGCTCTGTTTACACCGGAATCAAATCGGTGATGGCCAACGCGCCGACGGCCAAAACAGCCGCCGAATGACCGACGTCTGAGCGGCGATCGAAAAGCGCGGCCTCACGCCACCCGATCCACCCGCATCGCCAACAGCACCGAGGTCGTCGTGCGCAGCACGCCGTCGATCTCGCCGATCTCGTCGAGCAGGGCATCGAGGCGTTGCGTGTTCGGTGCGCGCAGCACGGCGAGGTAGTCGAACTCGCCGCTCACTGCCGCGAGCTGGCGCAACTCGGGCAGCAGCGACAGGCGCTCGATCACGGCGCGCGCGGCCTTCGGGCTGACGGCCAGGTTGACGAAGGCCTGCACGCCCTGTTCGCCTTCGGTGGCGGCCAGGCGCACGGTGTAGCCGACGATCGCGCCGCCGGACTCCAGAGCGCGCGATGCGCGCCACGACCGTCGTGCGGGCGACGCCGAGCCTGCGCGCGAGCTCGGCCGTCGAGGCGCGGGCGTTGGCTTGCAGGCGGGCGATCAGGCGGCGGTCGAGGTCGTCGAGAGCGAGGGTCATGGTGCTGACGGATCGGCGGAATTCGGTGACGAATCGGCAGGATTGTGCTCTCCTTCGGCGAAGCAAGGCTTTCTTTCGGCGGCCGACCTGCCTAAAGTCCGTCGAACCCTCTGAAGGAAGCCCCGCCATGAAAGTCGCCCTGCTCGGCGCCGGCCACATCGGCCAGACCATCGCCCGCCTGCTGCACGCCAGCGGCGACTACCAGGTCAGCGTGCTCGACAAGAACGCCCAGTACCTGAAGGTGTTGGCCAATGAAGGCATCGCCACCGTGTCACGTGGACAGCGAAGACACGGCCGCGCTCGGCGCCGCCCTGCGTGGCAAGGACACGGTGGTCAACGCGCTGCCGTACCACCTGGCGATCACCGCGGCGCAGCTCGCGTTGGAGCATGGCTGCCACTACTTCGATCTGACCGAAGACGTGACGGCGACGAAGGCGATCAAGCAGATGGCCGTGACTGCCAAGACCGCCTTCATGCCGCAGTGCGGTCTGGCGCCGGGCTTCATCGGCATCGTTGCCCATCACCTGGCCAAGGGCTTCGACAGCGTGCAGGACGTGCAGATGCGCGTCGGCGCGCTGCCGGCGTTTCCGACGAATGCGCTGAAGTACAACCTGACCTGGAGCGTCGACGGCCTGATCAACGAGTACTGCCATCCGTGCGAAGCGATCCACGGCGGCGAGTCGATCAGCGCCTTGCCGCTCGAAGGCCTGGAGCATTTTTCGCTCGACGGTGTCGAGTACGAAGCCTTCAACACCTCCGGCGGCCTGGGTACGCTGTGCGAAACCTGGGCCGGCCAGGTGCGCAACCTCGACTACAAGACCGTGCGCTACCCCGGCCACCGCGATCTGATGCAGTTCCTGCTCGGCGACCTCGGCCTCGCCGCCGACCAGGAGAACTTGAAGTCGATCATGAGGAAGAGCATGCCGGCGACGATGCAGGACGTGGTGCTCGTCTTCGTCACCGTCAGCGGCATGAAGAACGGCGTGCTGCTGCAGGAGGTTTTTGCGCGCAAGATCTTTGCCGATCGCGATGCCAAGGCGCCGCTGTCGGCGATCCAGATCACCACCGCCGCGGGCATCTGCGCGGCGGTCGATCTGTTCCGCGAGGGCAAGCTGCCCAAGCGCGGCTTCATCCGCCAGGAAGAGGTGGCGCTGCCGGACTTTCTGGCGAACCGCTTTGGCCGGGCGTACCAGCAGTCGCGGCAAGTAGAGTCGATCGCTTGAGTCTGGAGAACACGATGAGCCGCTCCACCGAACAAGTTCATTCGCTGCTGCAACGTCTTGGTGTTGCGAAGGCGCTCTACACCGAAGGCACGCTGGTTGCGCGCTCGCCGGTCGATGGCGCAGAGACGGGTCGCGTCATCGAAGCCAGCGCTGCCGACATGCAAGCTGCGATCGGCCGCGCGCAGGCGGCGTTTCTCGTCTGGCGCACCGTGCCGGCGCCGAAGCGCGGCGAACTCGTGCGCCGCTTCGGCGAGGTGCTGCGCACGCACAAGGCCGACCTTGCCGCGCTCGTCAGCCTGGAGGCCGGCAAGATCGCCAGCGAAGGTGCGGGCGAGGTGCAGGAGATGATCGACATCTGCGATTTCGCGGTCGGTCTGTCGCGCCAACTGCACGGCCTGACGATCGCCAGCGAACGCCCGGGCCACCGCATGATGGAGCAGTGGTTGCCGCTGGGCGTCGTCGGCGTCATCAGCGCGTTCAATTTTCCGGTGGCGGTGTGGGCGTGGAATGCGGCGCTGGCGCTGGTCGCCGGCGACCCAGTGGTGTGGAAGCCGAGCGAGAAGACGCCGCTGACGGCGTTGGCAACGCAGGCGCTGTTCGACAAAGCGCTCGCGGCGTATCGCGCTGAAGGGCACACGCGCGCCCGATGCATTGAGCCAGGTGTTGAACGGGGGCGCGGCGGCTGGGCGACACGCTCGTCACCGATCCGCGCGTCGCGCTGATCTCGGCCACCGGCTCGACGCGCATGGGCCGCGCGGTCGGCCCGAAAGTCGCTGCGCGCTTCGGTCGCTGCCTGCTCGAACTCGGCGGCAACAACGCATTGATCGTCTCCGACAAGGCCGACCTCGACCTCGCCGTGCGCGCGATCGCCTTCGGCGCCTGGGGCACCGCCGGCCAGCGCTGCACGACGACGCGGCGCGTGATCGCGCACGCGGCTGTGCACGACGCGCTCGTCGCCAAGCTCGACAAGGTGCGCGTGCAGTTGAAGATCGGCGATCCGCTGCAAGAGGGCACGCTGGTCGGGCCGTTGATCGACAAGCAGGCGTTCGATGCGATGCAGTCGGCGTTGCAAGACGCGAAGCAGCAAGGCGGCACGGTGCGCGGCGGCGCTCGCTCGCTCGCGGCTGAACGTCCGCACGCCTACTACGCCGAGCCGGCGCTGGTGACGATGCCTGCGCAAACCGCCGTCGTCTGCCACGAAACCTTCGCGCCGATCCTCTACGTGCTGAAGTACGAAACGCTCGACGACGCGATCGCGCTGCACAACGCCGTGCCGCAGGGTTTGAGCAGCGCGATCTTCACCACCGACATCCGCGAGGCCGAGGCCTTCATGAGCGCGGCGGGCAGCGATTGCGGCATCGCCAACGTCAACATCGGCACCTCGGGTGCCGAGATCGGCGGCGCTTTCGGCGGCGAGAAAGAAACCGGCGGCGGCCGCGAGTCGGGCTCCGACGCGTGGCGGCAGTACATGCGCCGCGTCACCAACACGGTCAACTACAGCAACGCCTTGCCTCTTGCGCAGGGTGTGCGCTTCGACGTGTAGGCCTACCGGCTGCCGAAGAAGTGTTTGAACACGTCCGGCTCCAAGATTTCGCGTGATGCCAGGCCGTTGATGTGCGTGTCGGCCAGTGGCGCCGACGGCGTCAGCGGATCGAAGATCGCCGGCATCGTCTCGGTCCAAACCGGGGCGACCGTGTGTGCGCTGCGCAACCGCGCCTGCGCCTGCTGCACGAATTCATTGGCCATCGCGTAGGACGCTTGCGGCACCTCGCGGCGCAACAGCACGCCCGGCAGCGACGGCAGCTCTTCCCACTCGACGCTGGCACGCGAGGCGGAACTGGGTGTCAGGGGGTGTCGAGTGCTCATGGAGACCTTCTTTGCAGCTTGATGCATGTATATCGACTGCTTTGGCGCCGCGCTTGTGGGGAAAAGAGAGCGTCTAGCCGGCTATTTCTGTCCCGCCATCCCTTGCTTGCGGATAGACCGCGGGCCGTATCTGCGCGATATTTGGGGTGTCATGTGGATCCGACCCAACCGCCTGCTGCTGGCACGCATGCCTTCGATGCGCCCCCCGCCGACATCACCGACGCCGGGGTCGGTCAAGGACATGCAGCAGCGCAAAGGCGCCCAGCCGACGCTGCCGCCCCCGCTGAGTGAAGAGGAGGAAGCGCAGCTTGCCGGCGGCTTCCATGAGTCGAGCTATGAGCTCAGAACCGGCATGGACATGTTCGAGTCGTCGTGGCCGGACGACGTAACGATCCCGGGCGCGCTCGACGACGATTGACGTCTTAGTCCACTGAATCACTGAAATCGGATCGGTGCTGTCCACGCGAGGCGGGCGCGCTGCGGCGTTGCGAATGCTCGCGATGCCTTTGGGCATCGCTGCGCTTCGCGCCTTGCATCGCATCCCGCCTCGCGTGTCCCTCACCGCCCATTTCAATGAGTCAGCGGACTAGCCTCGCGGCAGATTGCCGATGACGAAGCGGTCGATCACGCGCCACTGCGGCGCAGGCGCTACCCGATCCGTGCCGAGCATCAACACTTGGAGCCCGTCGGCGCGCAGGCGCATGCGCAAAAAACCCTTGTAGTCGGCGATTGCCAATGAGCCGAAAGCGTTGTTCGGCAGCTGGCCGAAAACGCCGCTCATCAGCGCCAGGTACAGGCCGAAGAGGGTGCCACCAACCAAAACGCCGGCCGCGCCCACCGCGAGCCACAAGGCCAGGCCGCCGCTCAGTGTGGCCACGGGGCCGAGCGCCGTGAGCCACGGCGCCAGCAGATGCGCTGCCAGCCAGTACAGCGCAAAGATGCACCAGCCATGCGCCATGCCGTGCAGGAAGCCGCTGCTGGCGCGCCAGAACCAATGCGCCGGGCCTTCCCAGGCGATGCGCACGCAGCCGGCGAGCATGGCCAGGTTGATGCCGGTGGCCAGCGGCGAAAACACCATCGCCCCCAGCCAGCGCGTGGCGGCATCGCCAAAGGCCAGCTGCTGCATCGGCTTGAAGCCGTCGGGCGCGAAGGACCACGAGAAGACGAAGGAGTTGACGTAGGCGTTGATGCCATAGAGCACGCCGATGGCCAAGGCAAAGGCAAAGTTGCTGTGCCACAGGTCCTGCATCGACGCCGGCAGGCTTTGCCGCCATGGCGCGCGCGTGAAGTGCAGCGTGAACAGCGCCCACAGATTGCGCCAGGCCAGCGCGCGGGTGGTCGATGGCGCCGGCCACGTGGCTTGCGCGGTGAAGGCCCGCCCTGGCGCGCTTTGACTGCGGCCGACGCGCACACGGTGGTGCAGCTCGGTGTCGATCGCGCTCGGCTCCGGCGAGCGGTCGAGCACCTTGCGCGCCGAGACATCCAGGCTGTGCGTCGGGTGCAGGAAGGCGCCGCCCGAACCGCAGGTGATGAGGTGGCTGTCGTCCGCGGCCAATGACTCGCGGTGGTAGTGGTGGGAGTCTCCGGCCAGGCGCATGCGGATGCGCGCGCCGCGCGCTTCGAGCAGCGACTCCAGACGCTGGTAGCGGCGCGGGTAGCCGTCGGGCGCGCCGTCGCCGAGCGGCCGTGCCCAGTACGGCTCGGGGTAGATCAGCAGCAGGTCGTCGCCGGGGCGGATGCCGTCTTCGCGCGTCGTGTCGAGCAAGGCCGCGAAGGCTTCGAATTGCTGGCGGTCGAGGTCGCCGGTGAGGGCCCAGTCGAAGCCGAGCACCCAAAAGCCGTGCGGCAGCTTCAGCGCAAAGTAGGTCTGGCGCTGCGGTGTGCGCGCGCCGAGAAAGTCGCCCTTGTCTTGCGCGACGAAGTAGCGGCAGAAGGTGGACGCGCTGTCGAACCAGTCGTGGTTCTGCGGGATCGCGGCGACGATCTTTTGTGCGCCGGCGCCGCCGCTGCGAAAGCGGCTCGCCGGGTCCAGCGCCATCGTGAACGGCTCGAAGAAGCGGTACTGGTAAACCGGCCCGCTGGCGCCGGGGTAGGCGAGGTCGCCGCCGAGCAGCAGCACATCGGCCTCGGGCAAGTGGATCGGTGCACCGTGTTCGTCTTGCGCTGCCAGTTGTGCCTTGAGCGCCGCCTGCGCCACGGCAAAGGTCGCGCTGCCGCCGTCGCCGGTGTCGGCGATGAAGTCGATCCACAGCTCGCGGCCCTCACGCGCCGACAGATCGATCGGCGACAGCACCGGCGAAAAACTTTCGCGCCGGTCGAGGTTGCGCTGGAAGTTCTGCGACTGCACCAGCTCTTCGCCGGCCTGCAGCAACACCGGCGGCGCGTACCACGCGACGGGCACGCGTTCGTGAGGCGGGACGTTGGAGCCGAAGCGCTGAGGCATGGGGGCGGATCATAGGCAGCGGCGCAGACGGTTCATCGCCGCGCTGTGCGTCTGGGCGCGTGCGGGCCGCAGTTCATCGCAAGCGGCTCGCGCCGCGAGGCTTCGTTGCCTAGAGTTCATCCCATCGACAGCCCACCACCCACCGCAAAGGACGCCACCATGAACACCAGCACCATCCTCCACCGCGCCGTTTCCTTCAGCTTCGCCGCCCTCGTGACGGTGATGATGCTGGCCGCCGTGGACTCCCTGGCCAAGCAAGAGCCGAGCGCGGCGCTGATGGCGCGTGCAGCGGCCGCGGCGCAAGGCTGATCCGGCGCCAGCAACCACCCCAAGCCCGGCCCCGCGCCGGGCTTTGTCTTTTCTAAAGGCTGGCCGCGAGCCGCGTGCCTTGATCGATGGCGCGCTTGGCGTCGAGCTCGCCGGCTTCGTGCGCACCGCCGATCAAGTGCACCTTGATGCCGCCAGCTTCGAGCGGCGCCTGCAATTCGCGCAGCGGCTCCTGGCCGGCGCAGAGCACGATCGAATCGCAGGCGATGACCTCGCCGTGGCGCCGGTCTTCGCCGTAGGTGACGAACAGGCCGAGCGCGCCGTCGTGCGCACCGATGCGCTCGTAGTTGACGCCGGACACCATCTGCACGTTCTTCATCTTCAGCGCCGCGCGGTGGATCCAGCCCGTCGTCTTGCCCAGGCCGGCGCCGAGCTTGCCGGCGCGGCGTTGCAGCAGCGTCACCTGGCGGGCTGCCGGTGACGGCTTCGGCACGTGTGACGCCGCCGCGCGTGGGGCTCGGGTCGGTGACGCCCCACTCGCGCTGCCAGGCGGCGAGGTCGAGGGACGGCGATGGATGGCGCGGCGTCGTGGACCAGCAGCTCGGCGACGTCGAAGCCGATGCCGCCGGCGCCGATCAGCGCCACGCGCAGGCCAACGGGTTGTCTGCCAAGGATCGCGTCGATGTAGCTCATGACGCCGGGCGTGTCCTGGCCGGGGATCTTCGGGTCGCGCGGCGTGACGCCGGTGGCGAGCAGCACAGCGTCGTGGCGCGCAGCCAGCAGCGAGGGCCCACTCACTTTTTGGCCGAGGTGCAGCCTGACGCCGGTGCGCTCGATGCGCTTGCTGAAGTAGCGCAGCGTCTCGCTGAACTCTTCCTTGCCGGGGATGCGCCGCGCCAGGTTGAACTGGCCGCCGATCTCGTTCGCCGCGTCGTAGAGATCGACCTCGTGGCCGCGTTCGGCCAGCGTCGTCGCCGCGGCCAGCCCCGCCGGGCCTGCGCCAACGACGGCAAAGCGCTTCCTTGCCGGCGTCGCGCGGATGACCAGCGTCGTCTCGTGCCCGGCGCGCGGGTTGACCAGACAGCTCGCCAGCTGGTTCTTGAAGGTGTGGTCGAGGCAGGCCTGATTGCAGGCGATGCAGGTGTTGATCTCGTCGCCGCGGCCGGCGGCGGCCTTGGCGACGAACTCGGCGTCGGCAAGAAAAGGGCGGGCCAGGCTGACCATGTCGGCGCAGCCGTCAGCCAGCACTGACTCCGCGGTTTCCGGTGTGTTGATGCGGTTGCTGGTGATGACGGGGATGGTTAATCCGGCGGCGCGCAGGTCGTCACGCAGCTTCTTGGTGACGCCGGCAAACGCCGCCCGTGGCACCGAGGTGGCGATCGTCGGTACCCGCGCTTCGTGCCAGCCGATGCCGGAGTTCAGGATCGTGGCGCCGGCCGCTGTGACCGCCTTGGCCAGTTCGATGACCTCGGGCCAGGAGCTGCCATCGGGAATCAGATCGATCAGGCTGATGCGATAGATCAGGATGAAGTCAGCGCCTACTGCCTCGCGTATGCGGCGCACGATCTCGACCGCCAGTCGCATGCGGTTCGGATACTCGCCGCCCCAGCGGTCTTGCCGGTGGTTGGTGTGCGTGACCAGAAACTGGTTGATGAAGTAGCCCTCGCTGCCCATCACCTCTACCCCGTCGTAGCCGGCGTCTCGGGCCAGCCTGGCGCAGCGCACGAAGGCGCGGATCTGGCGCTCGATGCCGCGCTCGCTCAGCTCGCGTGGCGTGAACGGCGAAATCGGGCTCTGGATGCGTGACGGCGCCACCGCGAACGGCTGGTAGGCGTAGCGGCCGGTGTGCAGGATCTGCAGCGCGATCTTGCCGCCCTCGGCATGCACCGCGTCGGTGACCAAGCGGTGCCGCCGCGCCGCGGCCGGTGTGGCTAGCGTTCCGGCGAAGGGCTTGGCCCAGCCTTCGATGTTGGGTGCAAATCCTCCGGTGACGATCAGGCCGACACCGCCCCGCGCGCGCTCGGCATAGAACGCCGCCATCGCCGGGAAATGCTTGCGGCCGTCTTCGAGGCCAGTGTGCATCGAGCCCATCAACACGCGGTTGTTCAGCGTCGTGAAGCCGAGGTCGAGCGGCGCCAGCAAGCGCGGATAAGGGTTTGCCATGAAGATGTTGGTACAGACAGACACGTTTGGCAGTCTAGAGGCGCGCTCCCCCTTTGGTGTGATGGCAACCGTGCCGCACTTTTTTCATGATCGCGTCATCGCTTCGCCGCAACCTCAACACGCCATCACACGAGGCCCACCCCATGTTCATGCAGATCGCCGATCGTTTCAGCCGCTTGACCCGCCTGCTGCCGCAGGCCTTTGCGGACGAGCGTGTTGACTTGGTGGAAGAGCGGCAAAGCGGCTGGCACGAGTCGAGCTGGGTGATGGCGCAGGGGTTGGAGGTGATCGAGTTGCCCACGACCATGGTCGCGACGCTGTTCCCGGACACCCAACCGGCGGCGTACTACGACCCCATCGGCCGAGAGGAGCCGCTCGCGGCATGATCAGCATTTCCTGTTGAGGAGTGCTGTCATGGTCAAAGCAGTCTGGAACGGCGTCGTCATCGCCGAGAGTGACGACACCGTCGTCGTCGAAGGCAACCACTATTTCCCGGAGTCGAGCGTCAAGCGCGAGTACTTGACGTTCTCGAATCACCGCACGAGCTGCCCGTGGAAGGGGCAGGCGCAGTACCACAGCCTGCTCGTCAACGGCGAGATGAATCCGGACGCGGTCTGGTACTACGCGGAGCCGAGCGAGGCGGCCGCCAACATCAAGGGCCGGCTCGCCTTCTGGAAGGGCGTTCAGGTGGCGTAGGCCAGCCTCGCGCCAACGCCGGGCCGCTCCCAAGCGGCGCGAGTTCCCCTCGGGGGGACGACGCCGAGGGCGTCAAGGGGCTGTCAATACGCCCGCGCGGAAGTCCTCGACCGCCTTGAAGATCTCCTGCTGCGTGTTCATCACGAACGGGCCGTACTGAACGATCGGCTCCTTGAGCGGCTTGCCGGCGATCAGGATTGCGCGTGCGCCTTCGCTGCCGGCAGTCAGCCGAACGCCATCGCCGGTGTTGCGCAGGATCGCCATGCGTTGCACGGGCACGTCCTGTTCACCGATGCGCAAGCCGCCGCGATAGACATAGACGAAGGCGTTGTGCGATTCGGGCAGGGGCTGCTCGAACGTTGCACCGGCATCGAGGTGCAGATCGAGGTATAGCGGCTCGGTGCCGTCGCGTTGCACGGCGCCTTGCAAGCCATGTGTCGAGCCCGCGATCACGCGTGCCAGCGCACCGGCGCCACGCCACTCGGGCAGGTCGCCGCTCTGGATGTCGCGGTACCACGGCGGACTCATCTTGTCCTTGGCAGGCAGGTTGAGCCAGAGCTGGAAGCCCTCCATGCGGCCTTCACTCTGCTCGGGCAGTTCGCTGTGGATGACGCCGCGGCCGGCGGTCATCCACTGCACGCCGCCGTCGCGCAGCAGGCCTTCGTTTCCGGCCGAATCGCGGTGGCGCATGTTGCCGGCCAGCATGTAGGTCACGGTCTCGAAGCCGCGGTGCGGGTGGTCGGGGAAACCGGCGATGTAGTCGTCGGCACTGTCGCTGCCGAAGGCATCGAGCATCAGGAACGGGTCGAGCCGGCGCTGCAGGTCTTGCGTCAGCACGCGCGTCAACTTGACGCCGGCGCCGTCGCTGGTGGGCTGGCCGGCGATCAGGCGTTCGACGGGGCGGGGTTGTGTCAGGGTCGTGTCCATGGCTTCAATGTAGGCTCGCCAGCGCGCTTTGCCATTCAGGTCGCTTGCATGCCTCCTTCACTGCCGCTGACTGCCGCCCACCGCCGCCGCCTGCGCGAAGTCTGGCGCTCGGCTGGCTGGCCGTGCCAGGACATGCTGGAAGTCGAGCTGCTTGCCGCCGGCCTGCTCGAACGGATGCGCGATGCTGACTGCCGCGAGACGGTGCGCGTCAGCGACGCCGGCATCGCCGTGCTGGCAGCCACGCTGCAGGGCAACCGCAAGGTACGCGATGCGCACGAGGCGCTCGTCGCGCGCGTCGCGCTCGAGTTGCAGCGCGCCGGGCGGATCGCCTGGTGCGGCCTGTCGCTGCGCTCGCGCATTGCCGATGCGCAGCATGCCAAGGGTGAAAGGTGGGCGATGGCGATGCCGGATGTGTTCTCGGTGCGCCACACCAGCGTCGCCGGCTATCTGCAACCCGAGGTGCACGAGATCAAGGTGCGCCGCGCCGACCTGCTCTCCGACCTGCGGCACGACGCCAAGCGCGCCGCCTACCTCGGCATGGCCGGGGCCTGTTGGTATGTGCTGGCCGAGGGCATTGGGGATGCCGACGAGATTCCGCCCGATTGCGGCGTCATGGTGGCGTGTGGCGCGAACTTCGCCACCCTCGACGTGCTGCGCGTTGCCCCGGCGCGCGCGATGCCGTTCGAAGCCGGGCTGCCCTTTGCGTTGTGGATGGCCTTGGCACGGGCCACGCCGGTAGCGCACGCCGACGACGCCGGACAACGTGCGCTCGGCGAGCCCCCGGACGCTGCAATCTGAGCCGCTGCGGCGCACAATGTGTGCCATGCTGCCGATCACCCTGAAGAGCCTCGTCGCCGCCTGCGCGCTCGCAGCGGCACTGTGCGCACACGCCAAGACCGTCGACCCGCCGTCGACCAATGTGGCCTGGCTCGTCGCCGCGGCCGACGCCGACATCGAGCGCGCGTTCTCGCAGGCCAAGGCGCAGAAGAAGCCCGTGCTGCTGTACTGGGGCGCGAGCTGGTGCCCACCGTGCAACCAGTTAAAGGCCACGCTGTTCAACCGTCAGGACTTCGCCGCGCAGAGCAAGCACTTCGTCGCCGTGTTCGTCGATGGCGACCGGCCGGCGGCGCAAAAGCTCGGCGCGCGCTTCAAGGTTGGCGGCTACCCGACGATGGTGCTGTTCACGCCCGAGGGCAGCGAGATCACGCGCCTGCCCGGTGAAGCCGATGCGCCGCAGGTGCTGTCGCTGCTCGAAGCGGGCCTGTCGGGAGGGCGCCCGATCGCCGCGGTGCTCGCCGATGCGCGCGCCGGCAAGTCGATCAGCGCCAACGAATGGCGCATGCTGGCTTTTCACTCGTGGGAGGTCGATGACAGCGGGCTCGTGGCCGCAGCCGATCGGCCCGGCGTGCTCGCCGAGCTGGCCGCGAAGTCACCGCCAGGCGACGGCGAAACGACGACGCGCCTCTGGCTCAAGGCGCTGGCCGCGAGCGACGACGGCAAAGGGCTCAAACCCGACGCGGCACTCGCGCAGCGCGTGGCGCGCGTGCTCGCCGACCCGGCGGCAACACGCACGCAGATGGATGTGATCGCGAACGGTGCGACTGACATGGTCAAGGCGCTGACGGCCGACGACAGCGCCGAGCGCGTGCCGCTGGCCGCGCAGTTCGACGCCGCGCTGCTGCGGCTGCAAAACGATGCCACGCTGTCGCGCGGTGATCGGGTCAGCGTGATGATCGAGCGCGTCGATCTGGCGCGCCTGGGCCAACCCAAAGACAGCATCGCGCCGAAACTGCCCGCGACGCTGGTGAACGAAGTGCGCGACCTGTCGTCGCGCATGGACCGCGAGATCAGCGACGGCTACGAGCGCCAGGCCGTGATCACCGCCGTGGCCTATTTGCAAGGCCAGGTGGGTCTGTGGGCCGACAGCGACGCGCTGCTGAAATCGAATCTCGCCAAGAGCCACTCGCCGTACTACCTGATGAGCCAGCTGGCGGGCAATGCAAGGAAGCTCGGCAAGAAGGATGAAGCGCTGTCGTGGTACCAGCAGGCGTATGACAAGAGCGTAGGCCCGGCGACGCGGCTGCAATGGGGCGCGAGTTATGTTGCCGCGCTGATCGATCTGTCGCCACAGGACGCGCCACGCATCGAAAAGGCCGCCGCGCAGATCTTCACCGAGGCGGGCAAGGATGGCGGCGCGCTGCACGACCGCAGCGGCCGCTCGCTGCAACGCATCGGCAAGAAGCTGGCGAGCTGGAACGCCGATGGCAAGCAAGCCGCGGCGATCAAGCGCTTGCAGCCGAAGGTGGCGGCGCTGTGCGCGAAGGCCGCGCCGGCCGAGCGCGAGATGTGCCAAGGGCTGGTGACCAGCGCCGTGCCTTCGAAGGCCAAAGGCTGATCCAGCGCGCAGGCCGCGCGCCACGCTGTTTTACGTCGGCCGCCCGGCGTCGGTCAGAGCATCGCCGTGCACCATGCGTTCGATGCGCGCCCAGCCCGCCGCGGCTTCGCACATGCGGCAGGGCCGCGAAGTCGAGACGAGCACGCAGCCCGACAAGTCGCGTGTGCCCAGGCGCCGCGCCGCATCGCGGATCGCTTCCATCTCGGCATGCGCGGTTGGGTCGCCGTTGACGACGACGCGGCTGGGGCCTTCGCCGACGATCGCGTCACCGCGCAAGACCACCGCGCCGTAGGGCTGGTCGCCGTCGCGTTGCGCTTGGTCGCGCAGGTCGCGCGCACGGGTCATTGCTTGCGCCAGCGCGCGGCTGTCGGCGCGCGACGCGTGCGGCAGCCACGCGGTCGCGACGACCCAGGGCGCGAGCTGCCGCCGCTTCATCGCCCTCTACTTGAGCAGCCCTTCGGCCTTCATCGCATCCTGCACCGCCGGCCGCGCGGCCACACGGGCCACGTAGGCCGAGAGGTTGGCCAACGGCTTGATGTCCACACCGACGTATTGGCCCCAGCCGGCGACGGTGAACAGGTAGGCGTCGGCCACGGTGAACGTGTCGCCCATCAGGTACTGCTTGCCAGCGAGCTGGCCATCGACCCAGGCCAGGCGTTCGCCGACCTTTTTCCGGGCGAGTTCTTTGGCGGCGTCGGGCATGGCCGGGTTGAACAGCGGCGAGAAGCCCTTGTGCAATTCGCTGGTGGTGAAGTTCAGCCACTCCATCAAGCGGTAGCGCGCCATCGTGCCGGCAGGCGGCGCGAGCTTTTTGTCGGGCACCTGGTCGGCGATGTACTGCACGATGGCCGGTCCTTCGGACAGGCGCTCGCCATTGTCGAGTTCGAGCAGCGGCACATAGCCCTTGGGGTTGATCGTGTAGTAGTCGGTTCCGTCGGCGAGCTGGTGCGTCTTGGTGCTGGCCAGCATCGGGGTGAACGGCAGGCCCGATTCGCGCAAGACGATGTGCGGTGACAGCGAGCAGGCGCCGGGGCTGTAGTAGAGCTTCATGGGGAGATCCTTTCAACGTGGGGCGAAGACGATAGCTCGATTTGGGATTCGGCGCTGTCGGCCGGTCAACGTTGTCGCGACGCAGAGCCTGGCTGTGCGCCGCCACAATGCGCGCCATGCGAAAACTGATTCTGCTGGCAAGCGCCTCGCTGTTGTCGGCGGCAGCGCAAGCCGCTGACCTGAAACCCTGCCGCCTGCGCGGCGTCGAACATCAAGCGCTGTGCGGTGTCGTCACGCGCCCGCTCGACCCGGCGCGGCCACAAGGCGTGCAAATCGACATTCACTACGCGGTGCTGCCGGCGTTGGCGCGCAACAAGAAGCCCGACCCGGTGTTCTTCTTTGCCGGCGGGCCGGGGCAGAGCGCGATCGAGATTGCGCAGTCGGTGGGCTCGATGTTGGGCCGCTTCACCAACCGGCGCGACATCGTGCTGATCGATCAGCGCGGCGTCGGCAAAAGCGCGCCGCTCGTCTGCGACGCCGACGACCCGGCGCGGCCGCTGGCCGAGCAGTTCGACCTCCAGCGCATGCGCCAGCAGCAGGCGCAATGCTTCGACAAGTTGAAGGCGCTGCCTTATGGCGACCTTCGCTTTTTCACGACGACGATCGCGATGGCCGACGCCGAGGCCGTGCGCGCTGCGCTCGGCGCCGAGAAGATCAACCTCATCGGCGGCTCGTACGGCACGCGCGCGGTGCTCGAGTACCAGCGGCAGTTTCCGCGAGGCGTGCGGCGTGTCGTGATCGACGGCGTGGCGCCGCCGGACATGGTGCTGCCGGCGGCGGCGTCCGCCGACAACCAGGCCGCGCTCGATGCGCTGTTCGGCGCGTGCGAGAAGGACGGCGCGTGCAACGCACGCGAAGCGCAGTTGGCGCAGCGCTGGCGCACGCTGCTGGCCTCGCTGCCGCGCGCGGTGACGCTGGCGCACCCGCTCACCGGCAAGAGCGAAACGTTCGAGCTGACGCGCGAGATGCTGCTCGGCATGGTGCGCGGGCCGCTGTACGTGCCGATGCTCGCCGCAGCGCTGCCGAGTTCGATCGGCGAGGCGACGCGAGGCCGCTTCGAGCCACTCGCCGGCCTGGCAATGTCATTCGGCGGACGCCGCGGCACGCACATGGCCGCCGGCATGCACTTTGCCGTGGTCTGCGCCGAAGATTTTCCGCGCGTGGGCCAGAGCGCGGACAAACCGGGCGCCGACTTCGGCGGCGCGTTCGCAAATCTCTACGATGATGCCTGCCCGAAGATCGCGCGCGGCAACGTGCCCGACGCGTTCTACACAATGCTGCCGGCGCCGGCCGCGACGCTGGTGCTCTCGGGCGGCATCGATCCGGTGACGCC
Organism: uncultured beta proteobacterium; assembly: GCA_963814385.1. GTDB lineage: Bacteria > Pseudomonadota > Gammaproteobacteria > Burkholderiales > Burkholderiaceae_C > CADEEN01. The sequence goes on from CAWFCX010000038.1 coordinate 26,970, forward strand.
GCCGCGCCACGGCGAGCGCGCGGCGCAGGCGTTGGGCGCCAAGGCCAAACACGTCGTCGTGCCGAACGCAGGCCACGGTGTCATGGGCATCGGCTGCATGCGCGACGTGATGTACCGCTTCGTCGATGCCGAGACGGATGACGCGGCGTTGAAAGTCGAGGCGGGTTGCGTGACAGGAATCCCGCGGCCATCGATGTTCGCGCCCATGGTGTTGAAGGCGACCGTCCAATGATCGAGATCCACAACCTGGCCAAGCGCTTCACGCAAGGCAGCGGCAAGAAGTTGCGCACCGTGCAGGCCGTGGCCGACGTGAGCTTCAAGGCCGACGACGGCTGCATCACCGGCCTGCTCGGCCCCAACGGCGCCGGCAAGACGACGACGCTGCGCATGGCTGCGGCGCTGATCGTGGCGGACGCGGGGCGCATCGTGGTCGATGGCATCAATGTCGCGCAAGCGCCGCAACGCGCCTTGGCGCGCATGGGCGTGCTGTCCGATGCGCGCGGGCTGTACCCGCGACTCACGGCGCGCGAGAACATTGTTTACTACGGCCGGCTGCACGGCATGACCGCCGATGCCGCGTCGGCGCGCGCCGAAGCGCTGGCCGAGATGCTCGAGATGAAGCCGCTGCTCGACCGCCGCACCGAAGGTTTTTCGCAAGGCGAGCGCATGAAGACGGCGCTGGCGCGCGCGATCATTCACGATCCGCCGAACCTGGTGCTCGACGAACCGACCAATGGCCTGGACGTGCTGGCCACACGCGCGCTGCGCGAGGCGTTGCGGCGGCTGCGCGACGAGCAGGGCAAGTGCATCGTGTTCTCGACGCACATCATGCAAGAGGTCGAGCGGCTGTGCGACCGCGTCGTCGTCGTCTCGCACGGGCGCACGGTGGCCGAGGGCACGGTGGCGGCGCTGAATGCGCAGTGCGGCGAGCGGGACTTCGAAGAGACGTTCGTCAAGCTGGCCTTCACGGCCGGCGAAATTGGCGGCGCACAGCGGGCCGAGCGCTGGGCCGCTCTCGAGCCAGCCCGCATCCCCTTGGGGGATCGTTTGACGTACCCGTCGGACGAGGGGCACACATGACCAATTCCTGGATCGTCTTCAAGAAAGAGTTGATCGACGCACTGCGCGACCGGCGCACGTTGATGGTCGTCTTGCTGTCTTCGGTGGCGATCGGCCCGCTCGTGTTGGTCGCGTTGTCGGCGCTGGTGGCCGGCATCGAGAAGCGCGCCGAAGAGCGCACGGTGGTGGTGTCTGGCATCGAACATGCGCCGACGCTGCGCAATTTTTTCGAGCGCCAGACCTACACCATCACCACCGCGCCGGCCGACTACGAAGCGCAGCTCGTCTCGCAGAAGCTCGCCGACCCGGTGCTCGTGATCGCGAAAGACTTCGAAGCCGACCTGGCGCGCGGCGAGCCGCCGCTGCTGGAGATTGTGTCTTCATCGTCGAACCAGCGCGCGGGGCAGTCGGTGAACCGCTTGGCGCGCCTGCTGCGCGCCTTCACCAGCGAGCAATCGACCTTGCGCCTGGCGTGGCGTGGCGTCGCGCCGGCGGCGCTCGAGGTCATCGACGTGCAGGAACGTGACCTTGCCAACCCGCAGAGCCGTGCGGCGCAGCTCACCGGCATGCTGCCGTTTTTCATCATGATGGCCGTGCTCTACGGCGCGCTCAATGCGGCGCTCGACACGACCGCCGGCGAGCGCGAGCGCGGCTCGCTAGAACCCTTGCTGATGAACCCGGCCTCTCGCCTGTCACTCGTCATTGGCAAGTGGGGCGCGGTGGCTGCGGTGGGCATGCTGATTGCGCTGCTGAGCTGCTTGTCGTTCCTGCCGGCGCAAAGTTTTCTGCGCAGCGAAACCTTGGCCGCGATGTTCCAGTTCGGGTGGCGCGAGGCCGCGCTGTTCCTGATGTTGCTCGCCCCGCTGGCCGCTGCACTGGCCGCCGTGATGATGGCCATCGCGATCCGCTGCAAGAGTTTCAAGGAGGCGCAGGCCAACAACACCGTGGTGATCCTGGGCGTGTCGCTATTGCCCATGTTCACGTTGTTCAACCAGGGCGGCGAGGCGCCGTGGCACCTGTGGACCCCGGCATTGGGTCAGGTGACGCTGATGAACCGCGTGTTGAAAGGCGAGGCGCTCGCAGCGATGGACGTGCTGATCCCGCTCGCGGTGTGCGCGGCCATCACGGTGTTGTTCCTCGCGTTCATCGCGCGGCAGTTGCGAGCTGCCGCGTTGAGGTAGGCCCACTTCCCTAGGGGGAGGGCCTCGCCGGATGTTTCAATCGTTGAGGTGTCGCTTGACCGCGCGCTGGACTTCCCCCTGCCACGGCAGTCCGTAAACGATCTGGCTCAGATGGCGCGCCGCTTCCCACGAGGTCAGTACCTCGCCGCGTCGGCCAACCAAGCGCAGATTGGTCACCACGCACATCGGGTCAGCCATCGCGATCACGTCGTCCGACAACATCACCCAGTCCCAGGCCACACCGGCTTCACCATCCGGCGCGTCAGTGCGCCACACGGTCTGGCCGCTGACGGGGCCATCGTCACCGCCAGAGTGGAAAATCTGCGTGTCGAGGTGGTCGAACTGCAAGTGCGCGGCCCCATCGGCCTGCCACAATAAAGGCGTCCAAGCGCGCACGGTCCAGGATGCGTTCATGATGCACAAGTCCTTTTGGCAAATTCGGAGACACAGTTGCTCCGATGCCATGGAGTGTGGACAAGCGCGCTCGCCGCGCCTACCGTAAGAACTGCCAAGGGCCTTTTGGTCTAGCGTGAAGAAATGCTGCAAGGCGACTATCTGTCGGTGTTGGAAGCGAAAGACAAGGCCCAGTTTCGGTCGGTCGTGATTCGCTTTGCCCAGCAGCTGGGGTTCAACACGGTGTCCGCGATGGTGGCCGTGGACCGGCCTGGCATAACGCCCGAGTTCGTGGCGGTGCACAACACGCCAATGGCTTTCGAGCAGAGCTACGAGGACTTGAGCATCGGTCGTCGCGACCCGGTCATGCAGCATTGCAGAAGGCAGACGGTGCCGATCATCTGGAGCCAGCAGACGTATGTCGATCGTGGCGTGATTGATATCTGGGAACGGCAGGCGCAGTTTGGGTATCGCAACGGCATTGCGATGGCGTTGCATCTGCCCGAGGGCCGACATTTTCTTCTTGGCGTCGATAGAGACCAGGAATTGCCGCAGAACCGAGCAGAGTTGACGCGCCTCGTGGCCGACCTTCAGCTTTTTGCGGTCCACGCGCAAGACACAGCGATGCGGATCCTGGTGTCGGAGGTGCACCAGCCAGAGCTTCCTTCAATCACGCCACGTGAACTTGAAGTGCTGCGCTGGACGATGGACGGCAAGACGGCGAAGGCGGTGGCAGATCTGTTGAACATCACCGAGCGCACGGTGATACAGCATTTGCAGAATGCAATGCGAAAACTCGACTGCAGCTCAAAGCACCAAGCCGTTCTCAAGGCGTTGCGGCTGGGCCTGATTCACTGACGCCTTGTAAGAACTGACGATTTCGTACGCGCACTGGCGCTGGTGGAATGAAGACGTCGAGCAGTGTTGCTCGTTCTCACCGCCAGGAGTTCGCATGAAAGTCGGTCAAAAATCCTTCGTTCGTTGGGTGTCCAAGCTGATGGCACAGGGCGCCAGTCGTCCTGCTCGCAAGGCGACGTCTGCCGGGCTGCATGAGCTGAGTGCGGAGCAGCTGCGGCGCATCGGCGGCGGCGACGGCCAGACTTCGACTCCATACAAAGGGTGGTAGATCTCTTCCGCCCCGAGGTCCTCGAATCGCGCAGGACCTCGTGGGTTGGTGAGATCCAGCTGATCCGTCCGTTGTCGCTGACGGTGCTCACCAGCGCCGTCGTGGTGGCGGCACTGACGCTCGGCGCCTTTCTTTGGCTGGGCGAGTACACGCGCAAGGTCCGCGTGTCCGGCGTGCTGGTGCCCGACCGCGGCGTGATTCGGCTGGTGGCGCCGCAAGAAGCGCTGTTGCTTGAGCGCCATGTCGCAGAAGGGGCGCGGGTGCGAGCCGGCGATGTGCTGTTCGTGCTGTCGCTCGATCGTGCTTCCGCTTCGGGCGGCACGCAGGCGGCCGTGCAGCGCAGTCTGGTCGCGCGCGAGACCAGCCTGGACAAAGCGGCCGTGCAACAGCAGTCGCTGCATGACAGCCAGGTGGCGGCGTTGTCGCGCCGGTCGGCCGACATGCAGCGCGAGCAGGCCTCGCTCGGTGCTGAACTAGCGCTCGCGATGCAGCGCATTGCACTCGCAGAAGAGGCGCGCGCGCGCGTCGAGTCGCTGCGCAACGACAACTTTGTCTCCAGCGCACAGGTCCAGGCCAAGACCGAAGAGTTGTTGGGCCTGCAAGCGCAGCGCCAGGCGCTGGAGCGCCAGCGCGGTGCGCATGCACGCGAGATGGCGGCGCTTGATGCGCAGCGCCGCGACCTGCCGCTGGACAACGCCAGAAAGCTCGGGGAGATCGAGCGCGAGCGTGCCGAACTTGCGCAGTTGGGGGCTGAGAGCGAGTCACGCCGCAGCCTCGTGGTTCGCGCGCCGCAAGACGGCGTGGTCAGTGGCTTGATCGCGCAGCCCGGGCAGACCGTGACGCCGGGTGTGGCGCTGGCCAGCCTGGTACCGAGCGATGCCAAGCTACAAGCCCATCTGTACGCGCCGTCGAGCGCGGTGGGTTTTTTGCGCGCAGACCAGCCGGTGCTGCTGCGCTATGACGCCTTCCCGTACCAGAAATTCGGCTCACAACAAGGCCGCATCGAGCAGGTGTCGCTGGCGCCATTGAGTGGGGCAGAGTTGACCGGCCAGGCCTCTGCGTCCCGCGAGCCGATGTACCGCATTGCCGTGACGCTGGCGCGCCAAGACATGCCCACCGGCATCGAGGTGCGGCCACTGGTGCCGGGCATGCAGCTCGAAGCCGATGTACCGATCGAGCGCCGCCGTTTGTTCGAGTGGCTGTTTGCGCCGGTGATCGGTGTGGCCGGGCGGGTGTAGCGCGGTGCGCGCCGACGCGTTGCGCCTGTCACCGTTCGGCTCGCACCGGGTGCCGATGCTGCTCCAGACCGAGGCTGCGGAGTGTGCGCTCGCCTGTCTGGCGATGGTTGTTGGCGCCCATGGCCACCGCACCGATCTGCCGACGCTGCGGCAGCGCTTTTCGCTCTCACTCAAGGGCGCGACGATGGCCGATCTGGTGCGCATGGCCGGCGAGTTGCACTTCAATCCGCGCGCCTTGCGCGTCGAGCCGTCGCAGTTGGACCAGCTCGCGCTGCCCTGTGTGCTGCATTGGGACTTGAACCATTTCGTCGTTCTGACCGATGTCAAAGGCAACACGGCGACGCTGCACGACCCGGCGCGCGGCGTGCGGCACTTGAAGTTGCACGAGTTGTCGCAGCACTTCACCGGTGTTGCGCTCGAGCTCACGCCGGCAGCCGACTTTGCGCCCAAGGTCGAACGCCAGGCCGTGAAACTCAAGCACCTGATCGGCCCGGTGCGCGGTTTGAAGCGCTCGGTAGCGCAAATCGTGTTGCTCGCCCTTGCGCTCGAAGCCTTCGTGCTCGGCGGCCCGTTCCTCTTGCAATGGGTGGTGGACGACGTGGTGGTGAGCAACGACCGCGACTTGCTGTTGACGCTCGGTATCGGCTTTGGCCTGCTGGTGCTGCTACAGGTGGTGGCCGCGGCGCTGCGCTCGTGGGCGGTGTTGCATCTGTCGGCAACATTGAATCTGCAGTGGCTGGGCAACGTGTTCGCGCACCTGATGCGCCTGCCGGTGGCCTGGTTCGAGAAACGGCACGCGGGTGACGTCTGGTCGCGCTTCGCCGCCGTGCAGACGATGCAGAAAACGCTGACGACGCACTTTGTCGAAGCCCTGCTCGACGGCCTGCTGGTGGTGGCGACGCTGGCGATGATGGCCTTCTACAGCGTTACGCTGACGGCGATCGTGCTCGCTGCGGTGATCGCCTATGCATTGCTGCGCTGGGCGTTCTTCCGCCCGCTGCGACAGGCCACTGAAGAGACGCTGGTGCATGAGGCGCAGCAGGCGAGTCACTTCCTCGAATCGTTGCGCGCGGTGCAATCGATCAAGCTGTTCAACCGCCAGGCCGATCGCCAGGCGCGCTTCATGAACCGCGTCGTTGACGCAATGAACGCAGGCATTGCGACGCGCAAGCTGGAGCTGATGTTCTCGGTGCTGCACCGCCTGCTGTTCGGCCTGGAGCGCGTTGCGGTGGTCTGGGTCGGTGCGCTCTTGGTGATGGACCAGAAGTTTTCGGTTGGCATGCTGTTCGCGTTCGTTGCCTTCAAGGAGCAGTTCGCGCAGCGCATCAGCGCCTTGATCGACAAGGGCGTGGAGTTGCGCATGCTGCGCCTGCAGGGCGAGCGATTGGCCGACATCGTTCTTGCGGCGCCGGAAGACATGGGCCTGCAGCGCCTGGCGGAGCGGACGCCCGAAGCGCGCATCGACGTGCGCAATGTGACCTTCCGCTATGCCGACAACGAGGCCGACGTGCTGCAGGGCGTGAGCTTGAACATCGAGCCCGGCGAATCGGTGGCCATCGTCGGCCCCTCGGGTGGCGGCAAGACGACGCTGCTGAAACTGATGCTCGGCATCCATGCGCCGCAGGGGGGCGAGGTGCGCGTCGGCGGGCTGCCGCTCGGGCAACTCGGCCTGGCGCAATGGCGGGCCATGGTGGGCACGGTGATGCAGGACGACGCGCTGCTGACGGGCTCGGTGGTCGACAACATCAGCTTCTTCGACGTGTCGCCCGATGTCGAGTGGGTCATGGAGTGCGCTCGCCTGGCTGCGGTGCACGACGAGATCGAGGCCATGCCGATGGGCTACCACACGCTGATCGGCGACATGGGCGCCAGCCTGTCGGGCGGCCAGAAGCAGCGCCTGCTGCTGGCGCGCGCTCTGTACAAGCGGCCGCAGGTGCTGCTGCTCGACGAGGCGACGAGCGCTCTCGACGTCGAGCGCGAGCGCGTGGTCAATCAGAACATCCGCAAGTTGAACCTGACGCGCGTCATCGTGGCGCACCGGCCGGAGACGATCGCCAGCGCTTCGCGCGTCGTTGTGTTGAACGACGGGCGCGTGACGCAGGACTTGCGCTCGGTGCCTGGGGCTGGGCGCAACGTCTGAAGTCAGCGGCCGGGCGCGTCGCCAGCGCCCCGCTTAAAATTGAGGCACCCTCTGCACTGATCGCTGCGGCCTTCGCCGCGCACTTCCACACGCCGTGCTGCACCCCCAAGAATTCGATGTCATCGTTGTCGGTGGCGGCCACGCCGGCACCGAGGCGGCGCTGGCCGCTGCGCGCATGGGTTGTGCGACGCTATTGCTCACTCACAACATAGAGACCTTGGGGCAGATGAGCTGCAACCCGAGCATCGGCGGCATCGGCAAGGGGCACCTGGTCAAGGAAGTCGATGCGCTCGGCGGCGCGATGGCGCTGGCCACCGACGAGGCGGGCATCCAGTTTCGCATCCTCAATTCGAGCAAAGGCCCGGCCGTGCGGGCGACGCGGGCGCAAGCTGATCGCCTGCTCTACAAGTCGGCGATCCGGCGCAGGCTCGAGAACCAGCCGAACCTCTGGCTGTTCCAGCAAGCGGTGGACGATCTGACGTTGGAAGGCGATCGGGTGGTCGGCGCCGTAACGCAAGTGGGCGTACGCTTTCGTGGAAAGACCGTAGTTTTAACGGCGGGGACCTTTCTCGATGGCCGCATTCACGTTGGGATGCAGAACTACAGCGCGGGCCGGGCGGGGGATCCGCCGGCGGTCAGTCTGTCGGCGAGGCTCAAGGAATTGAAGTTGCCGCAAGGGCGGCTGAAGACCGGCACACCGCCGCGCATCGACGGGCGGTCGATCGACTTTGCAAAACTCGCCGAGCAGCCTGGCGATTTGGACCCCGTGCCCGTGTTCAGTTTCATGGGCGAAGTGGGCATGCACCCGCGCCAAGTGCCTTGCTGGATCACGCACACCAATGCGCGCACGCACGAGATCATCCGTTCCGGCTTCGATCGCAGCCCAATGTTCTCCGGCGTGATTGAAGGCGTCGGGCCGCGCTATTGCCCGAGCATCGAGGACAAGGTGAATCGATTCGCCGACAAGGACTCGCACCAGATCTTTCTCGAACCCGAGGGGCTGACGACGCACGAGGTCTACCCGAATGGCATATCCACGTCGCTGCCGTTTGATGTTCAGATCGCCGCAGTGCAGTCGATGGCGGGGCTGGAACGGGCGCACATCCTTCGACCTGGTTATGCGATCGAGTACGACTACTTTGATCCGCGTGAGCTGCAGCTGAGCTTCGAAAGCCGCGCCATCCAGGGGCTGTTCTTCGCTGGCCAGATCAACGGCACGACGGGCTATGAAGAGGCTGCCGCGCAAGGCTTGTATGCAGGCATCAACGCCGCACTGCAAGTCAAGGGTGAGGCCGTGTGGATGCCGCGCAGGGATCAGGCTTACCTGGGGGTGTTGGTGGATGACCTCGTCACGCAGGGTGTCAGCGAACCGTACCGGATGTTCACCAGCCGCGCGGAGTACCGGCTGCAACTGCGTGAAGACAACGCCGACGCGCGGCTGACGGAGGTCGGGCGCGGCCTGGGCTTGGTGGACGACGCCCGTTGGACTGCTTTCAACCGCAAACGCGACGCTGTTTCACGTGAAACCGAGAAGCTGAAGTCGACGTGGGTTCATCCAGGCGTGGTGCCGGCGGCCGACGCTGAGCGGTTGCTGGGTAAGGCCTTAGAGCACGAACACAGCCTGACCGACCTCTTGAGGCGGCCGGGCGTGGGTTTCGATGCCGTTGCAGAGCTCGCGAGGATCGCTCGCCCAGAACCCGCGGCCGCTGCGGCTGTTTCACGTGAAACGCTGAACGCTGAACTGGGGCTGTCTTTGGCCACAGACGTGATCGAGCAGGTTGAGATTGCCACCAAGTACGCCGGGTACATCAACAAGCAGCGCGAAGAGGTCGAGCGTGCTGCGAGCTATGAGGACCTCGTTCTTCCAGCCGACCTGAACTACGACCAAGTCACCGCGCTGAGCCATGAGGTGCGGCAGAAGCTGAGCCGGCATCGGCCGACGACGCTGGGCCAAGCGGCCCGGATTTCAGGCGTGACGCCAGCAGCGGTGTCATTGCTTTTGGTGCATCTGAAGAAGGGCCGATTCAAAGGATTCGCCGCCAACACGTCTGCAGCTGCCTCGCGCGCAGCCGATGAGGCCGCTTGAGCGCAGCCGACGACCCGCGCCTGGAGCGCTACTTGAGCTTGCTGGCCAAGTGGAACGCGGCCTACAACCTCACGGCGGTGCGAGATCCGGCGCAGATGCGCTCACTGCATCTTGCCGACTGCCTGGCTGTGGTCGAGCCGCTGCGCCGCCAGTTCGGGGCTGGCAAGCCGGCACGGCTGCTCGACGTCGGTAGCGGCGGCGGCTTGCCCGGTGTGGTCTTGGCGATTGCAGAACCCGCCTGGGACGTGACCTGTATCGACGCGGTTGGAAAAAAAGCGGCCTTCATCCGCCAAGTGGCCGGGGACCTGCGGTTGCACAATCTCCATGCCGTGCATTCCCGGGTGGAGAGCCTGCGCGCGCCGCCCTTCGATCTGATCACCGCCCGCGCGTTTGCTTCACTCGTTGACCTCGTGCGCCTGACGCGCAGGCTGCTCGCTCCTGGGGGCGTTTGGGTGGCCATGAAGGGGAAGCGCCCGGATGACGAGCTGGCTGCGCTGCCAGCCGAGGTGACGGTACTTCACGTGGAACCGTTGGCCGTGGATGGCCTGGAGGCCGAGCGCTGTCTCGTCTGGATGAAGTGTCAATAACACGCCGTGCGGTCCTGCCCGCCCTGGTATCTGCGCTGGCGGCAGACACGTCGATGTTCCCAAGCTCCTTCAGCGGGACCGCTGCTGCTGCTGCCCACCCTCGAGGTCGCGCCGAAACATGGGCGCGTGGTACCAAATGGTCTGGTACCCGAATCCTGGCTGCGCTGAACGGGGGCACGTTACTGGGTGGTGGATGTCCCAACCGACTGCCATCGTCAGCGAAGGATCGCGGCAGTATTTGTGGGCGCTTTCCAGACAGCATGCGCTCACATTAAAGGATGACAGAGCCATTCGCGCCAAGCTGATCGTGCTCGGCTTCGATCTGTCCGCGCTACAGGCCCATCCGCATGCGGCACTTGACCTGGCGTTAGGAAATAGGCGAGCCCATCCAGCAAGCGGGCACAAACATACTTAACTCTGCCAGAGCACCGCGTTGCTCATGGGCGCGTGAACAACAGGGTCGAGTTGGTCCCGCCAAACGCGAACGAGCTGCTGATCGCGGCAGCCAATGAGGGCATGTCCAGGCCACCAGCCGGCACCAACGGAACGGCGCACGCTGGATCCGGCTGCGTGCAGTGGGCGCTGGGCGGCAGTCGGCGCTCGTGCAAAGCCATCACCGTGATCACGGCTTCCAATGCGCCGGCACCGCCGAGCAGGTGGCCATGCAGCGCTTTGGTCGAGCTGACGCGCAGGCCGGGCAGGTCAGCGCCCCACACAGCAGCCAGGGCCTCGCATTCGACCACGTCGCCGATGCGGGTCGCGGTGCCGTGCGCATTGACATAACCGACATCTGCTGGCGCCAAGTCTGCACGGCGCAGGGCATCGGCCAGCGCACGCGCCTGCCCGGACGCATCGGGCTTTGTCAGATGGGTCGCGTCGCAGCCCAGCCCCCAGCCGCGCAGCAGTGCGTACACACTCGCTCCGCGCGCACGGGCCTGATCGATGCGCTCCAGCACCAAAAAAGCGGCGCCCTCGCCGAGGGCGAAGCCGCTGCGGTGCGCATCGAAAGGTTTGACCGCGCTGGCCGGGTCAGCCGGGTCCACCGCGGCCAGCGTCTGCATCGCTTGCCAGGCCATCATCGAGCCCGGCACGACGATGGCCTCGCTGCCACCGGCGATCGCCATGTCGACGTCGCCGCAGGCCACGCCCTTGGCGGCCTCGGACAACGCGACGGCCGATGACGCGCAGGCCACCGAGTAGGTCAGCACCGGGCCTCGCGCGCCCTGGCGCATGGCGACGTGGGCGGCAGGCGCATTGCTCATCAGCGCCGGGATCGTCAGTGGCGGCACGCGACCGCCTTGCTGGAAGGCCGCGTGATACGCCGCGTCGATCGAGCCCGCGCCGCCCATGCCGCAGCCAACGTACACGCCCAGGCGAGACGGCTCGATGCCCTCGTGTCCCCCAGCGTCTTTCACCGCGAGGTCGGCCGCCGCGACGGCCAACTGGCTCACCCGGTCCACGCCGGGGAGCTGCAGCTTGGTGAACCAAAGCGCGGCGTCGAAGGCCGCGACCGCCGCCACAGCCGGTTTGGCCAGCTCTGGAAATACCGGGCGGATGGCGGACTCGCCCCGCATCAGCGCCGCGAACATCTCGCGCGGCGCATTGCCATGCGGTGAAATCACGCCCAGACCGGTGATGGCGACTTCGTTCAACTGCCGCGTCTCCGGGGTCAGTGGTGCCGTGTCGCGCCGCGGCTTGCGATCACGCCGTTTTCTTTTGCGCTGGCGGCACGTCCTTGCCGCGCACACGGTCGATCGCTTCAGCCAAATCGGCCAGGGTGTCCATCCGCGGGTTGTCGTCCGGCACGGTGACGCCCATCTGGTCCTCGACGTCGAAGATGAACTCCACCAACGCCAGCGAATCGACGCCGCTGGCGCGCAACGACGCGTGAGGATCGACCTGACTGGCGTCCAGGCCGTACTTTTCCTGCATCAAATCTTGTAGTTCTTTCAGCGTGCTGCTCAAGACAAAACCCTCTCGTCACCAACCCTGCGGCATGAGCCGCAAATCATAGCGGCGCTAACCTACGCACAGAGTCGGGCCTTGCCCGTGCGGCCAGCCAGCGACAGCGCGGCAAACACCAGCGCCAGTGCCAACCCGCCGGCCGCGTCCCAGGCCACATGTTGCTTGGTGGCCAGCGTGGACCAGACGATCGCGCCGACCCACAGTCCATTGCACCAGCGCAACCAGGCAGGCGCGCCGATCACCCGCAACAAATGCTCGACCCACAGCGCGGTGAACGCCGCCGTGGCCACATGCAACGATGGACAGGCGTTGCCGGTGGCGTCCACACCCTGCAGCAGAGCAAAACCCGGATAGCCCGAAAGATCCATCGCCGGGCGCGGTACGGCGGTCGGCCAGAAGTGAAAACACGCCAGCCCCACCGCGCACAAAGCGCCGATCCACAGCGTGTACATCAACAGATCTCGAAACGCCGACAACAGCCCCGGGGCCACGCCGATGTACACCCACAGCGAGAGGTAGATCCACAAGGCGTGCGGCTGAAAGGCGACAGCGCCGTCGAGCCAGGTCAGCGGCATCACCATGACCTCGCGCGTCGGATTGCGCAGGGTGTGGAAGTAGCCGATGAAGAACAACCACATGAACGCGCAAACACCCAGAAACTTCAGCCACCACAGATAGCGCATGCGCTGCCCCAGCAGCGTCTGCCAGGGCGGGCGAAGCGAAGGCGCGGGCAGCGCGGACGAAGGCAAGAGACTCATGGCCAAAACGCCGATTGTGGCTGGGGGCCGGACGGTTCGTGAGCCACGGCGCGGCGAAAGTCCTCGCCACTGCCTTCGGTACTATCGGCGCCTGCGCACCAAGTGGTTGTTGGCTGGAAGAACCGTTCGATGATCGAGACATTGCCCATTTCGGCACCACCACCAGCCAGCGGTGTGTCGGCGCTCGAAGACAAAGCCTGCGACGTGGTGGTCATCGGCGGCGGCCCTGCCGGCTCGACCATGGCCACTCTACTTGCACGCGAGGGTCTGAGCGTCGTGCTGCTCGAGCGCGAGCACCACCCACGCTTTCACATCGGCGAGTCGCTGCTGCCGGCCAACGTGCGCCTGTTCGAGCAGCTCGGCGTGCGCGAGCAGATCGACGCCATCGGCATGCCCAAGTGGGGCGTGCAATTCGTGTCGCCGCTGCACCAGCACACCTCGACGCTGCATTTCAGCGATGCCTGGGACAAGAGCATGCCGATGGCCTGGCAAGTGCGGCGCTCGCAAATGGATGACATCCTGTTTCGCAACGCGCGCGCGCAAGGCGCGGTGGCTGTCGAAGGCTGCACCGTGCGACGCGTCGAGTTCGACGACGATGGCGTCACGGTGCATGCGCGGCTCGATGACGGCGCCGAGAAGCGCTGGCGCGCTTCGTACGTCGTCGATGCGTCGGGGCGCGATACCTTGCTCGCCGGCCAGTTCCAGAGCAAGGCGCGCAACCCCAAGCACAACAGCGCCGCGATCTTCGGCCACTTCCGCAACGCGCAACGGCTCGAAGGCGAAAAGGCCGAAGGCAACATCAGCATCTTCTGGTTCGAACACGGCTGGATCTGGTTCATCCCGCTGGCCGACGGCACCACCAGCGTCGGCGCCACCTGTTGGCCGAGCTATCTGAAGACGCGCGACAAACCGCTCGACGCCTTTTTCTTCGACACCCTTGCGCTCGCGCCGGCACTGATGGAGCGTTTGCGCGATGCCACGCTGGAGGGCGGCCGGGTGCATGCCACCGGCAACTACTCCTACAGCGCCAGCCAGCCCAGCGGCACGCGTTGGCTGCTGCTCGGCGACGCCTTTGCCTTTGTCGATCCGGTGTTCTCGTCGGGCGTCTACCTGGCGATGGAAAGCGCCTTCCAGGCCGTGCCCGTGGTGCGGGCCAGTTTGCGCGAGCCGCAGCGCGCGCTGGCCGCGCGGCGCCGCTTCGACGCGCACATGCGCAAAGGGCCGCATGAGTTCTCGTGGTTCATCTACCGCATGACCAACCCGGCGATCCGCGAGCTGTTCATGGCGCCACGAAACTTTCTGCGCTCCAAGGAAGCGGTGCTGTCGGTGCTGGCGGGAGACATCTTCGGCCGCACGCCGATGCGTCCATCGCTGGCGTTCTTCAAGTGCGTCTATTGGGTCATGTCGCTCAGCAGCCTGCCGCGCAGTTGGCGTGCCTGGCGGCGGCGCCGCGCGCTGGTTGCCGACGCCGGGCCCGTCAACGGCGAATCGGTGATGACGACCGCACGATGACCGACGCTGTTGTCATCGGCGCGCAGCGTCAACACGCGCTGCTCTCACGCCGAACACCCGCGTCGCCGCGGCGTGCGGTCGGCCCTGACACGGCCTTGGGCGGCCTGCTCTACGGTAGCCTTGCCGACGCCCCAGCAGTTGCGGTCGTCGGCAGCGTGCCCGTGCCGCGCTTGGGGGCCGACGTGCCGATGCTCGACGCCTGGCTCGGCCAGGGCGTGGTCACGCAGGGCGCCAACCACCACGGCGCGCGCTGGCAGCACGATCAGGATTGGCTCTTCGGCAGCATCGAGGTGCCTGAAACCACGGGCCTCGAAGCCGCCGCGGGCCGTGCCTACGCCGGCCTGTTCGATGCGCTGCAGCGCAGCGGCTTTGCACACCTGCTGCGCGTCTGGAACTACCTGCCGCGCATCAACGAAGAGGGCGCCGCGATGGAGCGCTACAAGCGCTTCAACGCCGGTCGCCAGCAGGCTTTTCTCGATGCGGGCGAGCAGGCTTTTGAAGGCGCGCCCGCGGCCTGCGCGATCGGCACGGCGAGCGGGCCGTTGCGAGTGCACTTCCTTGCCGGACAGCGCGCCGTGCGCCACGTCGAGAACCCGCGCCAGGTGTCGGCGTACCACTACCCGCCGCGCTACGGCCCGCGCGCGCCGACCTTCTCTCGCGCCGCGCTTGCGCAAGCTGGGGAGGGTCGCCTCGGCCTGTTCATCTCCGGCACGGCGAGCATCGTCGGCCACGAGTCGATGCACCCCGGCGACGTGCGCGCGCAGGTCCGTGAGACGGTGGCCAACCTGCGCGCGGTGCTGGACAACGCCAGCAGCCGCTGCAGCAGCGTGCGCTGGTCGCTGTGCGATGTGCACGGCGTGGTCTACGTGCGCCACGCTCACGACCATGCGGCGGTGGTCGATGAACTCGCTCGCGCCGCCCCCGAATTCGGGAGCGGCGCGAGCGAGTGTGTCTATCTGCACGCCGACATCTGCCGGCGTGAGCTCGACGTTGAAATCGAAGGCCACGCCTGGGCCGAAGGAGAGCTGGTTTGACACCCTCGACCCGCGCTGCGGCCATGGCGATGCTGTGCATGGCCCTGCCGGCGGCCGCCGAACCGCTGCCCTTGTGGGAGGCCGGCCTCGGCTTGTCCGCGCTGACGCTGCCGCACTACCGCGGCAGCAACCAGAGCCAGAGCTGGCTCTTGCCGCTGCCGTACTTCGTCTATCGCGGCGAGATCTTTCGTGCCGACCGCGACGGCGCGCGCGCCGTCTTCGTCGACAGCCAGCGCTACGACGTCGACGTGAGCGTCAGCGCCACCGCGCCGACGCGCGGCGACGACAACATCGCCCGGCGCGGCATGCCCGGGCTGGCCGGCACGCTGCAGGTCGGTCCCAACGTCAACCTGCGCCTCGCCCATGGTCCCGGCTGGAAGGCCGAACTGCGTCTGCCGGTGCATGCCGTCATCACCTTGCAGCGCGAGCCCAAGGCCATCGGCTGGACCGCGCAGCCCAACGTCAATGTCGATTGGCGCGTCGGCGAGTGGAACATCGGCGCGCAGGCCGGCCTGCTCGCCGGCACGCGGCGTTATCACGACTACGTCTACGGCGTAGAAAGCCGCTACGCCACGGCCGAGCGGCCGGCCTACGACGCACCCGGCGGCGGCGCGGGCTGGCGCATCACCAGCGGCGTCTCGCGGCGCGTCGGCAACTGGTGGTTCGGCGCCTTCGTGCGTGCCGACTCCGTGGCCGGCGCGGCCTTCGAGCCCAGCCCGCTCGTCAAACGCGATCGCAACTTCAGCGCCGGGATCGCGCTGTCCTGGGTCTTTGCACAATCCGAGCGCCGTGTCGACATCGACGACTGATCACGAGCGCGTGCCGCGTTCGCTCTGGCGCTTCGCTCCCAAGCCGCTGGCCTGGGTGGCGCTGCAATTGCATCTGGTGTTCCTCGGCCTGTCGTCGTTGCTCTGGAACCTCTTCGCCTTGCCGCTGAGCTGGGTCTTGCCTGAGCGGATGGGTCGCACGCTGGGCCGTCAAGGCATCGCCTGGGTTTATGGCAGCTTCTGGCACCTCGCCAGTGCGACAGGGATGCTGCGCCTGGACTCCGAAGCGCTGCGCCCGCTGCGCGATGAGGCCGGACTGATCGTGGTGGCCAACCACCCGAGCATGCTCGACGCGATGATGCTGATTGCCGAGTTGCCGCGTGGCGCCTGCATCATGAAAGCCAACCTGCTGCGCAACCCGTTCCTCGGCCCCGGCGCGCGGCTGGCGCGCTACATCCCGAATGATTCGCCACAAGGGATGATCCGCCTGTCGGTTGTCGCGTTGCAGCAGGGTGGCCAGCTGGTGCTGTTTCCCGAGGGGACGCGAACACAGCAGTGGCCGCTGTCGCCACTGACCGGCAGCTTTGCAGTGATCGCCAAACGCGCGCGCGCACCGGTGCAAACGGTCTTCATCGACACCAACTCGCCCTACCTCGGCAAAGGCTGGCCGATCTGGCGTTTGCCGCCGCTGCCGATCGTCTTTCGCGCGCGGCTGGGCCGCCGCTTCGAGCCGCGCGATGACTACCATGTGCTCGTTGCCGAGGTGCAGGCGCACTTGATGCAAGGCCTGCGCGGCGGGCCGATGGCGCAGGGGCCGCAGCAAACGGAATCTGAATGACCCAGGCGCCGTCGTCAACGCACCTGGTGCTGATCCCCAGCTACAACCCCGGCCCGAAGGTCTATGAGACGGTGGCCGCGGCACGGCGCACGTGGCGCCCCGTGTGGGTCGTCGTCGATGGCAGCAGCGATGGCACGGCCGAGGGCTTGACCGCGTTGGCGGCGAAAGACCCCGGCTTGCAAATTCACGTGCTGCCGCACAACAGCGGCAAAGGCGCCGCCGTGCTGCACGGTCTGGACCTTGCCGCGCAGGCCGGCTACACGCACGTGCTGACGATGGATTCCGACGGCCAGCATCCCGCCGACCTCATCACAACATTCATGCAGCGCTCGCTAGCCCGGCCCGAAGCGATGATCCTCGGCCGCCCTGTGTTCGACGCCAGCGCGCCGCTGCTGCGCGTCCGTGGGCGGCGCGTCTCGAACGCCTGGACCAATCTCGAAACGCTCGGCGCCGGCGTCGCCGATTCGTTGTACGGCTTTCGCGTCTATCCGATCGCCGCGCTGCGCGCGGTGATGCAGCGCCAGCCGTGGATGCGGCGTTTCGATTTCGACACCGAAGCCGTCGTGCGTCTGGCGTGGCGCGGCGTCAAGCCGATCAACGTCGATGCGCCGGTGAAGTACCTCTCCGCCGACGAGGGCGGCGTCTCGCACTTTCGCTATGGGCGCGACAACCTGCTGCTGACGTGGATGCACTCGCGGCTGATGGTCGAGTTCGTGCTGCGGCTGCCGTTGCTCATCTGGCGCAAGCTCACGCAGCGTCCGCCATTTCAGCCCTGAGACGGCCCCTCGGCCGCTTCGCGTCCACTCCCCGAGGGGAGGCTCAGGCCGGACGCTTGGGGGCGGCCCGGCGCTGGCCCCTGCAGCTACGCAAAGACGTTGTCGTAGGCGCGCTCGAACAGCATCGCTTCGTGCGGATGCAGCGGCGCCGCGCCGATCGCCGTGCGCAACGCGCTGGCATCGAGCTGAGGGTGATCGCCGAGCGCCTTGTCGCCGATCTGCTGTGCCAACGCACGCAGCAACTGGTGCGCTTGCTGCAACCGCGCCACGAAGGCATCGCTGCCCAGCGTGTCGTGCAGGCGCCGGTTGAGTTCCACGAACCACGGCACCGAGGCTTGGTCCAGCATCTCGGCCGGGTTGCGCTTCTCGCTCACCGCCGACCACGCGCGCAGAAAATTCTGCATCGCGACGTTCAGGCGCTGGCAATCGGCGAGCTCGTCGCGCAGGCGTGACAGGCTGGCCAGGTCGGCGATGCGCTCTTGCATGAACAGCGGCGCCAACACGCCCCAGTAGTAGCTGTAGTCCCAGATCACCTTGACCGGCATCACTTCCGGGTCACCGAACAGCGGGTACTGATCGACATACAGCGCCAGTGCGCTGTCGTAGAAGCTGCGGAAGATCTGCTCATACACCTGCGCGTGCGCGGCCAGCGGTTTGCCGGCGCGGTCGCGCGCAATCAGCTCGTTGATGAAGCTGTTGCCCATCGCAATGAAGTCGCTGCCCGGTGAATAGAACGGGTCGAGAAAGCGCCCGGCCTCGCCGGCCAGCGCCCAGCGGTTCGCCGAGAAGACCTGTTTGCAGTCGTATGAGAAACGGCGGAAGAAGGCAAAGTCCTGCAGCTTGTCGCGGCGCAGATCGAGTTCGTCGAAAACCCGCGGCTGGTGTTTTTCGATCCACTGCATCGCGCGGGGGAACGTGTTCATCTCGTCCAGCGGATGAATCCGCGGGTCGGCGACGATGCCCACCGAATGCGAGCCCGATGAGAGCGGAATCAGCCACAGCCAGTAGCCCGTGCCCACCATGTGGTTGGTCGACATCCAGCGTGTCGGCGTGACGCAGCGCGCGCGCCACTCGGCGTCATCGCACCAATCGTCGAGGTTCAACCGATCGCCGATGCGAAACCACACCGCGTGCGCGCCATGCACGTTGTCCATGGCCAGACCGAGCTTGCGTTTGATCAGGCCGGCGCGCCCGCTGGCGTCGATCACCCAGCGCGCTTCGGCGACTTGCACGTCACCGCCGGCACGCTGCCAGCGCACGCGGTGCGGCGCGTCGTCGTGCGACAAATCGAGGCCGCGCACGATGGCCTGATCGACGAAGCGCACGCCTTGGCGCTGCACTTCCTCGCCTAGAAAATTTTCGAAGATACCGCGGTCGATCTGCCAGCTCGGCACCGGCAGCGGCCGGCTCGCGCCGAGTTCGGTCACCGCGGCCAAGTCGCGCTGGCCGTCGCTGAAGAAAAAGCGGAAGCCGAACTTCTTCAGCTGCTGGTCCATCAGGTGCTGCTTCAAGCCCAGCACGTTCTCGAAATAATGCGCGCCGATCTCGACGCTCGACTCGCCAACCTTGTGGCAGGCCTCGGGCACCGGGTGCGCGTGGCGCTCCAGCACCAGCACATCGAGATCGGCAAAGCGCTTGCGCAATTGCAGCGCCAGCGTCAGCCCGGCGAGGCCGCCGCCGAGAACGATCACGTCATGGGAAGCGGGCGGCGGGAGGGTCATGGGGTACTGCTTGGAACACGCTGGGCGCGATGATGCCTGAGCGCCAGATGCCGCGTGCCGGGCAGGGGCAGCGCGAGCGACTGTTCTGCATCGAGCGCCAGGCTTTCGAACAGCGGCAGCGCATCTCTCATCGCATTGGCTTGCAGCGCCCGCGCGACCTCGCTGCGCAACGCGGGCGCGGCGCGCGCACCTTCTTCGAGCTGCCAATGCAATGTGCCCAGGCACGACGCGCCGCGCTCGGGCGACAAGACGAGGGCCACGCCGAGCAGCCCGCGGCTCGTGTTCACGCCACCCAGCAGGCCGCGCGCTTCGGTGTCGTGGCCCACCAGCAGCACCGGCTCGTGCTCGCAGGCGACATGCACGAGCGCTTCGAGCAGGCCCGCGACGAAGCTGTGTGTGTGCGCCGACAAGGCCGTGCTCGGCGCACGGCAGCCGCTGGCAATCGCCCAATAGCCCGAGGCCGCGTTGTGCACAGAGTGATGAAAGCGCGTCGGCGAAAGTTGCAGTGGCGCTTGCGCGAGCTGCGTGCACAGCGCGTCGGTGACGGCCAGGTCGCCATGGGCGGAGGTGAACACGCTGGCGAGTTGAGAAGCGTCGCGGCCGCTGGCGCGCACCGCCTGCTCGGCAACGTCGATGGCCAACAGCACCGAGTCGCTGGCGCGGCGGCGCTCGTTGGCGGAGAGCAGGCTCGGGTTCGGCTTGACGGCCGGTGAGGCGGACTCGCCGCGCAAGGCAGCGCACCACGCGGCCCAGCCCGGCGCAGCGCGCGCCCACAGCGCAGCGGCGTCGATGAAGACGGGGCGCGCTTCGTTCACGGTTGCGCCACCCTGTCGAAGATCAGTACGCTGTTGTTGCCCCCGAAGCCGAACGAGAAGTTGGCGGCCAGATGCCGGCGCACGGCTATGTCGGCTGCATCTGTATGGAAGACCTCTTTGAACGTCGCCGGGAGCGTCGGGTCGGCGGCCTGCGTGTGCGCCGTCCCTGGACCGTTGGCGTACCGCAGCGCGTGCAGGCAGACGATCGACTCGACGATGCCGGCCGCGCCCATCGTGTGCCCGGTCACGCCCTTGGTGGCGCTGGCGTGTGTTGGCGCGGCGAAGTGGCGAGCCACGAGTGCGGCCTCGACCTCATCGTTGCGTGCGCTCGCCGTGCCGTGCAGGTTGATGTAGCCGATCTGATGCGCTTGCACGCCCGCACGTGCCAGCGCATCCGTCAACGCACGTTCGGCGCCGAGCCCTTCCGGATGTGGGCTCGACATGTGGTGCGCGTCGTTGGCTTCGCCCCAGCCGCGCAGGCGCAGTGCCGAAGGCGCATCGTCGATGCGTTGCAGCAGCGCAAAGCCCGCCGCTTCGCCGAGGCTGATGCCCTTGCGCTCGGCATCGAAGGGCCGGCACGGTGCATCCGACAGCAGTCCCAGGGCGTTGAAACCATATAGCAGGCTGTTCGACAGCGCATCGACGCCTGCCACGACCACGGCATCGACGAGCCGCAAACGCAACCAGCGCTCGGCCACCGCAAACACCTTGGCGCTCGATGAACAGGCCGTGGAGACGGTCAGCGCCGGCCCTTGCAGACCCAGCCGCTGTTGCACGAAGTGTGTGACGCCGTGCAGCGTGTTCAGCGCTTCATGGTCTTGCGGCGCTTCGAAGTGGCCACGCGCGTAGGCGGCTTCCGATACAGCGATCGTCGAGGCCGACGTGCCGAGCGCCAAGCCGATGCGCGACGCGCCGTGGCGCGACACGGCCGCGGCAACAGCTGAGTCGAAGCCATCGGCCGTCAAGCCGCGCAGCGCCAGCCGTGTGGCGCGGCTGTCCCATGCCGCCCATTCGCGCGGCAGCGCGTCGAGCTCCTGCACGCGCCCCCACCACGTGCCACCGTTGGGCACGTCGCTGCACGTCAATGCACTGCGCTCGTCGAACAAGGCTTGCGACAAGGCATCACGCCCCACGCCCGCCGCGCACACCAGCGTGTGCGCAGTGATGGCCACGGGGGAGATCACGCGTTGCACGCCCGGTCGAGCACGCCCTTGTCGAGCCAGCGCGCCCACAGCGCGCGCCATGGGGCCCAGTCGTGCCCGCCGGGCACGACATCCACACGGTCGGCGGTCAGCGTGCTGCCCATCAGCGCCTGGCCATCGGCAAAACGGTCCTGAGCGCCGTGGCCGAGGTAGAGCGCCGGGGCCGTGCGGTCGGCGCGCGCCAGCCAGGCCCAGACGTCGTGGTCGAGGTCATCGTCTTCACGCGGCTTGGCGCCACTGCGCCGCCAGGCCTCGAGTCCACCGGCTTGCGCGATCTCCTGCAACAACGGCCGCCGGCCCGGGTAGGTGCCGAGGCCGACGATGCCCTCGACGCGCCCCCCCGGCTGGCGCGCCGCATAGCCCATCGCCAGAAACGCGCCGAGCGAAATGCCGGCGAACCACAGGCGGCGGTAGCCCTGCTCGCGTGCCGCGCCGACGATGTCGACGTCCAGGCGCTGCATCGCCGTGCGATCGACCAGTTGCGCCAATTCGGTCTGCACGAACCACAGGTCCACCGGCAACTGGCGCTCGCGCACCGCGCTGCCAAAACCCTCGCGCACCAGCTCGTCGGGCGTCATGTAGGCGCCGGGCAGGAAGACCAGCAGCGTCGAGGCGCGCGCTCCGGCGCAGGCGCGCTGGTCATGGATGATGTCCATCGGCAAAGAGCTCGACCGCATCAGGCCCGTCAGCGCCGTGCAGCCCACGCTGCCGGCCGCGCCCGCCAGCGCCCCGAGGCCAGCGCAGGCGGCGCGGCGCGCGAGCATCAGTTTCTGTAGCCCTGCTCGGCGGCGCTGTGAATGATCCAGATCAGGCTGGCGCTGGTGTCGAAGCCCGACGAGCCGGCAAAGATCAGGCGGCCCTGGCTCTTGTACACGAGCTCATAGCGGTAGCGGTCGGAGCCCCAGAAGAACGGAATGAAGGCCTTGCCGGTGATGTAGGCACCCTGGTCCGTGGGCTGGCCGACGATGTCCATCACCTGCTTCATCGGCATGCCGATCTTGATCTGCGTGAACTTGCTGCCCGGCGCCGGCCGGCCGGTGATTTCGCCTTCCCAATCGTTCAGGCCTTTGACCTTCTGGCCATAGCCGGCTTCGACCTTTTTCGGATCGGTGACGTCGCCGCTGGCATTCATGCCGGGGCCGATCTTCGACGCCGCCGGTGCGGCGGCCGTGGCGGGCGCAGGGGCAGGCGCCGCGGCCGTGCCTTCGCTTTTGGTGCCACCCAGGCCCAGGCAGCCGGTCAAAAAGAAAGCCGCAGCCAATGTGGCGGGCACGGTGCGCGCGGTCGATCGCAGGTTCATGATTCCTCCGTGTTGAAAGTTGGCGAGTGATCCTAGCCGAGCCGCTTGACCCCACGCATCCTGGGCGGCCCGCGATGCCCCTAATCTATCGGCCATGCAGTACCCCACCGCCTTCACCCCTTCGTCATTCATCATCACGCGCCGCCGCTGGCTCGGCCTGGCGGCGCTGCCGGCCGCGAGCAGCCTGCTCGGTGCGTGCGCCACGCCGTTGCCACTGACGGCAGCGGCGCCGACGACGGCATCGGCTGCCGCCGCAAAGCGTCTGGCAGACAGCGCCGACGCGCATGGCCTGGCGGCGTACCGTCAGATCAACGACATCAACATCGGCTACGGCGGCCAATGGCGGCCGTTGATCGATCGCGTGCAGCCCGAGGTGGTGGACATTGGTTTTCGCGGGCCGTCGCAAGAACGGTTGATGCCGGCCGCCGGTGTCGTCGCGCAGGCCTATGCGGGCGTCAAAGGCACGAAGCAGGTCTTCTGGCAGCGCGGCAAAACGCTGGCGGCGGCCGGCCGCGACCAGGGCGAGATCGCTGTCTGGTTCAACGGCCAGCCAAGCCAGCGCGCGAGCGAGCTGGCCGCAGCGGCGCTGGTCGCCGAAGGCTATGGCCTGTTCCTGCTCGGCCCCTTGTGGGTGGCCAGCCGCCAAGCCGCCGGCCTGGCCGTGCCCGCCGACGTGGCGGGTACCGAGCGCGTGCACGGCCGCTTGTGCGACGTGGTCAACGTCTGGTTGAGCCCCGGCTTGGGCCATGCCGCAACCGACCGCGTGAGCTTGTTGATCGACCGCGACGACCACGTCACGCGCCGCCTGCGCTTCACGCTCGAAGGTTATGAAGGCACGCGCGGCGCGGTGGCCGAAGTCGATCGCTTCGAGCATGCGCGCCGCTTCGGGCTGCTGCTGCCGATGCGCTCGTATGAAGAGGTCGTGCACCCGCTGCGATTGCCGGCGCACGATTGGTTCGTGACCGGGCTCGATGTCAATCGCGGCTATGGGGCCGAGGCGTTGCGGGGGGCGCAGTTCAGCGGCGCAGCGGCAGCGCCTGCGCGTGCACTTCAGTAAAGACCGCCGTTGACCGAGATCACCTGGCCGGTGATGTAGCCGGCCTCGGGGCTGGCGAGGAAACCGGCGAGCGCAGCCACTTCTTCCGGTGTGCCCGCGCGCTGCGCCGGCACGATGCGCTTGATCGTCTCGGCATCGAACGCGCTCGCCGTCATCGGGCTCGCGATGATGCCCGGCGCGATCGCGTTGACCGTGACGCCACGGCTCGCGAGTTCGAGCGACAGCGCCTTCGTCGCGCTGTTGAGCGCGCCCTTGGCCGCCGCGTAGTTCACCTGCCCGCGGTTGCCGGCCAGTGCGGCCACCGACGAGATGTTGAGAATGCGGCCCCAGCGCGTGCGCAGCATTGGCAGCACGAGCGGTTGCGTGACGCGAAAAAAACCGTGCAGCGACACGTCGATCACCTGGTGCCACTGCGCCGGCTTCATGCCGGGGAACACCGCGTCGTTGTGGATGCCGGCGTTGTTGACGATGATCTGCACCGGGCCGGCGGCGAGCATCTGCGCGACGGCTGCGGCGGTCGCGTCGTCGCTCGTGATGTCGAATTGGATCGGCTCTGCGCTGTGACCGGCGGCTTGCAGCGCATCGGCGAGCGCCTGCACATTCGCCACGCCGGAGTTCGCATGCAGCAGCACCTGTGCGCCCATGTCGGCCAAGCGCGTTGCGATCGCGCTGCCGAGTGCGCCGCTGGCGCCGGTGACCAGGGCGCGTTTGCCGGAGAGGGGCTTTGACTGACCTATTTGCAAAGCAGCGCCTCTGCAGTAACTGATACGCCATCAATGCCGCTTTGACCCTGGGACACCAAGAAAACGGCATTGCCGCCGCGACGAACGGCCTCATTCAAAACTTGATTCATGGAATTTCTTGCTTTGTAAGGGCCTAGCTGCTGATCTGCCGTCACAAGACCGAGCGACTCACACGCACCCTTTTGCTCTGCGGACATCATGCGAATTCTCTCGGCCGCAGGCTCCAGCGCGGTGGCGCAGCCAAATAGCAATGAAGCAGCAGAGACACTGGCAAAGGACTTCAACGAATTCATGACAAGAAGCTGATTGGGGACGGTTGAGGAGCAATGCTGACGCAGAGTGGTTTATGCGCGGCCGACCGTGCCGCTGAGCAGTACCGTGGCGCGGCCTTGCACCAACGTGTTCTGTCGCTCGTCGCGCAGCTTGAACTGGTACATCGCCTGTCCCGCATCACCCGCCAAGCGCTCGGCATGCACGAACAGCGGGCCGTCGATCTCGTCTAGGCGCGGCACGTGCAGCTGGACGCCGCGCACACTCGCCAAGCGGCCGCCTTGCGGTGGCGCATCGGCGGCGGCCGTGATCGCACCATGCAGAGCCATCGCCTGCGCGGCGTATTCGATGGCGTTGCAGCTCAACAAGCCGCTGGCACCGCGTAGCGGGTTGTCGGCCGCGCGGTGGCTCGTCGTGCTGCACAGCACATGCGTGTCGGACGACTCGTGCAGCGCGTGCAGCAAACACATCGTGCCGCTGTGTGGCACGCGCGCAGCGATCTCGGCAGCGTTGAGTAATGTCTTCATCACGCGATGTGAATGGCCAGCGTCGAGCCGGGCGAGCCTTCGATCACCACATCGCTCGGGGTGCTGGCGATCAGGGCTTGAAGCAGCGGCAGCGCGCGCGCCGCAGGGATGCCGACGCGCAGCGCTTCGAATGCGGCGTCGGTGCAGCGGGTGATCGGTGCGTCGCCGCGTGTCATCTCAATGCGCAACGCGCGACCGCTCGACGACTCGGGTGCGAGCACCATCGCCACGGCCATCACGTCTTCCACCGGCCGCAGCGCATGCAGCGGTTCGGGGTACGGCACGTCGCAGGCGACGAGCAGCACGCGGCGCTTGCGTTGCATGCACCTGCACGGCAGCCTCCAACAGACCCGCCGCAAAGCTGGCATCGAACGCGGCCAGGCTCGTCGAAGGTTGACGGCTCTGCGCCGCGATGTGCCAGTAGCCGGCCGCGGCGTTGTGCACCGAGTTCGTGAAGCGTGTCGGCGAGACCATGCGATCGGTGGTTGCCAAGCGCTTCGCACAGCAAGTGGCAGTTCAGCGGGTCGCCGGTCGAGGACGTGAAGACGGTCGGCAAGGCGCTTGCCATCGAGCCCACTGGCAGTGAGCGCTTCGTCGGCCACCGCGATCGAGGCCTTGATGACGTTGCCGGCGCGGCGGCGCTCGGCCGCGCGGCAGGCGCTGCGGCGATGGAATGACGGTCGGCACGCGTTGCCATGCCGCGGGTTCGCGCAGCAGCGTTTGCGTGCTCGGCCAATCGGGCAGCGCCGGGCCGAGCACGCCGACACCGATGATCTTCACCGTTGTTCGCTCATGCCGCCGCGCCAAAAATCAAACTGGCGTTGCTGCCGCCGAAACCGAACGAGTTGCTGGCGACGACGCGCACGGTTTGTTGCCGCGTCTCGCGCAGGTAGTTCGCTTTCAGCGCTGGGTCGGGTGTCTGCACGTTCAGCCCCGCCGGCATCACGCCATGCGTCAGCGCGAGCATGCCGATCGCGGCTTCCACACCCCCGGCCGCGCCGAGCGTGTGCCCCGTGTGGCCCTTGGTGCTGCTGCACGGCAGCGCGTGGCCGAAGACAGCGCAGACGGCGATGTCTTCAGCCGCGTCGTTGCCCGGCGTGCCGGTGCCGTGCAGGTTCAGATAGTCCACGTCGCTCGGTTGCAACCGTGCTTGCGACAGTGCAGCACGCATCGCTTGCACCGCGCCCGCGCCCTCAGGGTGCGGGCTGCTCATGTGGTGGCCGTCGCTGCTTTCTCCGGCGCCGAGCAGCCACGCTTGCGGTTGCGCGCAGTCGCGTTCGAGCAGCGCGAAGGCCGCGGCTTCGCCGATCGACAGGCCGTTGCGTTGTTCGTCCCACGGACGACAGATTTGCGGCGACAGCAATTCGAGCGACGCAAAACCGTACAGCGTCGTCATGCACAGACTGTCCACGCCGCCGACGACCGCGGCATCGACGATGCCGGCGTCGATCATGCGTGCCGCGGCGGCAAACACCTTCGCGCTCGACGAGCATGCGGTGGACACGACATACGCCGGGCCTGACAAACCGAGCGCCGCGCGCACATAGGCCGACACGGAATACGTGTTGTGCGTGTGCGCGTAGTGCAGCCACGGCGGTAGCGCGCCGGTGGTGGCATCGCGCTCGCGGTAGGCCACTTCGGTTTGCAAAATACCGGCCGTGCTGGTGCCGAGGAAGACGCCCACGCGATGTGCGCCCCAACGCGCGGCGGCGCGGCGCACGGCGTCGCCAAAACCATCGGCGCGCAGGCCGAGTTCGGCCAGGCGGTTGTTGCGGCAATCGAAGCTCGCGAGTTCGCCGCTGAGCGCGACCGTGTCGGCGGCATCGACGACGCCGAGCCAGGTGTCGAGCGTGGCGGTTTCGAACGGGCGTGATGCGAGGCCGGTGCGATCCGAGCGAAGCGCGGCCAGCGTCGCGTCGCGGCCGTGGCCGAGGGCGGTCACCAGCGTGTAGTGCGAGATGGCGAGCGGATTCATTGCAGCGCTGCCGGGCCGCTCCCAAGGCGCTGCGCATCCCCCTCGGGCGGTGGCGAACGAAGTGAGCTTGAGGGCTTCATGTCAGATCCGCAACCAACAACACATTGGCGAACGGTGTGCCCTGGCTCATCGGCACGGTACTGACATCAAAGCCGAGGCTTTGCAACTGCTGCACCCACGCCGTCAACGGCCGGCCCCAGGTGGGCGCGACGCGGTGGCCGCGCACCGTCGTCACGACACGATCGACCCACTGGCTGATCGCGAATCCGCGTGTGCTCGCGGCGTCGCCCACGCGCAGCAGCAGGCGCGGTGCGCGCTGCGTGTGGCTGTCGGCGGCGCCGGCGCGCAGGGCATCGCGCACACGCTGCAGCAGCGCGTCCTGCGCAGCGATGTCCACGTAGTGCAGCACGTCGAGGATGACGACGAGGTCGCACGCCGGCAGCGCGGCCTCGCGCATGTCGGCGCAGACCAGGCGCGGCGCAAACGGCAGCGCACGCAACGCCGGTTCGCCGCGGTCAACATCGCGCTGCATCAACTCGATGCCGGTGTAGGCACGTGCCGAGGGCGCTGTGGCCCACGACGCGGGCCAACGGCCGGCCTGCTCGCAGGCGTGCAGCAGGCTCGCCATCAATCCTTGGCCGCAACCGATATCGACCACACGCGCGTGCGCCGGCAGGTCGCCGCGTTCGAGCATGCCGCGAAACACCGGGTCGCGGCCGAGCTTGCCGCGCGACCAATGCCAGGCGAAGCGGCCCGAGGCTTTGTACGGCGCGCACGCGGCATCGAGCAGCGCGCGCCACGTGGCGTGCGGCGGCTCGCAGGGGGCGACGGTGGCGGGCGAAGCACTCATGCGGCGCGATTGTCGCTGCGCGGCGACACCGCGGCCGTCAGCGTCACCGGCCTCAGCGATTGCTGTTGCAACGCAGCCAGCAGCGCCGGCAACACGTGCAGCACCACCGGCTTGTGATCTTCCGCGCTGCGCTGCGCATGGCCATCGTGAAGCAGCAGGATGTCCCCGGCGGCCAGGCCGCGCGTCAAGCGCGACAACACGCGCGCGGGGTCGCGCTCGCGCGTGTCGAAGCCGCGCCGCGTCCAGCTCACGAGGTGCAGGCCGAGGCGGTGCAGCACCGGGTCGAGCATCGGGTTGCGCAAACCCGCCGGCGCGCGAAAACAATGCGGCGCGACGCCGGTGACGTCGGCCAGCATCGCTTGCGCGTCACCGATCTCGCGCGCGAAGCCACGCGGGCCGAGCAGCGAAAAATTGTGCCGGTGTTGCCGGCTGTGGTTCTGCACGCTGTGGCCGGCGGCGACGATGCGCCGCGTCAGCGCGGCATGCTCGCGCGCGCGCTCGGCGATGCAGAAGAACGTGGCGTGCGCGTGGTGCGCGGCGAGCACGCCGAGCACGGCGGGCGTGACCTGCGGGTCGGGGCCGTCGTCGATCGTGATCGCGACTTCATGGCGCGCGCGAGACGCCTCGGGCAGGCGCAGCAGGTTCGGGCCGAGCAGCGTGCTGCGCGGCCACAGGCCGGCCGCGGTGAGGGCGGCGTGATTGGCGGCGACGGCGCCCAGCGCCCACGGCCACGCTTCCGGCACGAGCAACGACGCGGCCGCGAGGCCATGCACGCCGAGCGTGGCCTGAATGAATGGCGGCATCGGCCAGCTCATGTCGGCCCCTCCTCCGACGAGTACGTCGGACGATCCCCCCGGGCCCTCAGGAGCCCCTTCGTGGCCCCGTGGATGGCAGGCCGGCTTGGGAGCGGCCCGGCGCTCGTCCCGCCGGTGGCACGCGCCTTCACACGCACGAACGCGGCCGACAACAACAGCGCCAGCAACGCACCTGGCGCGACGACGACACCGATCGCCGCCAGCGCCGGGATGTTCGACAGCGCGATCAATCCGAACGACGCCACGGTGGTCAGGTTGGCCAGAAGCAGCGAGGCCAGCATTTCGCTGTCGGGCGCGGCGCCTTGCCGTTGCAGCATGTCGAAGAACAGCGCGTAGTTGCTGCCGACCGCGACGACGAGCAGCAGACCGACGAGATGCAAGATGCCGAGCTGCACGCCGGTGAGCGCCAGGCCGCTCACCGTCAGCAGCACCGCCAGCAGCAGCGGCTGGCAGACGGCGAGCAGGCGCGGCCACGAGCGCAGCGACCAGGCCATCAGCAAGATCACGCCGAGCGCGCCGAGCAGCGCCTGGCCCTGCGCTTCTTCGAGGTAGTGGCGGTACAGGCGCTTCAGCTCGGGGCCGATGTCCTGCACCTGCACGTCGCTGCGCGAGGCCAGCGCCTTCTGCACCTCGTCGGAATTCAGCGGCGCGTCGGCACGGCCCTGGGGTTGCTGCAGCGGTTGCAGCGGCAACAGGCTGGCCACGCTGCCATCGGCGCGCTGCACGATGAGCGCATCGACGATCGTGCTCAAGCCCGCGGCGCGCAGCGCGGGCAATTCGAGCAGCGGCAGCGTGCGCGCGGTGGCCACGTCGGCGACAAAAGGCGCGAGGCGCGCGGCGCGCAGCGGGCCGTCGCGCGTGGCTTGCGCGAGAGCGGCTTGCAGCGCCGCGCTGTCGGGCAACGCCGCCTGCCGCGCCTTCTGCGCAGCCAGGCTCGGCAGCCATCGTGTCACGCTGTCGTAGCCGCCGATCGCGCCGCGCTCCTGCAAACCGTCGAGCGTGCGCGCCACCGATTCGGTGGCTTCGAGCGTGGCTTGCAGGTTAGGGCCTTGCACGACGACCAGCGTGCGCGCATCGCCGGCGCTCAAGTCGGCGCGCAGGCTGCTGTCGAGCGCGAGGGCTTCTTTGGAGATCGGACTGAACGAGCCGAGGTCGGCGCTCCACAAGTCGCTGCGCTGCCACAGCAACAGCGCCGCGGCCACGCCGAGAACGACCAGCGGCCAGCGCCACGGCGGCATCGCGCGCAGCACCGCGCCGGTGGCACGGCCGAGCAGCGGGCGAAAGCCGACGCCGGGCGTGCCATGGGGCATCAGGATCGGCAGCACGAAGCGCGTGGCCAGCGCCGCGCCGATGAGCCCCGCCAACGAAAACACACCCAACTGCGCGAGGCCCGGAAAGCCCGACAGCACCAGCGCCGCAAAGCCGCACACCGACGTCAGCACACCGAGCCGCACCGTTGGCCAGCCGCTGCGCAGCCACTGCCGCCAACCGCCGTGGCGAGCTTGCACCAGGTAGTAGATGGCGTAGTCCACCGCTTCGCCGATCAGTGTCGTGCCGAAGCCGAGCGTCATGCCATGCACGCTGCCGAAAACGATGCTGACGGCGGCGATGCCGGCGAGCACGCCGCTGACCACCGGCAGCATCGCCACCAACAAGGCGCGCGGCGACGCAAACGCCAGCAGCAGCAGACCGCTGGCCAGGATCGTGCCGACGATCGCGAGCTTTTTCGATTCAGCCTCGATGCTGCTGCGGCTTTGTACCGAGAACACCGGCGCGCCCGAGACACGCAGCACGAGGCCGTTTGCCGCCAGCGGCGCGAAGGCGTCGGTCACGCTGGCGAGCGTGGCGGCATGGGCGTCGATGTCGGCGCCGGTCGCGCGCGTGATCGCTACCATCAACGCGCGCTCGCCTTGCCGCGCCACCCAGACACCGCCCTCGCTCTTCGGCGCGTTGCTCGGGATCAGCGCCTCGCCGATGCGCTGCGTCTCTCCGGTCGGGTCGCGGTCGAGCAGCGGTTTGATCAATTCGCCGGCGGGCGTGCCGAGCAGCGAGACACTGTCGGCGATGCCGTCGCGCAATCCGGCAGCGGTGAAGCGCTGCGCATCGACGGCCGGGCTGAGCAGGTAGCGCTGGTCGAACAGCCATTGGCCGACGCTGGCCCAGTCGCTCGTCTCGCCGTTCTGCACTTGCTCGAAGCGCCCGCCCGCGCGCATTGCCGCCGCGAGTTGGCGCGAGGCCGCGCCGCGTGAGGACACATCGCCCCCTTCGATGCCGACCAGCAGCGTGCGCGCGACGAGGCCACTTTCGATCTGCTCGATCAGCACGCGCTGGCGCGCATCGGGCTTGGCCGGCAAGAAGGCCGAGAGGTCGGCGTTGAAGGTCGTGCGCGTGATCTGCCAGATGCACAGCAGCACGGCGGCGAGCCACAGCGCGAGCACGAGGGCGCGGCCGCGCGGCGCCGAGTGATCTGCCGGCGCCGCCGTCACGGCGTCTTCGTCGGCTCGAGCGGCTCGATCGTCATGCGCGAGCTGTCGCCACCGGACAGCCACAGGCTGACAACGCGCATGTCGCCGCGCTGGCCTTCGATGACCACCTCACGCACTTGCGCGCCGAGCCCGCGGTCGCGCGGCACGAGCGTCAGCTTCCAGCCCTGCGCATTTCCGGCCACGGCCGTCGTGAAGTGCTTTTGCAAAGTCACCGCGTCGCCGGTCAAGGTGCCTCGCATGGCCTCGACCAGCGTCGACAGTTCGGGCACCGCGTCGAGTGTCATCTGGCGGCTGCGGCCACCGCGCTTCAAGGTCATGACATTGCCCTGCACCGCCATCGATTCGGCGCGCGGTTGCAGAGTGTGGCGTGCAAACGCGTCGGGCGCGGTGAAGCTCAGCATGCCGCTGGAGAACAGCGGGCCGTCGATGCCGGAGACCACGCGCGCTTCTTCGAAGCGCGCCTCACCGCCCTTGCGCTGCGCGAGCAGCGCCGCGAGTGCAGCCAGGTCGAACTTCTCGGCGGCCAGAGACGGGCGGGCCACGACGGCGGCAACCGCGGAGATCAGGAGCGCGCGTCGGTGGGTTTCAGTGCGGTGCGTCATCCAGCCAGAAGTCGTGGAAGTTGAACCAGTTGTACGGCGCTTCAACGCACAGCGCTTCGAGCCGGGCGACATAGGCTTGCACGGCCGCATGCAGTTGCGCCTCGCGCGCCGCGGCATCCGCAGGCCGCTCGCTGAAATCGGCCAGCGGCTCGAAGCGCACCTCGTAGCGGTTGCCGCCGCGGAACAGTGCGGTCATGAAAAACACGCGGCGCTTCAGCAGCATCGCCAGCCGCAGAGGCCCCAAACCGAACGGCGCCTCGTGGCCGAGGAAGGGCAGCCGTTGCACGTCGCCCGCTTCTGCCTTGCCGACTTGCCCCTCGTGGAGAACGCGGTCGCCGAGCATGCCGACCAGGCCGCCGCCGTCGAGCCAGTCGCGGATGGCCAGCGTCGTTCCCGCGTGGCCGATGGTGATGATCTTGAGCGTATTGGCCGGCGCCACGGCGCTCAGCACGCGCTGGATGTTCTGCGCATTGGCCGGGTACATCACCATCGCCACCCGCCGATCTAAATCGGCCGGTTGGCATGCTGCTCGCCAACGGCTTGCAGCGCTTCGAAGCTGCCGAGGTGCGCGCCGAGCATCACCGCGCCCTGACCCAGCGCGAGCGCTTCGTCGAGCAGCGCGCCGCCGCTGTGCTGCAGGTTGAACTGCGCGACATCGCCGCGCGCGAAGTACAGCCGGTCGAGCACGATCGACGCAAAGGTGTGGACATGGCGGTAGCCGTCCGCCCAGCTCGGCTCGCGGCCGAGCGCGCGGCGCAGGTAGCGGATCGAGTTGCGGCGCGCCGCTGGCGAGAACAGCACGAAGTAGGCCGTGATCGGGTGCAGCACCAGGCGCGCGATGCGCCGGCCGAGCGTGCTCGCCAGCCAGGCCATGAAACGCAGCAGCCAGACGCTGCCGCGCTCCTCGCGCTCGGCCCAAGCGGCTTTGGGAGCGGGGCTCTCGGCCATCGCTGTCAGCGGCTTCACGTCGGAGCGCGCAGTGGCGAGAGTTGGCCTCGCGCGACCGGCGACGTGTCGCGCGTCAGTTCGAACTGCAGGCTGTTGCCCCGTGTCGTCACGCCGAGTGTCAGCGTGTCGCCGGGCATCACCGGCGCGAGGAACTTGGCCTGGTCGATCTGCGCTGGCGTGCCCAGTCGCGCTTGCAGCGCCTCCATCACCATCGACAGCAGCACGACACCCGGCAGGACTGGATGGCCGGGGAAGTGGCCGGCGAAGCTCGGGTGGTCGTGCGGCACGTACAAGGTTTGCGGCGCGGCGTGGTCAGCCAGCGTCTGCAACGCGAAGTCACGCAATGCATGTAGCGTCAGCTTGCCGGTGGCTTCGCGCGGCAAGGCATCGACATGCACCACGCGTCGCGGCACGAAGGCCGGTTCAAGGTGCGCACGCAGCGTTTGTGTGATGGCTTGTGCGCTCAGCTTCGGCGCAACCACAAACGCGATCGGCCGCACGACCGTGCCCGGCACGTCATCGGGCAACCAGAAGGCGCCGTCGTCCACACCCTCAATGCGGTTCAAGTGAAAGTTCAGGTGCGCCAGCGAGCTGCGCTTGCCGGCCACGTGGATCAGATCGTTGGCGCGGCCGAGCAGGCCGAACTCGCGGTCGTTGTGCAGCGCGAGGATGTCGGCCAGCGGCGTCGGCGCGAAGACATGGCCGCCATGGGCGACGAAAGTATCGCCATCTTGGTTGATGCGCACCTCGCCGAGCGTCGTCCAGGTCTGGCCCTGCGTCGTGCGCCGCGACGCCAACTGGCCGGCTTCGGTGCAGCCGTAGATCTCGATCAGCGGCCCGCCCATCTTTTGCTCGGCCAATGCCGCGAGCTGCGGTGTCAGCGGCGCGGTGGCGCACAGCAACAGATCGACAGCGGGCAACTCCACGCCAGACAGCAGCAGCGTCTTCAGGTGAAACGGTGTCGTCACCAGCGCGCGTGGGCGCGGCACGTTTTGCAAAGCCTGCGCCACATCGGCCGGGTAGAACGGCCGGCCGGCATCGAACGCCGCACCGCCGAGCAGCGACAGCATCACGCTCGATTCGAAACCGTAGCTGTGCTGCGCCGGCACCGTGGCGACGATATTCAAACCGTGCAGCGACGATCGCGCCGTCATCTCGGCCAGGCGCCGCGCTTCGGAGCCGATGTTGATCGTCAACGCACGCCAGCTCTTGGCGTGCGGCTGCGGCGCACCGGTGGAGCCACTAGTCAGCAAGCACACGGCGATGCGCTCGGCGTCGATCACCGGCACCGCTGAGGCTGCACTCACCGCAGCTGGCTGCTGGCGCAAGTCGAGGCGCGGCAAATCCACCGGCTCATCGTCATCGACCATCGCATAGGGCGCGCCGTCGCTCGCCGGCAACTGCGCCAAGGTGGCGGCCATCGCATTCGGCGGCAACAGGCTGACATGCCCGCGCAAGGCCGCCGCGACCAGCGCCAGCGCGAAGTGATAGCGGTCCTGGCACAGGTTCACGGCCTGCCCGCTCGTCGGCAGCCGCTCGGCGAGCGCGCCCGCGTCGGCCAAGAACTGAGCGCCGCTGATGGACGCGCCACCGCGCCACGCCAGCGGCTGCGCGAGGTCACGCTCGGCCAGCAGGGGCAGCAGCGGCAGCGCTCATGTGGGATGCTTTTGGTACGCGTCCCAAGCCGCGCGCAAGCTCACCGGCTCGAAGTGCGGGTGCCGCCAATACCGCCAGACATGCTCGCCGACGAAAAACCCCACCGCCGCCAGCGGCGTGATCAGGTTGCAGAAGAACGACCACCACGGCCACGGCGCCAGCGCATAGACGAGCAACGAGACCACGACCATGCCGACGAAATAGATCACCCACACAAACGTCAGCCGCCGCGCATAGGCGCGCATCTCGGCCGTGAACTCGCGGTGCACCCTCTCGCCCATCGCCACGATCAACGGCGTGGCGCCGGCGCGCAGCGTGATGCCGAAGGTGAATGCGAGTGCCAGATGGATGCCGGCGTGCTGCAGCACATACAACCGGTTCACGTCATCGACGCCGCCGCGCGCCACCACGCCGACCAGCACGACCAGCGCCACGGCGCAGCCGAGCAGCAGGCGAGGTTGGCGCGTGCGCCAGCCCGACCAGGCCGCAGCGGCCAGCAACGGGCCGAACAACGCGGCCACCGTCCAGGGGTGGTTGCTGGCGTGCGTCATCAGCAAGTGTGAGGCTACCGCGTAGGCGGCCACCAAAGCCAGAGCAACGGCCACGCGCCAGCCGGTCATGCGAGCGCCACCTTTTTGTGCGATCAGGTTTTTCTGTGCTGCGCCACATGCGCCGTCAGGCTGCGCAGGTTGCGGAAGATCTGCTGGTTGTTTTCGTCGTCCGAGCGCAGCTGGAAGCCGTAGCGGTGCGAGATTTCGAGCGCCACTTCGAGCACATCAATCGAATCGAGCCCTAGGCCCTCGCCGAACAGCGGTGCTTCAGGGTCGATGTCGGCCGCGGCCATCTCGAGGTTCAGCGAGCTCACGAACAACTGAGCCATCTCGAGCTCCAGCGCGCGTTGGGCTTCGGTCGGTGAACTGGCGTCGGATGAGGAGGCAGCAGGCAACGCAGACAAGGTCTTCCCCTGGGGTCGGGCGCAGGATGGCGCTGATACGGTGATGGCGCGCGCCCGTCAGCAGAGATGGCGGGCAACGAAACAAGAAAGCAAATTGTAGGTGCTTGCACCGGGCGGCGAGGTGTGCTGGCTGGGCCGATGGCGCCAAGCCGGCGGGAGCGTCAGAGGGGATCGACTAAGGGGTCGCCTCGATGCGCGCCGGTTGATCGTCGCTAGACTGCCGGGGCCGCGGCGCCACCGTGCCGCCACTCAATGGACCCATTCACCGGGGAGCATCTCGAATGAAGACATGGAATCAACGGGCCGTGACGCGCGCCTTGCGCATGCTGACCGCCGCCGCAGCGGCCATGGTGTTGTCGGCTTGCAGCACCGCGCCGACGGCGCCGCGCTGGCAAGGTGAGACACCCGCGTCGCTGCTGTGGGTGGGCAACAGCTTCTTCTATTTCAACAACAGCATGCACGGGCATGTGGGTGGCCTGCTCAACGCCGCGGGCGTCAGGGGCATCCGCCAGACGTCGGCGACGATCAGCGGTTCGGGCCTGGATTGGCACGACGTGGCGGCGCATTTGAAGCCCGGCTCGGGGATGTTGCGCTACAGCTTTACGCCTACCAACGAGGTGGTGTTCAATCAGTTCGAGCGCGCCTACGACATCGTGATGATGATGGATTGCAGCCAGTGCCCGATCCATCCCAAGCTACAGCAGGCCTTTCACGACACGGCCAAGGCCCATGCGGCGACGGTGCGCAAAGCGGGCGCCGAGCCCGCGTTGTTTCTGAGCTGGGCCTACCAGGACCAGCCGCAGATGACCAACGAGTTGGCGGCGGAGTACATCAAGGCGGGGCGCGCCAACCAGATGCGGGTGGTGCCGGCCGGTCCGGCGTTTGCCGCGTCCGTCGCCAAGCGCCCCGACGTCAATCTGTATGCGCCGGACAAGCGCCACCCGAGCCTAGCGGGCACCTACCTGGGTGCGGCCGTGGTGATGGCGAGCTTGTTCAAGAAATCACCGGTTGGCAACACGTACACGGCGGGGCTGCCGGCGGACGTGGCGGCGCACCTTCAAACGGTGGCCTGGGAGACCGTGCAGTCGTTCAAGCCTTAGCCGACGTCGCGGCGATTGGGCGCCGGATCAGCGTTCGTACACGAAGCCTGGGGCGGGCGGCTGGATCTGCGCGATGCGGGCGTTGGCCACGATGCCGTCGGCCAACATGATGACGCTGCCGGCCGCGGTGACCTTCGTGGCGGAAGCCGGTGCCGAGGTCTTGCCGATGGCCGCCGCGGTCAACGTCTTGGGAGCCGGCGTGGCGGCGGCTTCGACGGCCGTCGGCGCAGCAGACTGGGCTGCCGCGTGCGTGGCCACCCATGCGCAACTCGAGATCAAAGCCAGCTTGACGAGACGGAGTTTCACGAGTGGCCCCAACGGTAAGCGCGATCGATCTGCGCGATGGAGCCATGCTAGGCCGCCCGCCTGCGATTGGGCGGCCTGCCGCGAAGCCGAACCGCAGGAGCGTCCAGAAGTGCCGTGACGGAGTGCGCGGCCAGGCCGCGGTCCGGCTCTGAACACGCAGTCAGGTCGGCGATGTCCTTAGGGCAAGGCGCTGAAAGCCGAGGTGACGCGCCCCCAAGCCGGCGGCCCCGACGCTCGCGACACCGAGCCAGGCAAGGTAGACGGTGCTGGCGTCAATCCACTGCGGCATGTTCGGGTAGTAGGCGATGTACTGGGCGTTGTGAGTGAAGTGCACCAAGCTGGCCACAGAGTAGGCGACGAAGAAGACCCAAAACCAAAAGGGGCGTTGCGTCGGGTGCAGAGGAGCTTTGTGTGCGTTGCATCGGGTGTTTCCAGGGGCTGAATGCAGCGCATGCAGTTTAGGTGCGCGTGGGCTGGCACAAAGCCGCTCACTACTGTATAAATAAACAGCACTTCGCAGTGCCTCTGAAACCACCGCCCACACCACGCCACCGTCTGCCGCCATGCGCAGCGCCGCCGCCGCTTTCCTTGTTCCTGCTGCTGACGCGGGCATCGCCGCTGCGGATGCCGCCGAGCGCAAGCCTGGGCGGCCGGCGGTGCCTGCGCTGTCCTCCGTCTGGCGGGCGGATCAACTGGACCGTTCGGCCGCTGTTGGCTGTGATGGCGAATTGTTGCAGCGCGTCACTGGCCACGCCGCGCTCGACGCCGAGTTGCCCGGCGGCGGCTGGCCGGCGGCCGGGCTGACCGAGCTGCTGCTGGCTGCGCCGGGCAGCGGCGAGTTGCGGCTGCTGGCGCCGGCATTGGCTGGTGAGCGCTCGCTGTTGTGGATCGCGCCGCCATTTATGCCGTACGCGCCGGCGTTGGCCGCGCTCGGCATTGCGCTCGACCGGCTCACCGTCGTCACGCCCAACACGGCCGCCGATGCCGCCTGGGCCGCCGAGCAGGCGCTGCGATCGGGCGCGTTGGGAGCGGTGTTGTGGTGGGAAGCCCTGGGTGAACGTGGCAAGAAGTGCATTCCCGTGGTGCCGGCGACGCTGCGCCGTCTGCACTTGGCGGCGATGGAGGGCCGCACGCCGCTGTTCGCGTTGCGGCCGGTTGCCGTGTGTGCACAGTCGTCGCCCGCGCCGCTGCGGCTGACGATCGAACCCGCGGACGCGCAGCGCGTGGCAGTCAACGTGTTCAAGCGCCGCGGCCCGCCGATGGCTGCGCCGCTGATGCTCACGTTGCCGGGGCCGGCGCTGTTGTCGGGCCGCCGCGCGCGCCGCCTCGTGCCGTCCATCGAACAACCCGAGGCCATTGACCATGTTGTGGTTCGCGCTCTACCTGCCCGGATTGCCGCTTGAGGCCTGGCGGGCCACGGCCGTGGCGGATGACAGCCGCCGCGATCCGCGGCCCTGCTGCGTCGTCGAAGCGCGGCGCGTCGTGCGGGTCGACGCGGCGGCTGTGGCGCTCGGCGTCGAGGTGGGCATGAGCGCAGCTTCCGCGGCAGCGTTGGTGTCAGGCGAGGGCGGCTTGCAGGTCTTCACGCGCAGCGCCGCGCGCGAAGCGGCGCTGGTGCAGCGCTTGGCGCTGGCACTGGCGCGCTTTACGCCGGCGCTGGTGGTGCAGACCGACGGCGTGCTGCTCGAAGTTTCATCGTCGCTGCGCCTGTTCGGCGGTGCGCGGGCGCTGTGGTGCGCGGTGCGCAACGCGGCACAGGCTTGCGGCGTGAATCCGTCGAACATGAATTCGCTGCGCATGGCTGCGGCACCCACGGCCACGGCGGCGGCGGTGCTGGCGCGGGCCGAGCCGGCGTCGCCTGCGTTGCAGCGCGTACCGATGCAGCAGCGCTTGGATGCGTTGCCATTGGGTGCAGCGGCGCAAGCGTGGGGCATCGAACCACGCCTCATCGAGCTGCTGCACGGCATCGGCTGCCGCACGCTCGGCGATGTGCGCATGCTGCCGCGCACCGGCGCGCAGCGGCGCGGCGCGGCAGCGCTGTTGGAGGCGATCGCGCGGGCGCACGGCCACGCACCCGACCCCCAAACCTGGTTCGAGCCGCCGCGCACCTTCGAGATGGGCTTGGAGTTATTGAACCGCGCCGATGACGCCGCGATGCTCGTCTTCGCCACGCAGCGCCTGGTGCAGCCGCTGGCCGGGTGGCTGGCGCAACAGTGGCTCGCCGCCGCGCGGCTGACGCTCGTGCTGCGCCATGAAACCAGCGTGCGCCGCGCCGTGCCCGACACGCTGATCGCGCTGGCTTTCGGCGACCCGACGCGCGACGCTGCGCAGATTCAGCTGCTGCTGCGCGAGCGCCTGCAACGCACGATGCTGGCAGCACCCGTGTACGCCATCGTGCTCAAGCTCGACGAAGCGGTGAACCATGCCGGCCGCGAAGCAGCGCTGTGGCGCGAAGCCGGCGTCGGCAGCGGCGAAGCCGCGCGCGCACTGTTCGACCGCCTGGCCGCACGGCTCGGCCCCGAGCGCGTGATGCGGCCGCTGCTCGTGGCCGACCATCGGCCCGAGCGGGCGATGAAGTTTGTGCCGGTGCAGGAAAACACCTCCGTTCACCCTGAGGTATCGAAGGGTCGTGCTGAGCCTGTCCTTCGACAAGCTCAGCACGATCGGAACGTCTTGGCCCTGGCGCGGCGCTTCGACAAGCTCAGCGCGAACGGAGGTGGGCGTGAGGGCGGCGTCAGGCCCACCTGGCTGCTGTCCGAGCCGCTGCGCTTGCAAGAAGACGCAGCGTTCGGCCGGCCACTGCACCAGGGCGCACCGCTCGTGCTCGCCAGCCGTGCCGAGCGCATCGAGGCGGGCTGGTTCGACGGTGCGCTGATCTCGCGCGACTATCACGTGGCGCAGGCCAAGGACCACCGCTGGTTGTGGGTGTTTCGCGAGCGGCGCGGCGACGCAGCGCATTGGTATCTGCACGGTGTGTTCGGGTGACGGTGAAGCCAGTTGCCGCAGCCCGCTCTACCCAAGGCGCCACGCCCGCGCCCACCGCTCGCACTGCCGTCGCTGTCGCCCGACGCGCTGCCGGCCTACGCCGAGTTGCATTGCCGCTCCAACTTCAGCTTCCTCACTGGCGCGTCGCACCCGCAAGAGCTCGTCGCTCGCGCGGCGCAGCTCGGCTACACGGCGATTGCGATCACCGACGAATGTTCGGTGGCGGGCGTCGTGCGCGCGCATGAAGAAGCCAAGCGCCAGGCCGAGGCCGGCGGTGCGATTCAACTGATCGTCGGCAGCGAGTTCAACCTCGAAGGCGAACCCGGCTGCCGCATCGCCTTCCTCGCCCACAACCGCGAGGGCTACGCCAACCTGTGCGACCTGATCACGCGCGCGCGGCTTCGCAGCGAGAAGGGCTCATATCAAG
Organism: uncultured beta proteobacterium; assembly: GCA_963814385.1. GTDB lineage: Bacteria > Pseudomonadota > Gammaproteobacteria > Burkholderiales > Burkholderiaceae_C > CADEEN01. The sequence continues at coordinate 67,170 of CAWFCX010000038.1, forward strand.
CGACGACGAGTGACGTCGCCGACGGCCTACCCGATTGCAGCGCACTCTTGATTCCGCGCCGCGACGACACGCCCGAGACACTGCTCGCACAAGCGCAGTGGCTGCACGCCACCTTCGGCGAGCGCGCGGCCATCGCCGTCGAGCTGTTGCTCTACGCCGACGACTCGCTGCTGGTCGAACACCTGGTGCCCATCGCCGAGCAAACAGGCCTGCCGCTCGTCGCTGCCGGCGACGTCCTGATGCACCAGCGTTCGCGCAAAGCGGTGCAGGACACGTTGACCGCGATCCGCCTGAAAACGCCGCTGGCCGATTGCGGTTACGCGCTGGCGCGCAACGCCGAGCAGCATCTGCGCTCGCGCCTGCGCCTGGTGCAGCTCTACCGCGCCGAGTGGCTCGCGGCCAGTGTCGAGATTGCCGCGCGGTGCCACTTCAACCTCGACGAACTGCGCTACGAATACCCGGCCGAACTCGTGCCCGCCGGCCACACGCCGATTTCCTGGCTCACCGTGCTCACACAACGCGGCGCGCGTGATGAACGCTACCCGCGCGGCGTGCCGGCTTCCGTGCAAACGCAGATCGAGCGCGAATTGAAGCTCGTCGAAGAACTGCGCTACGAAGCCTTCTTCCTCACCGTGCACGATGTCGTTCGCTTCGCGCGCGGCCAAGGCATCTTGTGCCAGGGCCGCGGCTCGGCGGCGAACTCGGCGGTCTGTTATTGCCTGGGCATCACCGAAGTCGATCCGACGCAGACGACGCTGCTGTTCGAGCGCTTCATCAGCCGTGAGCGCAACGAGCCGCCGGACATCGATGTCGATTTCGAGCACGAGCGGCGCGAAGAGGTCATCCAGTACATCTACGGCAAGTACGGCATCCAGCGCTGCGCCTTGGCTGCCGCGCTGTCAACGTATCGCACGCGCGGTGCGGTGCGCGATGTCGGCAAAGTGCTCGGTCTCGACGATGGCCCGATCGACGCCGTCGCGCGCTCGGTGCATTGGTTCGATGACACCGAGCGTTTGCAGCGCGGCCTGATCGAAGCCGGGCTCGACCCGCAGGCAATGGTCGTGCAGCAATGGATGTCGCTCGTGACCACGCTGCAAGGTTTTCCGCGCCACCTGTCGCAGCATGTCGGCGGCTTTGTCATCGCGCGCGACAATCTCTCGCGCCTGGTGCCGATCGAAAACGCCGCGATGGAAAACCGCCGCGTGATCCAGTGGGACAAGGACGATCTCGAATCGCTCGGCCTGCTCAAGGTCGATGTGCTCGCACTCGGCATGCTGTCGTGCATCCGCCGCGCGCTGGCCTTCATGACGCTGTGGCACGGCAAGCCGTGGCGCATGCAAGACATCCCGCGTGAAGACAAGGCCACCTACGACATGGTCTGCAAGGCCGACACCGTCGGCACGTTCCAGATCGAAAGCCGCGCCCAGATGAGCATGCTGCCGCGCCTGAAGCCGCGCACGCTCTACGACCTGGTGATCGAAGTCGCGATCGTGCGCCCCGGCCCGATCCAGGGCGGCATGGTGCATCCGTACCTGAAGCGGCGCGAGGCCAAGGCCGCGGGCAAACACGAGCCGTCGAAGTACCCGGCGCTCGACGCTGCGCTCGGCCGCACGCTCGGCGTGCCGATCTTTCAGGAGCAGGTGATGCAGGTCTGCAGCATCGCTGCTGGCTTCACGCCGGGTGAGGCCGATCAGTTGCGCCGCGCGATGGCGGCGTGGCGGCGCGACGGCCATGTCGACCAATTCGAGCAGCGCATCAAGGACGGCATGGCCGCGCGCGGCTACGACGCCGAGTTCGCTGACAGCATCTTCAAACAGATCTGCGGCTTCGGCGAATACGGTTTTCCGGAAAGCCACGCCTACAGCTTTGCGCTGCTCGCCTACATCAGCGCGTGGATGAAGTGCCACGAGCCGGCGATCTTCGTCGCCGCGCTGCTCAATTCGCAGCCGATGGGTTTTTATGCGCCGTCGCAACTGGTGCAGGACGCGAAGCGGCATGGCGTCGAAGTGCGACCAGTGGATGTGAGTGCGAGCGATTGGGATTGCACGCTCGAGCACCCGGGATCCGCTCACCCCGCTCGTGCCGAGTCGCCCCTCTCCGTTCGCCCTGAGGTATCGAAGGGCCGCGCTGAGCCTGTCCTTCGACAAGCTCAGGATGATCGGAGGTCAGCACAGCCCGCCATCCGCCTCGGCCTGCGCCTCGTCAGCGGCTTCTCGCAAGCCGCCGCCGAACGCCTGATGGCCGCGCGCCGCATCAGCGCCTTCGCCAACGTCGATGACCTCGCCCGCCGCGCGCAGCTCGACGGTCGCGACCTGCAAACCCTGGCCCACGCCGACGCGCTGCAATCACTCGCCGGCCACCGTCGCCGCCAACTCTGGAGCGCGGCAGGACAAGGCCGCGCGGAAAAAGCGCTGCTCGCCGACGCGCCGATCATCGAGCGGCCGCACGAACAACCCGACCTCTTCGAGGCCCCGGAAGGCGAGGCCATCGCGCTCGACTACGCAGCCACCGGCCTGACGCTGCGCCGCCACCCGCTGGCGCTGCTGCGCGAACGCATCTCACGCCGAGGCTGGCGCAGCGCCGAACAACTGGCACAACTCAAAGACGGCGCCAGCGCCTGGGCCTGCGGCATCGTCACCATGCGCCAGCAACCCGAGACGGCCAAGGGCGTCATCTTCGTCACGCTCGAAGACGAAACCGGCAGCGTCAACATCATCGTCTGGCGCCACGTGCGCGAACGTCAGCGCCCGGCGCTGCTGCACTCACGCCTGCTCGCGGTGGCCGGGCAGTGGCAGAGCAAGGACGGCACGACGCACCTGATCGCGCGCCGGCTGGTCGACATGACGCCGTGGCTGGGCGCGGTGGCGACGAGCTCGCGCGACTTCCACTGAGCCCGCGGCGCTCACGCCACAGCCCCCCGTGCCAGCCTGGCCTCGCGGATCGGCAGGTGGATCAGCGTGGCGCCGATCGCCAGCATGATGTCGATGTACCAGATCCAGTCGTAGCTGCCCGTCGTCTCGAACACCTTGCCGCCCAGCCACGCGCCGAGGAAGCCGCCGATCTGGTGCGTCAGCATGACGATGCCGAACAGGGTGGCCATGTTGGCGGTGCCGAAGAACTTGGCCACCAGCCCCGCGGTGGGCGGCACGGTGGAGAGGTAGGTCAGCCCCATCACCGCGGCGAACACCAGCATCACCGTCCCGGTCTTCGGGGCCAGCAGGAAGGCCAGCACCGCCACCGCACGCACCGCGTAGATCAGCGACAGCAGCGACTTCATGCGCCAGCGACCCACCGCCCAGCCGACCGCGATGCTGCCGACGATGTTGAACAGCCCCAGCATCGCCAGCGACCATGCGCCGTACTGCACCGGCAGCCCGCACGAGGCAATGACACCCGGCAGGTGCGTGGCCAGGAAGGCAACGTGGAAACCGCAGACGAAGAAGCCCGCCGCCAGCAAGACGTAGCTCGGGTTGGCCAGCGCGCCGCGAATGGCCGCCATCGTGCCCACGCTCTTGGGGGCGCCGGCGTCACCGGCGGCCGCAGCCTGTGCCGGCGCCTGCCGCGAGTTGCCCTTCAGCACCCACGCAGCCGGCAGCGCCAGCAGCACGATCAACCCCAGCACCTGCATCGCGGACACCCAACCCAGCGCCACCAGCAGCGCGCCGGCGATCGGCGCCATCAGGAACTGCCCGAACGAGCCGCCGGCGTTGACGATCCCGGTGGCCATGCCACGCTTGTCGGCCGGGAGCAGCCGCGTCGTCGCTGCCATCAGCACCGCCGGTCCGGCCATGCCGGCGCCGCCGGCGGCGAGCACGCCGATGGCGAAGATCAGCCCGGCCGTGCTCGTCATGAACGGCGTGATGAAGGTGCCCAGCGCAACCAGCACCACCCCCGCGAACACCACGCGGCCGGCGCCGACCTTGTCGGCGATGGCACCGGCGAACGGCTGCGTCAGTCCCCACCACAGCTGTCCGAAGGCGAACGCCAGGCTGATGCTGCCCAGCCCGAGCCCGGTGGAGGTGTTCAGCGAGCTGAGGAACAGGCCCATCGTCTGGCGCGCACCCATGGTCAGCGCAAAGGCACCGGCGGCTGCCAGCAGGACGACCCACACGGCCCAGCGTCGAACGTCACTCATCGTTGTCTCCGACAGGTTCGGCAGGCGCCAGCAGGCCCAGCGACTCGTCCACCAGCAGGTGCAAGGCGACCACGCGCTCGACGCCCAGCCGCGCGTTGATGCCTTCCTGGGCGACGCGCCAGCGGCGCTGCGCCTCGGTGCGCTTGTCGCGCCCGGCCGGCGTGATGCTGACGTTGCGGCTGCGGCCGTCCGGCCCGGCGGTCAACTCGACCCAGCCTGCAGCGAGCAGCGGCTTGAGGTTGCGCGTCAGCGTGGACGCGTCCATCGTCATCGCCTTGGCCAGGTCGCCCGGGCGGATCGGGCCGAGCTTGAGCGCATGCGACAACAGCGAGTACTGCGTGGTCTTGAGCCCGATGCGCGCCATCTCCAGGTCGTAGTGCTGGCCGACGCGGCGCATCAGCTGGCGCAGCTTGAAATTGGTGCAGCCCTGCGGCGCAGCGGCGGCAGTGGCTGGAGCCTCGGCCCGTGGCTTGATCATGCTGATCATTGTATCTACAATAATTGTATGTGCAACTGATGTGGCGGACGATCATGACTGCGGAAGACGCTCTGGCTGGCTGGACCCAACAACTCGACAGCGCACGCGCCCGCATGCAGGCCGGCGGTGGCCGACCCGGCGTGATCCAGCCGGCGCAAGCGGCCGGCAAAACCGGTCTGCAGGTGATGCAGGCGCTGCTCTCCGGCGAATTGCCCTACGCGCACATCGCCGACACGCTGGACTTCTCGCTGGTCGAAGTCGGCGAAGGCCGAGCCGTCTTCCAAGGCACGCCGCAGCTGAAGCACTACAACCCGATGGGCGGCGTGCACGGCGGCTGGTACGCCACGCTGCTCGACTCGGCCCTGGGCTGCGCCGTGCACACCATGATGCCCGCCGGCCGTGCGTACACCACGGCCGAACTCAGCGTCAACATCGTGCGCGCCGCGTCGATGAAGACCGGCCCGCTGCGCGCCATCGGCACCGTCATCCACTGCGGCCGCCAGCTGGCCACCGCCGAAGCCCGCATCGTCGGGCCGGACGGGAAGCTCTATGCCCATGCGACGACGACCTGCCTGGTGTTCGAGTTGCCGACGGGATGACCTTCTGCGCCGGCCGGCCAGGGGCGACGCTTCTCGCGCCCGGCATGTCGAGGCGCTCCGCCAGCGCCCGCGACGTCGGCGCCAAGCCCGCGCACTCGATAGCGCCCGCGCCAGCACCAGGCTGTTGTCGTTGCGTTGCCACCCACTCGCCCTGCTGCGAGAGCGCATCGCGCGCCGTGGTTGCCAGAACTCTGCGATCGATGTCACTTGATGCGCTGATGCTGACGTGATGCCATGATGCGTCGCGTGCGCACCACCCTCAACCTCGAAGACGACGCCCTGCTCGTGGCCAAGCGCTACGCCAGCCGCGGCCCCCTGGGCATGGCGCGCGTGCGGCAACAGCTGCAAAGCGCCTGTGCCACGTTGGACCACGAGTTCTGGCCCGACGACGTGTCGGTCACCGACGACACACTGTTCAATTTCGAACGCATCCACGGCCACAACCAGATCACAGACGCCTACTTGCTGGCGCTGGCCGTGCGCCGCGGCGGCACGCTGGTGACGCTCGATCGCGCGATCACGCTCGACGCCGTTCACGGCGCCAGGCCGCAGCACCTCACCATCCTGTAGCCAGCCTCTGCTCAAGGCTCAAACACCATGCATCACCCCACTCGTCGTCGCGTCGTCTGCGCTGCGGTCGCCTTGTCGCTCGGGTCCAGAAGCGGCTTCGCGCAGGACAGCGCCAACGCCGTCGTCGCCGACACGGCCGAGGGCGGCGGGCCGGGTGGCGGCTTGTTCTTCATGGCCGTTGCCGTCAACGGCACGGACCTGCGCGAAACCGCGTTGACGGCGAGCTTGCAGGCGAGCCGAGGCCGCGGTGCGTACATGGTGGTGCGCACCACCGGACGCTCGGTGCCGTCGGGCAAGGTCGCGCTCACGCTCAAGGCCATCCAGACAGGCTCTGCGCCCATCACCTCGATCTTCCGTGCTGCCTTCAAGGATGGAGACCCCGAGGTGGCCGGCGCCGTCAATGTGGACCTCTCCCCTGGCGAGCGGTATCGCGTCAACGGATTCCTGGACGCGTTTCGGCGCGAAGTCTGGATCGAAGATTCAAAAGGCATCGAAGTGCCCGGTAGCAAGGTCACGGCGCCGCCCAACCCCGAGTTGCAGAAGCAGATGGACGGAGCGGTCTACACCAAGACCAATCTCAGATACAGCGACGACTGGATCAACGAGACGTCTTTGCCTCAGCTGCCGTTTGTTCCCCTGGGCTCCCGAATCAAGGTCACCGAATGGGGAAAACAAAGAGCGGCCGTGCTGATCGATGGCCGAAAGATGAGATTGGGCGTCGACTACATGCGCGAAACACTGAGCATCCAGAGTTTCTTTGAACTCGTGACCACGCCGGTCGATCCCCGCCCCGCCATCGCCGCTCTACCCGAGGCGACGAGAAATGCCATCCGGGCGGCGCGCGTCCTGCAAGGCATGACGCGAGAGCAGGTCTTGGTCTCGCTCGGCCGCCCTCGCCCGGACCTCGTGCCCAACCTCGATGCGAAGGAGTGGCGGTACGACGTGCCGGGAGACGACGAGATCTTCCTGCTCTTTGCCGACAGCGGGGCGCTGGCGGAAATCGACGGATCGAGGAAGGCGCGCAAGCTCATCCTCTACGAAGGCACCTGACGCGAGTTGGCCAAGCGCGCCCGATGCTGCGCCCAAAGCGTGCATGCGGGCTCTGACGTCAGGCCATCAGGCCTTCAGGCCGACAGTCGAGCAGACTGCCGAGCATGCGGTCCTGTGTCTTCAGCGTCAGCACGTTGGCCTTGAAGGCGTAGGTGGCGGACATCTGCGACACCACGTCCTCGGCGAGCGCTTCGCCGGTTTCGGCGTCCCGGCCGATCGAGACGACGACGCCGCCATCGGGTTGCGCCGTCTGCTGCACGAGTTGTCGCCGGAATCCCGGCGTCTGCGCATTGGCGATGTTGTGCGCGGCCGTCGCGAGCTGGCTCGAAGCGGCGTTCAGTCCGGACAGGGCGATCGAGGCGATGCTGCTCATGGCGGTTCCTGTGCAGACCATCGGCCGACCCGCGCTCGACTTGAGCGAACAAGCGCGACCAAAGTCACGGCCGCGCATGCGTCGATCGTACGGTCGGCGCACACTGCGCGACTTCATACATCGCGCCGTGCCACTCCGCTAGCGCAACCCGTTCCGCCGCCGCTTGGTTTGACCCAGCTCGCCCGTGCTAGTTCGCATTTCGTCGCGTTGCGGCCCCGACCTTGTTGCAAGCCGGCAAGATCCGTCCACAACCTGAGTACGCCCATGTCCAGCGATACCTCGTACTACGTTTATGCGCTAAAAGATCCGACGAATCGCCCGCCGTCCGTTCTACATCGGCAAGGGCGTTGACACACGATCGCACGATCATCTGTCAACCCGACGACTCGCGCAAGGGAAGAGCCAAGAGATAGAAGCTGCTGGCCACCATGTCTTGGTCGCTCGACTGGTTGATGCGCTTGCCTTCCTGAAGAGTTGACTGCATCGTTCGGCACTGGACACTGGTGGGCGACTCCTCAACAAGGTTCTGCCTGTGTCGAAAAGTGCTCAATCGTGTCGTCCCTTCGGGGTCAAAGAAAAAGCACAAATCGCTTTGGACTTCTAACGGAAGCTCCTCGACTGGAGCAATCTAGATGGGATATCCACTCTGACGCCGCGAGCCTGAGGCTCCGAGCGACTATGTGGCGGATCGAAGGACTATCTGATACAGCGTTCTGGCATCCTGATGCGCGAGGGGAAGTTGGAGCGCTCTAGCGCCACCAAGAAACAGTTGCACGCGTGCAATAGCGCTCCAGCGTAGCCCGGACGCCTCACAAGGCCGGACCCAGACGCCTAAGCATGCCCAGAGTGCAGCCGCCAGCGCAAGTCGCGATGCCCGCCCCACCGATGCGCCTTCTCGACCTTCGCCACCGCCTGCGCGCTCTCGGCGCCAACCCCGCGCACGAGCAGCATGTGCTGCGGCGTTGGGCGCAGAGCAAACCGCAGGACAGTGGGCGTCGGCGCATCGACAACTACCTGCCGCAAACGCTGCGCAATGCGCTGTCTGAGCTGACCGATGAACTCGCATCGCTCGCGCGTCTGCACTCGGAGCATCCCGCCGCCGACGGCTCGGCGCGTTTGCTGATCGCGCTGCACGACGGCCAGACCGTCGAGGCGGTGCGCCTGCCGCGCAGCGAAGGCCTGTGCGTGTCGTCGCAAGTCGGCTGCGCCGTCGGCTGCACCTTCTGCATGACCGGCACGATGGGCCTCTTGCGCCAGCTCGGCAGCGCCGAGATCGTCGCGCAGGTGGCGTTGGCGCGGCAGCAGCGTGCGGTGAACAAGGTCGTCTTCATGGGCATGGGCGAGCCGGCGCACAACCTCGACAACGTGATCGAAGCGATCGAGCTGCTCGGTCAGGAGGGCGGCATCGGGCACAAGAACCTGGTGTTCTCCACCGTCGGCGATGCGCGCGTGTTCGAGCGCTTGCCGCAAGGCACGGTCAAGCCAGCGCTCGCGTTGTCGCTGCACACGACGAACGACGCGCGCCGCATGCAGCTGCTGCCACGCGCACCGCGCATCACGGTCGCCGAGTTGGTCGAGCGCGGCGAACAGTACGCGCGTGCCACCGGCTACCCGATCCAGTACCAATGGACGCTGCTCGCCGGCATCAACGACGGCGACGACGAGATCGAGGGCATCGTGTCATTGCTGCGTGGCAAGTACGCGATCCTGAACATGATTCCGTACAACCGCGTCGATGGCTTCGATCACGAGCGGCCGAGCGACGAGCGCTGCACGCAAATCTTCCGGGCGCTCAATCAGCGCGGCGTGCTGACGCGGCTGCGTCAATCGGCGGGGCAGGACGTGGATGCCGGTTGCGGGCAATTGCGTGCGCGCGTGATTGCCTTGCGCGCGGCTTGACTTCACGGTTTTGCCGCTGGCCCTTCGACCAGCGCGATGCGCCGCTGCAGCCGCTGCGCTTCGGCCGCATCGCCCGCCTTCTCCGCCCGCAGCGCCTGCACCTTCAACCACGCCAGCAGCGGGCGGCGCCAGCCTTGAGCCGATGCGGTTTCGGTCGCGGCGTCGATCATCGGCGGACTCGCCTTGCCGGCCTGGAACAACACCGCCACGGCGATCAAGCGCGCCTGCGGATCTTCGATGACCTGTACGGTGGCCAGCGTTGCGTCACCACCGGCCACCGCGGTTGCCGCGGCTTGCTGTGCAGCAGGCAGGCGGGCAATGTCACCGGCCGCGAGCGCGCGGGCGCCGAGGTGGTCGGCATAGGCGCGCTCGGCCGCCGGCGCGTCAGCGCGCAGGACCTCGAAGCGCGCGCACGGTTCGAACACCAGACTGGCCACGCGCGCTGCGCAGTGCATCAACTCGGCGCGCGCCAGCAAGTCCGCGCGGCCGGTGCTGGTGAGCGTGCGACGGGCGCGAGCCATCTCGGCGTCGCTGGTCTTGGTCTCGCCGGCGAGCCAGGCCGCGCTGGCGCGGTCGACTGCCGCCTTGGCGTCGGCCTGCCACGCCGGCGGCACGGGGCCGCCACCCGCGCAAGCCACCAGCCACGCCGCAGACACCGGCACGAGCAGGCGTTGCTTCATTTGAGTTTCAACTCCAGCTCGCGCGGGTCGCGCGCGAACGGCCACTTGCGATTGACCTCGTCGACCAGCGACTCCACCTTGCGCACCGTCGCGTCGACTTCGCCGCGCAGAGCGCCGAGGTCGGCCGTGCCTTCGCGCACGTTGCCGGCCACGGCCTGGGCCTCGGCGAGCACCGCATCCACTTTCTTCAGCGTGCCGCGCGTGTCGGCGAGCACGGCGTTCAACTGCGTGACCGTGGCGCGGCTGCCGGCCACCAGGCCGTCGGGCCCGAGCACCTGCGTATCGGCCTTGGCGGCCATGCCGTCCAGCCGCGCCAGCAAGGTGTTGACGCGGTCGAGCGCGGCCGCGAGCTTCTTCGGGTCGACGTCGCTGCCGAGCAGCGTGCCGACTGCGCCTTGCGGGCCGTTCAATTTCTCCGTCAACGTCTTGACGTTGTCGAGGCTGGCCGACAGCGACGAGTCTTGCGCGGTGAGCTTGTTCAGATTGGCGATCAGCTCGCGCGCGGCACCGACCAGGATCGGCAGCTCGGCGGCGGTGTCTCCGACCAGCACCTTGCGCTCGGCGCCATCGGGCAGCAGCGGGTCGGTGAGCACGCCGCTGTACGCGCGCAGCGTGGCGCCGCCGACCAGGCTGCGCACGAGCGTGAACATGCTCGACGTGCGCAGCCAATGGGCGTCCTTGAGCGGCACGTCGATCAGGATGCGCGCATTGCCCTCGGCCGACAGCTCGACGCGCCGCACGCGGCCGATCGGAAAACCAGAGAACGTGAGGTCCATGCCAACGCGCACGCCTTCGGAGTCATCGACCAGCAGCACCACGCGCTGCGTCTGCTCGAAGACGCCGCGCGCATACATCAGGTACAGCGCGGCGCCGCCGATCAGCGCCACCAGCAGCGCCAGCAGCAGCGCGGCCTTGAGTTCGAGGTGGCGCACCGGCGGCGAGTCGGGGTCTTCGGCGTTCACGTGTGCACCCTCGCGCTTCGCGCGGTCCCGCCGGGCGGGACGCAGCGCCTCCTTCGGAGCGGCCGTGCGGCGGCGCTCATGCGTAGTTGCCGACGAGGGACACGCCCTCGATCAGCAGGATGACGAAAAACATGCGCACCAGGCCTTTCAACTCGGCGCTGGTGAGATCGCCCGGCCGCGCCGGTGCGATCAGCACCGAGGCCAGCGGCAGCAGCGCCACCGCCAGCGCCATCGCCGCGATCTTGAGACTGAACACGAGCGCGACGCCGGGGCTGAAAATCTGCCCCACGGTGCGCGTGTAGGCGGGAAAGCCCGCCGCCGTGAAGCCATACACCGAGAGATAGGCCAGCAGCAACGTGACACCGCAACTGATGGCCGCCAGCAGGAGCGCGCAGACGATGCCGGCGGCCACACGCGGCAGCACCTGCAGGTGCATCGGTTCACTGGCGGCGTCCCAGGCGCCGCTGGATCGCAGGCCCGCCACCTCGGCCGCACGGGGGATCGTGCAGCGCACCGCAGCGAACAGCGCCGCGGTGAGCGGGATCAACTCCAGCACCAGCACGCGCACCACCATCTCGAGCGCGTACTGCGTCAGGCCATAGCTCACCGACGTGACGAGCACGATGCGGATCACCACCAAGCTGAGCAGCGTCGTCAGCACCGTGAAGCTGACGAGCGACGGCGCCGTGCCGAGCACGATCTGGCGCAGCAGCGCGTGACGGTAGCCCGCCGTGTAGGTCGATGGCGACAGCGCCAGCGTCAGCAACTGGGCGCCCAGCAGGGCAATGCGCCACCAGTTGTGCAGCCAGTTGGCGAAGGCGTGCACGCCGTCGGCAAGCGCCGCCTGGATCGAAGACGCGGAGGTCATGCGGCCATGATAGGCCGCGTGGCTAGACGCGAGGTTGCCGCGCGTAGCTCACCGTCAGCGCCTCCCAGATATGCCCATCGGGCTCGCTCCAATAGACGATGCGGCCGCCGTGCTGCGTGTTCACTTGGCCATCGACCGCGCCATGCGGCGTGCTGCGGATCGCGATGCCGAGCGCGTGCAGGCGCGCAACCAGCGCATCGAACTCAAGCTCGCTGACGCGAAAACAGAAGTGCTGAACCGGGAACGCGCTCTCGTGTTGATCGAAGTCAAGCGTCAGGTGGTCGTTCACGTACACCGGGCAGAACGGGCCGAAGGCGGAGCGTTCGGCCCAGGGCACGCCGAGGACTTGTGCGAGCCTTTGCGCCGCGGCTCGCGCGTTGGCCGATGCGATGATCGTGTGATCGAGTTCGATGCTGCTCATCACGCACTCCACAACCCATCCCCGTTCGCCCTGAGGTATCGAAGGGCTTCGATACCTCAGCCCCGGCCCTTCGATACCTCAGGGCGAACGGGAGGTGGCAAGTGAATGCCCCTACGCCTTGTGATGCACCGCCGCCAACCCATACACCGGCGTTGGCACGCCCTCCATGCGCGCTTTCAACTGCAGCGCGACGAGCAGCGAGTAGTGGCGGTTCTGGTGCAGGTTGCCGCCTTGCATCCAAAGATTTTTCTGCTGTGTCGGCTTCCACATGTTGCGCAGCTCGCCTTCCCACGGCCCCGGGTCCTTGGTCGTGCCCGAGCCGAGGCCCCAGCACTTGCCGACCTTGTCGGCTGTGGCTTGATCGACGAGCTTGGCGATCCAGCCGTTCATCGAGCCATAACCGGTGGCCCAGACGATGAGGTCGGCTTTCAACTTCGTGCCGTCGGCCATCAACAGGCCCTCGGCTTCGACGCGCTCGATCGCACCGGTCTTCAGCTTCACGCGGCCGTCAGCGACCAACTCGCTCGCGCCAACGTCGATGTAGTAGCCCGAGCCGCGGCGCAGGTACTTCATGAACAGGCCCGAGCCGTCTTCGCCGAAGTCGAGCAGGAAGCCTGCCTTTTCCAGGCGCGCGTACAGGTCCGCGTCGCGCTCCTTCATCTGCTGGTACACGGGAATCTGCAAAGCCGGCAGCGCCTTGTACGGCAGCGAGGCGAAGATCAGATCGGCTTTGTCGGTGTCGACGCCGTTCTTCACCGCCGCTTCGGAGTACAGGCCACCGAGCGCCAGATCCATCAGCGTGTCGCTTTTCGCAATGTGCGTCGACGAGCGCTGCACCATCGTCACGTCGGCGCCGTTCTCCCACAGGTCGGCGCAGATGTCGTGCGCCGAATTGTTGGAGCCGACAACGACGACGTTCTTGCCCTTCCATTCGACGCCGGTTCTGAAGGCGCTCGAGTGCACCTGCTGGCCCTTGAAGCTGTCCATGCCGGCGTATTTGGGCAGGCTCGGCACGCCGCTCATGCCGGTGGCGAAGACCACATGCTTGGGCCGCAGCGTCAGCGTCTCCGGCTTGCCGCTCGGCGTGTCGGCCTTGCGCTCGACGACCACTTCCCAGTTCTGAGCCGCGTCGTCCCACTTCGCGCTCTTGCACTCGCTGCTCGCCCAATAATCGAGCTCCATCACCTTCGTGTAGCTCTCCAGCCAGTCGCCGATCTTGTCCTTCGGCGAGAACACCGGCCAATCGTCGGGGAAGGGCAGGTACGGCAGGTGGTCGTACCAGACCGGGTCGTGCAGGCACAGGCTCTTGTAGCGGTTGCGCCAGGAGTCACCGGCGCGCGGATTCTTCTCGACGATGAGCGCCGGCACGCCGAGCTTCTTCAGCCGCGCGCCGAGGATGATGCCGGCCTGCCCGCCGCCCAACACCAGCGCATACGGCTGCTCGCTGTAGCCGAGCGTCTTCGCGCGCTCCTGCTTTTCTTCGAGCCAGCTCTTGCGCCCGGCGTGCACGCCATGCTCGACGCCCTTGGGCCGCGACTCGCGCTTCTTCTCTTCGAAGCCTTTCAATTCCTGGATCGTCGTCAGCAGCGTCCACGCCTTGCCGCCGATCAATCGCAGCAGGCCCTTGCCGCGCGACGTGGCGGTCTCGAAGGTGAACCAGCCTTCGGTCACGCCGCCGGCTTCGCTGCCGTCGCCGATCAGCTTCCAGCTCGATGGCTTCGCGTTCGGCGCGGTCGCCGCGAGCATCTCGCGGATCTGCTCGCGGCCTTCGGCGGTTTTCAGATTCCAGGTGAACGAGATCAGATCGCGCCAGTAACTCTCGTCACCGAACATCGCGGCGGCGGCGGCAAAGTCGGCGCGCGTGACTGCGGCGCCGAAGTCGTCGAGCCACTGCTGCACCGTGGCACTGGGGGATGTTGCAGACATCGCAAGTCTCCTTCTTGGGCGGGTTCGCTGCGGCCTCGACCCGGCCGCGGGGAGGCTGACTCTAGACCTGCGGCCCGCGCCAACGCAAGGGTTGGCAAGGCCCGACTGTCAATCCGGCGGGCGGATCTCAGTAGCCTGCGACCACACCACTTGCCACTGCCCGTCGCGCAGTTCGTAGTGGTCGGTGTGCCAGCAGTTCACGGTCTTGCCCGACGGAAACGTCAGCAGCGCCCGGTAGCGCAGCACCGCCATCTGCGCCGACACACGCACCTGCATCTCACCGGCGTCCCAGCCGGCGTAAAACGGCTCGGCCTCGATGGCGGCCAGGTAGCGCTCGCGCGTGAACGTGCGGCCCGCCGGCGTGACGAGCTGGTACTCCGGCGCGTGAAGCCGCCGCAGCGCGGCCATGTCGCGCTGCACCAGCGCCTGGATGCGCGAGCGCTCGATGGCGCGCAGCGTGTCGGCCAGGCCGTTGTGCGCGTCCACACTCATCGCGATGCCTCAGCGCCGTTCGGCGCGGGCCTGCAAAAGTGCGGCGTCGAGCTCGGCTTCGCTGATGCGTTTCAATGCACAGAAGTTGGCTTTGCTGATCGTGCTCGCTTCGAAGCTGCGCAGCAGCAGCGCGCGCTCGCGCTGCGCCGGATCGGCCGGCAGCGCCGCAGCGGGGGCCGAGAGTTCGGGGCGTGGCGCAGGACGTGGATCGCGGCGCGGCGGTGCGTCGTGATGCGGGGCTGGTCGCGCAGGTGGTCTCGGACCCGGCGACCCGCGTCGCTGCTCGTCGCGCCGAGGTTCGTCGTGTCGGGGGCGATCGCGCGGGCCGTCTTCACGCCGTGGTCCGCGGGTTGGGCGCTCACGGGGAGGCGGTGACTCGCCGCCGTCGGCGGGCACGGTCGCCGGTGCCCGCGGCATCGGCTTGCGAAATGTGGCGCGCCGCTCAGCAGCAATCGCTTGGCGCCGCGCCACTTCTTCGGCTGCCGCGTTGCGGTGCTCGTCGGCGATCTCGCCAGCGGGCTGACCATCGAGGTCGTGGCGTTGCGCGCCGGGCGCGGCCAGGGCCTTGAGGTACGGCGTCGTCGTCGTGTAGCGCGAGAAGAAGATGCCCAGCGTGCGCTTGCTGAACTGACCCGGTGCGCGCGCCTGGATGTCGGCGTGGATGCGCAATTTGATCGCCCGCCACACGCCCTTGCCGTCAGGCCCGACGAAGAGAGCCGGGAACAACTCTGCCAGGCGCGCGCCGGTCGCGGCCGGGGACAGATCGGGCGCTGTGGGCGCTGCCTCGGCAGCATCGTCCGCGGGCGTGGCCTCCGCCGTCTCTGGGGTTTCGCTCGCCGTCTCGGGCGTCGTCTCGGACGCCGTCACAGGCACCGACGGCAGAGCTGCTGCATCGGGTGTTGCGGGTGGAAGCGGTTCTTCCGGGGGGCTGTTGTCGGTGCTGATCATCGGCCGCGATTGTCGTTCAGCCTGCGCACGATGCGCTAACCTGCCTGCATGTACGGCATCACCGACTACGGCGCGTACTGCGCCACCATCTTGCTCTTCCTCGCGTTGCCCGGGCCGGGCACGTTTGCGCTGCTCACCTCCACCGGCAAGGGCGGCTTTCGCGCCGGCGCTGCGGCCACGCTCGGCCTGATCGTTGGCGACCAGGTGTTGTTGTGGCTCGCCGTGGCCGGGGTCGCCGCGCTGCTCGCTGCCAACCCGTTGGTCTTCAAGGCCGTGCAGTACGTGGGGGCGGCGTACCTGGGCTGGATCGGCTTGCGACTGTTGTTAGCCAAAGGGGAAGGCGGGGCCTCGCCGGTCGCCATCGAGCCGCGCCACTACGCGCGCCAGGCATTTTTCATCACGCTGCTCAACCCGAAGGCGATCATCTTCTACATGGCGTTCTTCCCGCTCTTCATCGACCCGGCCACGCACCGCGGCCTGCCGACGTTCGCGGCCATGGCGGCCACGATCGCCGTCATCACCGCCGTGTACTGCCTGACGCTGTGCGCGTTTGCGAATGTGGTGGCGGCGAAGGTCAAGGCCAATCGCACGGCGGCGCGCTGGGCGGGACGCGCGGCCGGTGTGTTCCTGATCGGCTTCGGAATCCGACTGGTGCGGGAGTAACGCCTACCAGCGCACGACCAGCGTCGTGCCGGTGGCGCTGGCGATCAGCTCGGTGGTGAAGCCTGGCGCGCTGCAGGATCTCGCAGCGCTTGGGCCAGGCCGCTGCCGCTGTGGGCGTGGCGTCGTGCAGCGCCACGGAGAGCTTGCCATGCTGCGCGGCGCGCTGGATCGTCAGGCGCTGCGACTCGACCCAACGCACGTGGGCCTGTTCGGCCTCGCTCATCGAGCGCGCCGCAGACGCCGCCATCAACAGCGACGGCACGGCATGCGCCGCGGCGATTTCGTCATCGACGATCGTGCGCCACTCCAGCGCCAACCCTTCGAGTGCCGCGCCACTGACGATGCGCCCCCAGGAAGGACGCACCGTGTAGCCAGCGCGTACTGCGTGCGTGGCCGCCTCCGCCCAGGCCTCGCGGCCATTGCGGTTGAGGAAGTCGATCACGAAGACGGCGTTGTTCGTCGACTGGCCGGCCACCACCGGCAGGGATTCCGAGAGCCCCACCGCGACTTCGAATTCACCAGCCTGCGCTGCCTGCACGATCGACTGTTTCAGCACGTACAGACAGTCGTGCACGCTGTGGACACGGCGGCTCAGGGCGCGGGCAGACTGGGCGTCGAACGACATGGTGCGGCCGGACTGTAGCGCGCTCGGCGAGAATGCGACCCCATGCAAGTCTTCTGCGTTGCCAACCAAAAAGGCGGGGTCGGCAAGACCACCACCACGGTCAACCTCGCCGCGGGGCTGGCGCAGGTCGGCCAGCGCGTGCTCATCATCGACCTCGACCCGCAGGGCAACGCGACGATGGGCTCGGGCATCGACAAGCGCGCTCTCGAGCTGTCGGTGTACGACGTACTGCTCGAATCCTCGACCATCGCCGAGGCGCGCCAGCGCACCGAAAAAGGCGGCTACGACGTGCTCGGCGCGAACCGCGAACTGGCCGGTGCCGAGATCGAGCTGGTCAGCGTCGAGCGGCGTAGCGAGCGCCTGCGCGGCGCCTTGGTGGCTGTTCAGGGTGACTACGATTTCGTGCTCATCGACTGCCCGCCCTCGCTGTCGCTGTTGACGCTGAATGGCCTGTGCAGCGCCGACGGTGTCATCGTGCCGATGCAGTGCGAGTACTTTGCGCTCGAAGGCCTCACCGATCTGGTCAACACCATCCGCCAGGTCCATGCCAACCTGAACCCGCAGCTGCAGATCATCGGGCTGCTGCGCGTCATGTTCGACAACCGCATGACGTTGCAGCAGCAGGTCAGCGAGCAGTTGAAGTCGCACTTCGGCGACAAGGTCTTCGACGCCGTGATCCCGCGCAACGTGCGCCTGGCCGAAGCTCCGAGCTATGGCCAGGCCGGCGTGGTGTTCGACCCGAGCTCGCGCGGCGCGCAGGCGTACATCGCGTTTGCGAACGAGATGGTTGTCAGAGCCCAGCAGACGCGTTGATGCCGACAGCAGACTTGTTGGCCGGCGAGCTCGCGGGCAATCGCGGCCTGAATCCCGACTTCGACCGCAAGCTGCTGGTCCGCGCCGAAGACGCGAGCATGAATGCCAGCGCACCGCCGCAGCAGTTGTGGCTCGACGGCTGGTTGGTGCGCTTCTCGCCGGGCAAGGCCAAGCGAGCACGCTGCATTCACGCGCTGGCCAGCGGCCGGCTGTCGGTGGTGCACAAGCTGGCCCGTGCCGAAGCCGTGTACGCCGCGGCACAGTTGCCGATGGTGGTGCGCATCACCCCGTTCACACGGCCGGCCGGGCTCGACGGCGAGTTGGCGGCGCGCGGGTTTGGCGCCATCGACGACACGCGGGTCATGATCGCGCCGCGCCTGTCTCACCTGCCGCCGCCGGCATTGCCGAGCGGGTTGACCTGGGCCGAGATCGGCCACGCCGCCATGGCCGAGGCTGTCGGCGCGTTGCGCCGCTCGCCGCTGGCGCAACGCGCGGCGCATGCCGAGCGCCTGGCCAGCTCTCCGGTGCCGTTCAAGGCGATGGCGATCAAGCGCAGCGAAGACGGCACGCTCGTCGCCTGCGGCCAGAGCGCCATCGAAGGCGACCTGGTGGGCCTGTACGACGTTTTCGTCACCGACGCCGCCCGCGGCCAGGGCCTCGCGAGCGCGTTGTGCACCAAGCTGCTGACCAATGCCCGCGAAGCTGGCGCCAAGAGCGCGTACCTGCAAGTCGAAGCCGACAACCTAGCAGCGCGCGCGGTGTATGCACGCCTGGGTTTCGCCGACGGCTACGGCTACCACTACAGAACGCGATGAGGCAGGGATGAGACAGCCCCCACGTCGCTTCGCTCCTGCCCCCCGGGCCTGCCACAGGCCCCTTCATGGCCCTTGGGGCGGTCAGTGGCTTCGGACGGTCGGGCGCCACTGATATGCAGCTCGACATGCCGACCGCGCTCTTGTTCACCGCCATGGTGAGCCTGACCAATGCCGCGGCGATGAGCCTGCTCGCGTTGCGCGACCACTCGAGCTATCTGCGCGACTGGGCCATCAGCTTCTTCCTCGTCGTGGCCGGCGTGGCGATGCTCGGCTTGCGCGGTATCGTGCCGCCGCTGGTTTCGATCTTCTTCGGCAATGCGCTCGCCGCCGTCGGCGCTGCCGGCATCTTCGTCGGCCTGTGCCGCTTCATGCAGCGACCGGTGCCGTGGCTCTTTGTCGCCGCCATCGTTGCTGTGTCGCTCGCGGCCATCGCCTGGTTCAGCGTCGGCATCGACGACCCGGCGGCGCAGCTTGGCCGCCGCGTGATGGTGTTCTCCGCCCTGATTGCGCTGCTGTCTGCGCCCTGTGTGTGGCTGATCGTCAGCCACGCGCGCCGTGAAGGCACGGTGCTGAGCGTCATGGCGCTGGTGGCCGAGGTGCTGCTCGTCGGCCTGTCTCTGTTGCGCGTCGCCGTCAACACGGCGGCGCCGGTGCAGAGCGGCTTGGAGAGCGACCACACGCGCGAGGTGCTGTTCGTCATGGCCTTTGGCCTGGCGCACCTGTTGCAAGGCTATGGTTTGATCAGCCTGCATGTCAGCCAGTTGTTGCGCCGCGTGGCCGCGCAGGCCAACACCGACGCCCTCACCGATTTGCCGAACCGCCGCACCTTCGAAGACGCGTGGCGGCGCATGGTGCAGCGCGCGCAGCGCAACAACGCGCCGCTGGCGCTGATGGTGATGGACATCGACCACTTCAAGCGCGTCAACGACACGCACGGCCACGCTGCCGGCGACGAAGCGCTGCGCGTGCTCGGCTGGGCGCTGAAGAACCATTTGCGGCCGGGTGACCTGTGCGCGCGCTGGGGCGGTGAAGAGTTCATCCTCGCCCTGCCCGGCGCCACGCCCGAGGTGGCGCGCATGCGCGCCGAAGACTTGTTGAAGATGCCGTTGATGTACGGCAAGAACGGCGCTGGCGAACCGCTCGCCGTGACGCTTTCGGTCGGGCTGACCGATTGGCGCGCTGACGACGCGACGCCGTTTGTGACGATCGCCAGGGCGGATGTCGCGCTCTATGAGGCCAAACGCGATGGGCGGCACCGGGTCAATGTGGCAACGTAAGACGCTGCGCCGTTCGGGCTGAGGTATCGAAGGGCTTCGATACCTCAGCCCGAACGGCAAAACAACTCAACGCTTCGTGCGCGGCATCACCTTCGGCTCGCCCGGCCCCAGATCGCCCGCGGCGCGCGCCGTGAGGTAGGCGTAGAGGTCGAGCACGTGCGGCGGCACGTCGGCGTGCCCGCTCCAGGCCGGCATCAGGAT
This sequence comes from uncultured beta proteobacterium, assembly GCA_963814385.1. Lineage (GTDB taxonomy): Bacteria > Pseudomonadota > Gammaproteobacteria > Burkholderiales > Burkholderiaceae_C > CADEEN01. The sequence goes on from CAWFCX010000038.1 coordinate 86,965, forward strand.
CTGGCCGCGCGCGGCGCTGCGGTCGCGCCGCAGGATTTCTTCCAGGATGGCTTCGCGGGCCTGCGCGCTGCCCTCGTCGGCCGGCGACACCAGGCGGTAGCTCGTCAGCACTTTGGACGCAAAGTCGCGCGGCGTCATCGTCGGAATGCGCTCCAGCAGGTTCGGCGCCACGCTGGTGCCCACGGCGCCGACGCCGTGGCAGCCGAAGCACGCACTGTGGAACAAGCGCCAACCGGTGTAGGTGCCGCGATCGACGCGACCGCCGACGACGCGGTACTCACCGGGCATCGGCGGCGTGTTGGAGGGCTGTGCGTACGCAGGCAGCCATGCCGCGGCAACGCAGACCCACACCCACCATGCAACCCGGCAATCGCTTCGACGCATGCAGCGCATTTTTATGTGCCACGGTGGCAGGGCCTTGCGCGCGATCAACAACCGCCGCTGCGCTGCCAGAATCTGCGCATGCGCGCCGGCCCTGCCGTTCCATGACCGCCTACGTGGCCCTGCTGCGTGCTGTCAACGTTGGCGGCACCGGCAAGTTGCCGATGGCCGAGCTGGTGGCGATGTGCGAGGCCTGTGGCTTCGCGCGCGTGCGCACCTACATCGCCAGCGGCAATGCGGTCTTCGATTTCAAGGGCTCGGCCAGCCACGTCAAAGCGCTGCTCGAAGCGCGGCTCGCGGCCTATGCGGGCAAGCCGGTGGGTGTGCTCGTGCGCACCGCCGCCGAGATGGCCGCGGTGCTACACGCGAATCCGTTTGCCGACGCAGCGCCGAGCCGCACGGTGGCGATCTTTCTCGATGCGCCGCCGCCCGCCGATGCGCTCGCGCATGTCACCGGCCAGGCCAATGAGGCGTTGCAGCTCGGTGCGCGAGAAATCTATGTGCACTACGGGGACGGCATGGCCGAGTCGAAGTTGAAGATCCCCTCGGCCAAGGCCGGCACCGCGCGCAACATGAACACGGTGGCCAAGCTCGCTGCGATGGCGTCGCGGCTGACAGGGTCTAGACAAAATCAACCCGATGCCGCGAGTCTATGCAAGAGCATATGCGCCTGAGCCAGCCAAGCCCATGCGGCGGCGTTTTGCGTGGAGCGGTCATGGTGCATGACCAAGCGGCGCGAGCGCTCCAACCAAGCGTGAGTGCGTTCGACAACCCAGCGCTTGGGCAGGATCACGAAGCCACCGCCGCCCGTGGGCCACAGCGACTGCTGCGGGTTGTCCCACTCACCGGCCGCTGCGGGTCTGCGCACGATCTCCACGGCGATGGCATTGTCGTGTTCGATGCGCTCGGCGCACTTGCCGGCATAGGCGGAGTCGGCATACAGGCGCTCGATGGTGGGATGCTTGGTGCACGCGTTGGCCACAGCGCTGAGTGCCCCGTCGCGGTCCTGCACGCTTGCGGCCGTCACGCTCACGGCCAACAACAGGCCCAGCGTATCGACCACCAAGTGACGCTTGCGGCCCTTGACCTTTTTGCCGGCGTCGTAGCCGCTGGTGCCGCCTTGAGGCGAGATGCGATTGGACTGCGAGTCGATGACGGCGGCCGTCGGCTCGGCGTTGCGATTCAGACGCACACGCCACTGCTGACGCAGCCGATCCTGCAACTGTTCGAACTTGCCTTGCTCGGCCCAGCGGCTGAAGCTCTTGTGCACCGCCAGCCACGGCGGGAACGACTTGGGCAGCATCGTCCAGGAGCAGCCGGTGCGCAGCACGTAGCAGCAGGCATCGACCATGGCACGGCGGTCGTATTTGGCCGGGCGGCCGCGGCTGCCCTCGGTCTGTTCGAACAGCACCGCGGCCAACGCCCACTCCGCATCGGTCAAGCAACTCGCGTAGCGGTCGGCCGCCGACGGCTTGCGGTGCGCCGGGGTGTAGCCGAAACGCTTGGCCTGCGGCGCGGCGCGCACTTCGCGCGTTGCCGTGCGCTTGAGCCCGGCGCGGATCAGCGCCCGATGCATGGTCACCGTGCACACCACGATGCCGGTGCGGCGCGCGAACTCGTCGCACAGTTCCTGCACCGTCGCGCCACGCCGCGCTGCTGCCGCCGCACGCACGTCCTCAAGCCTGTCGTCGGCAATCGCCGGTGGTCGTCCGCCTTTGGACATCGAGCCTCCTCGCCGTTTCACAGGCGAAGTGGATCACAGGTTAATTGTTTTGTCTAAACCTTCTGAGAAGCGTGTGAACAAACCCGACACACCCGCTCGCCCTGCGCAAACGCGCCCACTCCGCGTTGCAAATGCTCGCCGTAGCCCGAGCTACGGCTGCGCTTTGCGCCTTGATTGGGCACGTTTGCGCAGACCGCTCGGCCGCGCCGGATTCGTTCGCACCTTCTGGCACTCAGGTCAACGGCTTTAATCCTTCGAGCAGCGTCGGCACCAGCTCCGACACCGTCGGGTGGATGTGCATCGTGCGCCGGATCGTCGTGTACGGCAGGCCAGCGGCCATCACATCGAGCAGACCGTGGATCACCTCGTCGGCGTTCAGGCCGAGCATCGTCGCGCCGAGGATGCGCTGCGTTTGCGCATCGACCAGCACCTTCATGAAGCCCTGCGTCTCGCCGGCCTCGCGCGCGCGGCCGACGCGGCTCATCGGCATGCGTGCCACGAGCGCCGGTTTGCCGCTGTCACGCACCTCGTTCTCGCTCATGCCGATGCGCGCCAGCGGCGGATCGGTGAAGAGCGCATAGACGGGGATGCGGTCGCCGACCCGTCGCGGATCGTTGTCGAACAGATTCGCCGCGACGATCTCGAAGTCGTTGTACGAGGTGTGCGTGAAAGCGCCGCGGCCGTTGCAGTCGCCCAAGGCCCAGACGCCGGCCGCACTGGTGCTGCGCAACTGCTCATCCACGGTGATGAAGCCGCGCGCGTCGGTGGCGATGCCGGCGGCGTCGAGGCCGAGATCGGCGGTGTTGGGTCTGCGGCCGACCGCGAGCAGCAGGTGCGAGCCAGTCACGTCGGGCTCACCGCTTTCACACGATGTATTGACGCGCACACCGTTCGCCCCGTCGCGCGAGACCGACAAACACTTGGCGTTGGCGCGAATGACGATGCCCTCGCGTTCGAGCACCTGCGCAACGGCCGTCGATACCTCTTCGTCCTCTCGGCCAATGACCCGCGGCCCCATCTCGCACACCGTCACCTGCGCGCCGAAACGGCGAAAGATCTGCGCGAACTCGAGGCCGATGTAGCTGCCTCCGATCACCACCAGATGCTCGGGCACGGCATCGAGTTCGAGGATGCCGCGGTTGTCCAGCGCGTGGACTTGATCCAGCCCGGGCATCGCCGGCCGCAAAGGAGCGCCGCCGACGTTGAGGAAGATGCGCGGCGCGGTGTACGTGGTGTCGCCCACCTGCACCGTGTGCGGCCCGGTGAACCGCGCATCGCCTTGCACCACCGTGAGGTTCGGCGTGCTGCCGAGCCAACTGGCGAGCGATTGGTGCGAGGCGGCGATGATCTTGTCCTTGCGCGCGCGCACTGCGGCCATGTCCACGCGCACCGGCGAGTCGAGCACCACGCCCCACTCGGCCGCGCGCCGCGCCACCTGCGCCGCGCGCGCACTGGCGACCCAGGTTTTCGTCGGCACGCAGCCGTTGTTGACGCAGGTGCCACCGAGCGGCCCACGTTCGATCAGCACCGTTTTCAAGCCTTGCTTGGCGCAGCGGGCGGCCATCGACGGGCCGGCCTGGCCGGCGCCGATGACGATCGCATCGATCTCTGGATGTCGTTCGTTCATGGCGGGTTCTCCTGCGTGATGGCTGCGGCCGACACCAGTCGGTCGCGCTCACGGGGCGGAACTTACGCCAAGCCGGCGGCTCGCACACCGGGTGCGAGAATTGAGCCCATCACACATCGAGAGGCGGTACTGTCATGGAGCTGAAAGTACCCATCGCGGTCACGGTCGAACAGACCGACGAGGTCATCCACGGCAGTGGCATGCTCGACCTGGCCAGCGGCGACATCCTGAAGGTCGAATACAAGGACTGGGACGTGGCCAAGCGCGGCCTGCCCTGGGACAGCGCCGACTATGAGTTCACCAGCGGCACGCTGACGCACAGCGGCAAAGACGTCGAGTTCAGCGTCGAGGTCAACAAGACCACCGGCGGCTTCTCGGTCAACGCGAACGAGCTGCTGGAGATCAAGCTGAAGGCTGCGCAGTTGTTTGCCGGCATGACGGGGGCCGATGTGTTGGCGAACGCGACGGGGCGCAAGCACTGAGCGTGGGCCGCGCCGGAATGGCGCGGCGACGGGCACCGATCGCCGCACGTGCTGCGTCGATCAGCGTGTCCAGGGCGCTGTCGATCGCCTGGCGGCGCAGGCGCCGCGCTTCTGCCTTGGCCTGATCCAACAGCCGTGCGTACTGTTGCGCCGTGAGGCCGAGCGTGCTCGTGAGGGGGGCGTTGGTCATGACGGGCTCCTGTAGCTGGACGATGTGCATTCACTCTAGGCAGTCACGGCGCCCGCGGAAACGGCACCCGCTTCAAATCGTTGTTGCGGGCAGCGCAACGCCGGCGCACCTACCATGCCGCCATGAATGGCCTGGCGTTCGACGACTTGAATCTGTTTGCGCGCGTGGCCGCGCTGGGCACGCTGTCGGCTGTGGCGCGAGAGCGCGATGTGCCGGTGAGCCAGATCTCGCGCGCGCTGTCGCGCATCGAAAGGACTTGCGGCGCGCGCCTGATCCATCGCTCCACGCATGGCCTGGCGCTGACGGTTGAAGGCGAAACCTTTCTTGCCTACTGCCAGCGTCTGTGCGCCACGCTCGAAGAGCTGCAAGGGGACTTCGCGAACAAGGCGCGCGAGGCCAGCGGACGCGTTCGCGTGGCGGCCAGCACCGTGGTCGCCCAGTACCTGCTGCTGCCCAGCCTGGCGGGTCTGGCCGAGCGCCACCCGAAAGTGCACATCGACCTCGAGGTCGGCGACCGGCTGGTGGATCTCGCGCGCGAGGGCATCGATATCGCGATCCGCACCGCGGCGACGCTGCCCGAGACGATGGTCGCGCGCGAGATCGGCCGCCTGGGCCGCGCGCTGTACGCCGCGCCGGCCTATGCGTCGCAGGCCGGGCTGCCGGCGCACCCACGCGAACTCACACAACACCGGCTGGTCACGAACAGCGCCGTCTCGCACCTGAACCAATGGCCCTTCGTCATCGATGGGCAGGCGCTGACCATCGCGGTCGAGGGCGATTGGCGCAGCAACGACACCGGCCTGGCCGCCAACCTCGTGCTGCAGGGCCTGGGCATTGGCCGGCTGGGCACGCTTGTCGCCGAGCCGCTGGTGCGCGAGGGCCGGCTCGTGCCGGTGCTGGCGGACTGCGTGGACGTGCAGCCGATACCGATCTACGCCGTCACGGCGAGCGCGCGCCAGCGCCTGCCGAAGATCCGCGCCTGCATCGACTACTGGGCCGAGTGGATCAGTCGGACGGGCTCAGCGATCGACGCGCCACGAGCGCGCCGATCGCGAGCGACGCGGTGAGGCCCGGCGACTCGATGCCGAACAGGTTCACGAGCCCTGGCACGCCATGCACCTCGGGCCCATCGATGCGGAAGTCGGCCGCCGGCTCGCCCGGGCCGACGATCTTCGGCCGCAAGCCGGTGTAGGCCGGCGCGAGGGCGTCGTCGCGCATGGCCGGCCAGTAGCGGCGGATGTCGCGCGCGAACGTGGCGGCGCGTGAGACGTCGACGGCGTAATCCTCCGCGGCTCCGTCGGCCAGCCACTCCACATCCGGTCCGAAGCGGCCCTGGCCGCCGAGGTCGAGCGTGAAATGCGTGCCGAGGCCGGCGCGGTTGTGCATTGGATAGACCAGGCGCGAGAACGGCGCGCGGCCGGTGAGCGAGAAATAGTGGCCTTTGCACCAGCGTGTGCGCGGCACGTGCTGGGCGTCGAGGCCGCCGATGCGCGATGCGACTTGGCTCGCAAACAATCCGCCCGCATTGATCAACAGGCGCGTGGACAGGCGCATTGGCTCGGCGCCGCCGATGCGCACCTCGAAGCCATCAGGCGTCACGGTGGCGCCGTCAAACGGGCTGTGAAATGCAAACGCCGCGCCGCCGTCTTCGGCCTCGCCTTGCAACGCGAGCATGTAGGCGTGGCTGTCGATGATGCCGGTGGAAGGTGAGTGCAGCGCCGCTATGGCGGTGACGGCCGGCTCCATCGCCTGTGCGGCTTGACCGCTGATCATGCGTACGTCGGCGACGCCGTTGGCCATCGCCTGCGCGTGCAGCGCTTCGAGCGCCCCGATCTCGCTGTCATCCACCGCCACCACCAGCTTGCCGCAACGCCGGTGCGGCACGCCATGCGTTTCGCAGTACGTGTACAGCGCCTCGCGCCCCTCGACGCAGAGCTGCGCTTTGAGCGAGCCGCGCGGGTAGTACAGACCGGCATGAATCACTTCGCTGTTGCGCGAGCTGGTGCCGGTGCCGATGCCTTCGGCCTTGTCGACCACGATGACCTCGTGGCCGGCGAGCGCGAGTTCGCGCGCGACGGCCAGGCCGATGACGCCGGCGCCGATGACCAGCGCGTCAACGCGGTCCATGTCAGCGAGCGCCGGGCCGCCCCAAGCGAGCTGAGCGCCCCCTCGGACGGCAGCGAACGCAGCGAGCGTGGGGGCTCACGGCTTAGAGTCCGAGTGCCTCGTCGCAGCCGAGGTGCAGGTTCATGCACTGCACCGCCGCGCCACTTGCACCCTTGCCGAGGTTGTCTTCGCGCGCAATGACGATCGCCTGTTGGTCGTCCGCAAAAACGAAGATGTCGATGCGGTTGGTGTCGTTGCTGCCCTGCACGTCGAAGAAATTCGGCTCGGTGACGGCCGGGTCGCCGAGCGGCATGACGCGGATGAAACGCTCGCCCTCGTAGTGGCGCTCGAAGGCGCGCACCAGCGCGGCGCCGTCGGTGCCGGGCTTCAGGTGTGAGAGCTGCAGCGGCACGCTGACGGCCAGGCCTTTGTAGAACGGTCCGACGATCGGCATGAACACCGGCTTCACCGTCAAGCCGGTGTAGGCCATCATCTCCGGCACGTGCTTGTGGCTCAACTTCAAGCCATACGGCCGCGGCGCATCGAGTTGCGGCGCACGGCCTGCCGCCTGGTACTCCTCGATCATCTTCTTGCCGCCACCCGAATAGCCGGTGATCGAGGTCGCCGTCACCGGCAGGAACGGCTGCACGATGCCGGCATCGACCAGCGGGCGCAGCGCCGCGATGAACGCGGTCGAGTGGCAGCCGGGGTTGGCGATGCGCTTGGCCTTCTTCAGCGCCTCGCGCTGGCCCGGCGCGAGTTCCGGGATGCCGAACACCCAACCCGGGGCGACGCGGTGCGCGGTGCTGGCGTCGATGACGCACGTGTTCGGGTTCGTGACCAGGGCCACGGCCTCCTTGGCGGCCGCGTCGGGCAGGCAGAGGAAGGCCACGTCGGCGGCGTTGAGCAGGCGCGCGCGCTCGGCCGCGTCCTTGCGCTTGTCGGCGTCGATCTTCAACAGCTCGATGTCGCTGCGCTGGGCCAGGTACTCGTGGATGCGCAGGCCGGTGGTGCCTTCCTGGCCATCGACGAAGACGGTGTGCTTTTTCATGGCGCTAGGATAAATGAATGAAGCATCCGACGCGCGACCGACCATGACGAAGAGTCCGCTGCGTGTCCTCTTGCTGCCCGGCTGGCTCGATTCCGGGCCCGGACATTGGCAAACGTTGTGGGAGTCGCAGCACGGAGACACACGCGTCGTGCAGAGTGACTGGCTGTGGCCGAAACGCGGCGACTGGATGGCGCGGCTCGAAGAGGTGTTGCTCGAAGACGAGCGGCCGGCGCTGCTGGCTGCGCACAGCCTGGGCTGCCAGCTCGTCGCCGCCTGGGCGGCGCACTCGCAGCACACCGCGCGGGTCAAGGGCGCGCTGCTCGTGGCACCGCCGGACATCGAGCGCGAGGACATGCCGCCCAACCTGCTGCCCTGGCGGCCGATCATGCGACAGCGGCTGCCGTTTGCGGCGACAGTGGTGACGAGCCGTGACGATCCGTACGGCGCGCCCGAACGCAGCGCAAAGATGGCGCGAGAGTGGGGCGCCGAGCGTGTGGACATCGGTGCGTGCGGGCACGTCAATGGTGATTCGGGGCTCGGCGATTGGCCTGAGGGCCGATCGTTACTCGAACGGCTCGGCATCTGACACACAATCGCGCGACACAACAACCCCAAGCTCGCTGCGCTCGCGGCCCCCGAGGGGCGCGTCAAATCCTTCGGGCGGCCGGGCGGACCTGACATGGCACTGAAGAACCGACCCAAAGGCCTCGGCATGGGCCTCGAAGCGTTGCTCGGGCCGACGGCCAGCAACGCGCCCGGGGCCGCGGCGCCGAGCGGCGAGCCGAGCGTGTTGAAGCTCAGCGTCTTGCAGCCGGGCCGGTACCAGCCGCGCACGCGCATGGACGAGGGCTCGCTGTACGAGCTGGCCGAGAGCATCAAGTCGCAGGGCGTGATGCAGCCGGTGCTGGTGCGGCCGATCGGTGGCACCGGCGCCGGCCGCTACGAAATCATCGCCGGCGAGCGGCGCTTCCGCGCGGCCAAGCTGGCCGGCCTGGATGAAGTGCCGGTGCTGGTGAAGGTCGTGGCCGACGAGGCCGCGGCGGTGATGGCGCTGATCGAGAACATCCAGCGCGAAGACCTGAACCCGCTCGAGGAAGCGCAAGGCTTGAAGCGCCTGGTCGATGAGTTCCATCTCACGCACGAGCAGGCGGCGCAAGCGGTGGGCCGCTCGCGCAGCGCCGCCAGCAACCTGCTGCGCTTGTTGAACCTGACCGCGCCGGTGCAGCAGATGCTGATGGCCGGCGACATCGAAATGGGCCACGCGCGCGCACTGCTGGCGCTCGATGCGGCACAGCAGATCCTCACGGCCGGCGAGGTCAACGCGAAGAAGCTCTCGGTGCGCGAGACCGAAAAGCTCGTCGCCCACACGCTCGGCGGCGCCAGCGGCAGGCCGTCGCCGTCGGCCCGCACCAAACCCGCCAAGTCGCGCGACATCACGCGCCTGGAAGAAACGCTCGCCGACAAACTCACCGCGCAAGTCGACATCCGCGTGATGCGCAAAACCAAATGGGGCGAACAAGGCGAGATCGCCATCGCCTTCGGCTCGCTCGATGAGTTGAACGGGCTGCTCGACAAGCTGGGCGTCACGGAGCGGTAGGCTGCGTTGAAGGCGTTCGCCTTGCTGGGCGTCGGCGCCTACCGTCGCTATGTCTCGCCGCGCAAGGGCTTCGCCTGCGCGATGCGAGTGCACGGCGGCGGCCAGAGCTGCTCGGCGTTTGCGGAGCGCGTGATCCGCCGTTTCGGCGCGCCCCGCGGCCTGCTCTTGCTGCAGCGGCGGCTGGAACGCTGCGGCGACACCTTTGCACGCCATCACGCCAGCGCCACGCGCACAAGGCAGCGCGGCTCGTGCGATGCGCCTTGCGACCTGCCCTGCGACGGCTCGGAGCTTCGGCATTGCGATGTCACGCCGTGTGATTGCGGCGACTGCGGCAACAACGGCGACAAGAAACGCCGCCGCAAGTCGCAAGGTCAGCAGGCCCTATGATTTGTGTCAGCCGCCGCACGATCTTCGCCCGCGCGGCGGCCTCACACCACGGCCTCACATCTCGGCGTCCGCGCTCTCACCTCTTGTCCTGGAGACTTTGCTCGATGAATTTGCGCTTCACTCTGCTCGCGGCCTGCGCCGCGTTCGCCACCGTCGGCGCGGCTCACGCCCAATTGGCCGCTTCGGCCCCGGCTGCCATGCCCGCCCCCGCCCCGATGGCCGCGCCCGCGCCCGCCGTCGCACCCGCACCCGCACCCAAGATGGCCGCGCCCGCCGCTGCCAGCGGTGACGCCAGCGAAGGCAAAGTGGCCCACTACGGCGCCAAGTTCAACGGCCGCAAGACGGCCAGCGGCGAGCGCTTCAATGTGAACGCGATGACGATGGCGCACAAGACGCTGCCCTTCGGCACGCGCGTCAAGGTCACGAACCTGGCCAACAAGAAGAGCGTCGTCGTGCGCGTCAATGACCGCGGCCCGGCGACCCCGGACCGCATCGGCGACCTGACCAGCGGCGCCGCACGCAAGATCGGCATGACCAAGGCGGGCGTTGTCGACGCGCGGCTTGAGGTGGTTGGCCAGGCCAAGGCCACCAAGAAGTAAGCCGGGCGGCGCGCGATGCCCCTCGTCACCATCCGCATTGCGCGCCGCGCCACGCCGACGACGGCCGAACAAAAGGCCGCGTTGATCGCCGGCGTGACCGATGTTGTGCAGGCCGTGCTCGACAAGCGGCGCGACAGCGTCACGGTGATCATCGACGAGGTCGATCCGGACAACTGGGGCGAGGGCGGCCAGACCGTCACCCGCGCCCGCGCCGCCCGCCTGCCTCCCCCAGCTTGAGGCATGGTGCGCGGCCGGGCGGCTACCTAGACTGAGTTCATGTCCGACCCCTTTGCCCAAACCGCGCTGCATTTGGCCCGAGCTGTTGTGCTGGCGGTCGCCACCGCGGCCAGCGTGAGCGCCGCGGCGAGGTCGGCGTTCGCGCCGGCACCCCAAGCCGAGGACGACCCGGCCGGCGTGCTGATGGGCGAGATGGTGTTCCAGGCCGACCTGATGAGCGCGCTCGATCGTTTGTGTCCCCGCGGCCGCGCCACCGACTGGCACGGCGCGCTCGGCAAGCAGGTGCAGCAGACCTACACGCCTGAGCTGCGCGAGCTGTCGCGCAAGCTCGGCGCAGTGGCCGGCGCGCAACTCGTGCGCGAACGCGGCGGCTGCAGGAGCAGCGGCTTCGCGGCGGCGTACGACGAATCGCGGCGCGACTACAGCGAGCTGCTGCAGCGCTGGCGCGCGCTCGGCGACTGATACCCTGCTCCCGACGATTGTCCTTGACTTGGCCACCTCCGGCGGTGGTGGCAGTGCCGTACCGGGCGTCGGCGCCCTGGGTGGCACGCTTATCCGGTACCTGAGCCTCAGACGCTCGCAGGATGAGCCAATGATCCCAACCAACTGCGCAGGCGCGCCGGCTTGACCGGCTTGGACAGCCACGGAAAACCGCATGCGCTCAAAGCCAGCAGGCGCTCCGGTGCGGTATCGCCGGTGACGATGAGGGCGGGCGCCTGGGTACCGAGGGCCTCGAACAAGGCGCGCACCTGGGCATCGCCGCGCTGCTCGCCGCGCAGCCGGTAGTCGGCAATCACCGCATCGATCGCGCGCGGTGCCGCGGCGTGCTCGCGCAGCAACTCCTCGCTGCTGGCGCCGGCCAGCACCGCGTGGCCCCAGCGGCGCAAAAGTGCGGCCAGGCTGTCGCGGACTTCGCTGTCGTCTTCGATGATGGCAATCGTCAGGCTCGCACCCTGTTGCGCTTCGGCAGGCTTCGGGCGCTGCCGGCTCGGCGGCTTCGATGCGCGGCAGGTCGATCGAAAAGCGCGTGCCGTGCCCGACGCGCGAGTGCAATTGCAGCGGGTGTTCGAGCAGCCGCGCCACGCGCCGCGCGATCGCCAGGCCCAGGCCCAGGCCGCCCGAGCGGTCGCGCGAGGGGTTGCCGATCTGGTAGAACTCCTCGAAGACGCGCTCCTGCTCTTCGGGCGCGATGCCGGGGCCGCTGTCCCAGACCTCCAGGCGCCAGCCGCCGCCCTGCGGGCGCAGCGCCAGCAGCACGCCGCCCTGCGCGGTGTATTTGAGCGCATTGGAGAGCAGGTTGCGCACCAGGCTTTCCAACAGCGCCGGGTCGCTGTCGGTATGCGCGCGGCCATCGGTGCGCACATGCAGCGCCAGGCGCAGGCCCTTGGCCTGGGCCAGCGCGGCAAACTCTTCGGCCAGGCGCGCCATGAAGGGCCGCAGCGCCAGCGTCTGGCGCCTCGGCGCCACCACGCCGGCATCCATGCGCGAGATATCGAGCAGGGTATTGAACATGCCGTTGAGCGAGCCGATCGCGCGCTCCATGCGCTGGGCGATGGCCACGCTCTCGGCATCGACGACGCAACTGCGCAGGTGCGCGAGCTGCAACCCCAGGGCGTGAATCGGCTGGCGCAGATCGTGGCTGGCGGCGGCGAGGAAGCGCGACTTCGCCAGATCCGCCTCGCGCAATGCGGCGTTCAACTCGCCCAGCCGCGCCTGCTCGCGTTCGGCTTCGTGCTCGCGCTCGACGGCCTCGTCGCGCTCGCGCTGGCTCGATTCGAGCTCGAACTGGATTTGCAGCGTGAGGCGGCGCGCGCGCGTCGCCGCGCCGACCAGCTCTCGCTCGGCCGCGGTCACCGCGCGCTGCGCTTGCAGCGCCGCGGCGTACTGGCCCAGCGCTTCATGCGCCAATGCAGCTTCTGTCTTCAGCCCGACCACATCGGAGGGCAGGTCCGATTCGGCCAAGCGGCCTTCGGCCCTGGCACGCTGATGGGCTTCGCACACGCGCAGGGCCTCGGCATGCCGGCCGGCGCGGTTCCACAGGCGGGCCTGGGTCCAGACCCATTCGATCGGTGCTGCCGCATCCTGACGGCTTAAGCCCAGGCCTTGATCGAGCAGGCTTTGCGCACGCCCTGTCTCGTTCGCCGCGGCCAGCACCATGGCCAGTAGCAGCTTGCGTTTGAAGGCCATGCTGCGCGGCAGACGCGCCTCGGCGGCGTCGATGGCATCGACCAGGGGCAGCACTTCGTCATGGCGCTGCTGGAAGTGCAGCACCATCAGCCAATTCATCGCCACCAGCGACCAGGTGTTGGTCCAGTCCGACCCCTCGGCTTGCACGATCTGCCAGGCGTGCTCGCACAGGGTGGCGGCGTCGTCGAGGTTTTGCAGGCTGAGCTGTAGGCCGCCGGTGGCCCCCAGCGCGGTGGCCTCGTAGGCGGTATCGCCGGCATCGCGCGCGGCCGCAATGCTCCGGTAGTGCCAGCGCAGGGCCTCGTCGAACTTGCCCCAGCGCTCGTTGACCACCGCCATGCGGCCGATGCTGATGGCCCGCTCGAGCGCTGAGCGCGCCGCGCGCGGCAAGGCCAGGGCGCGCTGCAAGGTCGCGGCGGCGCCTGCATAGTCGCCGCGCAGCATCTGGCCGCCAACGAGGATGTCGCCGGCGGCTGCCGCGCCGCTCGCATCGCCCAGTGTTTGCATCGCGTCCAGGGCCAGCAGGGCGGTGGCTTCGCCGGCATCGGCCTGGCCCCGGTAGATCTCGCCCCAGGCCTGGAGTACTTTGCCGCGCGGATGCCAAAACGGGTCGCTGCCGGCCTGGGCCAGCAGCGCCGTGGCATGCACATGCACGCGGTCCTGGCGCCGCAGGCGTTCGGCGAGGCCGCGCTGGAAGAGCGCGGCGAGTTCGGCCTCGCGGGCAGCGTTGGGTGCCATGCCCGCGATGCTCTCACGCGCAGCGAGAAGCAAAGCTTCAGCGGAAGTTGGCTGCGCCGCCGCCTCCGCTCACCTGATTGCGGAAGACGACGGTGCCCGAGCCGTCCGGGGCCACGGCCGCGATCGGGCTGCGGTGGTCCGTGCCCGCCCCGGTGGCTACCGCGGTGATGCTGCGCCACTGGTTCAGCCCGGCGTGCAAGCGGCGCGTCTGGACGCGGCCCAGCCCGCCCGAAGCGCTGTCGCGTTCTTCCCAGGTCAGCAGCAGGTTGCCCTGGGCGTCGGCACCGGCCACGTAGGGGTTGCGAACCCCCCAGCCGCTGGCGATGAAGTCATGGTTGGAAATCTCGCTCACCGGATTGGCGCCGCTCCAGCCTGTATTTGGCACATAGTTCCAATGGACCAGGCGCGAGCTGTTGCCGCTGTCGGCATCGACCGAGACACCGAAGATGTGCATGCGGCCATCGGGAAAGACAAACGCGTCGGCCGCCGAGCCGAAGGCGATGACGCCGCCCGCGCCGACCATCGGGTTGGGGGCTGCCAGGTCGAGCTGAATGAACGAGGCGTGGCCGATGCGGTCGCTTGCCAGCACGATCGCCTTGCCCGCAGCGTTGCCTTTCAGTTGGTCGAGCAGGTAGCCGCTGGCGCCCTCGACCACCGTCGTCGCGGTGGCCCAGGCCGCGCCGGACAGGCGCCGGTTGATGACCACGCCCGCGCCGGCAAAGCGCCAGGCGGCGAGCAGGTTGCCGGCGGCGTCGGCGACGATGCGTGGGGCCTGGGTCTCCTGGTCGTTCGACTCGATGTTCGCGACCGGGCCCAGCGCATCGCCAGCAATGGTGTAGTGCCGCGCCATGATGTCGTACTGCTCGCTCGAGCCGGTCTGTTCGCGCCAGACGAACTCGAAGCCGGTATTGCCCACGGCCACGACCGCCGGGTCGCGCGCGCTGCCACTTGTGATGCTCGAAATACGGGTCGGCAGCAGTTGCCAGGTGCCAGTCGTGGTGGGGTCGCTGGCCGGCGTGTAGAGCGCGGCACCGACCACGCCGTTGCGGTGCCAGACGGCCATCACATGGCCCGCGCTGTTGGCCGCAGCAGCGATCGAGGTGGTGGGGTCGCTCAGCGTGTCGGCGGCTTGCAGGCTGGCGGCCTGCGACAGAAAGCTGGCCTGCGTCGAATCGGCGAGCTTGAGCTTGAGATGCGCCATCACGTCGGCGCTGGTCGCGTTGCCATTCACCGTGAGCAGATGGGTGTGGCCATTGCTGTCCGCAACGGTTGCGGCATTGCGCACATCGCCCGCGACATCGAAGCGCGAGCTCCATGCACGCTCATTGACCGTCAGCGTCGCATTGGCGCTCATCACCTCGCCGCCAGCGTTGCCGACGCGCACCTTGAAGGCCGTGCCGGAGTCGGCCAGCGAGACCGCATTGCGCGCCAGTGTCGCGCTGCTGGCGCCGGGGATCGGCGACGAATCGGCGGCATTGAGCCAGGCGTAGGCCAGCGGGTCGGCGCCGATGGCGGCGACGGTGAATGTGGCGTTGCCGCCTTCACCCACGGTGACATTGGCAGGGTCGGTGACGATGGTCGGTGGCGCGATGGCGTCGCCGCCGCAGGCGGCGATCGCTGCCAGGCTGAGCGTGGCCAGCGTAAATTGAAGGGCGCGGATCGAATTCATGGTGCGGGATTCCTTGTGCGTGATGAAAGATGACGGTAGGACAAGCGCTAGCTCTGGGAGCGGGCGCAGTCTCTGTTTCGATCGCACGGGCGAGGAACGGCCGATCGAACGGGTGCGGGCCGTCGCGGCAGGCCGCGGCGTGACCTGCGACACGCGCGGTGCGATTTGTTTTGGCGCTGTGGAACAAGCCAGCGAGCGCACTGCGTTTTCACACAGGCGCCCGAACGACCGTGTCGCGCCGCGCAGCGCGGCGCACTACCATCGCGGCCGATGCCACAGCCCTTCACCACCCAGGTTCTACTGGCCGAAGACCACCCGATCTACCGCCAGGGTTTGATCGTCGCGCTCGAAGCCGGCCTGGCCGGCGTGCGCTGTACCGGCGCGGGCAGCGCGGCGCAAGCGCTGGCGCTGCTGAGCGCAGATGCACGCTTCGATGCGATCCTGATCGACCTGAAATTGCCCGACCGCGATGGCCTTGCGCTTGCCGCCGAGGTGCGCGCCACGTGGCCCACGCTGGCCTGCGTCATCGTCTCGGGCAGCGAGGACGCCCGCGCGATCGACCGTGCGATGGCCCTGGGCTGCATGGGCTTCGCGCCCAAATCGTTGGAGCCCGATGCGATGGTCGGTGTGCTCGGGCGGGTACTCGATGGCGAGCCTTATTTCCCCGCGCGCGGGGAACTTGCCGCTGCGCTCAGGTTTACCGAGCGCCAGACCGCGGTGCTTCAACGCATTGCGCGGGGCCTGACCAGTCGTGCCATCGCCGCCGATCTGGGCATTGCCGAGCGCACGGTCAAAGACCACCTCGCGGTGGTCTATGGGCGGCTCGATGCATCGACGCGCGCCGAGGCGGTGGCCCGCGCCGCGGCACTGGGTTTGTTGGAGTTTGGCGCTACGGTTTGAGCCGAATCGGCACTTGCAAGAGTCAGTAGGTCGCGCGCCCGCCGGAAAGGTCGAGCACCGAGCCGGTGGTGAACGAGCAGTCCTCACTGGCCAGCCAGGTGATCGCCGCGGCAATTTCTTTCGGCTCGACAAAACGGCCCATCGGGATCTTCGACAGCATGTAGTCGATGAACTCGGGCTTCATCTGATCGAACATCGCCGTCTTCGCCGCTGCCGGCGCCACGGCGTTGACGAGGATGCCCTTGGTGGCGAGTTCCTTGCCGAGTGATTTGGTCAGTGCGATCAACCCGGCTTTGCTGGCGCTGTAGTGGCTGGCGTTGGGGTTGCCTTCCTTGCCGGCGACGGAGGCCACATTGACGATGCGGCCGTAGCCCTGCTTGATCATCGCCGGCGCGATCGCATGGCAGGTGAGGTAGGGCGCGACGAGGTTGACCTCGATCGTGCGTCGCCAGATGTCCGGCGTGAGTTCCCAGGTCGGCGCGTTGCCGCCGGTGATGCCGGCGTTGTTGACGAGGATGTCGATGCGGCCATGCGCGGCGATCGCGGCGGCTGTGGCGGCGCCCACCGCGGCGGCGTCCGTGAGTTCGACGGCGGCCGTGCTCGCCGCAGCGCCCAGCGCGCTCTGCGCCTTGGCCAGCAGCGCGGCATCGATGTCCCACAGCACGACCTTCGCGCCCGAGGCGATGAAGCGCTCGGCCACGGCAAATCCGATGCCTTGGGCGCCACCGGTAATCACGGCCACGCGGTTCTTCAAGTCGACGGTGTTCATGATGCGAGAGAGACTTTCTGGTCGGCGATGTATTGACGAATGATGTCTTCGAACGAAGCGTCGGCTTTCAAGCCCAACGCATCGGCGCGCGCCGAACTCGCGCCCTTCGGCCAGTTCGCCACGATGCCGGCGATGCGCTCATCGCGCTCGAACTTGACCAGCGCACGCACCTTCGGGCCGGCCACGGCTTCGAGCGCATCGAGCATCTGCTGCACGGTGACGTTCAACGCCGGCAGGTTGAGCGCCAGGCGGCCTTGCAGTTCGTCGCGCGAGGCTTCGTAGATTCGGATCAGCGCGTCGATGGTGCGCGCCGGTGAGGCCACTGGGTGCGACACGCTGGCATCGACGGGGCAGATCGCCTCCACACCGGCCAGCGGCTCGCGGATCACGCCGGAGAAGAACGACGACGCAGCGGCGTTCGGCTTGCCTGGGCGCACCGTCACCGTCATCAAGCGTGCCGCGCGGCCGTCGATGAAACCCTTGCGCGTCATGTCGGCGATCAGCTGTTCGCACATCAGCTTCTGCGTGCCGTACGAGGTTTGCGGCGCGGGCAGCGTGTCGTCGGCGACGATGGCCGCCAGTGGCTTGCCGGGATCGGGGCCGAACACCGCGACCGAGCTGGAGAAGACAATCCGTGGCACGTTGCCCGCCTTGCGCAAGGCGTCGAGCAACGCGCGCGTCGAATCGAGATTCGAGCGCATGCCCAAGTCGAAGTCGAGTTCGCATTCGCCGCTGACGGCCGACGCCAGATGGAACACACCGTCGAAGCGCTCGGCCGCAAAGCCCGCGCACTGTTCGAGCAGCGGGCCGGTGAGCGCACGCACGCGCATATCGGCTACGAGGTCAGACGGCGCTGCGAATTGGTCGGCGAGCACGAGTTTTTCGATGCGCCGACCCGCGAGCGCGTCGCGCAAAAGCAGTGTGCGTGCGAGCCGCGCACCGATGAAACCGGCACCGCCAGTGATGAGAATTTTCATGTCGAAGTTCTGTAACGTTGAAGCCAACCGAGCCCTGCCGACGTGTTGCCCTTCGGCCGGTACTCGCAACCGATCCAGCCGTCGTAGCCCAGCCGATCGATCAGATCGAACAGGTACGGGTGGTTGATCTCGCCCACGTCCGGCTCTTGCCGCTCGGGCACGCCGGCAATCTGGAAGTGGCCGACTCGGCCCGTCGGCAAGTACAGCTCGATCTTCTTGGCCAGATCGCCTTCGACGATCTGGCAGTGGTACAGGTCCATCTGCACCTTGAGGTTCGGAGCGCCGACCTCCTGCACGACTTCGTGGGCGTGGTCCTGGCGGTTCAGGAAGAAGCCCGGGATGTCGCGCGTGTTGATCGGCTCGATCAGGAAGTTGAGGTCCAGCGCCTGCGCGGCCGCCCACGTGAGGTTGGCGAGGTAGGTCTTGCGCAGCACCGCGCGGTCGGCGTTTTGCGGCGCGAGGCCCGCCATGAGGTGGATGCGTGGGCAACCGAGCGCACGCGCGTAGTCGATCGCGCGTTGCACGCCGCCGCGGAATTCGGCTTCGCGGCCGGGCAGGCAGGCGGTGCCGCGTTCGCCCTTCGCCCAATCGCCGGGCGGCGCGTTGAACAGCACCTGCTGCAAGCCATTTGCTCTCAAGCGCGCGGCGAGCTCGGCGGCGGGGTATTCGTAGGGGAACAGGTATTCGACGGCTTTGAAGCCGTCGGCCGCCGCGGCAGCAAATCGATCGAGAAAACCATGCTCGGTGTAGAGCATCGACAGGTTGGCGGCGAACTTCGGCATCAGCGTCGCTCCGATTCCGTTCGGGCTGAGGTGGCTGTTCCGACCGCCCTGAGGGATCGAAGGGAGCCCATTTGCGAGGCCCTTCGATACCTCAGGGCGAACGGAAGTCTGCGTGTCATGTTGGGCTCAGCGCCGCGCCTTCACGCGCGACGGCTTGATCACCCCGCTGACGATCAGCCGGCGCTCGCCGTTCAGGTGATGTTCGATCGCCGCAGCGCGCGCGGCCTTCGGGTCGCCGGACAGTACCGCGGTGAGGATGGCGCGGTGCTCGCGCCGCACCTGGGCCATGAAGTCAGCGCGCTTGGACTCATAGCCCTTGGTCACCGTCATTGCGTCGCGCAGATACGCCTCCAGGATGCCGAGCAGGCGCACGAACTGCAGGTTGCCCGTGGCCTCGCCAACGCTGCGGTGAAACGCGAGGTCTTCTTCGACGCCGAGCTCGCCGCGCTCGGTGGCGGCGTCGATGGCGAGCAGCGCGCGCTTGCAGGCCGCCTGCTGCGCGCGTGTGGCGCGCGTGGCCGCCAGCGCTGCCATCTCGCCTTCGATCACGCGCCGCAGCTCGACCATCTGCACCACAGCGTCCATCGATTCCAGCAGCATCGGGTCGAAGGCCAGCGCGCGGTGCGCCGGCGGCTCGGTGACGAAGACGCCCGAACCCTGGCGCGAGCGCACCAGGCCTTGTGACTTGAGCTGGTGCACCGCTTCGCGCACGACCGTGCGCGAAACACCGTGAGCCACCGCCAATTGCTGCTCTGTCGGCAGGCGGGCGCCGGTGGCGATCTCGCCGCCATCGATCTGGGCCTCGATCAGCGCCGCCAGCCGGTCCGACAGGCGCGTCGTTTGCAGTTTCTGCGGGCCTGGGGTAAATACCGCAATTGACATGGTGATCGGGTCATCATACAACTCGCGTCCGGGAAACGGCAACGGGAAAGAAACCCTGCAATGGCCAGTGTCAGCATCCGCAACGTGCAGAAGCGCTTCGGCGAAACCGCCGTGCTGCATGGCGTCTCGATCGAGATCCCCGACGGCTCGTTCACCGTGCTCGTCGGCCCCTCGGGCTGCGGCAAGAGCACGCTGCTGCGCATGGTGGCGGGGCTGGAGAACATCAGCGGCGGCGAGATCGCGATCGCCGACAAGGTCGTCAACCAGGTGCCGCCCAAAGAGCGCGACATCGCGATGGTGTTCCAGAACTACGCGCTCTACCCGCACATGACAGTGCGCGACAACATGGCGTTCTCGCTGACCCTGGCCAAGAAGGACAAGGCGTTCATCGATGAGCGTGTCGGCAAGGCCGCCGGCATCCTCGGCTTGGCGCCGCTGCTCGACCGTTTTCCGCGCCAGTTGTCTGGCGGACAAAGACAGCGTGTCGCGATGGGGCGCTGCATCGTGCGCGATCCGCAGGTCTTTCTCTTCGACGAGCCGCTCTCCAACCTCGACGCCAAGTTGCGCGTGGCCATGCGCACCGAAATCAAGGAGCTGCACCAGCGGCTGAAAACCACGTCGGTCTACGTCACGCACGACCAGATCGAAGCGATGACGATGGCCGACCAGATCGTCGTCATGCACGACGGCCGCATCGAACAAACCGGCAGCCCGCTCGAGCTCTACGACCGGCCGGCGAATCGCTTTGTCGCCGGCTTCATCGGCTCGCCGTCGATGAACTTCATCGACGGCACGCAGAAAGACGGCGCACTGGTGGCCGCCAACGGCGCGCGCCTGCCGGTGGCCAGCGCGCAGGCGGCCAACGACGGCCGCGCGCTCGTCTACGGCATCCGCCCCGAGCACCTCGACCTCGTCGAAGGCGGCAGCGAAGGCTTCGAGGCCGAGGTCGTCGTCATCGAGCCCACCGGCAGCGAGACGCAACTCTTCGCGCGCCTGGGCGAGCAGGAGATCGTCGCCATCTTCCGCGAGCGCCACGACTTTGCGCCGGGGCAGAAGATCCGATTGAAACCGCGTGCGCCGGTCGCGCATCTTTTCGACGCCAGCAGCGGCCAGCGCATCTAGGCCGAATACACACCACAACAGGAGACCCGTGGACATGAGCAACTTCACCCGCCGCAACGTTCTCAAAACCGGCGCCGCCGTCGCCGGCGCCAGCGCCGCCAACCTGGCGCTGTTCGCACAAGCCTGGGCACAGGCCTCGCCGTTCAAACCCGAAAAGGGTGCGGCGATCCAGCTCTTGCGCTGGAAGCGTTTCGTGCAGAGCGAAGAAGACAGCTTCATGGCGCTCGTCGCCGCCTTCACCAAGGCCACCAGCGTTGAAGTGAAGGTCATCAACGAGTCGCTCGACGACGTGCAGCCCAAGGCCAGCGTCGCGGCCAACACCAACCAGGGCCCGGACATGTTCTGGGGCCTGTACTCGCTGCCGCACCTGTTCCCGAACAAGGTCTCCGACGTGAGCGACGTCGCCGCGTACCTCGGCAAGAAGTACGGCGGCTGGGTGCCGACGGCCGAGGTCTACGGCAAGAGCAAGGGCAAGTGGATCGCGATTCCGGTGGCCTACAACGGTAACGTCATCAACTTCCGCCAGAGCATGATCGAGAAGGCCGGCTTCAAGGAGGTGCCGAAGGACACGGCCGGCTTCCTGGAGCTGATGAAGGCGCTCAAGGCCAAGAGCACGGCGGGCGGCTTTGCCCTCGGCCGCGCTTCGGGCGACGGCAACGCCTGGGTGCACTGGGCCCTGTGGGCTTACGGCTCGAACCTCGTCGACAAGGACGACAAGGTCATCATCAACTCGCCCGAAACCGTGAAGGCACTTGAATACATCAAGGCGATGTCCGATGAGTTCGTGCCCGGCTGCGCGTCGTGGAACGACTCCTTCAACAACAAGGCCTTCCTCGAAAGCCAGGTCTCACTGACCAACAACGGCGTCTCGATCTACGCCGCCGCCAAGGCCGGCGCTGCCAAAGGCGACGCCAAGGCCAAGGAGGTGATGGACGACATGAGCCACTCCGTGTGGCCGGTGGGTCCGGTGGGCAAGCCGACCGAGTTCCACATCGCCTACCCGATGATGATCATGAAGTACTCGAAGGTGCAGAACGCCTGCAAGGCCTTCATCTCGTTCATGCTCGAAGCCGAGAACTACAACAAGTGGCTGGTCGATTCGGTGGCCTACCTGACGCATCCGCTCAACGCCTACGACGACAACCCGGTCTGGAAGACAGACCCGAAGCTGTCGATGCTGCGTGACGTGGCCAAGCGCACGCTGACCGCGGGTGGTCTCGGCTCCGTCGGAGAGAAAGCGGCCGGCGCGCTCGCCGACTTCGTGTTGCTCGACATGGTGGCGTCGGTGTGCACGGGCCGCGCGAGCATCAAGGACGCGATCGCGGTGGCCGAGCGCCAGGCCAAGCGCATTTATCGGTAGGCGAAGAAACCTCATTCACCGCAGAGGCGCAGAGAACGCAGAGGTTCGCAGAGATGACTTCTTTGCTTTGACCTTCTCTGCGAACCTCTGCGGCCTCCCTTCCTCTGCGGTGAATGAAACTTTGAGATGACCTCACTTTGGAATAACAAGAACTTTCTCGGGCTGCTGTTCATGCTGCCCGCGGCGGCGTTCCTGCTGCTGTTCCTCGTCTATCCACTCGGCCTGGGCATCTGGCTGTCCTTCACCGACGCCAAGATCGGCGAGCCCGGGCAGTTCGTCGGGCTCGAGAACTACGAGTGGATCATCGGCGACAGCAAGTTCCAGACGGCGGTGTTCTTCACCATCTTCTACACGCTGGTCGCCAGCATCATCAAGTTCGCGGTCGGCCTGTACCTGGCGATTCTGTTGAACGAGAACCTGCCGTTCAAGGCGTTGATCCGCGCCTTCGTGCTGATCCCGTTCATCGTGCCGACGGTGCTCTCGGCGATCGCTTTCTGGTGGATCTTCGATCCGCAGTTCTCCGTGATCTCGTGGTCGCTGCGCAAGATGGGCTGGATCGACGGCAACATCAATTTCCTCGGCGACGTTTGGAACTCGCGCTTCTCGGTCATCTTCGCCAACGTCTGGCGCGGCGTGCCCTTCATCGCCATCTCGCTGCTGGCCGGCCTGCAGACCGTGCCGCCGTCGCTGTACGAAGCGGCCACGCTCGATGGCGCCAGCCGCTGGCAGATGTTCGTCAACATCACCTACCCGCTGCTGACGCCGATCATCGCCGTGGTGATGACGTTCTCGGTGCTGTTCACCTTCACCGACTTTCAGTTGATCAAGGTGCTGACCAACGGCGGGCCCGCGGGTGCGACCGAGTTGATGGCCACCATGTCCTACAACACAGCCATCCTCGGCGGACGCATCGGTGAAGGCGCGGCCATCTCCACCGCAATGGTGCCCTTCCTACTCGCCGCGATCATGGTGAGTTGGTTCGGCTTGCAACGCCGCAAGTGGCAAGCCGGGAGCGATTCGAATGAGTAGATGGCCCACCCCCGGAGCGCCTGCGGCGCTCCCCCTCAAGGGGGCACCGCCAGCGGCCCGGCAGAGCCGGATCCGCGGCGGTCGCTTGGAAAGAGGCGCTGCATGAGCGCGACTCAAAGCACCACGCCCGCCGCCGACCACTCGGAGGGCATGAGCTTCCTGTCCACGCTGCCGCAGCGTGTGGTGCGCGTCTACATGCCGCTGTCGCTGATCGTCATCGTGCTGCTGTTCCCGTTCTACTGGATGACGATGACGGCGGTGAAGCCGAAGGAGCACCTGCTCGACCTCGACGCGCACAACCCGTTCTACACGTTGACGCCGACCTTCGAGCACATCCACGACCTGCTGTTCAAGACCGACTATCCGTTGTGGCTGTGGAACACGATGTTCATCGCAGTCTCGGCCACCATCCTGTCGCTGATCGCCAGCGTCTTTGCGGCCTATGCCATCACGCGCATCCGCTTCAAGGGCGCGCAGTGGTGGGGCGGCGGCATCTTCCTGGCCTACCTCGTGCCGCCGTCGATTCTGTTCATCCCGCTGTCCACCGTCGTCTTCCAGTACGGCCTGTTCGACACGCCGTTTGCGCTGATCCTCACCTACCCGACGATCCTGATCCCGTTCTCGACCTGGCTCTTGATGGGCTACTTCAAGACGATCCCCTACGAGTTGGAAGAGTGCGCGCTGATGGACGGCGCCAACCGCTGGCAGATCCTGGTCAAGATCGTGCTGCCGCTCGCGGTGCCGGGCCTCATCTCGGCCAGCATCTTCTGCCTGACGCTGTGCTGGAACGAGTTCATCTATGCGCTGACCTTCATCAACAGCACGGAGAAGAAGACCGTGCCCGTTGCGATCCTGTCTGCGTTCACCGATGGCGATCAATACCGCTGGGGCTCGCTGATGGCGGGCGCCCTCGTCGGCTCGCTGCCGTTGGTGATCCTGTATGCGTTTTTCGTCGAGCACTATGTGAGTGCGATGACGGGAGCGGTCAAAGAGTAGCGACGTCATGGGGCGCGCGGCAAAGGGGTTCAAGTGTGGCGTGTGCGGTCAATGGCACGACGAGCTGCTGACGGATTTGGGGTATCGCCTGCCCGACGAAGTTTTCGAGATGTCGTATGTGGAGCGGTATCAGCGCGGTCGGTTCAATGACGATATGTGCACGCTAGACGAAAGTCGCCACTTCATCCGCTGCTATCTGCCGATCCCGTTTGCCACCAAGGACGATCACTTTGCTTGGGGCGTCTGGGTCGAGGTCAGCAAGAAAGATCACGACGCCTACGTCGCCGACTTCGGCGACCCGGCGCGTGCGGGTAGCGTCTTCGCTGGGAAGCTGGCGAACAAGTTGCCCGCGTATCGCAGCAGCACGTTGGGCCTGCCTGTCAGCGCCGAGACCGCCAGCGACGAACGCCCGACAGTTCGCCTTCCCGCCACGTCTCGCCACGCCCTCGCAGTCGAACAACGGCGCGGCATCAGCAATCAACGGCATCACGACATCGTGGCACCGCAGTTGGAGCGCAAACAGCAATGAGAGTGGCCTTCATAGGCCTCGGCGCCATGGGCGTGCCGATGGCACTCAATCTCCTCAAGGCCGGCCACGCGGTGCGCGGGTTTGACGTGCGTACTGGCGCAGCCGATGCGCTGATTGCTGCAGGCGGCAGCGCGGCATCGAGTGCTGCGGATGCGGCCAAGGACGCCGACCTGCTGTGGCTGATGGTCGTCTCCGGCGAGCAGGCCGAGGCCGTGCTGTTCGAACATGGCGCTGCTGCCGCGTTGCCCAAAGGTGCCATCGTCGGCATGGGCTGCACGCAAGCGCCGGCGCACGCCACGCGCACGGCGCTGCGGCTGGCCGCCATGGGCCTTTGCACGCTCGACGCGCCGGTGTCCGGCGGCACCAAGGGCGCCAACGCAGCCTCGCTGACGATCATGTGTTCCGGCGATGAGGCCGTGATGGAGCGTGCGAAACCCGCGCTCGACGCGATGGGCTCGCGTGTCTTCGACTGCGGCCGCGAGCCCGGCATGGGCTCGACGGCGAAGATGATCAACCAGTTGCTGTGCGGCGTGCACATCGCCGCTGCGGCGGAGGCGATGCACATCGCCGAGCGCGCGGGTGTGTCCACCGCCACGATGCACGAGATCATCAGCGTCTCGGCCGGCAACTCGTGGATGTGGGGCGACCGCGGGCCGCGCATGATGCAGAGCGATCCTGCCGTGACGAGCGCGGTCGATATCTTCGTCAAGGACCTCGGCATCGTGCTCGGCGAGGGCCGCGCCTTGAAGGCGGGTCTGCCGTTGTCGGCGGCGGCGATGCAGATGTTCCTTGCGGCGAGCGGACTGGGCCACGGTGCGGCGGACGACAGCCAGGTGATCCGCGCATACCGGGCGCTCAACGGGTCGGGCAAACGTTAGCCCGATCCACTCAACGGACTCACAAGCGGAGGTCAAAACATGGGGATGGTCGGATGCTTCGCTGCGGTAGATCGTGAAACCTTCGTGCGTTTGAAGAGCGACCCGAGCCTCATCGAAGGGTACCTGTACCCCAACGATGGAGACGACGAGGCGCCGAACTCGATCGACGTCGACAAGGCTTGGCATGGGATTCATTTCATGCTCACGGGCAAGGCGGATGGTGGCGACGAGCCACTGGCGCTTGCCGTTCTAGGCGGCGAGGAGGTTGGCGATGACGTCGGCTATGGGCCTGCGCGCTTCATCGCGCCCGAGCAGGTCAAGGCCGTTGCGCAGGCGTTGAATGCGCTGAGCGTCGAGACGTTCGCAGCGCGATTTGCGCCCGAGGCCATGCAGAAGGCCGAGGTCTATCCGGACATCTGGGTCCGCGACGGCCAAGAGGCTCTCGACTACGTGCTCGAGAACTACCAGTTGTTGGTAACCCTGTACACCGATGCCGCGCAGCGCGGCGATGGTGTCATTGCCTGGCTTTCTTGATCGGCGACCCATGAACGCTCAACCCACCATCGGCTTCATCGGCGTCGGCCTGATGGGCCACGGCATGGCGAAGAACCTCGTCACCAAGGGCCATCCGCTGGTCGTGCTCGGCCATCGCAACCGCGGTCCTGTCGAGAACCTGAAATCGCTCGGCGCCACAGAAGCCAAGACGCCGCGCGAACTCGCGTCGCAGTGCGGCATCGTGCACCTGTGCGTCACCGGCTCGCCGCAGGTCGAAGCCAATCTGCGCGGACCTGACGGCATCATCGCCAGCGGCAAGAAGGGCCTGATCGTCATCGACTGCTCGACCTCGAACCCGGTGTCCACGCTCGCGCTCGGCGAGGAACTGCAAGCCGCCGGCATGACGCTGGTCGATGCGCCGCTGTCGCGCACGCCGAAAGAAGCCGAAGAAGGCACGCTCGACACCATGGTCGGCTGCGACGACGCCACGTTCAAGACCATCGAGCCGGTGCTGCGCTGCTGGGCCGGCAACGTCGTGCACCTTGGGCCTCTGGGCCTGGGCCACAAGATGAAGCTGGTCAACAACTTCGTCGCCATGGGCTATGCCGCGCTCTACGCCGAGGCGCTGGCGATCGCGCGCAAAGCGGGCTTGTCGGTCGAGCAGTTCCACTCGGTCATCGGCGCCGGCCGCATGCGCTGCGGCTTCTACGACACGTTCATTCAGTACAGCCTGACCGGCAACGAGGACGCGCACAAGTTCAGTATCAGCAATGCGCACAAGGACATGCGCTACCTGGCCTCGATGGCCAACGAGGTCGGCGCGGTCAACAACCTCCAGACGCTGGTGAAGAACAGCTTTGCGGCGATGGAAGCGGCCGGCCAGGGCCAGCGCTTTGTGCCGATGCTGGCCGAGTTCATCGCTGACCAGAACGGCTTGCCGAAGTCGCCATAGGACCAAGCCATGCCGTCGGTCTTCACGCCCGCCCAGCAAGCGGCCTACGCGCGCGACGGGTACGTGCTCGTGCGCCAGCTGTTCGACGCCGAAGAAGCTGCGATCCTGTGCGCCGCGATCGAACACGACCCGCAGATCGCATCGAGCCTGTACGACCGCCACGACGCACAAGGGAAAGCCACGCGCATGAGCACCTGGAACCATCCGGGCGACAGCGTCTATGGCCTGGCCGCGCGCAGCGAGCGTGTCGTCGACACCATCGAGCAGATGCTCGGTGGCGAGGTCTACCATTACCACTCCAAGCTCACCGCGAAAGAGCCGCTCGAAGGCGGCGCCTGGGAGTGGCATCAGGACTACGGCTACTGGTACCACAACGGCTGCCTGCTGCCGCAGATGGCCAGCGTCATGCTCGCGCTCGATCCTGCGACGCGGGCCAACGGTTGTTTGCAGGTCATCCGCGGCTCGCACCTCGCCGGCCGCGTCGATCACGGTGTGTTGCCGGGTGAGCAGGTCGGCGCCGATCCGAAGCGCGTCGAGCAGATGCTCAAAACGATGGAGCGGGTGCACGTAGAGATGGCACCGGGTGACGCCCTGTTCTTCCATGCCAATGTGATGCACCGCTCCGACGCCAACACCTCGCCCGACCGGCGCTGGACCTTGCTGTTCTGCTTCAACGCCGCCCGCAACGACCCGTTCATCGACCACCACCACCCGCGCTACACGCCGCTGGCCAAGGTGAGCGACAGCGCAGTGCGGGCAGCCGGCGCGCGCTTCGCCGTGGGCGAAGACGCCAACTTCCGCAAGGCGCCGGGCAACCCACAAGCCCTGACACGCCGCTTCGACGGGCCGACGCCATGACATTGCCGATCTCGCAGCGCGCCCGCTGCCGCGTGTCGGCCTTTGCGATCACGGGTCGTCGGGGCTGATGTCGTCCGTGCACGGATTGCAGCCGCTCGCCCACGCGATCCGGTTCCTGTCGATCGATGCCATCGTGCGCGCGCAGGAGGGCCACCAGGGCGTGCCGCTGGGCATGGCCGAGATCGCCACTGCGCTCTACACACGGCATCTCAAATTCAACGCCGCCGAGCCGACCTGGTGGGACCGCGACCGCGTCGTACTCTCCAACGGCCACGGCTCGATGCTGCTCTACGCGCTGCTGTACCTCTGCGGCTACGAACGCATCTCGCGCGAGCAGATCGAAACCTTCCGCGTGCTCGGATCGCACTGTGCCGGGCATCCAGAGTTCGACCCCGCCGCCGGCATCGAGGTCACCACCGGCCCGCTCGGACAGGGCATCGCCAACGCACTCGGCATGGCCATCGCCGAGGCGTTCCTCAACGCGCGCTTCGGTGACGCTCTTGTCGATCACCGCACCTTCGCCTTCGTCGGCGACGGTTGCCTGCAAGAAGGCGTCGGCCAGGAAGCGATCGCGCTGGCCGGCCACCTGCGGCTGGGCAAGCTGACCTTCTTGTGGGACGACAACCGCATCACCGACGACGGCAGCACGGCGCTGTCGATCAGCGAGGACGTGGCTGAGCGCTTTCGGGTTGCCGGCTGGCATGTGCAGGAACTCGATGGCCACGACATCGAGGCGGTGTCGCAGGCGCTCGACGCGGCGCGCGCCGACCCGCGGCCATCGCTGCTGGCTTGCCGCACTGTCATTGCGCGCGGCATCACGCGCCTGCAAGGCCAGCGCGGTGGCCACAGCGCGCGGCTGTACGAGGCCGATGCCATCGCCGCGCGCGAAGCGGTCGATTGGCCGCACGCACCGTTCGAGATGCCCGAGCCGGTGTGGGATGCCTGGCGCGCCGCGGGCCGCCGCGCGTGCGGCGAACACGAGGCGTGGCGAGCACGCGTCGCCGCGCTGCCCGACGCTGCCCGCGCCGAGTTCGAGCGCACGATGCGCGGCGAGCTGCCCGACGGCTGGCGTGACGCGCTGCGAGCGCATCAAGACAAGACAGCCGACGAGCCCAAGGGCGGCATCAACTTGTCGTCCGACATCCACGACGCCCTCACCGATCTGCTGCCCGAGCGCCTGGTCCTCTGCGCCGATCTCGAAGCGCCCACCGCACACAAGCGCCGCCTGCGTGCCTTCACCGCCGACGATCGCCGCGGCGGCTATGTGCATTGCGGTGTGCGCGAGCATGTGATGGCGGCGATGGCCAACGGCATGGCCGCGCATGGCGGCGTGCGGCCGGCGGCGGTGACGTACCTGGCCTTCGCCGACTACGAGCGCCCGGCGATGCGCATGGCCGCGCTGATGGGCCTGCCGGTGACGTTTGTCTTCAGCCACGACTCGATCGGCATCGGCACGAATGGGCCGACGCACCAGCCGGTGGAGATCCTGGCGTCGTTGCGCGCCATGCCCAACATGCTCGTGCTGCGGCCGGCCGATGCCGTAGAGGCCGCCGAGTGCTGGGCGATTGCGCTCGAACACAGGAGCGGCCCGGTGTCGCTGGTCTTCGCGCGCCAGGTGCTGCCGCGCGTGCGCGAGAAGCACGCCGATGACCACAACCTCTCAAGCCGCGGCGCCTACGTGCTGGTTGAAGCGGACGATCAGGCAGAAGGCGGCGCGCGCCGCGCGGTCACGCTGCTGGCCACCGGCTCGGAGGTGGCCATTGCCGTGCAGGCGCGCCGCGTCTTGCAAGCCGAGGGCATCGCCACCGCCGTCGTCTCGATGCCGTGCTGGGAGTTGTTCGAATCGCAAGATGCGGCGTATCGCAACGCCGTGCTCGGCCCCGGCACCGTGCGCGTGGCCGTCGAAGCGGCGCTGCGCTTCGGGTGGGACCGCTACCTTGGCGAGCACGGCACGTTCATCGGCATGCGCGGCTTCGGCGCCTCGGGCCCAGCCGACGCGCTCTACCGCCATTTCGGCATCACCGATCACGCAGTAATCGCCGCAGCGAAACACAAACTCATGGAGACCCAACATGCCCACGTCTGATGCCGCCCGCATGAGCGGCCCGCTGCTCGAAGGCCGCAGCGTCATCGTCACCGGCGGCGCCAGCCCGCGCGGGCTTGGTCTGGCCGCGGCCAGGCTGATGGCCGAGCACGGCGCGCGCGTGCTCATCACCGACATCGACGCTGCCGCTGCCGAGGCCGCAGCGAAATCGCTGCCCGGTGGCCATCGCCACGGCCACTTCGGCGCGCGCTGCAACGTCACCGACAAAGGCGAGTGCGAAGCCTCGGTGGCATTGGCGCTGCGGCACTTCGGCCGCATCGACGTGCTGGTCAACATCGCCGGCATCACCAGCCCGCAGCGCCTGCTCGAAGTCACGCCCGAGATGTACTCGCTGGTGATGGACATCAACATGCGCGGCACGCTGTACATGACGCAGTCGGTGGTGCCGGCGATGCGGCGGCAGAAGAGCGGCAGCATCGTCAACATGAGCAGCGTCTCGGCGCAGCGCGGTGGCGGCGTCTTCGGCGGCAGCCACTACTCGGCGGCCAAGGCGGCGGTGCTCGGCTACACCAAGGCCGCGGCGCGCGAACTCGGCCCCGACAACGTGCGCGTCAACGCCATCTGCCCGAGTTTCATCGACACCGACATCACCGCCGGCATGATGACGCCCGACAAGCTCGCCGCCATCGTTGCCAGCGTGCCGCTCGGCCGGCCGGGGCACGCGCACGAGGTGGCCGGCTGCGTGCTCTTCCTGGCCAGCGATCTTTCGAGCTACATGACTGGCATCGAGCTCGACATCCACGGCGGCTCGCACATCCACTGAGCTGGGCGCTGCACGCGCAGAATGCCGTCATGCCAACCCTCACCACGCTCTGGCAACGCTGCGTCGGCGCCGTGCAGTCGCTGCTGTTCCCACGCTACTGGCTCGCCGTCATCGAGCAGGAGCAGATGCGCGTCGTCTTCAGCAGCGACCACCGCGAGGTCGTCGTCGACGGCACGGCGCGCAATGTTCGCTGGGGCGAGAAGGTGCTTGCGACGTTCGACGCCATCCAGTCGATCGACATCGTTCACCACCCGCGCGCCGAAGACGGCAGCAAGCCCGAGCATTGGTCGATCAGCCTGTACCTCGGCCGCTCGACGCGCGCCTACGTCGGCCGCTCGCGCAAACAAGCCGCAGCCGACAAAGCGGCCAAGCTGCTGGCCACGATCACCAGCAAGACGGTGCGCTCGGTCGAAGCCTTGAGCCACCCGAGCGTCATTCCCAGCAGGTAGAAAAGTCAATGCCATGACCACGACAACGATCGCCCTCTTCGGCGCCGGCGGCAAGATGGGCGCGCGCCTGGCGCGCAACCTGATGAGCGCGGCCAGCCGCTACCGCGTGCGCCATGTCGAGCCTGGCGCGGCCGGCCGCCAGCGTTTGAAAGACGAACTCGGCATCGAGTGTGTGGACACCGCCGCCGCGCTCGATGGCGCGCAGGTGGTGATCCTCGCCGTGCCCGACACACTGATCGGCAAGGTCGCCGCGCAGATCGCGCCGCAGTTGGCGCCGGGCACGATGGTCATCACACTCGACGCCGCCGCGCCCTTTGCCGGCCACCTGCCGGCGCGGCCCGACCTCACCTACTTCGTCACCCACCCCTGCCACCCGTCGATCTTCAGCGCCGAGGTGCACACCACGCCGGACTACTTCGGCGGCGTCGCGGCCAAACAGTCGATCGTCAGCGCGCTGATGCAGGGCCCGGCCGAAGCCTTCGATCTCGGCGAAGACATCGCCAAAGTCATCTACCAGCCGGTCGAGCGCGCGCACCGCGTCACCGTCGATCAGATGGCGCTGCTCGAACCCGGCCTGTCGGAGACCGTCTGCGCGACGCTGCTCGACACGATGCGCGAAGCGATGGACGAGGTCGTGGCGCGCGGCGTGCCCGAAGCCGCGGCGCGCGATTTCTTGCTCGGCCACATGACGATCTTGTCGGCGGTGATCTTCAAGCAGATCCCCGGCCAGTTCTCCGACGCCTGCAACAAGGCCATCGCCTTCGGCAAGCCGCGCCTGCTGCGCGACGACTGGAAGAAAGTCTTCGATCGCGACGAGATCGCCGACAGCATCCGCCGCATCACGTGACGAGCGCAGCATCCCATCTGAGCTGGCCCTTCCTTCGATACCTCAGGACGGTCGGAACAGCCACCTCAGGGCGATCCTTCGACAGGCTCAGGACGTGCGGTCGTTCCCCCTTCGATACCTCAGGGCGAACGGGACTGGGCAAGCGCGTTTCCCAATCCCGTTCGGGCTGAGGTATCGAAGCCCCTCGCCCGGTTCTTGCCATGACCACAGATCGCATCCACGCCAGCTACTGGCTCGAAACCGGCGACGATCCGCTGCGCGCCGCCGAGGCGATTGCCGGCGAGCAGTCGAGCGGCACCTTTCTCGCACTGGCCAACGAAACCGATGAGCTGAAGGCGCGTGCCGGCGCGCGCGTCGAGCGGCTC
Source organism: uncultured beta proteobacterium (assembly GCA_963814385.1). GTDB lineage: Bacteria > Pseudomonadota > Gammaproteobacteria > Burkholderiales > Burkholderiaceae_C > CADEEN01. The sequence goes on from CAWFCX010000038.1 coordinate 118,996, forward strand.
GACATTCTCGGCAGCGTGCGCGAGCCGAGCCTGCCGACGCCGGTGCGCGCGGCGCAGTACACGCAGTGCCACCTCGAACTGTCGTGGCCGCTGGCCAACCTCGGGCCGTCGCTGCCGAATCTGCTGGCCACGGTCGCGGGCAATCTGTTCGAGCTGCGCCAGGTGACCGGCCTGCGCATCCTCGACTTGAAGTTGCCGGCCGCGTTTGCTGCCGCCTACCCCGGCCCGGCCTTCGGCATCGACGGCACACGCCGCCTCGCCGGCGTGCGCACCGGCCCGCTGATCGGCACCATCCTCAAACCCAGCGTCGGCCTGACGCCGGAACAAACCGCGGCCGAAGTGCGAAAGCTGATCGACGGCGGCATCGATTTCATCAAGGACGACGAGTTGCAGGCCGACGGCCCGCACTGCCCCTTCGACGACCGCGTGCGCGCGGTGATGCGCGAAGTCAACGCGGGAGCAGAGCGCCACGGCCGCAAGGCGATGGTGGCCTTCAACCTCACCGGCGAGCTCGATCAGATGAAGCGCCGCCATGACCTCGTGCTGTCGCTCGGCGGGACGTGCGTGATGGCGAGCCTGAACGCTGTCGGCATGGTCGGCATGGTCGAGCTGCGCCGCCACGCCGCGCTGCCGATCCACGCGCATCGCAACGGCTGGGGCGCACTCAGCCGCCACCCCGCGCTTGGCTGGGACTATGCGCCCTGGCAACAACTGTGGCGGCTGGCGGGCGCGGACCACCTGCATGTCAACGGCCTCGCTAACAAGTTCAGCGAGAGCGATGACAGCGTCATCGCCGCCGCGCGCGCGGTGCTCGCGCCGCTGTGGCCCGAGGCGCCGATGCGCGCGATGCCGGTTTTCAGCAGCGGCCAGACCGGGCTCGTCGCTGCGGCGACGATGGCGGCCGTCGGCGGCACGGACCTGATCTTCGCCGCCGGTGGCGGCATCTTCGGCCACCCTGGCGGCGTGGCTGCGGGCGTGACTGCGTTGCGCCAAGCCTGGGACGCGGCAGCAGCTGGCGTGCCGCTCATCGAATACGCGCGCACGCATGCCGAACTGCGCGACGCGCTGTCGTTCTGGTGAGCGCGATGATGCAGAGCGATTTGCTGCTCAGCTACTACGGCGACGATTTCACCGGCTCGACCGATATGCTCGACGCGCTGCACGGCGCCGGCATCGAGACCGTGCTGTTTCTCGCGCCGCCTCCCGCCGATGCGCGGCAGCGTTTTCCGAACGCACGCTGCTTCGGCCTGGCAGGCACCGCGCGCAGCCGCGACCTGGCGTGGATGGATCGCGAACTGCCGGCCGCATTCGAAAGCCTCGCGCGAATGGGTGCGCCGATCCTGCAATACAAGGTTTGCTCGACCTTCGATTCATCGCCAGCCACCGGCTCGATCGGCCGCGCCATCGACATCGGCGTGAAGTGCATGCCCGGCCGCTGGTCGCCGATGGTCGTGGCCGCGCCACGCCTGGGCCGCTATCAAGCCTTCGGCAATCTGTTTGCGTTGGCGCAGGGCCAAGCGCATCGGCTCGACCGCCACCCGACGATGGCGCGTCATCCTGTGACGCCGATGCACGAGGCCGATCTGCGCCGCCACCTCGCGCGCCAGACCGAGCGCCGCATCGAGCTGATCGATCTGCTGGCGCTGCGCAGCGGCGAGGCCGTTGCGCCGCAAGGCGACGACGTGCCGGTCGTGCTGTTCGATGCGCTCGACGACGAGACGCTGGCTGACGTGGGCCGCGTGGTCTGGGAGCAGCGCGGCAACGGTGTGTTCAGTGCGTCGTCATCGGGTTTGGCCTATGCACTCGTCGCGCATTGGCGGCGCGCTGGTTTGCTCGCCGAGCCCGTACCTGCATTGCCGCTGCGCAACGTCGAACGCATCGCCGTTGTCAGCGGCAGTTGCTCGCCGGTCACCGCGGCGCAGATCGAGTGGGCAGCAGCGCATGGCTTCGCGCTCGAACGCCTCGACATCGCGCGTGTGCTCGATCGCGAAGACTCAAGGCGCTGAAGTCGAACGTGTCGTCGCCGCCGCGGTGACTGCACTGCGCGCCGGCCGCAGCCCCTTGATCTACAGCGCCGCCGGCCCCGACGATGCGGCCGTGCGCCGCTTCGACGAACACGCTGCTCAGCGCCGGCCTCACGCGCGACGAGGCCGCGCGCCGCGTCGGCGACGCGCTGGCCGCCGTGCTGCCGCGCCTGCTCGACGCCGTGCCGCTGCAACGCGTGGCCGTGGCCGGCGGCGACAGCGCCGGCGCCGTCGCGCAGGCGCTGGCCATCGACACGCTGACCGTCGCCGCGCCGCTGGCGCCGGGCGCGCCGCTGTGCCGCGCCGGCTCGCGCGTGGCCGCGCGTGACGGCCTCGAAATTGTCTTGAAGGGCGGCCAGATGGGCGCGCCCGATTTCTTCGGCCGCGTCCTGCGCGGCGAGACCACAATCATCGCAACCCATTGACGACGCACACACACCATGAGCACGACACCGCGCAAGAAAAAGCCCGAAGAACTCCGCAGCCAGCAATGGTTCGGCCGCCAGGACCGCGACGGTTTTGCCTACCGCTCCTGGGTCAAGGGCAAGGGCGTGCCGCACGACCAGTTCGACGGCCGTCCGGTCATCGGCATCTGCAACACCTTCAGCGAACTGACGCCCTGCAACTCGCATTTCCGCACGCTCGCCGAGCAGGTGAAGATCGGCGTCTACGAGTCGGGCGGCTTCCCGCTCGAGTTCCCGGTGATGTCGCTCGGCGAGACGCTGCTGCGGCCGACCGCGATGCTCTACCGCAACCTCGCGTCAGCATGGACGTCGAAGAGAGCATCCGCGGCAACCCGATCGACGGCGTCGTGCTGCTGATGGGCTGCGACAAGACCACGCCGTCGCTGTTGATGGGTGCGGCGAGCGCCGACCTGCCGACGATCGGCGTGTCCGGCGGCCCGATGTTGAACGGCCGCTGGCGCGACCAGCAACTCGGCTCGGGCACGGGCGTGTGGAGCATGAGCGAGCAGGTGCGCGCCGGCACCTTGAAGCTCGCCGAGTTCTTCGAAGCCGAGAGCTGCATGCACCGCAGCCACGGCCACTGCATGACGATGGGCACGGCGAGCACGATGGCCTAGCATGGTCGAAGCGCTGGGGGTCGGCCTGCCCGGCAATGCCGCGTATCCGGCGGTCGATGGCCGGCGCAACGTCATCGCGCGCGAGGCCGGGCGGCGCATCGTCAACATGGTTCATGAAGACCAGAAGCTGTCGAGCATCCTGACGCGCGAGGCCTTCGAGAACGCGATCAAGACACTGGCCGCGATCGGCGGCAGCACCAACGCCGTGATCCACCTGATCGCGATCGCCGGCCGCCTCGGCTTGAAGCTGACGATCGAAGACTTCGACCGCCTGGCCAGCGAATTGCCGTGCCTCGTCAATCTGCAGCCGAGCGGCCAGTACCTGATGGAAGACTTCTGCTACGCCGGTGGCCTGCCGGTGGTGATGAAGGAGATCCTGCCGCTGCTGCACGCCAGCGCCGTCACCGCCAACGGCAAGACCGTGGCCGAGAACGTCGAGCGACGCGAAGAACTGGAACGCCGACGTGATCAAGAGCGTCGCCTCACCGTTCAAGGACAAGGCCGGCATCGCGGTGCTTGAAAGGCAACCTCGCGCCGCGCGGCGCCGTCATCAAGCCGAGCGCGGCCACACCGGCGCTGATGCAGCACACGGGCCGCGCGGTCGTGTTCGAGAACATCGAAGACTTCCACACCCGCATCGACGACGAGAGCCTCGACGTCGACGAGACCTGCGTGCTGGTGCTTGAAGCACTGCGGCCCCAAGGGCTACCCCGGCATGGCCGAGGTCGGCAACATGCCGCTGCCGCCGAAGGTCTTGCGCAAGGGCATCACCGACATGGTCCGCATCAGCGACGCGCGCATGAGCGGCACCGCGTACGGCACCGTGGTCCTGCACACCGCGCCCGAAGCCGCGGCCGGCGGCCCGCTGGCGCTGGTGAAGAACGGCGACCTGATCACGCTCGACGTGGCCGGGCGCAAGCTGCACCTGCATGTCAGCGACGAAGAACTCGCCAAGCGCCGCGCCGACTGGCAGCCGCCGAAGCCGGCGCTGGATTCAGGCTACTGGAAGCTGTACATCGACCATGTGCTGCAGGCCGACGAAGGCGCGGACCTCGACTTCCTGCGCGGCAAGCGGGGGGCGTTCGTGCCGCGGGACAACCATTGATGCGAGGCGAGACCGAACGGGGCCGCTGAGCCGAGCGAGACAACCAAGAATCAGACCTTCCCGCCAACGACACAGGAAAGTTGCCTAACGCGCTTCGCATCGACGCAAGCTACGCTGACTTGGCGGCGGTCTAGTTGGATCCCGATGCTCCTTGATCTGCCGGTTTGGCGGGGGCTCCGGCAGGGTTATGTTGGGGGGCGGCGGTGGGGGTGGCGGCGGCGGGTCGCGTGGGATTTGGGTTGGCACAGCAGTTCTCCTTTCCTTCTAGCGAACTGGCGTTCACTATCTCCACTCGAGTGGTACTCGGCGCAGCGTGGTAGCTTCCATAAAGGTAGGCGAGTCCTGCCACAACCGCCGGAGCAAGCGCACCGATCATTGCGCCGTTAGCTTGATGCAGGAAGTGCGACTTCCTATCGTTGTTCTGTGTGTTGTGATGCGCAGTCTCTGCATATCTCTCCTGGATGTACTCAAGGATCTTCTCATCAGCGTAGTGCGCCGCTAGGTCAGGGGTGACGCTGGCATTGACATACGCTGCCTTCACATCTGCGTGGTAGTCACGAACCTGCTTAGGTGTCGCGACATACCTATATGTGAAACCGAAGTACGAGCGCGCGAGAAAGTAGGTCGATACTGCTGCGGCTCCTAAGCTTAAAGCAGCGGCGATCAATAGCACCCACTCTGAATTTGCAAGAGGCGGGCGGAGATCTTTGAGAACTGCCACAAGCGCACCACCGAGAACTGACAACACTCCAATGGGAACGGCCACAGCGCCCGTGAGTTCACCGCGACGCGACGCCTCGTAGTCGTATCGCTCCTGGCAGAACTGGACTAGGTGATCTGACATCTCAATCTCACTCTGTCAGAGGACAGCAGCGCTACGAGCCAACGCCCGATCGCGATGTGCAACGCACCTTCGAGTGACGAGCAGGGCAGGTTTGGACTCATTTTGACGACCGCCACACAACTGCGCCGAGACACATGGTGGTCAATGTATCGACTTAGACAACGTCTTGCTACTCGCCAGATCTGACTAAGCGGCCATCCATATCAGTCGCTTATGCCGAATGGGCGTCAAACCTCCATCCCCCTCTGTCGCACCCCCTATGCCCACCCTGCCACCTCTCCCCACGACCCCGCTTGGCCGCTACCGCCACTACAAAGGCGGCGAGTACGAGGTGATCGGCGTCGCCCGCCACAGCGAGACGAACGAACCTATGGTGGTGTACCGCCCGCTGTACAACGCCACCGGCTGGTGGGTGCGCCCGCACGCGATGTTCTTCGGCTCGGTCAACGTGGAGGGCTCGGTCCGCCTGCGTTTCGAGAAGGTCGGCGGCTGAGCGATCGCGGGCTAGTCGACGTACTTCCAGCTGTCCGCGCCGTCGAGCAGGCGAATGCGCACCGCGCCCAACGCCGCCGGGTCGAAGTTGCGCGCGTTGACGCCGGTGTAGGTGCTGGCGCCGACCTCGAACTTCTTCCATTGCATGACGCAGCCGCAGGCCGCGCAGCGGATGAAGCGCTGCGAGCGGCGGCCCCAGCTGTAGTCGTCGGTGGTGCCGGGCGCTGCGACGAGTTGAACTTCGGCATCCTTGTAGTACGCCCAGAGCACGCCATAGCGGCGGCAGATCGAGCCGTTGCAGTTGGTCAGGCTGCGTGGCTTGCGCGGCACGCTGATCTGGACGGCGCCGCAATGGCAGGACGCGGTCAGCATCGCGGCCGCCCTCAGTCGCCGACGATCTTGCGTTCGCGCACGATCGCGCCGAAGCGCTGTCGAATCTTCCATCGCCTTGGCGCCGAACTCGGCCGGCGTCATCGGCGCCGGCACGCCGCCGATCGCGGCGATGCGCTCGCGCACCGCGGGCGTGGCCAGCGCCTTGTTGATCTCGGCGTTGAGCTTCGCGATCACCGGCGCCGGCGTGCCGGCCGGCGCGTAGAAGCCGAACACGGTGTCGGCGTCGAAGCCCTTCAAGCCCACCTCGTCGAGCGTCGGCACGTCGGGGAACAGCGGCGAGCGCTTCGGGCTGCCCACCGCGAGCAGGCGCAGCCTGCCGCTGCGAATGTGCGGGATCGCGATGCCGGGGTCGAAGACGAAGTCGAGCTGGCCGCCGAGCAGGTCGGTCAGCGCTGGCGCGGCGCCGCGGTACGGCACGTGCACGGCGAAGGTGCCGGTCTGGCTCTTCATCATCTCGGTGGCCAGGTGCGGCGAGCTGCCGTTGCCCGGCGTGCCGAAGCTGCGCTTGCCGGGGTTGGCTTTCAGGTCGGCGAGGAAGGCCTTGAAGTCCTTCGCCTCGTTCTCGCTGCGCACGACGAGGAACACCAGCACACGTGCCGCGGCGGCCACCGGCACGATGTCCTTCGCCGGATCGAAGGGCATCTTCGGATAGATGTGCGGATTCACCGAGACCATGCCGCCCGAACTCATCAGCAGCGTGTAGCCGTCGGGCGGCGACTTGGCCACCGCGTCGCCGCCGAGGTTGCCGCCCGAGCCGCCGCGGTTCTCGATCACCACCGGCTGGCCGAGCGACTCCTGCAGCGGCTGGCCGATCGCGCGCGCGAGCTGGTCGGCGGCGCCGCCGGGCGGGAAGTTGACGACCACCTTGATGGGCTTGCTCGGCCAGGCCTGCGCCAGTGCGAGCGAACTCGCGGCACAGCTCAGGGCGATCGCAGCGATGCGCAGTGCAGTCGTTGATCATGATGGTGTGTCTCCTCGTCATGCGACCTCGATCTCGACCAGCCGCGGCGCATCGGTCGCGGCCAGCGCGTGGGTCAGCGCCTCGCGCAACTCGCTCGGCGCGCTCGACGCGCACGCCTTGCACGCCCTGCCCCGCCGCGAGCGCGACGAAGTCGAGGTCGGGCAGGTCGGTGCCGGCCACCGGCGCGCCCGGCGCATAGCCGAACACCGGCGCGAAGTCCTGCAGCGCGGCATAACGCCGGTTCTTCAGGATCACGAACGCGATCGGCAGCTTGAGTTGCGCCGCGCTCCACAGCGCCTGGATCGAGTACATCGCCGAGCCGTCACCGACCAGCGAAATCACACGCGCGCCCGGCTTGGCCAGCGCCACGCCGACGGCGGCGGGCAACCCCCAGCCGAGGCCGCCGCTGTCCATCGTGTAGAAGGTTTCGGGGCGCAGGATCGGCAGGTGCGCCTGCATCACCGGCCGCGAACTCGGCGCTTCCTCGACGACGATGCTGTCGGGCGCGCGCAGGTCGGCCAGTGTCTGCAATGCGAACGCGACCGACATGCGCTCGCCTTGTTCCGGCGGTGTGGCGCGGGCGACCGGCTCGCGCGGCGCCGGCAGCGCGCGTGGCTTCGGCGCGGGCCGTGCGAGCAGATCCTGCAAACCGAGGCGAATGCTGCCGATCACCGACAGCCCCTGCGGTGTCCAGGCCGCGGTGGCCGGGTCGTCGATCAATTGCACCAGCGCCGCGCCGTCGGGCACATGCGGGCCCGCGCCCTTCGACGTGGTACGTGAACGCCGGTGCGCCGAGCGCAAACACGAGGTCGTGGCCGGCGAGCTTTCCAACGATGCGCTCGCGCATCGCGGGCAGGAAGCCGGCGAACAGGCGGTGGTCCTCCGGGAAGCCGCAGCGCCCGCTCATCGGCGCGACGAAGACGCGCGCCGCGTGGCGCTCGGCCAGCGCCACCGCCTCGTGCCACGCACCGTCGCGGTCCACCGCCGAGCCGATCACGAACGCCGGCCGCGCGCAGGCGTCGAGCGCGTCGCCGAGCGCACCGAGCAGCATGCCGGCTCGGGCCGCAGGTGCTGGCTGACGCGGTGCGGCGCCACCGGCTCGGTGCTCGCCAGCCAGTCGTCGGCCGGGATCGACACCAGCACCGGCCCGCGCGGCGGCGTCATCGCCACGTGGTACGCGCGCGCAATCGCCAGCGGCACGTCTTCGGCGCGCGCCGGCTCGATGCTCCACTTGACGTACGGCTTGGGCAGCTCGGTGGCCTGCGCCGAATGCAGGAACGGGTCGAACGGCAGGATCGATCGCGCCTGCTGGCCGGCGGTGACCACCAGCGGCGTGCGGTTCTTGAACGCGGTGAACAGGTTGCCCATCGCGTGGCCGACGCCGGCCGCCGAATGCAGGTTGACGAAGGCTGCGTTGCGCGTGGCCTGCGCATAGCCGTCGGCCATGCCGAGCACGACGGCCTCCTGCAGGCCGAGCAGGTAGCGGAAGTCACTCGGGAAGTCGAGGAACAGCGGCAACTCGGTCGAGCCCGGGTTGCCGAATACCGTGGTCATGCGCTGCTCGCGCAGCAGCGCGATCACCGCTTCACGCACGCTCGGCATCGGCGCGCGCTGTTAGCGTTTCTTCGTCGGCGTCGCCGCCGGCTTTTCGTCGTTCTTCTTCGGCGGTTCGTCGCCGATCACGCTCTTCAACGGACAGACCGAAAACGCCGGGCACTTTTTGCAGCCCACGGCAATGGCGATCGGGCAAAGGGTCATGGTGACTCTCCTGGTAGACAACGGTGAGTTGCCCACAAAGCATAGGGGCGCGGCTCCTGCTGTCGATCACCACAAACCATGAGCGCAGCGGCTCAGCAGAAGCGGTTCACCCAGTTCTCCAGGTACTCCTGGCGGCCCGACACCGGCAGCTGATCGACGTTGCGCGTCAGCGCATGGTCGGCCACGGCGGCGAGGTTGCTCTTGCCGGCCAGCACCTCGCGCGCCCACGGCTGCTGCTGCCAGCCGGCGTAGCGCTCGGCCACGAACTTGCGCCATGCCGCCGTCGGCGATCATCTTCTCGGCGCCGAGCAGCGCGCGCGCGCACACGTCCACGCCGCCGATGTGCGAATGGAACATGTCCACCGGGTCGAGCGATTGGCGGCGCGCCTTGGCATCGAAGTTCAATCCGCCGTGGGTGAAGCCGCCGCCTTGCAGGATGTAGTACATGGCCAGGGTGGTCTCGGGCACGTTGTTCGGGAACTGGTCGGTGTCCCAGCCGCACTGCATGTCGCCGCGGTTGGCATCGATCGAGCCGAAGATGCCCAGCGCATTGGCCAGCGCGATCTCGTGCTCGAAGCTGTGGCCGGCGAGCGTGGCGTGGTTGGCTTCGATGTTGACCTTGACTTCCTTGTCCAGGCCCCACTGCTGCAGCATGCCGAACACCGTGGCGACGTCGAAGTCGTACTGGTGCTTGGTCGGCTCGCGCGGTTTGGGCTCGATCATCACGAAGCCGGGCAGGCCGATCTTGTGTTTGTACTCGACCACCATTTGCAGGAAGCGGCCGAACTGCTGGCCCTCGTGTTTCATGTCGGTGTTGAGCAGCGTCTCGTAGCCTTCGCGCCCGCCCCACAGCACGTAGTTGATGCCGCCGAGCGCCTTCGTCGCGTTCATCGCTTCGCGCACTTGCAAGGCGGCCAGCGCGAAGATTTCCGGGTCGGGGTTGGTGGCCGCGCCGCTCATGAACCGGCGGTGGCTGAAGGCATTGGCCGTGCCCCACAAGAGCTTGATGCCGGTGTCGGCCTGCTTGCGGCCGAGCACTTCGACCATCGCCTTCAGGTTGTCCACGCTCTCGCGCGGCGTGGCGCCCTCGGGGGCGACATCACGGTCGTGGAAGCTGTAGTACGGCAGACCCAGCTTGCTCATGAACGAGAACGCCGCATCGGCCTTTGCGCGTGCGCCGGCCATCGGGTCAGTCGCGCCGAGCTTCTGCCACGGCCGCTGCAGCGTGCCGTCGTAGCCGAAGGGATCGAACCCGTTCCAGCAGAAGTTGTGCCAGTAGCACACCGCCATGCGCAGCTGGTCCTTCATCGGCTTGCCGAGCACGATGCGATCCGGCTGGTACCAGCGGTAGGCGAGCGGATTTTTTGTCTCCGGCCCTTCGTACTTGATCGGGGCGATGTCCTGGAAATAGTCGCTCATGGCTGAATTCCTTTGGCGGAAAAAGTGAACACCGGGCGCAAGGCCTGGTAAGCGGATCGGTAGGTCGCCAGGCGTTGTTCGAGCGCGACCGTTGGATGGGGTTCGAGGCGGTGCAGCGTGGTCGGTGGGCGGCAGATCTCGGCGATGCGCGCGGCGTTGATGTCGCCGAGGCCCAGCGCCGCCAAGCGCGCCGCGCCGAGCGCGCCGCCCACGCTGCTGGCCTCGCCGATCAGCACGCGCACTTGCAGCACATCGGCCAGCAGTTGCGCCCACAGCGTGCTGCGCGAGCCGCCGCCGACGAGCTGCACTTCGTCGATGCGCGAGCCCGCGCGGCGCATCGCATCGAGGCCGTCGCGCAGACCGAAACTCACGCCTTCGATCACGCTCCAGGCGAGGTGCGGCGCGTCATGTGCATTGCGCAGGCCGACGAAGACGCCGCTGGCCGTCGCATCGTTGTGCGGCGTGCGTTCGCCCGACAGGTAGGGCAGGAAGAGCGGCGCGGCGTTGCGTTCGGCGGCACTCAGCGTGGCCGCTTTGGCCAGCAGCTCGCCTTCGTTGGCCTGACCTGTCGCGCGCGTGACCCAGGTCAGCGCACTCGCCGCCGACAGCATCACCGCCATCTGATGCCACACGCCCGGCAGCGCATGGCAGAACGCGTGCACCGCGTCGCCGACGTTGGGGCGGTGCTGGTCGGTCACCGAGAACAGCACGCCGCTGGTGCCGAGCGAAACAAAACTGTCGCCGGGTTTCACGGCGCCGATGCCGATGGCGCTCGCCGCGTTGTCGCCGGCGCCGCCGACGACGGGGATGCCCGCCATCAAACCCAGGGCCCGCGCCGCATCGGCCGTGAGCTGGCCGCTGACTCTGCGGGCCTTCGATCAACGCCGGCATGTGCGCGCGTGTCAGGCCGGTCGCCGCGAGCAACGCATCGGACCAATCGCGCTTGGCCACATCAAGCCACAGCGTGCCGGCCGCGTCGGACATCTCGGACACTTTCGCGCCCGTCAGTTGCAGGCGCAACCAGTCCTTGGGCAGCAGCACCGTGGCGACGTGGCGGAACACCTCGGGCTCGTGCTCGCGCACCCAGGCCAGCTTCGGCGCGGTGAAGCCGGGCATCGCCAGGTTGCCGGCGACGGCGTGAAGCTGTGGGCAGTCGCGTGTCAACGCTTCACATTGCGCAGCGCTGCGCGTGTCGTTCCAGAGCATGCAGGGCCGCAGCACAGTGTCGGCGGCGTCGAGCAGCGTGGCGCCATGCATCTGGCCCGACAGGCCGATCGCGCGCACGGCTGCCAGTGCATCTGGCGCCGACACACTCAACTGCGCGCAGGCCGCGACGGTGGCCTGCCACCAGTCCATCGCGTCCTGCTCGGCCCAACCGGGGTGCGGCTGGCGCCACGTCAGCGGCGCGTGCGCGGTGGCGAGCACCGCGCCGTCGGCGTTCATCACGAGCGCCTTCAGCTCCGACGTGCCGAGGTCCAAACCGAGCGTGTTGGCCGTCTTGGTGTTCATGAGGGCGTGAAGCGTAGCAGCGTCAATCGACCCGTGCGTCGAGCCATGCCAGCACCGCGGCGCGCATCGCCGGCGTTTCGGCGTGGCCGCCGTCTTCGACGTGTTGTTGCCAGGCCGCGGCGGCATGGAGCTGCGTGTAGGCGCCGCGCAGATCGCGGTCGAGGCTGGCCAGGCCGGCGGGCGGCGTCAGCGGGTCGGCACGGCCGGCCAGCGACAGGTGCGGCCGCGGCGCGATCAGTGCAGCGATTTCGGCGAGCGTGAAATCGCGCAACAAACCGGGGATGAAGAAGTACTCGCCGTGGCCATCGAAGCCGCCGCTGTTCAGCAGCGCGTCGTATTCGGCGGCGCAACACAGGTCGATGCATCCTGCGATGCGGTCATCGAGCGCTGCGGCCCACAGCGCCATCGTGCTGCCCATCGACAGGCCGAGCGTGACGACGGGCAACGATTCGAAGCCCTGCTGCGCGCGCAGCCAGTCGAGCGCGGCCAGCGTGTCGTGCACACGCCAGCCCCACAGCGTCGCGCCTTGCCAAAGCAGGCGTTTGACGAGCGCTCGCTCGCTCGGCTGCTGGCGCTCGCCGAAGCCCCAATGGTCGATGGCGAGCACGGCCCAGCCGCGTGCGGTGAGCGCCTCGCCATACGGCGATGATTGCAACGCAGGCCGGCCGATGAGCAGCTCGTCCTTGCCGGTCTCGAAGCGGTTGCCGTGGGCGTGGCAGTACAGCACCACGCCGCGTGGCGCGCCGCTGCGCGGGCGCAGCAACAGCGCCGGCACCGGCTGTTCGGCGTTCAAGTGCAAGCGCCAGTGTTCGACCGTCGCTGCACCGGCTGACCGACCGGTCGAGCGGCTCGCCGGCCACGCCGCCGTCTCTCCACGGTCGCGGCCCGAGCAAGCGCCACAGATCGTCGCGCCGCCGTGCGGTGGCGTCAGCGTCGCCGAGCCAGGACCACATCAGAGACGCTCAGCCCCTCTCAGGCCACGACCAGCGAGACCCCGCCCGGCGGCGCCGCGATGTCGACCTTGCGGTTTTCACCGGCGGGCAGCACGACGCGGATCTGTTTGTACGGCAGCGGCCACGCGCCGCTGCTCGTCAGCGTCAGGTCGAGCCGCGCCGCGTGCGCTTGCGTGGTGAAGCGGTGGGCGACGTGGCGATCCGCCGCGTCGGCCTGGCGCAGGCCATCGTCTTCGTACAGCAGCGCCGCGTCGTCGCCGCTGCGGCCCGGGAACCACAGCAGCACACGCGACGGCTCCTCGGTGCGCGCGCTGTCGTTCGCGCCGTCGGTGGTGGGCACCAGCGCGCCGCCGCGCACGAACAGCGGCAGGCGATGCAGCGGCGCGGTGACCTCGACGCTCTGGCCGCCGTTGTGGTGGGCGCCGTTCCACCAGTCGAACCAGCCCTGCGGTGTGCGCGGCAGATAGACGCTGCGCTTGCGCGCGCCGGGTTCGAACACCGGCGCGACCAGCAGGTCGGGGCCGACCATCATCTCGTCGTTGTCGTGCCAGGTCGCGGCGTCGTCGCCGAAGTCGAAGCAGGTGGGCCGCAGCACCGGCAGATGCTCGCGCGTGGCGCGCCACAGTTGCGTGTAGAGGTACGGCATCAGCTTCAGGCGCAGCGCCACGGCGGCGCGGATCGTCGCCGTGGCTTCGGGGTGCAGCCACGGCGAGTTGACGCTGCCGTCGGCCTTCCAGCTGTTCATGATCATGCGCGGCACCAGGCAGCAGGCCTGCGTCCAGCGGATCAGCATCTCGGCATCGGGCACCGGGCCGTCGAAACCACCGATGTCGTGCCCCGTGTTGAACAGGCCGGACAGGCTCATCGTCAGCGCCATGCGCTGGTTCCAGCGCATCGTGTGCCAGCTCGTGCTGTTGTCGCCGCTCCAGGTCTGCGCATAGCGCTGCAAGCCGGGCGGGCCGCCGCGGGTGATGGTGTAGACGCGCTCGGCAGGTTTGTGCTGGGCCTGCTGGTCGAAGGTGGCACGTGTCATCAGCAGCGCCTGCAAGGAGCGCGCGCGCGGCATCGGCAGCGTTTGCCCGAAGCCGTGGACCACGGCGCGCTCGCCCCAGATTTCGTATTCGTTGTTGTCGTTCCAGCCGACGTCGATGCCGACGTCGAGGATCTGCTGCTGCAAGCCGCGTTGCCACCAGGCGCGGTCGCCGTCGCGCGTGAAGTCCAGGTGCGCGCCCCAGCCGTCCCAGAACTGTTCGAGGCAGGGGCCTTGATCGTCACGCACGAAGGCGCCCTCGGCGGCGAGCGCGGCATAGGCCGGGTGGTCGTTGAGCAGGCAGGGCTTCAGGTTGGCGACGGTGCGCACACCGGCTTTGCCGAACGCGGCGAGCAGCTCGCGCGGCTGCGGAAACTTGTCGTGGTTCCAGGTGAAGACATAGCGCTGCTTGCCGCGGCTGGTGTAGCCCGAGCCGAAATGAAAACTCGACAGCGGAAAACCGTCGCGCTCGGCGTTGCCGAGGAAGCCGCGGATCTGCGCTTGCGCGTCGGGTGCGTCGGCCAGCCCCATCGCGGTGTTGGCAAAACCGAGCGTCCAGCGCGGCGGCAGCGCGGTGCCGCCGATCGCGGAAACATAACGCGCCAGCGCATCGCGCAGCGTCGGGCCGGCGAAGACATAACAGTCGAGGTCGCCGTCGGTGATCTCGGTGGCGCGGTAGCGGCCGTGGTAGTTGTCGTGCTCGGCGCCGAAGTCGAACGTGCACTCGGCCAGCGTGTCGTAGTACAGACCATGCGCCAAGCCGCTGCCGGCATGGTGGCTGAGGAAGAACGGCCAATGTTTGTACAGCGGGTCGCCGGTCTTGGCGTCGTAGCCGAGCGCGTCGAGCTGGCGCGTGCGCAGGCGCCGGCCAGCCAGGTCGATCGGGCCGGTCTTGTCGCCGAGGCCGAAGTAGCGGTCGCCGGCAGGATCGCGCTTTTGCCAGTGGTGCAGCGTGCCGCTGCGCGCGGACGTGGCGTAGGCGTAGCTCTCGTCGCGGTCGCCGCAGCAGAACTGCCATTGGCCTTGCGCGTCGAGTTGCTGCCAGGTGACGGCGAACGGATCGAGCGCGATGCGGGCGCGCAGCGCCGTGCCGCTGAGCATGAGCGCTGCGCCGTCTTGTGCGGCGGTGGCCTGGGCGTCGGGCGCGAACAGATCGTCGCGCCGACGGCCTTCGAGCGGGAAGACCTCGCTCGGATCGAGCGCCCAGGTGCGCGGCTCGCGAAAGCCGTCCGGCGGCAGCAGCGTGAAGCGGCCGGTGTGGCCGTCGATCAGCATCACGCGCGCGCGCCAGCCGAGGTCGAGTTGGAGTTCGATGACACCCGGGGCCATCGACAGCAGGGTGGCTTTTCGCAATGGGGTCATGAGCGCAAGGTCTTTCCGGCCTCGTCGGCCGCGAACAGGTGACACGCCTCGGCTGGCGCGTACGCCGTCAGCGTGTCGCCGACGGCCGTTTGCACCTGGCCGGCGCTCTGCACCGTGATCCGCGTGGTGTCGTCGCCGGGCAAGCTGCCGTAGATCAGCGACAGGCCGCCGAGCTGTTCGACCTGCGCCACGGTGACCGGCAGCGACAGCGCACCCGGCTGCGGATGCAACGACAGATGCTCCGGCCGAACGCCGAGCGTGAGCGCGGTGCCCGACGCTGCCCGCGCGCCCGGCACGATCACCGAGCCGCCGAAGGTCGGCGCCACCGAGCCATCCGCCGCTGCGGTGACGGCGACAAAATTCATCTGCGGCGAGCCGATGAAACCGGCGACGAACTTGTTGGCCGGCTTGTTGTACAGATCGAGCGGCGAGCCGACCTGCTCGATGCGGCCCAGGCGCAGCACGACGATCTTGTCGGCCATCGTCATCGCCTCGACCTGGTCGTGCGTGACGTAGATGCTGGTGGCCGACAAGCGCCGGTGCAGCGCGCTGATCTCACCGCGCATCGACACGCGCAATTCAGCGTCGAGGTTCGACAGCGGCTCGTCGAAGAGAAAAATCTTCGGCTCGCGCACGATCGAGCGGCCGATGGCGACACGCTGGCGCTGGCCGCCGGAGAGCTGCGTCGGCTTGCGTTGAAGAAACGCGTCCAGGCGCAGCAGCTTGGCGGCGTCGCCGACGCGCTTGTCGATCTCATCTTTCGACGTGCCGATGTTCTCCAGCCCGAAAGCCATGTTCTGCCGCACCGTCATGTGCGGGTACAGCGCATAGGACTGAAACACCATCGCCAATTCGCGGTCGGCGGCGCGCACCTCGTTGACGCGCTCGCCGTCGATCAGGATGTCGCCGCTCGTCGCGTCTTCGAGGCCGCAGATGATGCGCAGCAGCGTGCTCTTGCCGCAGCCTGACGGACCGACGAAGACGACGAACTCGCCGTTGTTGACCTGTAGATCCACGCCGTGGATCACGCGCACGGTCTGGAAGTCTTTGACCAGTTGTTTGAGTTGAAGTGATGCCATCGAAACTCCCGTTAGACGGCAACCACGCCCGTTCGGGCTGAGGTGCGTTTTCCGATCGTCCTGAGGTATCGAAGGAAGCCCTTCGAGGCCCTTCGATACCTCAGGGCGAACGGTCCTCTGCCTGAGTTCATTTCACGCCCGCCGATGCAATGCCCTGCGCGATGTATTTCTGCAAGAAAGCAAACACCAGCGTGATCGGCAGCAGCGTGATCACGGTCATCGCCAGCAGGTAGTTCCACTGCGTGACCAGGTCGCCCTGGAACGCATTGAGCGCGAGCTGCAGCGTGAAGACCTCGTTCTTCGACAGCACGATCAGCGGCCAGAGGAAATCGTTCCAGCGCCACATCACCGAGAAGATCGCCAGCACCGCCAGCGCCGGCGCCGCCAGCGGCAAGACGATGCGCCAGTAGATGCGCCACTCGCTCGCATGGTCCATGCGCGCGGCGTCGAGCAGCTCGTCGGGGATCGTCAGCATGTACTGGCGCAACAGGAACACGCCGGTGGGGGTGGCCACCGCGGGCCAGATCACGCCCCAAAGGCTGTTGAGCAGACCAAGCTCGCTGACCACCAGGAAGTTGGGCACGAGCACGATCGCCGGCGGCACCATCAGCGTGGCGATGATCAACAGGAACACGCCGCTGCGGCCCTTGAACTGGTACTTGCTCAGCGCGAACGCGGCCATCGAGTTGAAGAGCAGCGTCAGGATCGTTGCCACGACGGTGATGAAGACCGAGTTCCACAAATAGCGGCCGAAAGCGAACTTGCCGCCGAGGTCGGTGTAGTTCTCGGTAGCGAAGTGGAATTCGCGCACCGGCTCGCGGTCTTCGAGCTTGACGCGGATCGGCTCGTCGGGCTTGGCCGGATCGACATGCGTGGCGATCAGGCCGATGCGGCGCAGCTCCGGCAGCTCGCGCACCGTGCCATCGGGCAGCTTGACGCGGTACAGCGGCTTCAGGCCTTCCTCGCCCGGCACCGCCACCGCCTTCTGGCCGTAGGGCAGCAGGCGCGGCGGAAATTCGGTCAGCGCCGCTTCGGTCTTGAACGACGACAGCACCATCCACAGCACCGGGCCGAACATCAGGAACAGGCCGATGGCGAGGTAGGCGTAGGAGAGCCAGTCGGTCCAGTCGAGCGAACGGCGGCCGCGGGTGCGGGTGAGGAAGGTGAGCGGCGTTCACTTCGCGCCTTCTCCCCCGCGTCACCCGCCCTCGTCGCTTTGCAACTGGATCAGCGTCAAGACGATCAGCGCCAGCGCCAGCAGCAAGCGAGCCTGCAGCGGCCAAGCCGTACAAGCGCACCTGTTCCTGAAAACCCGTCTGGTAAATGAACTGCACGACGAAGGTCGTCGCCGAGCCCGGGCCGCCTCCCGTGAGCACGAAGACCTCGTCGAAGGTCTGCACTGCGCGGATTGCCGCGAGCACGAGCACGACCAGCAGGTTGGGCATCAACAGCGGCAGCGTGATCCGTGTCAGGCTTCTCCACGGCGACGCACGATCCAGTTGCGCCGCTTCATAAAGGTCGGCCGGAATCGCTTGCAGGCCTGCCAGCAGGATCAGCGTGTAGAAGCCCATGTGGGCCCAGATGCTGACGAAGACGACCCAGAAAAACGCCGGTCCCGCTTCGGCCAACCACAGCACCGGCTCGGCGCCGAGCGCGACCATGCCGGCGTTGAGCAGGCCGTCGCGCTGCAGGATCCACTTCCAGATCAGCGCGACGACGACAGGCGAGAGCAGCACCGGGTAGAAGAACACGCCGCGCCAGAAGCCGCGGCCGACGATCTTGCGATTCAGCACCAGCGCGGTGATCAGGCTGAACAGCACCATCAGCGTGACCTGGAACAGCGAGTACTGCGCCGTGTTCCAGACGGCGCGCCAGAACAGATCGCGCTTGCAGGTGCTGGGGTCGAAGTGGTTGCCGCAGTCGAGCAGCGTGCCCAGGTTTTCGAAGCCGACGTAGGGCCGGTCCTTCAAGTACAGCTCGACACCGCCGGTGAAGGCGTAGACAAAGTTGATCGCGATCGGCAGGAAGGTGAAGACGCCGAAGATCAACAGGTTCGGCGCGAGGAACAGCCACGGCGTGCTGCGTTTGACTTGCATTCAGCGCTCCCACGCTGACCGGTTCGCCCTGAGCTGTCAGGGCTTTTCGATCATCCTGAGCTGTCGAAGGCAAGCTCAGCCCGAACGGGTCGGGATGCATGGCCCTACTTGCTCGCCGCCTTGACCTGCTCGTCGATGTCCGACGCGAGGCGCTTCAACGCATCGTCGGCGCTCATCTCGCCAGCCACCGCCTGGCCGACGCGTTGTGCCGTGGGCAGGAATACGGCGCGGTTGAAGCGGTAGCCCTGCAGCGCGTAGTTGGGCGCGGCGATCTTGGGCACGTCGGCGACGAAGCTGTCGAGCGCAGTGCGTGCTAGCGAGCCTACCTTGTACGGCACACCGGCCTTGGCCACGGCCAGGCTTGCCGGAATGTTGTCGGTGCGCGCCATCAGCTCCTTGTAGTTGGCATCCTGCGCCAGGAAGTCGAGGAACTTGGCTGCCAGCGCCGGCTGCTTGGTGCGCTTGAAGGCGACGAAGGCGGCGCCGCCGGGCATGGCGGTGCAGGCCGCGGGGCCGCAAGGCGCGGGTGCCACCGTCCAGTGGAAGTTCTTGGTGACCTGCGTGTCCATGCGTTTGATCTGCCACGAGCCGGAGTAATAGACCACCACGCGGCCGTTGGCGAACTCCTCGAACGCATCGCGGTACTGCGAGCCGCCGACGCCGCCCCACACCTCCTTGGGCATCAGGCCGGCCTTGTGCCACTCGACGAACTTCTTCACCGCAGCCTGGTAGCCGGCATCGACCACCGGCACGCCGTTGGCGTCTAAGATTTTTGCGCCGTAGGCGACGGCCAGCGGCGCGAAGCGGTGGCCGCTGCGGTCCATGGCCATCGCAAACGGGGTCTTCGTCGCCTTGGCAACCTTCGAGGCGGCGGCCATCCACTGGTCCCAGGTCGCCTTGTCGCCGGGCAGCGGCACGTTGGCCTGCTCGAACAGCGTCTTGTTGACGTAGGCGCCGGTGACGGTGAGCTGAGACATCAGACCGTAGATGCCCTTGTCGGCGGGGCCGGCGCGAAACCACGGCAGGGTCGAGGCGAAGTTGGCGTTCCATGCCTTCTGCTGCGCCGGGCTGAGGTGCTTGCTCAGATCGAGGTAGTACTTGTTCAGGCCGCCCAGGTCGGTGACGCGGCCGATGTCCGGGCCTTCGCCTGCCGCGAGCTGCACCGGCAGCGTTTCGACCACGGCCTTGTACGGCACCTTGTCGATGACGATCTTGGCGCCGGCATTGGCGGCTTCGAAGCGTTTGGCGATGTCGCCGGTGACTTCGCATTCGTTGCCGTCGGAATAACACTGCACGCGCAGTTCCTGGGCGAAGGCGGGGGCTGCGGCAAGCGCTGCGGCGAGCAGCAAGGTGGGGTGTCTCATCGGTTTCTCCAGGAGGGGTTGGCGCTGATGTTCACACAGGCCCGTGACGGCTCCATCAAGGAAAACCATCGACGCCGCGCGGGCGGGCATCGGGTTCGCGCCGGATGGACAGTGCATGCGCGCTTGCATACAGTGCACACCACAACTTTATCCTGACCAGGAGTTCTCGACATGCGTGCATCTCTCCACTTGCGTCTTGGCGCAGCCGCTGCGATGGCGCTGCTTGGTGCCGCGCTGTCGGCGCCCGCGGCCGCACAGCAAAAATTCATCACCGTCGGCACCGGCGGTGTCACCGGCGTGTACTACGCGGCCGGCGGCGCGATCTGCCGCCTCGTCAACAAGGACCGCGCCAAACACGGCATCCGCTGCTCGGTGGAATCGACCGGCGGCTCGGTGTTCAACGTCAACACCATCAAGGCCGGTGAGTTGGATCTCGGCTTTGCGCAGAGCGACGTGCAGTTCAACGCCGCCAAGGGCCAAGGCGCTTTCAAGGACGCAGGCGCTTATGGCGATCTGCGCGCCGTGTTCTCGGTGCACCCCGAGCCGTTCACGGTGCTGGCGCGCAAGGAAGCCAACATCAAGACCTTCGCCGACTTCAAGGGCAAGCGCTTCAACGTCGGCAACCCGGGCTCGGGCACACGCTCGTCGATGGAAGAACTGCTGGGCGCGATGGGCTGGAAGCTTGGCGACTTTTCGCTCGCCTCGGAACTCAAGGCCGACGAGCATGGCCCGGCGCTGTGCGACGGCAAGATCGACGGCTTCTTCTACGCCGTCGGCCACCCGAGCGCCAACATCCAGGACCCGACCACCTCCTGCGGGGCCAAGCTGGTGGCGCTTCGAGCGGCCCCTTCGTCGACAAGCTGGTGGCCGACAAGCCCTACTACGCCAAGGCGCTGATCCCCGGCGGCCTGTACCCGAACAACGCCGAAGGCGCGCAGACCTACGGCGTGCTGGCCACCGTGGTCACGTCGTCGAAGGCCCCGGCCGAGTCGGTGTACCAGGTCGTCAAGGCCGTGTTCGACAACTTCGACGAGTTCAAGAAGCTGCACCCGGCGCTGGCGAATCTGAAGCCGGAGAGCATGGTCACGGACGGGCTGAGTGCGCCGCTGCACGAAGGTGCGGTGAAGTACTACAAGGAGAAGGGCTGGATCAAGTGACGACCCCTCGCCCGACGAGTACGTCGGGCGATCCCCCGAGGGGATGCGGGCCGGCTTGGGAGCGGCCCGGCGCTCGGCCCTTCGGCGGCCGCGCGACATGACCCAGGCGTCCGCGGCTGAACTCGACCAGCTCGTCAAGGAAGCCGACCTCGGCGGGCGCGAACCCGCCGGCAAGGTCGGCCTTGCGCTTGCGATCCTCGCCGCGGCGTGGTCGCTGTTCCAGGTCTGGTACGCATCGCCGCTGCCGTTCACGCTCGGCTTTTTCATTCTCAACGACACCGAAGCGCGGGCGATCCACCTCGCGTTCGCGGTCTTTCTCGCCTTCTGTGCGTTCCCGGCTTTCAAGCGCTCGTCGCGCACGGTCGTGCCGTGGACCGACTGGCTGCTGGCGCTGATCGGCGCGTTCTGCGCGGCCTATCTCTTCCTGTACTACAAGGAATTGGCCACGCGGCCGGGCTCGCCGACGCGTTTGGACATCGTCGTCGGCGTCGTCGGCGTGCTCATCATGCTGGAGGCGACGCGCCGCGCGATGGGCTTCGGCATGCTGGTGACCACCGGCCTGTTCATGCTCTACGTCTTCGCCGGGCCCTTCATGCCGGAGGTGATCCAGCACCGCGGCGCGTCGCTGTCGCGCTTCATCTCGCACATGTGGCTGACCACCGAAGGCGTCTATGGCGTCGCGCTCGGCGTCTCGGTGCAGTTCATCTTTCTGTTCGTGCTCTTCGGCACCCTGCTCGACATCGCCGGCGCCGGCAACTACATGCTGCAGGTGTCGTTGGCGCTGCTCGGCCACCTGCGCGGCGGGCCGGCCAAGGTGGCGGTGGTGTCGTCGGCGCTCAACGGCGTGGTCTCGGGCTCGTCGGTCAGCAACGTGGTGTCGGGCGGCATCTTCACGATCCCGCTGATGAAGCGCACCGGCTACTCGGGCGTCCAGGCCGGCGCGATCGAAGCCGCGTCGTCGATCAACGGCCAGATCATGCCGCCGGTGATGGGCGCGGCCGCCTTCCTGATGGTCGAGTACGTCGGCATCCCGTACTCCGAGATCATCAAACACGCCGCGCTGCCGGCGGTCATTTCGTACGTGGCGCTGTTCTACATCGTGCACCTCGAAGCGCTGAAGCACGATCTGCAGCCGCTCGTGCGCAAGCGCATTCCGGGTTGGCGCGAGCGCCTCATCGGCTGGGGTCTTGGGCTGTCGGGCACCTTCGTTGCGCTGGGGGCGATCTATGCGCTGATCAAGGGCGTGCAGTGGATGGCGGGACCGGTGGCGGGCTGGGCGCTGGCTGCGCTGGCGCTGGTGGCCTACCTCTTGCTGATGGCGTACTCGTCGCGCCACCCGCCGATCGCCGTCGATGACCCGAACGCGCCGCAGATCCACCTGCCCGAACCCTGGCCGACGGTGCGCGCCGGGCTGCACTTCTTCATCCCGATCGTCGTTCTGCTGTGGTGCCTGATGGTCGAGGAGCTGTCGCCTGGGCTGTCGGCGTTCTGGGCCACCGCCGCGGTGATGGTGATGGTGCCGTTGCAGCCGCTGGTGCTGGCGCTGTTCCGCAAGGAGTCTTCCGTCGAAGCCGCCGTCAAGCAAGGCCTTGGCGACCTCTGGAAAGGCCTCGTGCTCGGCGCGCGCAACATGATCGGCATCGGCGTGGCCTGCGCCAGCGCCGGCCTGATCGTCGGCGTCATCACGCTCACCGGCATGGGTTTGATGATGACCGACTTCGTCGAGCTGGTCTCGGCCGGCAACGTGCTCGTGATGCTGCTGCTCACGGCCGTGATCTGCCTGATCATCGGCGCCGGCGTGCCGACGACGGCCAACTACATCCTCGTCGCGACATTGATGGCGCCGGTGATCGTCGAACTCGGCGCACGTTCGGGCCTGGTGATTCCGCTGATCGCGGTGCACCTGTTCGTCTTCTACTTCGGCATCCTGGCCGACGTGACGCCGCCGGTCGGCCTGGCCTCGTACGCCGCCGCAGCGATCTCGGGCGACGACCCCAACAAGACCGGCCTGCAGGCCACCTGGTACAGCCTGCGCACCACGGTGCTGCCCTTCGTTTTCATCTTCAACCCGCAGATTTTGTTCATCGGCGTCTCGTCGTGGGTCGAGGTCGTGATCGTCTGCGTCACGGGCACGGTGGCCTCACTGCTCTTTGCGGCGGCAACGATGAAGTGGTTTCGCACGAAGTGCAATTGGCTCGAAGTGGCGCTGCTTCTGTTGGCCACGTTCCTCTTCTTCCGCCCCGACTGGGTCATCGACCGCTTCTCGCCCAAGTACGTCAGCGCGCCCGCGGCCGAGCTCTACAAGGTGGCCGACACGCTGACCGAAGATCAGTGGCTGGTGGTTGGCATCGCCGGCAGCGACCTCGATGGCACGCCGATCACGAAGACCGTCGCCATCCCGATGGGCAAGGGCGCCAACGGTCGCGAGCGCCTACGTGATGCGGGCGTGACGCTGTCGCAACTCGGTACCGATCTCGAAGTGGCGGCCGTCAAGTTCGGCAGCCGCGCCAAGAAGCTCGGCCTGGAGCAGGGCTACCGCATCGCCGAGCTGCGGCTGCCGAATCCGGCGCGGCCGTCGCAGCACTGGGTCTTCATCCCGGCCGCATTGATCGCGCTCGGCGTGTGGTGGCTGCAAGGGCGGCGCACGAAGCGCTGACAACCATGGCCGAGTTGCGGCAGGCCACGCGCGCCGACATCCCCGGCATGCACCGCGTGCGCCTGGCGGTGCGCGAGAACCGCCTCACGTCGAGCGCCATCACCGAAGCCGACTACGCACCGGCGATCGAGGCCACCGGCCGCGGCTGGGTGGTCGTGGAAGATGGCTTCGAAGGCGGCGAGGTGCGCGGCTTTGCCGTCGGCAATGCGACGAGCGGCGACATCTGGGCACTGTTCGTCGATCCGCTGCACGAGGGCCGCGGTTTCGGCCGCCGCTTGCACGATGCGATGGTGACGTGGCTGTTCGTGCAAGGCCTGCCGCGCCTGACGCTCGGCACCGAACCTGGCACACGCGCCGAGCGCTTCTATGAGCGCGCAGGCTGGCGGCGCACCGGCCCCGGCGAGCGCGGCGAAGTCGCCTATGAGCTGAGCGCCTCTGACATCATTCGCGCATGAGTACCGCATCCACCCACATCGTGCACCGCAGCCTGCGCGCCACGCCGCCCGTGGCCGTCGGCGGCGAAGGCGTCTGGCTGATCGACGCATCCGGCAAACGTTATCTCGACGCCAGCGGCGGCGCGGCCGTGTCTTGCTTGGGCCACGGCCACAAGGACGTGGTCGCGGCGATGCACGCGCAGATCGACCGGCTCGCCTACGCGCACACCGGCTTCTTCACCAGCGAGCCGGCCGAACAACTCGCCGACCATCTCGTCGCGCGCGCACCGGCGGGCATGAGCAACGTCTATTTCGTCAGCGGCGGCTCGGAAGCGATGGAGGCCGCGCTGAAGCTCGCGCGTCAGCACTTCGTCGAGCGCGGCCAGCCCGAGCGCACGCTTGTTCATCGGCCGCCGGCAGAGCTACCACGGCAACACGCTCGGCGCGCTCGCCGTCGGCGGCAACGAGTGGCGCAGGAGGCAGTTCGCGCCGCTGCTGATCGACGTGCTGCGCGTCTCGCCGTGCTACGCGTACCGCGATCAACGCGAGAACGAAAGCGAAGCGCAGTACACGCAACGCCTGCTCGACGAACTCGACGCGACCATCGTCGCCGCTGGCCCGCAGCGCGTGATCGGCTTCTGCGCCGAGACCGTCGTCGGCGCGACGGCCGGCGCGGTGCCGCCGACCGCCGGCTATTTCAAAGGCGTGCGCGACATCTGCGACCGCCACGGCGTGCTCTGGATCGCCGACGAGGTGATGTGCGGCATGGGCCGCACCGGCACGCTGCACGCCGTCGAGCAAGAGGGCGTGACACCCGACCTGATGATCATCGCCAAGGGCCTGGGCGGTGGCTACCAGCCGATCGGCGCGGTGCTCGCGCACGAGCGCGTGATCGCACCGCTGCGCGACGGCAGCGGCCTGTTCCAGCACGGCCACACCTACCTCGGCCACCCGACCGCCTGCGCCGCCGCGCTCGCGGTGCAGCGCGTGATCGAGCGCGACGGCCTGCTCGCCAACGTGCGCACGCGCGGCGCGCAATTGATGGCGTCGCTGCACGAGCGGCTCGGTGCGCATGCGAACGTCGGCGACATCCGCGGCCGCGGCCTGTTCGTTGGCGTCGAGCTGGTGCAGGACCGCCAGACCAAAGCCACCTTCGACCCGGCGAAGAAACTGCACGCCAAGGTCAAGGCGCGCGCCTTCGCCAACGGCCTGCTCTGCTACCCGATGGGCGGCACCATCGACGGCCAACACGGCGACCATGTGCTGCTGGCGCCGCCGTTCATTTCGACCGCGGCCGATATCGCGATGCTGGTCGAACGACTGACGCTGTCGATCGACCAAGCGCTTGCCTCATGACCGCCGACCGCCTGCCCCCCATCGCGCCCGAGCGTTGGACGCCCGAGCAACGCAAGGTTGCCGAAGCCATGATCGCCGGCCCGCGCAAGGCCGTGGTGGCGCCCTTCGTGCCGCTGCTGCGCAGCCCGGAACTCGCCGGCCATGTGCAGCGCCTCGGCGAGTACCTGCGCTACCGCTCGTCGATCGGCGTGTGCTTGAACGAGCTGGCCATCCTCGTCACGGCGAAGCACTACGCGCAGCCGGTCGAGTGGGCGATCCATGCGCCGATCGCTGTGCGCGAAGGCGTCGCCGCAGCCACCGTCGCCGCCATCGAACGCGGCCAGCGCCCGGTCGCCATGCCCGACGACGAGGCGCTCGTGCACGACTACTGCTGCGAGTTGCTGCAAGGCCGCGGCCAGGTCGGCGATGCGTTGTGGGCGCGAGCCGTCGAACGTTTCGGCGAAGCCGGCGTTGTCGATCTCACGGCCACCTGCGGCTACTACGGCCTGCTGGCGCTGGTGATGAACGCGGCGCGCACGCCCGGCGGCTGAAGCGCGCGCTCAGGCCGTGACGTCGAGCAGCGCACCGGGCTGCAGCGGCGCCGGTGCGCTGCTGTGCAAACGTTCGGCCAGCGTCTTCAAGAAGCTGCTCAATTGCGAGCGCAGCGATGCACCGTCCGTGGCTGCCGGCAGGCCGAGCGCTTCGGCCAGCACGCCAAAGGCGGTGAGCAATCTGCTCTGGCGGCTCGGTTCGGCCGACGGCGCCGCTGCAACCGTGCCGTTCACGGCGACTGGATCGGCGGCTGCAACGGCGGGTGCGCTCGGTGCTTCAACGGCTGGGTCGACCACCGGATCGGCGGCCGGATCGACAGCCACCGGCGCGGCGCTCGCGTCCACTGCGACAGGCGCCGGGGCACCGACCTGCGCGCCGAGCTGGGCGACTCGCTGCGACGGGTCACCCCAGGCGCGGCGACCGTGGTCGTGGTGGTCGTGCTTGTGCTTGTGTTCGTGCCCGTGTTCAGCACGGCCGAACCCGCGCATCGCCTGCATCAAGGCCTGCGCGAAGTCCATCACGGCGCTGTCGATGTCCGGCGCCGGCTCGGCGGCGCTGTTGCCCGCAGGGGCTGGCGCATCGGGAGACGCTGGCGCATCGGCAGACGCTGCGGGCGCTGCGGCAGCCGGCGCTGCGGTGGCCATGCCAGACAGCGCGCTCACCAGCGTCTGGTACAGCGGCGAGCGGCGCGGGCTGTCGCAGCAGTGGCGGCCTTCCGGGTGCGACGTTGAGTTGGCCGCCGCCGCGGTCTCGGCTGCTGGCGTGGGCGCGGCGCTTGGCGCACGCGCAACCGGCGAGTGGGCGTGGCGGTGGCCGTAGGGCAGAGACAGTGAAGCGATGTTCATGGCGGGACTCGGTGGCGTGGAGGGACCGCGCCGCGAGAGGGGCCTCACCCGAAGGGTGCAGGCCGGCCGTCGCAACGCCTGGTCCGTTTTTCGGCACGCACTGACGCCAAGCTGAGGACGAGAGTGGCACGGGAAGTAACTGCGGGGCAAAGGCGCCCCAGTTCCGCAATCAGTCCCCGTCGGCGCGACCCTGAAGTCGAGGATCAGCGTGTGCGCTTCGAGCGAACTTGACGACGTGTTGCACGGGGCGGGGCTTCAGCCGCCGCGTGCGCCGGGCGGCAAACCGCGCAGCGCCTGCGCCAGCTCGGCGGCCTGCCAGATCGCGATGCGCTGTTCGGCGGCGAAGGCCCGCGCGCTGTCGGTCGGCTCGCCCAGGGCGATGAACAAGGCGTCGTTGGGCAGGTCGTCGCCCGCGGCCTCGCGCGCGGCTTGCAGCGCGCGCAGCGGCTCGATGCCGGTGCGCGCCGACTTCCAGCGCCGCGCGCAGACCAGCATGCGCCGGCCCTTGCGTTCGAGCACGAAGTCGATCGCCGGTGTGGCGCGCGGCTCGCGCGCCACCACCGTGTGGCCGTCGCGCTGGAAGGCCTGTTCGAGCAGTCCGGCGAAGGCCGGCCAGGCCATCGCCGCCAGCGCGCGCTGTGTCTGCTCGATGCTGGCGGCGCTCGGCAGCTTCGACGCGCGCCAAGCCGCCATCGCACTGATGACGATGAACGGAAAGCCCGACAGCACGCCCGCCACGCGGTAGGTCTCGGGCAGCAGCGCCATCGCCAGCAGCCCGACCAAGACGCCCAGTCCCGCACTGGCCCACCACGGCGAGCGCAGCAGAATCCCGAACAGCGAGTTCTTGGCCATCTCAAATTTCATGATCGATCAGCGCTTTCCCGACGCAGGCCTCGGGCCCGTTCAGTCGCCCGTCGGCGCGATGCGGAAGTCGAGGATCGCCTTGTGCGCTTCGAGCGTGTCGGCCAGGCGCGAAACGGCCTTGCGGTCCTTGGTGCGCATCACCATGCCGTGGCGCTTGATGCCGCCTTCGCCGTCGTAGCGGTGGCTGAAGTTGGCGATCGAAAAGCCGTGCTGCGCGAGCAGCTCGCGCAGGGAGTCTTCATCGAGCCCGCCGTCGCGCGCCAGGCGCACGTCGAATTGAAAGTAAGCCTGCGTCGGCATCGCCTGCTCGATCCAGCGGAACACCGACAGCACGCCCAGCGTCAGCACCACAGAGACGATGAGCGGGAAGTAGAAGCCGATGCCAGCGAGCACACCGATGGCTGCGGTGATCCAGATCGAAGCCGCGGTGGTCAGGCCGCGCACCGTCAGTCCTTCCTTGATGATGGCGCCGGCGCCGAGAAAACCGATGCCGGTCATGATGCCCTGCGCCATGCGCGTCGGGTCCAGGCGCACCTCTTCACTGACGGTGCGCACCCACGACGCTTCATACACGGTGACGAGCATCAACAGGCTCGACGACATGCAGACCAGCGCATGCGTGCGAAAGCCCGCCGGCCGGCCGTTGTAGGAGCGCTCGTAGCCGATCGCCGCGCCGGCAAACAGCGCGGCGAGCAAGCGCCACACCATCTCGATGTGGTCGGGGGTCAGGACAAAGTTCATCAGTCAGGCCGAGAGTGGTTCAGTGCGGCGCCACCGGGAACAGCCGTGTTGTGCGCGGACACATTGTCGCGCCTGCGCGGTCGGCGCCCGGTCGGCGCTCAGGCGCGGCGCGCGCGCCAGGTATTGAACAGCAGCCAGAACAGCGCGAGCGCGGACACGGCCAGCGCCGCCCAGGCTTGCGGCGGCGCGCTGCGCAGCACCGCTTTTGGCCGCGCCGCCCCGCCAGCGTGCGCTGTTGCGCGCTGACGGCGCAGCATGCGCATCAGGCGCGCACGAAGACGGTGACCAGCGGTTGATCGCCGACCTGCCGGCTCCAGTGGCCATGCCGCTTGGCATCGAAGACAGCACCCACCGGCAGCGTGTCGTTGGAATAAAAGGCGTCGCCGACTTTGAAGATGCGGCTCGTGCCGTCCTGCAGGCCGATCTCCATCGCGCCCTTGAGCACGAACAGCCACTGTGGGTTGTCGCTGCAGTGGAACTCGCTGCGAAAGCCGACCGGGCTTTCGCGCAACTGCATGCCGCCGCTGGGCATCAGCGGCGACAGACGCGCCGCCGGTTTGCCTTCTGTCAGCGCGATCGTCTCGTCGCGGAATCGCGCGCGCCCGTCCGGGCCGGTCTCGAGGATGGTTTTGGTGAACACAGTCATGGCAGGGTCCTCAGGATGGCGGCAACGAGTTGATCGGTGGGCTGCGCGACGTCGAGCGTGATCGCGCGCTCATCGTCGCCGGGTGCTTCGAGCAACGCCAACTGGCTCGGCAGCAGCGACGGCGGCATGTAGTGACCGGGCCGCGCGGCAATGCGCTCGGCAAGCAGCGCCGGGCTGCCGGCCAGATGCACCAGCGCCAAGTCGGGCGCGGCGTGGCGCAAGGCGTCGCGGTAGGTGCGCTTCAAGGCCGAGCAGGCCAGCACCGCCGCTTCACCTGCTTGACCCGCGCTCTCCAACCGTGCCGACAGCGCGTCGAGCCAACCCGCGCGGTCGTCATCGGTCAGCGCGATGCCGGCGCGCATGCGCTCGACGTTGGCCGGCGGGTGAAAGTCGTCGGCGTCTAGAAACGTCGCGCCCAGGCGCTTGGCCACGAGCCTGCCGACGGTGCTCTTGCCGCACCCTGACACGCCCATGACAACCACAGTCAGCGGCATTCGGGGACCGGACTGAGCAGCGGCTTGCCGCCGAAATGCGCTTGCAGATTGCCAAACGCCAAGTCAGCCATGGCTTGGCGCGTGGCCCGCGTCGCGCTGCCGATGTGCGGCGCCAGCACCACGTTGTCCGCCGCTCGCAAGGCGTCGGGCACGTTCGGCTCGTTCTCGAACACATCGAGCGCGGCGCCGGCAATCACGTTGCGTTGCAGCGCGTCGATGAGCGCGGCCTCATCCACCACCGAGCCGCGTGCGACGTTGATCAGGAAGCCTTTGGGCCCGAGCGCCTGCAGCACCGACGCATCGATCATCTTGCGCGTGGCCGCGCCGCCGGGGGTGATGATGACGAGAAAGTCGCTCGCCGCGGCCAGCTCACGCGGTGTGGCGTGAAACGCGTACGGCAATGCCGGCTTGGCGCTGCGCGCGGTGTAGGCAATGCTCATGCCGAAGGCCAGAGCGCGGTGCGCAATCGCCTGGCCGATGCGGCCCATGCCGACGATGCCCATGCGTGCGCCAGACAGCTTGGTCGCCAGCGGCATCGGGCCTTGCGGCCATTTGCCGTCGCGCACATGGCGGTCGGCCTGCGGGATGCGGCGCGCGATGTTCAGCGCCAGCGCCAGCGCCAAATCGGCCACGTCGTCGTTGAGCACATCGGGCGTGTGCGTCACGACGACCCCGCGCGCTTTGCACGCCGCCACATCGACGCCGTCATAGCCGACGCCCATGATCGAGACGATCTCGAGCGCCGGCAACTGCGCGATCAGCGCCGCGGGGACTTTGGATTCGCCGCCACCGCAGATCGCGCGGATGCGCTCCAGCGGCGCGCCATCGGCGTTCGGGTGCACAGTGAAAGCGCCTTCCAGCGGCGCCATCAGGAACGGCGGCAGTTTGGCGACCGTGAGCAGTTCGGGTCGGGTCATGGTGCGGGCGGTTCACGAAAGTTGTGTGATGACCTTACGATACCGCACCGACCCCAAGGAACGCCATGAGCAACGACAACACCCTTCGCAGCGCCATCGTCACCGGCGCCAGCAGCGGCATCGGCCGCGCCTGTGCCCAAGCCCTCGTCGCCGACGGCTGGCAGGTCGCCTTCGTCGGCCGCCGCGCCGAGGCGTTGGCCGAGTCGGTGGCCTCCAGTGCCGATCCGAAGCGCGCGCTGGCCGTGCCCGCCGACGTGGGCGACCCGGCGTCGGTGGCGGCGCTGTTCGCCACGGTCAAGGAGCGCTTCGGCCGCCTCGACCTGCTGTTCAACAACGCTGGCGTGTCGAGCATGAGCGCGCTGCTCGAAGACTTGCCGTTCGACCAATGGCAGGCCAGCGTGGCCGCCAACCTGACCGGCACCTTCCTCTGCACGCAGCAGGCTTTTCGGGCGATGAAGGCGCAGACACCGCAGGGCGGCCGGATCATCAACAACGGCTCGATCTCAGCGCATGCGCCGCGGCCGAACTCTGTCGCCTACACCGCCACCAAACACGCCGTCACCGGCATCACCAAGACAGCCTCGCTCGACGGCCGCAAGTACGGCATCGCGGTGGGCCAGATCGACATTGGCAATGTCGCATCGGACATGACGCTGAAGATGGTCGGCGGTGTGCCGCAGGCCGACGGCACGATCAAGCCCGAGCCGCGGATGGCGATGGACAACGTCGTCTCGACATTTTTGATGATGGCCAAGCTGCCGTCCGAGGCCAACATCCTCAACGTCACGGTGATGGCGACGGCGATGCCGTTCGTGGGGCGGGGCTGATGCGGGCCGAGCGCCGGGCCGCTCCCAAGCCGGCCCGCATCCCCTCGGGGGATCGTTTGGCGTACTCGTCAAGCGAGGGGCCAACATGACTGACGTTGTCACCCTCGGCGAAGCGATGACCCTGTTCGTCGCCGAAACGCCCGGCCCGCTCGAAGGTGTGATGCGCTTTTCGAAGCGCACCGCCGGCGCCGAAACCAACGTCGCCATCGGCCTGGCGCGCCTGGGCTTCAAGGTGGGTTGGCAAAGCCGGCTCGGCGACGAGTCGATGGCGCACTTCCTGTTGAAGGCGATCGGCGGCGAAGGCGTTGACTGTTCGCACGTCGCCTGCCACGCGGACGAGCGCACCGGCTTCATGTTCAAGGGCCGCGTCGAGGACGGCAGCGACCCGCCGATCGAGTACCACCGAAAGGGCTCGGCCGCGAGCCGCTTCGGCCCGGAGCATTTGAACGAAGCGCAGATCGCGAACGCGCGCCACCTGCATGTCAGCGGCGTCTTCCCGGCGCTGTCGGCGAGCACGCTGGCCGCGACGCGGCGGGCGATGGCGGTGGCGCGCGAGCACGGCAAGACGATCGGCTTCGACCCCAACCTGCGGCCAACGCTGTGGCCGTCGCGCGAAGCGATGCGCGAGACGATCAACGAGCCTCGCCGCGCATGCCGACTGGGTGCTGCCCGGCATCGAAGAAGGCCGGCTGCTCACGGGGCACCACACCCCCGAAGCCGTCGCACAGTTTTATCGCGAGCGCGGCGCCAAGCGCGTCGTTGTCAAGCTGGGCGCCGATGGCGCGTACTTCGACGACGTCGACGCCGGCACGGGCCGCGTCGCCGCGTTCCCGGTGGCCGAGGTCATCGACACGGTCGGCGCCGGTGACGGCTTCATGGTTGGCGTGACGAGTGCACTGCTCGAGGGCCGTGGTGTTGTCGACGCCACGCGCCGCGCCGCCTGGATCGGCGCGCGCGCGGTGCAGGTGCGCGGCGACACCGAAGGGCTGCCGACACGGGCGCAGCTCGAACAGGCCGGCATCGGGTGACGAGGCGCGCCTACGACGTCGTGCTCTACGGCGCCAGCGGCTTCGTTGGCCGGCAAACCGTGGCGTACTTCGCGCAACACGCGGGACGCCTGCGCTGGGCGCTGGCCGGACGCAACGAGGCGAAGTTGAAGCAAGCGCGCACCGCCGCCGGCCCAGGCGCGGCGAAGGCCGGGCTGATCGTTGCCGATGCCGCCGACGACAACGCGCTCGGCGCTCTCGCTGCGCAAACCAAGGTCGTGGCGAGCACCGCCGGCCCGTACGCGCTGTACGGCAGCGCGCTCGTCGCCGCTTGTGTCGATCAAGGCACGCACTACTGTGACATCACCGGCGAGACACCGTGGGTGCGCGAGATGATCGAACGCCACCACGAAGAGGCGGCCGACGGTGGTACGCGCATCGTGCCTTGCTGCGGTTTCGATTCGGTGCCGTCGGACATCGGCGCGCTGCTCGTCGCCAGCGAAGTGCGGCGCACAAGCGGCCAGGCTTGCGTGCGCATCAAGGCCTGCCACTCGATGCGCGGCGGCTTGAACGGCGGCACGCTGGCGTCATTGCTCAACCTCGCCGAGGCCGGCGCGCTCGACCAACTGGCCGATCCTTTTCTGCTCAACCCCAAAGGCACCGTGCCGGCCGATCGCGGCCCACATGCCGACCTGCTGGCGCCACGCCACGACAGCGACTTCCAGGCCTGGCTCGCGCCTTTCGTCATGGCCGCGATCAACACGCGGATCGTGCGCCGCAGCGCCGCGCTGACGCCGCCGCGCGGCAGTGCTTATGCGCCGGGCATGGTCTATCAGGAGTTCCTGCGCACCGGCCGTGGCGCGGCGGGCGCGGCCCTTGCCACCGCGATGTCTGGCGGCATCGGTGTCGGCATCGTCGGCATGCGGGTCGGCGCCTGGCGCACGGCGTTGCGCAAGCTGTTGCCGGCACCGGGCCAAGGCCCGAGCGAGCGCTCGATGGACAACGGCTCGTTCGCCTGCGAGCTGATCGGCGAGAGCGCGAATGGCACGCAGGTGCGCGGCCGCATCGCCGGCCGTGGTGACCCCGGCAACCGGGCGACGACGATCTTTGTCTGTGAAGCGGCTTTGGCACTGGCCAGTGATGTGCGCAAGCTGCCCGGTGGCGCCAAGCGCGGCGGCGTGCTCACGCCCGCCACGGCGCTGGGCCTGCCCTACGCGCAACGTCTCGCGGCAGCAGGCATCACGGTCGAGCCGCTACCGGCTTGACAGGCGCAGCGACGCCTGCTCCCACACCGCCACAGCCACCAGCACGGCGACGGTGCCGGCCATCACCGCCAGCGCCGAAAGCCAATGCAGCGCCGCCGGCACAGCGAGCAAGGCCAGGAGCAGCAAGCCGACGAGGTGCGACAGCGGCGGCCACGCTTGTTCGCGGCTGGCCCATTTGAAGCCACCGACGCCGAGCAGGTAGAGCGCCGGGCCGCCGAGCATGACAGCCAGGCCGGCGTTGCTGGCATGGTCGGGATGCGCCAGGACGAGTTCATCGGCGACGGCGCACAGGATGATGCCGGCGACGATCGGCAGGTGCAGGTAGGTGTAGTTGCTGCGCGCGTGGCGCCCCGGGTCTTGCGCATGCGCGATGCGGTGGTGGCCGGCGGCCAGGCCCTTGTCGAAGTACAGCCACCACATCGCCACCGCGCCGAGGAAGGTGAAGGCAAAAGCGGCCACCACCGGCGCGCTCCACACCGCTTCGGCGAACGTCGCGCCGCTGACGAGCAGCGATTCGCCGAGGGCGATGATGACGAACAGCGCGCAGCGTTCGGCCATGTGGCCACCGTCGACGTTCCAGTCCTGCACGCTCGACCGGCCGAGGCCCGGTACCCAGAAATACAGCGCCGGCGAGATCACTTCGATGCCCAGCGCCACGGCCCACAGCCCCAGCCTCGTGTCGTCCTGCGCCAGGCCGCCGGCGATCCAGAACACACCGGCCAGCGACAGCCAGAGCGCGATGCGCTGGAAGTTGCGGCGCATGTTCGCCGCCTCGCCGCGCACCGCCCAGAGAAAGAACAGCGTGCGGCCGACCTGCATGAACACATAGGCTGCCGCGAACGCCAGGCCGCGCTCGCCGAAAGCCTGCGGGATCGACGCCGACATCAGCAAGCCGGCCAGCATCAGCACGAACAGCGCCGCGCGCACGGGCACGCGCTCGGGGTCGAGCCAGTTGGTGCACCACGAGGTGTAGATCCAGACCCACCACACGGCGGCCAGCAGCAGCCCCACTTCGAGCGCGCCGCGCCAACCGAGGTGGGCCAGCAGCGCGTGCGAGAGCTGCGTGATCGCAAACACGAAGACGAGGTCGAAGAACAGCTCGACCATCGCCACGCGGCTGCGCTCGGCACCGTCGCGGCGCAGCAGGGAAAGGTCGGCGCTCGGGGTCTGCGGGCGGTTCATGCGTTCAATATCGCATGAGGCCAGCCGTGCGCGTTGCGGTGGCCTCCAAGCAACCGCCGCGGATCGGGCTTCGCCCGGCCGCTGGCGGTGCCCCCTTGAGGGGGAGGCGGCGAAGCCGCTTCGGGGGTGGGCCTTACTCTCCCGGCATGTCCTTGCGCAGCTTCACCGGTGCCTTCATGCGCTTGCGCAGGCGGATGTTGATCATCTCCACCGCGAACGAGAACGCCATGGCGAAGTAGATGTAGCCCTTGGGCAAATGGGTGCCGAAGCCTTCGCCGATCAAGGTCACGCCGACCAGCACCAGAAAAGACAGTGCCAGCATCTTGATCGTCGGGTGCGTGTCGACAAAGTCGCCGATCGGTTTGGCGGCGAACATCATCACCGCCACCGCGGCGACGATGGCCACCACCATCACCATCACGTCGTCGGCCAGGCCCACCGCCGTGATCACCGAGTCGAGCGAGAAGACGATATCGATGATGGCGATCTGCACCAGCACGCCGGCGAAGCTCACGCCGGCTGCTTTCACGGCACCGCCGTCCTGGGCGCTGTCGTCGTTCTCGCCCTCGAGGCTGTTGTGGATTTCGTGCACGCTCTTCCACAACAGGAACAGGCCGCCGCCGATCAAGATCAGGTCGCGGCCCGAGATGCCTTTGCCGAAAACCGAGAACAGCGGTTCGGTCAGCCGCATGATCCAGGCCAGCGACAGCAGCAGCAGGATGCGCGTGCCCATCGCCAGCGACAGGCCCACACGCCGCGCCAGGTCGCGCTTCTCGGGCGGCAGGCGGCCGACGAGGATCGAGATGAAGATGATGTTGTCCACGCCGAGCACGATCTCGAGCGCGGTGAGGGTGGCCAGCGCAACCCAGGCGTTGGGGTCGGCGATCCAGTCGAACATGAGTAATCCTCTCTCAGTCGCTGCCGCGGCCCCAGACCGCGATGAAGGACTTGATCTTGTTCCAGGTTGAGATGCGCTCGTCGCTGACCACGTCGAGAAAGTCCGACAAGCGTTTGGATTTGACCATCGTGTACACCGTCAAGGCAATCGTGGGGATAAAGACGAGCAGGAACAGCAGCGCCTTGGTCGGCCACGAGGCATCGCTCTCAGCGAACAAATTCATGCCGAGAAAGCCCGTGGTCACGGTACCAATGAGGCCGAAGATCGTCACCACCGTCAGCCGCACCACGGTGTTGGCCTGGCGGCGCAGCGCGTCGGCGTCGAGATAGCCGTTCATGTCGTCGATGCGCTCCTTGACCTCGGCGTACAGCGGCTCGATCTCCAGGTGCTCGCGGCACATCTTCCACAGCGCCTTCACGTGCGCCTGTTCGCTGACCTCGTGGAACCAGTAGCGGTGAGTGAACGACAGGAAGGCGACGAAGGCGATGCGGATGCGGCGCTTGAAGCGCCGGATGCTTTGGGGCGAGGTCAGGTCCATCGCCATCAGTGCCTCGGCGAGCTGGTCGCTCACCATCAACAGCGTCGCCTTCTGGAAATGCGCGATCAGGAACAGCAGAAAGTGCTGGTGGCGGAATTGCGCCAGCACACCGCGGTCGCGGCAGCGGTAGAAAGTGCTGTGTGCATCGCCAATGACGACGAGCGACAGCCCCGAGCACAGGTAGCGCGTGCGCGGCGCCGCGCCGGCCTCGCTCCAGAATCGGTCGTAGCAGAAGCGCTGTTCGAAGTCGCCCAGGTGCGCGTCGGCGTAAGGCATGGCGCGCTCGCTGCTCTGCGACGCATCGCCGGCGCCGGTGACCAGGCCCAGGCGGATGAAGTCGCTGCGGGTCAGCGCCGCCGGCTCATCGACCGCCACGTAGGCCATCATCGGCATGCGGTAGTACTCGATCTGGCGGAAGCGCAAAGCGCCTTCACGGGACGAGTGATCATTCACCAGTGGCGCCAGCACGTATTCCCAATGCGCCGAGATGCGCGGCGCGCGGTGCTCGGCGACATGGGCCATGAAGGCATCACGCTCGCGCGCGTCGCTCGACGCCAGCACGCGGCCCTCCTTGTCGAGCCATTCGCAAGATGCGAGCGTGTGCTGCGGCCGCCCATCGGCGTACCAGCCGGCCGGGTAGGCGCGGCCGAAGCGGTACATCAGCTCTTCGGCCAGCGGCAGCGGCAATTCGTCGGCGGCCACTTCGACGTTGAGCAGCACCACATCGACGCCGTAGAAGAAGTACAGGTCGATGTGCACCACCGACAGCGTCAGCGGCGCATCGCTGTCGCGCGGCTGCACGCGCACCGCGGCGATATCGTCGCGGCGGAAGACGCGCATCGGTGAGCGCTGGCTGGCCTCCTCGTCACCCCGACCGCCACGCCCGCTGCGCCCCTCGCCGTAGAGGAAGCGCTGCACGTAGGGCAGGAAGGCGACGAACTCGGTGTAGTGGCGCTCGTGGAAATGATCGGCGTTGCCAGTGAACTCGTCGTGCTGTTCGCGCCAGGGGGTGGCGTCACCCAGCGCGCGCAGCGCGCGCCACGGCGCGCGGCGCTCTTCGGAGTCATCGGCCGCGGTCGAGATCAGCCGCAGCGGCCACAGCAGCACCTGGCGCAGGTGGCGCACCGTCGGCGGCACGGTGCCGCCGCCAGGGGAGGCCGAGGCGGAGGGCTCGCGGGTGGTTTGCAGCATGCGCGCGAGTGTAGGTTTTGGCGGCCCGAGGTGTTGCACGCGGCCGTGTGCAGCGCTCGCTGCTCGGGAAAACCAGCAAACCGCCAGCGCCGGCATCGGCCACACTTCACGGCCAATTGGTCAGACCACTTGGCCACGAACCCGCCCGCCCCGCCCATGCCGCTGCAAGTCGTCGAATCCAAACGCCTGTACCGCCAGATCGCGGAGCAGCTGCGTGGGCTGATCGGCGCCGGCGAGTACCCGCTCGGCTCGCGCCTGCCGCCGGAGCGCGATCTGGCGGTGCAGCTTGGCGTGTCGCGGCCGTCGGTGCGCGAGGCGCTGATCGCGCTCGAAGTCGAAGGCCTGGTCGAGGTGCGCATGGGCTCGGGCATCTACGTCAAGGCGCTTGACGCGCCACGCGGCGGGGTCGGCGCTGCCCTTGGCCCGTTCGACATCATCCGTGCCCGCGCGCTGGTCGAGGCCGAACTCGCGGCCCTCGCCGCACGCGCCTGTACGCCGGCGCTGCTGAAGAAGCTGCGGGCCGGCGTCAAGGCGATGGAAGAAGACATCGCGCGCGGCGTCATGCCGATCCGCGGCGACCGCGAGTTTCACCTCGCGCTGGCGGAGGCCAGCGGCAACGCCGCACTGCTGCGCGTGGTGACCGAACTCTTCGACGAGCGCAACAACCCGCTGTTCGAGCAGCTCGGTCGCCACTTCGAAAACGCCAAGAGCTGGCGTTGCGCCGTGACCGAGCACCGCGTGGTGATGCGCGCCGTGGCGGCCGGCGAAGTGGCCGCCGCACGCCGCGCCATGCAGACCCATTTGCAGAACTCGCACGACCGCTTTGCGGCGGCCCTTGTCGAGCCGGCGCCGACCAAGCGCGCCGCCTGATCCCTTGACCCACCCGACGACAGGAGACAACCGATGAAACGCACGCTACTCAAAACCCTGCTGGCCGCGGCCGTTCTGGCCATCACAGGTACCGCCTCAGCGCAGACCAAGCTCAAGTGGGCGCATGTCTATGAAACCAGCGAGCCGTACCACACCGAGAGCGTGTGGGCAGCCGAGGAGATCAAGAAGCGCACCAACGGCAAGTTCGAGATCCAGGTCTTCCCGGCGAGCTCGCTCGGCAAGGAGACCGACATCAACCAGGGCATGCAGCTCGGCACGGTGGACATGATCATCAGCGGCCCGAGCTTCGCTGCTCGCAGCTACCCGCGCCTGGGCATCGCCTACTACCCGTTCATCTTCCGCGACGGCGACCACCTGCTGGCCTACAGCAAGAGCCCGGTGTTCAAGGAGATGATCGACGGCTTCCGCGAGAAGACCGGCATCCAGATCCTGGCCTACACCTACTACGGTGCGCGTCAGACGACGAGCAAGACCGCCTTCACCGATTGCGCCGGCATGAAGGGCCTGAAGATCCGCGTGCCCGATGTGCCGAGCTACCGCGCCACGCCCGAGGCCTGCGGCGCCAACCCGACGCCGATCGCCTTTGCCGAGGTGTACCTGGCGCTGCAGAACGGCACCGTCGATGCGCAGGAGAACCCGCTGACGACGATCGAGGCCAAGAAGTTCTATGAAGTGCAGAAGCACATCATGATGACCAGCCACATCGTCGATGGCCTGACGACGCAGGTCGCGCCGCACGTCTGGACCAAGCTGTCCGACGCCGAGAAGAAGATCTTCTCCGACGTGGCGCTCGAAGCCGCTGCCCGCGCCACCGCGCAGATCAAGAAGCGCGAGGCCGAACTGGTGGACGAGTTCAAGAAGAAGGGCATCACCATCAACCAGGTCAACCGCCAGAGCTTCGTCGATGCGGTGCTGAAGACCAAGTCGGTCGAGAGCATGGGCTTCGACAAGAAGGACTACGACCGCATCGTTGCGATCAAGTAGGACCGAAGTGATGGACATCGACGCCGGCCCGAAGGTGATGGGCGATGACGGCGAGTTCCACGCCACGGACGAGGCGGTGGATCTCTCGGGCACGCCGCTCGAGGCCTGGGCCGCGCTGCTGCTGTTCTGGGCCCTGGCCGGCGTCGTCTTCCTGCAGTTCTTCACCCGCTACGCGCTCAACAACTCGGCCTCGTGGACGGAGGAGATCGCGCGCTACCTGCTGATCGGCGTGGTCTTCGTCGGCGCGTCGATCGGCGTGGCGAAGAACAACCACATCCAGGTCGATCTGCTGTACCGCTACCTGCCGGCGCCGGTGTGCCGGGCGATGGCGATCGCGGTGGATGTGGCGCGCATCGCCTTCCTCGGCGCGATGACGGTGTACACGGTGCAGATGATGCAGAAGATGGGCTCGTACCAGATGACCATCGTCGACCTGCCGATGAACATCGTCTACAGCGTGGTGCTGTTCGGCTTCGCCGCGATGACGCTGCGCTCGCTGTGGGTGGCCAAGGTGCACTGGCAGCGCGGCTACAGCGTGCTGGAGCGGCCCGAATCGCACATGACCGACAAGTAGAACGACTGCATGCTGAAGATCATCTTCCTGTTCCTGATGACCAGCGGCCTGCCGGTGGCCATCGCGATGGCCGGCTCGTCGCTGCTCTACATCCTGATCAGCGGCAACCTGCCGCCGTTCGCGGTGGTGCACCGCATGATCGGCGGCATCGACAGCTTCCCGCTGCTGGCGGTGCCGTTCTTCATCCTCGCCGGCAACCTGATGAACAACGCCGGCGTCACGAATCGCATCTACAACTTCGCATTGGCACTCGTCGGCTGGTTGAAGGGCGGCCTGGGCCACGTCAACGTCGTCGGCTCGGTGATCTTCGCCGGCATGAGCGGCACCGCCATCGCCGACGCGGCGGGCCTGGGCACGGTGGAAATCAAGGCGATGAAGGACCACGGCTACGACCTCGAATTCGCGGTCGGCGTCACGGCCGCGTCGGCCACGCTCGGCCCGATCATCCCGCCGTCGTTGCCGTTCGTGATCTACGCGATGATGGCCAACGTCTCGGTGGGTGCGCTCTTTCTCGCCGGCATCCTGCCCGGCGTGCTGATGGCGCTGCTGATGATGGTGACGGTGGCGTACTTCGCGCACAAGAACGGCTGGGGCGGCGACGTCAAGTTCTCGGGCAGCCGCTTCGGCCGCGCGCTGATCGAACTGGGCCTGGTCATCGCCTGGCCGCTGGTCACCTGGGCGCTGGTCGCCAAGGTCGGACTGCCGGCGCAGCCGGTGGTCTTCGGCGCGATCATCCTGATCTTCGTGCTTGACCGCATCTTCCGCTTCCAGGCGGTGCTGCCGATCATGACGCCGGTGCTGCTGATCGGCGGCATGACGACGGGCCTGTTCACGCCCACCGAGGGCGCGATCGCCGCCAGTGCCTGGGCGCTGTTCCTCGGGCTCGTGTGGTACCGCACGATGACGATCAAGCAGTTCGTCAAGGTCAGCCTCGACACGGTGGAGACCACGGCCACCGTGATGTTCATCGTCGCCGCGGCATCGATCTTCGGCTGGATGCTCACCGCCACCGGCGTCACCGCGCAGATCGCCGAGTGGGTGCTGGCCGTGACCAAGGAGCCGTGGCTGTTCCTGCTGATGGCGAATCTGCTGATGCTCTTCGTCGGCTGCTTCCTGGAGCCTACGGCCGCGATCACGATCCTGGTGCCGATCCTGCTGCCGATCTGCCTCAAGCTCGGCGTCGACCCGGTGCACTTCGGCCTGGTGATGGTGCTCAACCTGATGATCGGCCTGCTGCACCCGCCGATGGGCATGGTGTTGTTCGTGCTGGCGCGCGTGGCCAAGCTCAGCGTCGAACGCACGACGATGGCGATCCTGCCGTGGCTGATTCCGCTGCTCGGCAGCCTGGTGATCCTGACCTACGTGCCGCAGATCGTGCTGTGGTTGCCGAGGACGATGGGGTTCTGAATGCAAACCAAAGTTTCATTCACCGCAGAGGCGCAGAGAACGCAGAGATGGCGCAGAGGAACTCAGCATTGCATTCCTCTGCGGACCTCTGCGTTCTCTGCGCCTCTGCGGTGACGGAGACTTCGCCCGCATTGCAATGACCCGCATCACCGCCGTCGATGTCTGGCGCATCGACCTTCCGCCCCCGGTGCCGCGCAGCGACGCGATCCAATCCTTCGTCGTGCAGGAAACGCCGATGGTGCGCATCCGCTGCGACGACGGCGGCGAAGGCGTGGGCTACAGCTACACCATCGGCACGGGAGGATCGTCGGTCACAGCGCTGCTCGCCGATCACCTCGCGCCGCGATTGATCGGCCGTGACCCGGCGTGCATCGAAGCGATCTGGCGCGACCTTTTGTTCGCCACGCACGCCACCAGCGTCGGCGCAATCACCAGCCTGGCGCTGGCCGCGATCGACACCGCGTTGTGGGACTGGCGCTGCAAGCGCGACGGGCAGCCGCTGTGGAAGGCCGCCGGCGGGGCGAAGCAACGCACGCCGGTGTACACGACCGAGGGCGGCTGGCTGCACCTCGCCACCGACAGCATCGTGCGCGAGACCGTGGCAGCGAAGGAGGCTGGCTTTCAGGGCGCCAAGATCAAGGTCGGCCTGCCACGCGTGGCCGATGACGTGGCGCGTTTGTCTGCGGTGCGCCAAGCGGTCGGCGACGGCTTCGAGATCATGGTCGATGCCAACCAGTGCTTCACGCTCAGCGAAGCGCTGCGCCGCGCGGCGGCGTACGCCGATCTCGGCATCGCGTGGTTCGAGGAGCCGCTGCCCGCCGACGACATCACCGGCCATGCGCGGCTGGCGGCATCGACGCCGGTGCCGATCGCCGTCGGCGAATCGCTCTACTCACCGACGCAGTTCGCGGCCTACATCCAACAGGGCGCGTGTTCGATCGTGCAGGTCGACGTGGCGCGCATCGGCGGCATCACGCCGTGGCTGAAGGTGGCGCACCTGGCCGAGTGCCACAACCTTGCTGTCGCGCCGCACTTTCTGATGGAGTTGCACGTGAGCCTCACGGCCGCTGTGCCAAACGCGCGCTTGGGTCGAGTACATCCCGCAGCTCGATGCGGTGGCCGATTCGCGCGTGCTGATCGCCGCGGGCGAAGCCGTGGCGCCCGACACAGCCGGGCTGGGCATCGACTGGCGGTGGGATGAGATCGAGCGGCTTGTCGTGAGCAAGCGCTGAGTGAGAGTACGCATAAATATGAGCAGTGACCTGTCGC
>CAWFCX010000039.1:0-8403 GCA_963814385.1 uncultured beta proteobacterium
CATCGGTGACGAAACCCTTGAACACGCTGCGTTTGAACTGGATCATGTCTGCTGGCGCGATGTCGCTGGCCACTAGAACTAGCGGCTCTTCACCGCCGAAGTCTTGCGGCTTTGGCGCGGCAAGGCGCGCCGCCTCTCCTCCGGTTTGCCGCTTCAGTGCGGCAAGGACGCGCTCTGTCACCTGCTCAAGGTCGGCCTTGCGCTCGCGCAAGTACTCGTCCTCCATTTCGTCAAACTGCCGTGCAAGGACTTCCAGTTGCGCCGACAGCGCCCACTCGGCGTTGTAGTGTCGATCGCGCACCCACCTGGAGGCCTCACTCACCAGGTGTTCGTCATGAAGGAGCATCAGGTGCACGTCGAGCAAGGCCGCCAGTTCATGCGGCGCATCGCTTGGCAGATCGTGCTGCAGCGTGCTCAGTTCGGCGGACACTTCATCCCGCGCAAGCGTCAGGCGAATAACTTCCTCCTCGGTCCGCTCGGCGACAATGAAATAGTGCGCCACATCGACGCGGCCAGAGGCCACGAGCACAGCGCGCCCAATGGCTACACCCTTGGCCACCGCCAATCCGAAGATCTGAACCGTCACGACCCGGCCCTCATTCGCCTTCGCCGAAGCGCTCGTTGATCAAGGCGACGAGCGCCTGTACTGCCATGGCCTCGTCGGCGCCATCAGTCTCGATCTCAACTTCGGCGCCCCTGCCCGCAGCCAGCATCATCACGCCCATGATGCTCTTGGCGTTGACGCGGCGCCCATTGCGGCTCATGAAGACCTCGCAGGCGAAGCTGCTAGCCAGCTTAGTGAGCTTGGCCGACGCGCGAGCGTGAAGGCCGAGCTTATTGATGATGGTGACGTTTGTCTTTTGCATCCTCGGAGCCGGTGCTGAGCGCCTGTTGTTGCGGTCGCGATGTGCTGGCCTGCATGACGCCTTGTATTGCGCCAGCCATGGCGCGCGTAAGCAACACGTCAAGTGGTTCATGGAGATAACACAGCGCGCGCCACAGCATGGGAACATTGATGCCGGCAAGGACCTTGACATGGATGCCATCGGCCAAGCGCAGCGCCGCGTTGCAAGGCGTCGCTCCGAACACGTCGGTGAGAATCAGGGTGTCTTGGGACACCGCTGACGACAGCAACGCCGAAGCACGCGAATGCACTTCTTCCGGCGTCATGTCGGGCGGCACATCCAAGACCCGCAGCTGCGCACCGCACTCGGGGAACGTGTGCGCCGCCACCTCGGCCAGAGCAGAGGCCAATGGAGCGTGAGCGATGATGAGCAGTCGAGCCATACGCGGGCGATCAATCGTCCTTTGATTATCCTCGTTCACGTGCCGCGGCAAGAAACCATGCATAGGCCGCTGCCGAACAGAGACCAAATAGCGCAAACGCGACGCGATACGCGTCAGCCTGCGCCCAGCCGTGCGACATCAATGCATCGATCGCCAAGCCGATCCCCCACTGCATGCAAAACACCCCGGTAAAGATCACCAGGTTGAATGCCGACAGCGCGCGACCGACCAACTGCGGCGGAAACACCTGGGCCAACGCCGGCTGACTGAGCGACACCACAGTGCAGGACACACACCAAGCCGCCCACACTGTGGCGCCCGCGGATGCTCCGAGGACCACCGACAGCGCCAGCAATCCGAGAGACAGCGGCACGCCACCCGCGATCAGCCCGTTCACCGTGAGGCCGCGCTGGCGCAACCGCGGCATAGCCATGCCCCACACGAAGAACGCGATCAACATCGAGAGATTGATGAAGAACAGGCCTTGGGCCGCCTCGTTAGGGCTACATCCAGCCACGGCAGTCAGCCAAGGCCCCGCCCACAGCGACTGCACGGCCAGCAGGCCGCCGTACAAGACAAAGGCCAGAGGTGCCAGGCGCAAGAAGTAGGGGTGGCGAAAGATCGTGCCGTAGCCCGGCAAGGCGGTCGCAGCCTGCTGAGTCGGCGGCGTGGCCCGCTCATCGCGCGGCACCAGCCAGACGATCAGCACCATCGCGATCAGCAACAGCCCAGCGACCCACCAGAACAGGCCACGCCAGCCCAGT
Source organism: uncultured beta proteobacterium (assembly GCA_963814385.1). Lineage (GTDB taxonomy): Bacteria > Pseudomonadota > Gammaproteobacteria > Burkholderiales > Burkholderiaceae_C > CADEEN01. The sequence continues at coordinate 2,052 of CAWFCX010000039.1, forward strand.
ATCGGCAGCAGCCACTGCACCGGCAGCGTCGAAGCGACCATGCCGAGCGAGCCGCTCATCAACATCCACGAGTTGGCGCGCAACTGCGCGAGGTCGCCGAACCGGTGGCGGTACGCCGTGAGCGGTGCCATCAGGCACGCCGAGACGCCCACACCGATCAGTGCACGCGCGAGCCACAGCCAAGCCAGCGTCTGGGCCAGCGCGAACGCGATGCACGCCAGCACCGCCACCGACAACAGCGCCAGGAGCACACGTCGCGGGCCGAAGCGATCGAGCGCCTGGCCCAGTGGCAACTGCGTCAGCGAAAAACCGAGGAAGTACGCGCCGGCAAGCAGCCCGAGGTCGCCAGCCGACAGCCCCAGCTCGGCGCTGAACGCCGGGGCGAGCGTGGCCGTCACGGCGCGCAGCAAGGCCGAAAGGAAGTACGCAAACGCAAAGGCGAAGAACATCGCCACCGCCGTGCGCGCCACGGTCATCAGCGGCGGCGGCGTTCCAGGAGGCAATGCAGCGAAGGTCACGGCCCGACGCGCAGCGCGCCAAAAAACGCCTCCTGCGCTTCGGGGTCCAGCGCCGCGCCGAGCATCGTGGCCTGGTAGACACGCGTGCCGTGACTGAACAAGGCCACGCGCTGCTGCACGGCGCGGCCATCGGGCAGGCGTCCGGCCAGGCGCCACTGCGCAGACTGCGGATGGGCTGTCATCCCCGCCACCTTGAGTGGCTCAGACGCCGCCCCCCCCAGGGACTGCAGATTCACCTGCGCAGCACGCGCCAGTTCATCGAGCGCGGCGCCGACACGCGCTGGGTCTTTGACGTCGGCAAACGACAGCGCGTACACCGTCTCGCCCGCCGAACAGGCGAACATCGACATTTCGAGCGACTCGTCGGCCAGAACAACCCGGCGGGCGTGGCTGGTCGGCTTGCACGGGAACATCAAACGCGCCTGGCTTCCCTCAGGGCGCGATTCGCGCCAATTGAGAGCCGGCGTGCACGCCGCCAGAGCGAAACCCACAGGCAGCAGCAGAGCGACAACGCAGCGCACTCAACCACCGAACACCTTCTTGAGGATCGCGCTGCCGGTGCCGATGGGGTCTTTACGGATCTTCTTTTCTTCTTCGCCGATCATCAGGTACAGCCCATCGAGCGCTTTGCCGGTGACGTAGCCATTGAGGTTGGCTTCTTCCTTCTTCATCAAGCCCAGACCGGCCGCCCTGCCGGCAAGCGTGTCGTACTTCTTCGCCAAAGACACCTTCTCCGTGGCGCGCTCGACGATCGGCAGGAATCGGCCTCCCAGTGGCTCGCGCGTCTTGGCCGTGAAGAACTGCGTCACCGAGGTCTCGCCGCCCTTGACGATCTTCGACGCATCTTCGACCGACATCGCCTTGACCGCGCTCACGAGCAGGGCCTTGGCCTCGGGCACCGCGGCCTCGGCGGCGCGGTTCATGGCCGTCACCAGCTCATCCACGCGTTTGCCCTGGCCGGTGGCCTTGAGCAGCTTGGCGGCATCTTTCAGGAAGCCCGGCAGTTCGATCCGCACCTTGGGGTTGCCGAGAAACCCATTGTTTCGGCCGAGCAGCGCGACCGCCGAGGCCGCTCCGCGCTCGAGGGCCAGGCGCACGCCAGCCGCCGCATCGGATTCGCTGAACAGTCCGGCGGCGGCAGGCCCGGACAAACCCGCCACCGGCACGGCTATCGCCAGGCTCGTAAACTTTCTGCGCTTCATTGCACTGTCTCCTCGTGAAGCTCAACCGCTCTTCAACCTTGGTCATCGCCGTCGCGCTGTGCGTGGCTGGCGCTGTGGCGGCTTGGCGCTTGCTCGCTGTACGCGAGGCCGCGCCGACAGTGTCTTATACCCTGCTCGACGGCAGCAGCAGCTCCGTGGGCGCACAGCGCGGCAAGGTGTTGTTGCTCAGTTTCTGGGCAACGAGGTGCGGCCGCATCGCAAAGCGCTACGTCGGCGCGCCGGATTTCGCGGCGCTCGACCAGCGCATCGGCGAGTTGCTCGCCGAGCGCTGAGCGCCTTCAGGGCCGGCCGAGGTTCTGCGTCCAGTAGATCCTGTACGTGCTGGCTTCGTTGCGGGCGCAGGCCAGGCCGAACTCGGTGAAGCGCGGGTTCATCAGGTTGGCGCAGTGCCCGTCGCTGCTCATCCAGGCATCAACCACGACTTGCATCGTGCCGTAGCCGGCGGCGATGTTCTCGCCGATCGTGCTCCACGCATAGCCCGTCGCGTCGATCCGGTCGCGCATCGTGCGGCCGTCTTGGCTGTCGTGGCTGAAGTAGTTGTTGTCGGCCATGTCGCGCGAGTGGCCGTAGGCCGCGCTTGCGAGCCTGGCGTTGAGCGCTAACGCCGCGGCCGGCGCGAAGCTGCCGCGCGACCCGCAACTGGCACCAGCCGCGCGCTGCTGATTAACGATGCGCAGCGCATCGGCCTCGAAGTTGGCCAAGCCGCAGGTGATGTCGGCCGCCGGTGCGCCACCGCTAGGCGCCGATGCCGCCGGCCCCGGCGCCACGGGTGAATTCGGCGGCGCGGCGGAAACACCGCTGTCAGCCGTGGTGGTAGTGGCGTCGTCCGCGCCACCACCACCGCAGGCTTGCAGCAGCGCCAGCATGACGATGGCGAGAAAACGTTGGCAAACCGGCTTGTTCATCCCCGCAGCGTGCCTGCAGGCCGTGTTTGCAGGCTGTGCAAGATGCAAGCAGGTGAAGCCCTGCGCGCAGCGCGGCGGCTGCCGCGTGAAATGCGAACGCCGGCCGCAGCGTCAGGCGGCGGTCACACCGGCGGCGTGGGCTTGTTGATCGGCGTGGTAGCTCGAACGCACGAGCGCGCCGACGGCGGCATGCGTGAAGCCCATCGCCACGGCTTCGCGCTCGAACATCGCAAACGTATCGGGGTGCACATAGCGCCGCACCGGCAAGTGGTGGCCGCTCGGCGCAAGGTACTGGCCGATGGTCAGCATGTCGATGTCGTGCGCGCGCATGTCGCGCATGACAGCCAGGATTTCGTCGTCCGTTTCTCCCAAGCCGACCATCAGGCCGCTTTTGGTGGGGATGCGAGGAAACAGCGCCTTGAATTTTTTCAGCAGCTTCAGACTGAACGCGTAGTCGCTGCCCGGCCGCGCTTCCTTGTACAGCCGCGGCACGGTTTCGAGATTGTGGTTCATCACGTCGGGTGGCGCGGCTTTCAAAATCTCCAGCGCGCGGTCGTCACGGCCGCGGAAGTCGGGCACCAGCACTTCGATCGTCGTCGACGGCGACAGCGCACGTGTCTTGTCGATGCACGCCACGAAGTGCGCTGCACCGCCGTCGCGCAGGTCATCGCGATCGACACTCGTGATCACGACGTACTTCAGCTTCAGCGCGGCGATGGTTTTGGCCAGATTCTCCGGCTCGTCGGTATCGAGCGGGTCAGGCCGGCCGTGGCCGACATCGCAGAACGGGCAGCGCCGCGTGCACTTGTCGCCCATGATCATGAAGGTGGCCGTGCCTTTGCCGAAGCACTCGCCGATGTTCGGGCATGAGGCTTCTTCGCACACCGAATGCAGCTTGTGCTCGCGCAGGATTTGCTTGATCTCGTAGAAGCGCGAGTTCGGCGTCGCGGCCTTGACGCGAATCCACTCCGGCTTTTTCAGCACTTCCGCCGGCACGATCTTGATCGGAATGCGCGCCGTCTTGGCTTGGGCTTTTTGCTTGGCGGTGGGGTCGTATGCAGCGTCGGTCATGGTGTGAGTTGGCTCGACAGGCGCGCGGCCAGCCGTTGCGCAGCCTCGCTCCAAGTGGTGTTGATTCCGAGTCTAGCGAGATCGACGGTCGCCAACCCGGCATAACCGCAAGGGTCGATGCGCGAAAACGGCTCAAGGTCCATCGCCACGTTCAGCGCCACGCCGTGGTAGGCGCAGTGGCGGCTGACCTTGATGCCAAGCGCGGCGATCTTGCCCATCCCCTTGAAAGGCTCTTGCGGATCGGCCGGCCCGGTCAACGCCGCATGCGCGAACGGATCGTCCAGCCGCACGTAGAGGCCCGGCGCGCCGGCCACACGATGCCCCGTCACGCCGTAGCTCTCCAGTACCTTTTGCACCGCGGACTCGATGCGAAACACGTACTCCTTGACGTAGATGCCGTGGCGGCGCAGATCGACCAGCGCATACGCGAGCACCTGCCCCGGCCCGTGGTACGTGACCTGGCCGCCCCGGTTGCTTTGCAGCACCGGAATGTCGCCGGCCCCGTGCACATGCTCTGCGCGGCCGGCCACACCCTGCGTGAACACTGGGTCGTGTTCGGCGAGCCAAAGCTCGTCGGGCGTGTGCGTGCTGCGCGCTTCGGTGAAGGCGCGCATGGCGTGCTCGGTGGCGGCCCAATCACAGCGGCCGAGGTGTCGGATCAACATCGCGCAAGAGTCTCGCATGTCGATGCAAGGATCGTTGCGCGCAACCGACCAAGGACAAACCGCGTATCGTTGCCCCATGAAAAAGCTGTTCTTGCTGTTGGCCCTTGTGGCCCTTCCGAGCCTGTCGCAGACGCCCCTCGAATCCGCGGTGGCCGCGTACCAGCGCGGCGACTTGCCGCAAGCCCGCTCCGCCTTCATGCAACTCTCGGCCCAGGGTGTGGCGGCGGCCGACTACAACCTCGCGGTGATGCACTTGAAGCGCGAGATGCCGGCGGCCAGCGAGCGTGAAGCGCTCCGCCTAATGACCCGCGCCGCCGAGGCCGGCTTCGTGACGGCCATGGTCGGCATGGCCGAACTGCATGAGTTGGGCCGCGCCGGATTGAAGGTCGATCTCGCACAGTCGGTGCTGTGGAGCCGCCGCGCCGCCGAGGCGGGCAGCGTCGATGCACTGGTCGATGTGGCCACCGCGCACTATCTCGGCCGCGGCGCTGCCAAAGACATTGCGGTCGCGGCGCGCTGGTACCGCATCGCGGCGCAGCGCGGCGACGTCGGTGCGATGTTCATCGTCGCGTCGTTCTACGAGAACGGCGAAGGCGTCGCGCGCGATCTGGCCGAGGCACGCTACTGGTACGCCGCTGCTGCGCGCAACGGCGAGCCGGGCGCTGAGTTGAAGGTCAAGGAACTCGACGCCAGACTGCCAAAACCGGCAAGCTAGCTAGTGTTCTGTCCCGTAGATAACTGGCATTAAACATGCATGCCTTTGCGGTATCTTGGAACCGGAGATACCGCGATGAGAACAGGCAGACCGAAGGCCGAATTGGTGCTCACCGGCGACGAGCGTGCGCAGTTGCTGGCCTTCGCGCGCAGCCGTTCGCTGTCGGCGGCGTTGAGCCAACGTGCACGCATCGTCTTGGCCAGCGCCGCTGGCGAGCCCAACAAGTCCATTGCGGCTCGACTGACGTTGACGCAGCACACGGTTGGCAAGTGGCGCACGCGATTCATCGAGCAGCGCGTCGCTGGCCTGTACGACGGCGTTCGGCCGGGCCCGGCGCGCAGCATCGACGACGAGCGTGTGGCCCACCTGATCAAGACGACGCTGCACACCAAGCCGGCCAACGGTTCGACGCACTGGAGCGTACGCAGCGTGGCCGCCGAAACCGGTATCTCCAAGAGCAGCGTGCAACGCTACTTCCAACTGTTCGGCCTGCAACCCCATCGCAGCGAGAGCTTCAAGCTGTCCACCGATCCGTTCTTCGTCGAGAAGCTGCGCGACGTGGTGGGCCTGTACCTGAGCCCGCCGGACAACGCGCTGGTGCTGTGTGTCGACGAGAAGAGCCAGTGCCAAGCGCTGGAGCGCACGCAGCCGATGCTGCCCATGGGATTGGGCTATGTCGAAGGCGTCACGCACGACTACAAGCGCCACGGCACGACCACGCTGTTCGCGGCGCTCAACGTGCTCAACGGCGCGGTGCTGGCGACGTGCAAGCCACGCCACCGGCATCAGGAGTTCCTGTCTTTCCTGCGCGAGATCGACACCGCCGTGCCAGCAGCCTTGGACGTTCACTGCATCGTCGACAACTACGCCACGCACAGCCACCCGAAGGTCAAGGCTTGGCTGGCAGGTCGTCCGCGTTGGCATATGCACTTCATCCCGACCTACAGTTCCTGGTTGAACCAGGTCGAGCGCTTCTTCGCGCTGATCACCGACAAGGCGATCCGCCGTGGCTCGTTCACCAGCGTGAAGCAACTCGTGCATCGAATCGATCAGTTCGTCACCCACCACAACACCAATTCGCAGCCGTTCCGATGGACCGCCACCGCCGATTCCATCCTCGAGAAGCTGCATCGACTTTGCTCATGTATCAGCGGGACAGCACACTAGGTCAGGGCTCAACGCTTCAGAATCCTGGACTGGATCGGCCGGCGTCGCACCGTCAAGCTGGCGTGCCTGTCGCCACACCATGACGACG
>CAWFCX010000040.1:0-28483 GCA_963814385.1 uncultured beta proteobacterium
CGTTCGAGCCGGTGCTGGAAGCGGCGCTCGTCGTCGGCGCGCTGACGGTGGACGCCGCACGCGGCAGCGACGGCCCGTTCGATCCGCGCATCCACGCGCTGCGCGGGCAGCCGGGGCAGATCGACGTCGCGCGCTACTACCGCAAGCTGCTCGAAGGCTCGTCCATCCGCGCTTCGCACCGCGAGGGCGACGACCGCGTGCAGGATCCGTACAGCTTGCGCTGCCAGCCGCAAGTCGTGGGTGCGTGTCTCGATCAGTTGCGCCACGCGGCGCTCGTGCTCGTGCGCGAGGCCAACGCCGTGACCGACAACCCGCTCGTCTTTCCCGACGATGGGGCCATGATCTCTGGCGGCAACTTCCACGCCGAGCCCGTCGCGCTGGCCTGCGACGCAATGGCGGTCGCGATCGCCGAGGTCGGCGCCATCGCCGAGCGGCGCATCGCGATGCTGATCGACGCCGGTGTGTCGGGCCTGCCGCCGTTCCTCACGGCAGACGCCGGCCTGAACAGCGGTTTCATGATCGCGCATGTGACGGCGGCGGCGCTGGCCAGCGAGAACAAATCGATGGCGCATCCGGCGAGCGTCGATTCGCTGCCGACGAGCGCGAACCAGGAAGATCACGTCAGCATGGCGACCTTCGCCGCGCGCCGCCTGCAGCCGATGATCACCAACACCGCACACATCATCGGCATCGAGTTGCTGGCCGCGGCGCAGGGCATCGAGTTCCTGCGCCCGCTGAAGAGTTCGGCGCCGATCGAGGCGGCGCACGCGCTGCTGCGCCAGCACTGCCCGAGCATCGAGCGCGACCGCTATCTGGCGCCCGAGATCGAACGCGCCACCGCCCTCGTCACCGACGGCCGCCTGGCGCGGCTCTTGCACACCTTGCCCGACCTGCCGGCGCTGTGGACTCCGGCCTGACTTTCAACCCACCCAGGAGAAATCGCTTGAAGAAGAGACTCATTGCCATCGCCGCCGCCCTTGTCGCTCTCGTCGCTTCGGCGGCGCAGGCCCAGGAAACCAAGGTCACCGTCGCCATCTCGGGCTGGACCGGCTTTGCGCCGCTGACCCTGGCCAAGGAAGCCGGCCTGTTCAAGAAGCAGGGCCTGGACGTGACGATCAAGAAGATCCCGCAGAAGGACCGCCACCTCGCCATCGCTTCGGGCGACGTGCAGTGCGCCGCGACCACGGTCGAGACCTGGATCGCCTGGAACGCCGCCGGCGTGGCGACGACGCAGATCTTCCAGCTCGACAAGAGCTTCGGCGCCGACGGCATGGTGGTCAAGCCGGCCATCGGCTCGATCAAGGACCTGAAGGGCAAGACGATGGCCGCCGACGCGCCCGGCACCGCCACCTACTTCACGCTCGCCTGGATGCTGAAGAAGAACGGCCTGTCGATGAAGGACGTGAAGGTCGTGAACCTGTCGCCGCAGGCGGCGGCCAACGCGATGATCGCCGGCAACACCGACATCGACGGCGGCATGACCTACGAGCCTTTCCTCAGCGCGGTGCGCGCCAAGCCCGAGGCCGGCAAGATCATCGCGACAACGCTCGACTACCCGATGATCATGGACACCTTCGGCTGCACGCCCAAGTTCCTGGCCGACAACCCGAAGGCGGCGCAGGGCCTGGCCAATGGCTACTTCGAGGCACTGGACATGATCCAGAAAGAGCCGAAGAAGAGCTTCGAGATCATGGGTGCCGACGTCAAGCAGAGCGCCGAGGCTTTCGAAGGGAGCGCGAAATTCCTGCGCTGGCAAGACAAGGCCGCGAACCAGAAGTTCTTTGCCGGCGAGCACGCCGCGTTCAGCAAGGAAGCGGCCGACCTGTTGCTCGAGGCCGGGATCATCAAGCAGATCCCCGACCTGACCAAGCTCGCCGACACGCGCTTCATCAAGTAGGAAGGGCACGTCCATGACCACCACCGTCACTGCGGTACCGGCTGCGGCGTCTACCGCGATGCCCGCGCCCGCGCGTCGCACCGGCGGCCTGCTCGGCATGAAGCCGCTGACCGCCGTTGCGCCGGGCACGCGCACCGCGCTCGGCATCGCCTTCTTCGTGCTCTTCTTCGCCGTATGGGCGGTGGTGACCTTCGGCGGCCTGGTGCCGAAGACCTTTCTCGCCAACCCGCTGCAGATGCTCGCGAGCGGCTGGGACTTGATCGTCAACCAGGGCTTCCTGAAGGACATCGGCATGACGGTGTGGCGGGTGGTCGGCGGCTTCCTGATCGCCGCGGCGATCGCACTGCCGCTGGGCGTGCTGATGGGCGCCTACAAGCCGATCGAGGCCTTCTTCGAGCCCTTCGTCTCGTTCGCGCGCTACCTGCCGGCGAGCGCCTTCATCCCGTTGCTGATCCTGTGGGCAGGCATCGGCGAGGCGCAGAAGCTGGCGGTGATCTTCATCGGCAGCTTCTTCCAACTCGTGCTGATGATCGCGGTGACGGTCGGCAACACGCGGCGCGATCTGGTGGAAGCGGCGTACACGCTCGGCAGCAGCGATCCGAGCCTGATCAAGCGGGTGCTGATTCCTGGCGCCGCACCGGAGATTGCCGAGACGCTGCGGATGGTGTTGGGCTGGGCCTGGACCTACGTCATCGTCGCCGAGCTGATCGGCGCATCGTCGGGCATCGGCCACATGATCACCGACAGCCAGGCGCTGCTGGCCACCGACCAGATCATCTTCGGCATCATCGTCATCGGCCTGATCGGGTTGGTGAGCGACTTCCTGTTCAAGTGGGCCAACCGAAGGTTGTTCCCCTGGGCGCAGCTCGGAAGGTAGGCACATCATGGGCACCATCCTCACCGTGCGCGGCGTCGAGCGCCGCTTCGACAAGACGCTGGCGCTGCAGGCGACCGACCTCGACGTCGCCGAGAACGACTTCATCACCATCCTCGGCCCCAGCGGATGCGGCAAGAGCACGCTGCTGCGCATCGTCGCCGGGCTCGACCGCCAGACTGCGGGCGAGGTGATGCTCGAAGGCCAGCGCATCGACGGCCCCGGCGCCGACCGCGGCATGGTGTTCCAGAGCTACACGTTGTTCCCGTGGCTGACCGTGCGCGACAACGTCTGCTTCGGCCTGGTCGAGCGCGGCCTGGCGCGCGCGCAGCAACTCGAAATCGCCGACGCCTTCCTGAACAAGGTCGGCCTGCGCGGCTTCGAGCACCACTACCCGAAGCAACTCTCCGGCGGCATGCAACAGCGCGTGGCGATTGCACGCGCCCTCGCCAACGGCCCGCGCATGCTGCTGATGGACGAGCCCTTCGGCGCGCTCGACCACCAGACGCGCGAGCTGATGCAGGAGCTGCTGCTCGGCATCTGGGAGCAGGAGCGCAAGACAGTGCTGTTCGTCACCCACGACATCGACGAAGCGGTCTTCATGGGGACGCGCGTGGTGGTGATGAGTGCGCGCCCGGGCCGCATCAAACTCGACCGTCGTGTCGATATCCCGCACCCACGCCACTATTCGGTAAAGACGACGCCGGTGTTTTCTGAACTTAAGGCCGAGCTGACCGAGCAGGTGCGCGTGGAGGTGCGGGCCGCGGCAGCGATGGTCTAGGAGCGATGCGGCGTGTCGTCAGTGCGGCGCTGGGTCTTCGTCACCCACCCGAATGTCGTCATCGACCCTGGGGTGCCGGTGCCGCGCTGGCCATTGTCCAAGCGCGGCCGAGAACGCATGCACGCCGGCCTGCAGCAGCCCTGGGTGCGCGAGGTGACGGCGGTGTACTGCAGCACCGAACAGAAGGCGATCGACGGCGCTGCGATTCTGGCCGCGCATCTCGGGCTCACTTACGCGGCTCACGATGGCCTTGGCGAGAACGATCGTTCGGCCACCGGCTTTCTGCCGCCACCTGAATTCGAACGCGTCGCCGATGCGTTCTTCTGCGAGCCCGGCGTGCCGGTGCGCGGCTGGGAGCGCGCGATCGATGCGCAGCGCCGCGTCGTCGCCGCGGTGCAGGCCATCGACCGCAGCGACACGACACCCGGCACGGTGGCGATCGTCTCGCACGGCGCCGTCGGTGCGCTGCTGCAGTGCTGGCTGGCCGAGCAGCCGATTTCACGGCGATGGGACCAGCCGGCCAACCACGGCGGCAACTGGTTCGCATTCACGCTCGTACCGCCCGCGCTGCTGTCGCCGTGGCGCGCCATCGACGATCCTGAACGCTGAAGGCAGAATGGTTCGCGAGGGTCAGCGTCGAGCCGACAACGGCGCAGGCTCCGTCCCAACGTTTGACCAGGAGACCACGAAGATGTTGAAGTTTTGCATCGCGGCCGGCGCCGCCGTTTCCTTGTTCACTGCTTGCGGCCCGATGCCGATGCAGCAGCCGTCCGCGGCCGCGCCCACGCCAGCGGTGCGCATGGGTGCGGGCACGCCGACGCTGGCCGGCGGCTACAAGAAAGTGGCGGCGCCAGCCGGGGCGACGGTGTACTTCACCGGGCTGAAAGACGGCGACACGGTGGCGAGCCCGCTGCTGGTGCAGTTCGGGCTGCGCGGCATCGGCGTGGCGCCGGCCGGCGTCGAGAAGGAGAACACCGGTCACCACCACCTGCTGATCGATGTCGCGGAGGTCGATGTCAACAATGCGTTGCCGATGACCGACAACATCCGCCACTTTGGCGGCGGGCAGACCGAGGTGCGCGTCGAATTGAAGCCGGGCGTGCACACCTTGCAGTTGCTGCTCGCCGACCACAACCATATCCCGCATTTCCCGGCGGTGATGAGCCAGCGCATCACCGTCACGGTCCGATAGACAGCAGGCCAGCGCCGGGCCGCCGCAAGCTGCCTGTGCTCCTCCCAGGGGGAGCGAGCGCAGCGAGCTTTGGGTCGTCAGTTCTTCGGGTACAGCACCAGCTGCGTGCAGCGGAAGAGGGCGATTGTCTTTCCGCTCTCGCGGTGTGTGACCGTGGCATCCCAGACCTGGGTCGTGCGGCCGCTGTGCGCGGGTGTGGCGACACAGTCGATCACGCCATCGAGCGCCGTGCCGAGGTGGTTCGACTTCAGCTCGATCGTCGTGAAGCCCGACGCACCCGGCGGCAAGGTTCGGACGCAACCATAGCCCGCACAGGTGTCGGCCAGCGTGACGATCGTGCCGGCATGAAGAAACCCGTTGGGCGCGAGCAGCCGTTGAGTGACCGCGAGACTTGCGCGCACACGCTCGGCGCTGACCTCGATGATCTCGATGCCCAGGTGGCCCGGCAGGAAGTTGGCGCCGAAGCGCTGGAAGTGGGCGAGGTCTTGCATGGCCAGGTTGGTCTGGGTCATTTCGGTGGTTGTGTCGCCTCGCTGCGGCGGCGCGCACCAGGTGCAAGGCGCAGCCGCGCCAGCAGCCAGCGGCTGGTTGCCGAGCAGAGCGCGATGAATCGATCGAGCAGCGTCGCCAGCCGCCGGTAGAGCACGAGATGCAGCGCCGTGTTGACGGCGAAGATGACCAGAAACATCCACACGCCGGCCCAGCGCGGCAACAGATAGGGTGCGAACCCATAGAGCGAGAGGATGAGCCAGCCGTGCAGCACCAGCAGCGGCATCGATCGCCGACCGACGTAGGCCAGGAGGCGGCCCAGCGGCAGCGCGGCGGCCGCTTGCATCAGCCACAACAAGCCAACCAGCGCCACGCCGGCCTGCACGAAGTACAGCGGCGCGAAGCCGTACGCTCCGACCATCGGTTCGGCGACGAAGGCGGCGTCGCATGACCAGCATGGGCCCTCGCTCCACAACGCCGGGCGGTTGACGAGCGGCAGCGTCAAGCCGGCCACGCTCGCCACGGCCCCCACGGCATGCGGTACGCGCCATGTCGGCCCGATGCGTGTGCCGAGCAGGAACATCACGACAGCCGCTGGCCAGTGGCGCCATTCGTAGAAGTTTTCGGCCAGCCCGAGCCACCGGGCCGCCACGACCACGCCGGCGGCGACACCGAGCGCGGCAACAAAACGAGGCCATCCGTTCGCCCATGCGAAGGCGAACAGGCGGGTGACGGCCAGCGCGACGAAAAACCAAGCCACGAAGGTCGAATGGCCGGTGCCGTCGACGATCGGCCGCGCCATCTCTGCAAGCGCATCGACGCTGGACATCCTGGGTTGCCCAAACAGGTACAGGAGCAGCACGCCCAGTGCGTGGGAGAACAGCGCGACCACCAGCAGCATCAGCGAACGCTGGAGCACGACCGGCCAGGCCTTGTTCGCCAGCGACCGGCTCGTCATGCCCGCCAGCGCGAAGTACAGGACGACGTGCGGCGAGAGTGCCTTGATCTGCCATTGCGCCAGGCGCGCCACCTCGCCAGTGCCCAGGTGATCGATGGCCGCGTGCAGCGCGTGAATGTGGAACACACCCAGCAGCAGCAACCCACGAGCTGCCTCGACTGGCGTTGCCGCGCGCGGCGTCATGTTCATGCCTTACCCGGCGGGTCGCCAGTGTCGATTGGTGGAGACGAGGAGGATCGAACTCCTGACCTTCGCATTGCGAACGCGACGCTCTCCCAGCTGAGCTACGCCCCCAGATTCCGAGTGGAGTTTACCATCGCGCTCCTTCGGCCAGTCACCCACCGGCCGCCATCCAGAGGAGTGCTGGCGCGATGCTGATCCCCCCCCGACTCGACGACCCGGCCTGGCTCGACGCCGAGTACAACAACCGCGTGCGTGTGGCCGACTCGATGGCTCACCTGGCCAGGTGGACCGAAGCTTCTGCGCTGGCGCGCGAGCGCAGCCCGCGCAAGGTGCTGGACGTGCGCTATGGCGACGGCCCGAACGAAACCGTCGACATTTTTCCAGCAACGACTGCGAACGCACCGGTGCTCATCTACCTGCATGGCGGCTACTGGCGCGCGCTCGACAAGAGCGACTTCTCGTTCGTCGCGCCATCGTTCGTGGCCGACGGTGCGATGGTCGTGGCGCCGAACTACGCGCTATGCCCTGCAGTAACGATCGAGGACATCGCCCTGCAGATGGTCAAGGCCGTAGCCTGGACATGGCGCCACGCGGCAGAGCATGGCGGCGACCCGAGCCGCATGGCGCTGGTCGGGCATTCGGCCGGCGCTCACCTGGCGGCCATGCTGCTGTCTTGCCGCTGGAAGCAAGTCGATGACGAGCTGCCGCTCATGCCGCTTGACCGGCGCGCTGGCGATTTCTGGGCTGTATGACCTGGAGCCGATCCGTCGCACGGCGTTTCTACAGGACGACTTGCAGCTCACGCCGTCGCAGGTCAATCGCCTCTCGCCCGCGTTCTTCCCGCGGCCCAAGGCGGGCAAGCTGTACGCTGTGGTTGGCGCCGACGAGAGCAGTGAGTTCATCCGCCACAACCAGCTGATCCGTGACCAGTGGGGCCCCACCGCCGTACCGGTGTGCGAGACCGTGCCCGCCAAGAACCACTTCAGCGTGCTGGAAAGTCTGGCCGATCCGAAGGGGCGCCTTCACGATCTCGCGTTGCGCCTCGTTGACCTGAGATAGCCCTGGCTATGACCTGCATAGACGCATTGCATTGGCCCGGCCTTGCGCGATCGGAGTATGGTTTGGCCCCCGGATGCCGCTTCCAATCCGTTGTTGACCCCCAAGGAGATCGAGACCATGGCACTTAAAGGTTCGAAGACCGAGCAAAACCTGAAGGACGCCTTCGCAGGCGAATCGCAGGCCAACCGCCGCTACCTGTATTTCGCAAACAAGGCCGACATCGAAGGGCAGAACGACGTCGCTGCGCTGTTCCGCTCCACCGCCGAAGGCGAAACCGGCCATGCCCACGGCCACCTCGAGTTCCTCGAGCATGGATCGGGCGACCCTGCCACCGGCCTGCCGATCGGCAACAGCCGCCAGAATCTGAAGGCCGCCGTAGCCGGCGAGACGCACGAGTACACCGATATGTACCCGGGCATGGCCAAGCAGGCGCGCGAAGAGAAGTTCGACGAGATCGCCGATTGGTTCGAGACGCTGGCCAAGGCCGAGCGCTCGCACGCCAATCGCTACCAGAAGGCGCTCGACGCACTGGTCGATTGAGAAATCTCGAAGAAATGCAGCGGACAAGGGGCCTTGGGCCCCTTGTTTCCGTCTAGCTTTCCGCCCCTTGTTTTCCATCTGGCGAAGCATTCATGGCTACTGAAGGAAATCTCCAAGCGCCGACGCGTCACCCCGTCGAGTGGAAAAACCCACTCTTCTACGACGAGGCCGAAACGCTGAAGGAGATGGAGCGCGTGTTCGACATCTGCCACGGCTGCCGCCGCTGCGTCAGCCTGTGCCAGAGTTTTCCCACGCTGTTCGACCTGGTGGACGCCACGGAAGACGGCGAAGTCCACGGCATCAAGAAAGAGGCGTACTGGAGCGTCGTCGATCAGTGCTATCTGTGCGACCTGTGCTACATGACGAAGTGCCCGTACACGCCGCCGCACCCGTGGAACCTCGACTTCCCGCACCTGATGCTGCGCGCCAAGGCGATCAAGTTCAAAAAGGGCGAGGTCACGGCCGGAGAGAAGTTTCTGGCCTCGACCGATGTGCACGGCAGCTTTGCGGGCATCCCGGTGATCGTGCAGAGCATCAACGCGATCAACAGGACGAAGTTTGCGCGCAAGCAAATGGACAACATGCTCGGGGTGCATCCCGACGCGTGGATGCCCGAGCTGGCGACGCAGCGGTTCCGCTGGAGCGCGAAGAAGCACGGCAGCATGACCACCGTCACCAACGGCGAGCGCACCCCCGGCCGCGTGGCGATCTACTCGACCTGCTACGTCAACTACAACGAGCCCGGCATCGGGCACGACCTGATCAAGCTGCTGGAGCACAACCAGATTGCCTACACCCTCGTCGACAAGGAGAGCTGCTGCGGCATGCCCAAGTTCGAGTTGGGCGATCTCGATGCGGTGGAGAAGCACAAAAACGCCAACATCCCGGTGCTGGCGCGCTATGCCAAAGACGGTTTCGCCATCCTCACCGCGATCCCGAGCTGCACATTGATGTTCAAGCAGGAGCTGCCGCTGCTGTTCCCCAACGAGCCGGACGTGAAGCTGGTGCAGGACGCGATGTGGGACCCGTTCGAGTACTTCATCGCGCGTCACAAGGACGGTTTGCTGAAGACCGACTTCAAGACCGCCCTGGGCAAGGTGAGCTACCACATCCCCTGCCACGGTCGCGTGCAGAACATCGGCAAGAAGACCGAAGAGATGTTCAAGCTCGTGGGCACGAAAGTGGACGTCACGCTCAACACGGTGGAGCGCTGCTCGGGCCATGCCGGCACTTACGGCGTGAAGAAGGCCTACCACGCTGTGGCGATGAAGATCGGCAAGCCGGTGTTCAGGGCGATGGCCAAGGACGAGCCGGATTTCATCAGCAGCGATTGCGCGCTGGCCGGCCACCACATCGCGCAGGGCATGCAGC
This sequence comes from uncultured beta proteobacterium, assembly GCA_963814385.1. Lineage (GTDB taxonomy): Bacteria > Pseudomonadota > Gammaproteobacteria > Burkholderiales > Burkholderiaceae_C > CADEEN01. The sequence continues at coordinate 9,345 of CAWFCX010000040.1, forward strand.
AGGCGGGTACGCCGGCCAAGGCCTTGCAACACCCGTTGAGTTTGATGCGACGTGCATACGGTTTGGAGTGAACATGACAATGACGATCGACCGCAGCAGCCTGATGACGCTCGAGGCCTACGCCAAACAGCGCAAGGCCATCCGCACCGAGGCCATCGCGCACCGCAAGCTGCGCAGCGTCCACCTCGGCGATCACATCACGCTGCAGTTCGAAGACGAGCACACCATCCGCCGCCAGATCCAGGAGATGCTGCACATCGAAAAGATCTTCGATGAAGACGGCATCCAGAGCGAGATCGATGCCTACGCGCCGCTGGTACCCGACGGCAGCAACTGGAAGGCGACGATGCTGATCGAGTACCCCGATCCGCATGAGAGGAAGCGCGAGTTGGCGCGCCTCATCGGTGTCGAGGACCGTGTGTTCGTCGAGGTCGAGGGTCATGCGCGCGTCTACGCAATCGCCGACGAGGACCTCGATCGCGAGACCGACGAAAAGACATCGGCGGTGCACTTCGTGCGCTTCGAGTTCAACGCCGCGCAGCGCAAGGCCATCCTGGCAGGCGCCGCGGTCAAGCTCGGCTGCGACCACCGCAACTACCCGTCGCACGTGCAGATCGTGGCGGAGACGCTGGCTTCGCTGGCGGGAGATCTGCGCGGCTAGACTGGCCGCATGAATCTGTCGCCCATCGTCGCCGGCACTTGGCGACTCAACGAGTGGAAGCTCGACACGCCGGGCCTCGTGCGCTGGATCGGGCAGGTTGCAGACCTTGGCATCACGAGCTTCGACCACGCCGATGTTTACGGCGGGTACAGCGTCGAGGCTGCATTCGGTGAGGCCCTGGCCGCTGCGCCGGGATTGAGGCAGCGCCTGCAGATCGTTGCCAAGTGCGGCATCAAACTGGTCTCGCCGGCGCGGCCGTCGCACGCACTCAAACACTACGACACGTCGCGCACGCACCTCACAGCCTCGGTGGAGAACTCGCTGCGCGCGCTGCGCACCGACCGCATCGACCTGCTGCTGATCCACCGGCCCGATGCGCTGATGGATGCCGACGAGGTGGCGCAGACGTTTCTTGATTTGCGCACGGCGGGCAAGGTGCTGCACTTCGGCGTGTCGAACCACAGGCCGTCGCAGTTCGCGCTGCTGCACCGCCGTCTGCCGTTGGTGACGAATCAGATCGAGTTCTCGCCATTGCACCTGACAGCGTTGGACGACGGCACGCTCGACCAGGCGCAAGACCTCGGGCATGCGGCCGATGGTCTGGTCGCCGCTGGCCGGCGGGCGCTTGCTGCAAGCGCAGGACGAGCAGGCGCAGCGTGTGCACGGCGTGCTCCAAGCGCTCGGCCAACAGCGCGGTGTGTCGGTAGCGACGATGGCCTACGCGTGGATCCGCCGTCATCCATCGAAGCCGATCCCGATCACCGGCTCCGGCCGCCTCGAAGCGCTGCGCGATGCGGTCGCCGCGCTCGATATTCAACTCACCGCAGAAGATTGGACCCGCGTCTGGCGGGCCAGCACGAACCGCGAGGTCGCATGAACGACAAGAAGAGTCCCTTTGGCCTGATCGGCCTGGCGGTGATGGGCCAGAACCTGGCGCTCAATGTCGAGAGCCGCGGCTTCCAGGTCAGCGTGTTCAACCGCAGCGTGGAGGCGACGCGCGAGTTCGTCGCTGCGCATGGCGGCAAGCGATTCGTCGGCCACGAGTCGCTGAGTGATTTTGTCGCTGGCCTGGCCTTGCCGCGCACGATCATGCTGATGGTCAAGGCCGGCGCGCCGGTGGACGCGGTGATCGAACAACTCGCTCCTTTGCTCGACCAAGGCGACATCGTCATCGACGGGGGCAACAGCCTGTACACCGACACCGAGCGCCGCAGCGCCGCGCTCACGGCCAAGGGCCTGCGCTTCGTGGGGGCCGGTGTGTCGGGCGGCGAGGAGGGCGCGCGCAAGGGGCCGGCCATCATGCCCGGCGGGCCGGCGAGCACCTGGGCGGTGCTGCGGCCGATCTTCGAGAGCATCGCCGCCAAGGTCGAGGGCGCGCCGTGTGTGATGCACATCGGCGAAGGCGGCGCCGGCCATTACGTGAAGATGGTGCACAACGGCATCGAGTACGGCGACATGCAGCTGATCTGCGAGGCCTACGCGTTGTTCGCGGCTGCGGGCATGAGCGCCGATGCGATCGCCCAGGTCTTCGCGCAATGGAACGCGGGTGACTTGCAGAGCTACCTGATCCAGATCACGGCCGAGATCTTCAAACAGCGCGACGTGCAAACCGGCCAGCCCTTGGTCGACGTGATCCTCGACAAGGCGGGTCAGAAGGGCACCGGCCAGTGGACGCTGATCAACGCCGCCGAAAACGCGGTCGTCATCAGCACCATCAACGCCGCGGTGGAAGCGCGCGTGCTGTCGTCGATGAAAGCGGCGCGCGTGGCTGCGAGCACGCAGTTGCAGGGGCCGTCCGCAAAGATCGCCACGCCACACGCCGAACTCATCGCCAAGGTGCACGACGCGCTCTACGCGTCCAAGATCGTCAGCTACGCGCAGGGGTTCGACCTGATGCGCGCGATGAGCGAGAAGAAGGCCTGGGCGCTCGACCTCGGCGGCATTGCGAGCATCTGGCGCGGCGGCTGCATCATCCGCGCGCGCTTCCTGAATCACATCACCGAGGCCTACCGCGAGCAGCCGTCGCTGCCCAACCTGATGCTCGCGCCGTTCTTCCGTGAGGTGCAAAACAGCAGCCAGTCCGCGTGGCGCGAGGTGGTGGCGCTGGCCGTCACACACGGCATCCCGGTGCCGGCGATGAGCGCGTCGCTGTCCTACTACGACGCCTACCGCAGCGCGCGATTGCCTGCCAACCTGCTGCAGGCACAGCGCGACTTCTTCGGCGCGCACACCTACGAGCGCACCGACAAGCCGGCGGGCGAGGCCTTCCACACCGAGTGGCCGGAAGTTCAAGCGTAGCGACGGTTCTTCGTCGGGGGCGCGTCGGCACAATGCCGTGATGCCTGCATCACGAGACCTTCGCCGCGTCCTCGCGGCCGAAGGCGTCTCCAACTTCGGCTCGATGCTGAGCCGCCTGGCGATCCCGTGGGTCGCCACGCTGATGCTCGGCGCCACGCCGGCGGCGATGGCGGGTTTGCTGGTGGCCGATGTTGTTGCCGCGGCGATCGGCTCGCTGCTGCTCGGCAGCGTCATCGACCGCGCACCCAAACGGTTGGCGATGCTGTGGTGCGACGGCCTGCGCGCGCTCGTGCTGGCGCTGGTGGCCGTGGCTGCATGGCGCGGCGTATTGTCGATGCCGCTGCTCGTCGCCGCGGCGGCGGCAGGCGGCTTGCTGACGGTGGCGTTCGAGCTTGCACGCTCGGCGTGGATCGCGCAGTGCACGCAGATCGGCGACTTGCCAACGACCAACGCGCGGCTGTCGATGATCGGCAGCGTCAGCGAGACGGCCGCGTTTGCGCTCGGCGGCTGGCTCTACCAGGCCGTGGGCGCCGCGTTGGCGCTGGCCGTCGATGCACTGTCTTACCTTGGCTCGGCGCTGTGCTTGCGCGGTGTGCGCGAGCCGCCACGTGAGGCCGACAAACCTTTTGAGCGCGCGCCGTGGCACTCGTGGTGGCGTGAGCAGTGTGAGGGCTGGCAGACGCTGTTGCGCGAGCCGCGGTTGCGCGCGCTGGCCGTGATCGAAGCGCTGCGCCACGTCGCCTCCGGCCTCTTCGTCACGAGCTACATGATCTACGTCGCGCGCGATCTGGGTTTGCCCACCGGCGTGCAAGGCATGGTCTTCGCACTCGGCAGCGTGGGCGCTTTTGCCGGCGCCGCCGTCGCGCCCCGCCTGGGGTTGCGCATCGGCTCGGGGCGCGCAATGACCTGCGGCCTCGCGTTGTCGTGTCTCGGTGCGGCCTGCATTCCATTGGCGCAAGGCGCGGGTTGGGGCGCTGTCGCTCTGCTGATCGCACATCAGCTCGTCGGAGACGGTGGAGACACGCTGCACGACGTGCACGACCGCACGCTGCGACAAACCGCCGTGGGCGCGGCGTGGCTGGCACGCGTGGATGCGGGTCTGCGCGGTGTCGGTCAGTGCGCCACGCTGCTCGGCGCGGCGTTGGGCGGCGTCATCGGCACGCTGCTGTCGGCGCGCAGCGTGCTGGTGCTGGCCGCCCTCTGTCTGGGCGGCGCGGCGCTGTGGGCATGCTCACGCTGGCGCGCCGCGATGCCGTTGCCGTCACCGGATAATCGGGCCGATGCAAGGCCTTCATCTCACCGCCGATCTGCGCGACTGTCGTGGCGCTGCGGCCTTGTTGACGGAATCATCTGCGTTGCGCGCGCTGTGCCTGGCCGCCGTTGGCGACGCCGGGCTGACGCCGGTGGGTGAACTCTTCCACCGTTTCGATGCGCCGGTCGACCGCCAAAGCGGCATCACCGGCGTGGTGTTGCTGGCCGAATCGCATCTGGCGGTGCACACCTGGCCCGAGATCAGCGGCGTGACGATCGACGCCTATGTCTGCAACTTCAGCGATGACAACTCGCAGCGCGCGCAGCAGCTGCTCAACCAGCTGATCGCCGCATTCGCGCCGGAGCGCATCGCTCGCCAGCAGTTGCAGCGCGCCTCACCGGCGTAGCGCACTCGCGGCAGCGCGGCCGGCCGCATCGCCTGCGGTGAAGGCTTCTTCAAACACCGAGTAGCCCGCCAGATCGCTGTGTGCAAAGTGCAGGCGAGGTGCGGTTCCGCCGTGTGCGAGGGCCGCCAACGCGGCGTGGCCGCGCACACCGGGCGCAGGCAGGCTCATCGCGTGGCCGTGGCGGGTGAGGTCGATGTGCTGCAACTTGGCCGCAAGGTCGGGGTGCGTCGGCGTCAGCTCGGCCACGACGCGCTGTGCCCACTGCGACCAAGGCTCGTCGTGCAGCGCGCTGCGGTCGGCCACGCCCAAGGCGCGGTAAGCCGTCAGCACCGTGGCGCGAGGCTGCGCCTGCAGGCTCTGGTGGCGCGCATTGACATAGCCCAGGGCCGTGCTGCCATAGACCACGTTGTCCCAGGCCATCGGCACGCCGACGCGCTCCAGCAGCGGCACGTTCAAGTGCAGGTTGGCCACCAACCACGGCGCGTAGCGCAGCACAGCGCTGGCCTCGCGCAACGCGGCGGGCGGCGATTCGATGAGGCGTGCGGCAATGAACAACGGCACGGCAATCACCACTTCGCGCGCCGACCAGCGCTGCGTTTGCTGCGTGGTGTCATCCCATACATCGACGACGACGCGCTGACGCTCCACCGCGACGCGCGACACCACGCTGCGGCTGCGCAGCCGATCGCCGAGCGATGCGGCCAGCCGCTCGACCAGCCAGGCATTGCCCTGCGGCCAGGTCAATACCGCGTCGCGTTCGCCGTCGTCGTTGCTGTTGGCGTGAAAGCCGTGCCGGCTGGCGAAGTAGTGCAGGCCGGCCCAGGCCGAGACCGCGCTGGCGTCGGCGCCGTAGTCGTCGCGGCAGCAGTAGTCGAGGTACCAGCGCAGGCGCGCATCGTCGAGCTGTTGCGAGCCAAGCCAGTGTGAAAAGGTCTGCGCATCGAGTGTGGCGTGTTCGGCTGTCCACGCGGCGCGGCGTGTCGGCAAGGCGAAGCCCAGGCGCTGCGCTCGGCCACGCGTTGCGCGAAGCGGCGGTACTGCGCGGCGGTGGCTGTGCCCGCGTCGGCCGGCGGCAGCACGCCTTCGTGCCAGGTGCCGTCGAAGAACAAGCGCTCCTGCGGGCTGTGGCACAGGTGCCGCTCGTCGTACACGGTGCGCCCGAGTTCGTGACGCGCCACGCCGATCTCGTGCAGCCACTCGCTGACCTCGCGCGCCTGCGGCCCGGGCGTGGGCAGGTAGTGCGCGCCGAGTGGGCAGGGCGTGCCGGCAAGCGTGTGGCCGCGGCTGTTGCCGCCGGGTGTGTCGTGCAATTCAAGCAGCGCGATGTCGTCGATGCCGCTCTGCTGCGCCGCGCGCGCGGCCGCCAGCCCGGCGATGCCGCCACCGACGATGACGATGTCAGCGCGCCGTTCCACAGCCGGTGTGGGCAACGACGCGCTGTCGCGCAACCGATGGCCGCGCGACAGCGCGTCACCGACCCAGCCGCCGGCATAGCTCGCGGCTGCCGGGCGCCCACACGCAGTCAACGCCAGCGCCGCCATGAACGCGCGGCGCGTGGCCCAGTGCGTCATTGGTGCGCGCGTCCCCATTCCTGCTCGAAGACGTGCACCAGGCGCTGGTCGCTCAGGCGGTTCGGCGCCACCGGCAGGCGTGCCATGTCGGGCGGAAACTGGAACATCGCCGGAAGGCCTTCGCGCGTGAGAAAGCGCAGGCCGTCGGGTGGCGCCACATCGACTCGCACCGGCCTGCGCGACGCCACCACGAAGCCCCACTCGCCAAAGCTCGGCACATGGGCGTGGTAGGGCGTGGCTTGCAGGCCGGCTTCTTCGATCGTCGCCACCACCGTCCAGAAGCTGCGCCGAGCGATCAGCGGCGAGGTGGTCTGCACCACGGCAAAGCCCTGCGCCGAGAGGTGCTGGTCGATCAGGCGATAGAAGGTCGTGCTGTAGAGCTTGCCGATGGAAAAGTTGGTCGGGTCGGGGAAGTCGATGACGATCACGTCGAAGACCTCGCGGTTCGTGTCGAGCCAGGTGAAGGCATCGGCGTTGACCGTGGTCAGCTTCGGCGAGGCCAGCGCGTTGGCGTTGAGGGCTGTCAGCAGCGGCAGCTCTCGGAACAGGCGCGTCATGTGCGGATCGAGCTCGACCAGCGTCACACGCTCGACGCTCGGATGCTTCAAGACCTCGCGCACCGCCATGCCGTCGCCACCGCCGAGCACCAGCACGCTCTTCGGCGCGCCGTGCGAGAGCATGGCGGGGTGCACCAGTGCTTCGTGATAGCGGTACTCGTCACGCGAATGGAATTGCAGGTTGCCGTTAAGGAACAGGCGCACGCCGGACGGCCCGGCCGTGACGACGACGCGCTGGTAATCGCTCGATTCGCGCACGACGATGTTGTCGCCGTAGAAGCGGTCTTCGGCCCAGGTGGTCAGCCGGTCAGCGCCGAGCAGGCCCGCTACGAGCAGCGCGATCACGGCTACGGTGGCCAGCGTGTGCGCGCGCAGCGTGCGCAGCTCGGCGCGAAAGACCCACAGCGTCCAGGCCGCCACGAAGGCGTTGAGCAGGCCAAAGACCACACCTGTGCGCAGCAGGCCCAGATGCGGCACGAGAAGCAGCGGAAACGCCACGGCCACGACCAATGCGCCGAGGTAGTCGAAGGTCAGCACCTGCGAGACGAGTTCCTTCAACGCATAGCGCTGGCTGAAGTGGCGCTTCAAGATGCGCATGACGAGCGGAATTTCGAGGCCGACCAACATGCCCACCAACATCACCAAGGCGTACAGCAGCACGCGAAACGCACCGCTGCTCGCCACCGGCAGGCTGCCGTGGGCGACGAACAGCGCGGCCGGCATCAGCCCGCCGATCAGCGCGACGAGCAACTCGATCTTGAGGAACTGCGCGACGAGCTGGCGCTCGATCAGTCGGCTCAACCATGAGCCCACGCCCATCGCGAACAGGTAGACGCCAATGACCGTGGAGAACTGCAGCACCGAGTCGCCGAGCAGGTAGCTCGCCAGCGCACCGGCCGCGAGTTCATAAACCAGGCCGCAGGCCGCGACGACAAAGACGGCCGCCAGCAGAGCGACTTCGCCGGGCGCGATGCGCGCCTTCGGTTGCGGCAGCACGGCGCTCATGAGCGCCTGCGCGGCCGCGAACGCAGTGCGTTTGGAGGGGCCATTCAGCTAACCGTGGATCGCCGCGGAGACGATCAAGCCGATCGCAATCGCCTTGGCCGCGATGATGATCGCCAGCGCGACGTTCTTCTTCTCGACGATTTCGCCCCACAAGTCATAGGGCGTCAACTTGTCGATGATGACGAAGCTGATCCAGAAGACCATCACGCCGATCAGGGCGTAGAGGATTGAGCCGAAGACCGCTGCGGGCTTGAGCCATTCGAGTCCCATCATGTCTGTTTCTCCTTGAAGTGTTGCGGCGCTATTTGTGCCCGCCGCCGCTGGACCATCCGCCAAAGGAACCGCCGCTGCGCGAGCCACCGCCGCGAGCGCATTGCTGGTACTCGGTGCTTGCCGCACCGAAGGTCGACCGCACATCGCCGCAATCGTCGCTGCAGGCATCCATGATGAACAGCAACACGAACAGCGCAACGAAGATCCAGACCAGCCGCGACGTGCCCAGGAAGCTTGGCTTGGCCAGCATCTGGGTCAACGCCGCGCTGTCGATGGGGAAGGACGGGCTGGCGGCGATCGGCACGCCGAAGGCCTTGGACAGCACCACCGCGTCGAGCGCTTCGCCCGCCGACCAGGTGATTTCATTGCCGGTCTGCTCGCGCGACATCCGCTTGCGCGAGGCCGAACCGACACCGTGATAGTCGGTGACGAGCGCGCGTTCGTCGCGCTTGACGCGCCAGTAGAACTCGCCCTGTACCCAGGTCACCTTGGCGGTGTAGGTGGTGCGCTGCACATGGTTGACGCCTTCCCACTGCGCCTGGCCACCGCGAATCTGCGGTGCGCCGGTGAGGGGCCGCACCCAGCTCCAGCCATCTTCGGCGTCGACGATGAACGCAAAGCCGGCCTTTTGGTTGAACAGAAGGTACTCGCGCCAGTAGGTCGTTTCATCGTCGCTGTCCTGCGGGATGTCGCAGCGCTCGACCATGCCGACCACGGTCCACGGCAGCGGCCCTTCGCGGCCGAAGGCGAGCACGGCGGTCGATCCGAGTGGCAGTGCCGGATCGGCGCCGTCGTGCCCGGAGTTGTTCTGCTTGTAGTGGGTGAGGCCGGCGCCGACCTTGTCCGACAGATCGACCACTGCCTTGCATTGGCGACAGGCGATCGACTGCGTGGTCGTCAGCTTGATCTCGAGCGACGTGCCGCAGCTCGGGCATTCGATGTTTCGCGCGCCGAGCGTCTTCTCTGTGGTCTCGCGCAGGCCGCTGAGCGCCAGGTCCGCCAGCAACACGCCGCGACCGGCCGACCAATGCACCGTGCCCGGCGTGCTGTAGTCGAGCGTGCCGACTTCGCCTTGTGCATTGCGCAGGTCCGCGACGCTGAAGTCGCCTTGCAGACGCGGCGCGAACGGCAGCTCGCCAAGCGCTCCGATCAGGCGTGCGCTGGTGACGGCCGCAACGTCCCAGCCGCGGCCGGCAACGACGCGCTTTTCACCGACACGCAATTCCTCGGACCGCGGCGGCGCTTCATTCAGTGCGGCATCGAAGCTGAAGACATACGAGCCGTTGTCTTCCGACAGCCAGCCGCTGCGACCGTTGTCGAACAGCGCGTGCCATTCGTTCCACGTGCCGTCGGCATAGCTGTATTGCAGCCGGCCGACGAGCGTGAAAGCGAGGCCTTGGAAGGTGCCGGCGGCGCCGAGCTGCAAGGTCGAGTGGTCGTCGAACAACTCCGAAGACACACCGATGCGCTGCAACGCATCGCCGTCGCGCACCAGCGTGCTGCGGCAGAAGCTGCACACCGCACTCGCCGACGCGGCCGAGCGGAACTCGACCGGCGCGCCGCAGCCCGGGCACGCCGCTCGGTAAGCGCGCTGAGGCGACGAAGTGACCAAACTAGACGAGCTTCTTCAGCAGCTCGGCCTTTTTGGTGTTGAACTCGTCCTCGGTCAGGATGCCCTTGCCCTTCAGCTCGGCGAGTTTTTCAATTGTCGCCATCACGTCGTCGGGCTTGACGCCAACGGGAGCAGCCGCGGCTGCGGCCGCAGCAGCACCGCCGCCTTGCAGCCCTTGGTTGAGTTGCTGCGCCATCACCTGGCCCAGCGCCACGCCGGCGCCCAGACCCATCGCATCGCCGACCACGCCGCCGCCACCCGCCGCCGCGCCTTTGGCGAACTCCGGAATCGCCTGGCCGGTCTGGTACTGCATGAACTTGCCCATGTCGTTGCCGACCATGCCCATGCCGATCTTCTGGTCGAGGATCTTCTGCAACTCCTCGGGCAGCGATACGTTCTGCACCGTCACCGTTTCGAGCGCCAGGCCGATCTTGGCGAAGGCTTGCGCGGTGACCTCCTTCAACTGTTGCGCGAACTCGACTTGATTCGATGCCAGGTCGAGAAAGGGCACGCCGCTGGCGGCCACCGCATCGCTGATGTGCTGCAGCATCAGGCCGCGAAGTTGGCCGTCGAGGTCATCGACCGAGTAGCGGTCGCGCGTGCCCGAGATCTCGGTGTGGAACAGCTTTGCATCGGCAATGCGATACGCGTAGTTGCCGAAGGCGCGCAGCCGCACCGCGCCGAAATCCTTGTCGCGGATCGTCACCGGCTGCGTCGTGCCCCAGCGGCGGTCGATCTGCTGGCGCGTGGAGAAGAAATACACGTCGCTCTTGAACGGCGACTGGAACAGCTTGTCCCAGTTCTTCAGGTAGGTCAGCACCGGCAGGGTTTGCGTCGTCAGCTTGTACATGCCGGGGCCGAACACGTCAGCCACCTTGCCCTCGTTGACGAAGACGGCTATCTGGCTTTCGCGCACGGTCAGCGAGCCGCCGTACTGGATTTCATTGCCGGCCATCGGGTAGCGCCAGGCGAGGGTGCCGTCGTGGCCTTCCGTCCATTCCAGGATGTCGATGAACTGTTTCTTGATGAAGTCCATCAGGGCCATGGCAATTGCTCCTTGAAGCGGCTGAAAGTGCGCGAGATGATACGGCGCATGGCCGTCGTGTTCTTCACGCCGCAACTGCAGCGCTTCACCACCACGCCCGAGGTTCAAACCGGCGCTGCGACGCTGCGCGGCGCGCTCGAAGCGGCGTTCGCCATCAACCCGCACCTGCGCGGCTATGTGCTCGACGATCAAGGGCATCTGCGCGCCAATGTGGTCTGCTTCATCGACGGCCGGCGCTGCAGCGAGCGCGTCCTGCTGGCCGACCCGCTTCACGCCGGCAGCCGCGTCCACGTGCTGCAGGCACTTTCAGGAGGATGAAACGATGACGATCAACGACCGCGCCTGGGTGGCGACGAAGAAGGGCCTGTTCGAGCTGCGCCGCCGCGGCCACGCGTGGGCCGTCGAGCATGTGAGCTTCCTTGGCGAGCCGGTCAGCATCTTTGTTCCGCCCGGGGGTGGCAGCTCGCGCATGCTGGCATCGCTGACCACCGGCCATTACGGTACCAAGCTGTGGGCCAGCGATGACACCGGGCGTGGCTGGTCCGAGGTCGCGGCGCCAACCTATCCGAAGCAGCCTGAAGGCGCCGAAGGGCCCGAATGGAAGCTGGTGCTGATCTGGGCGCTGGAGCGAGCCCACGGCTGCTTGTGGGCCGGCACCTTGCCCGGCGGTCTGTTTCAGTCGGCGGACGACGGCCGCTCGTGGCAGCTGGTCGAGTCGCTCTGGAACCGCAAGGAGCGCCTGGGCTGGTTTGGCGGTGGCTACCCGGTGCCGGGCATCCATTCGATTTGCGCGCACCCGCAGCGCGACGGCGAAATGCTGCTCGGCATCAGTTGCGGCGGCGCCTGGACCACGCGCGACGGCGGCGCGAATTGGGACCTCACCGCCAAAGGCATGCGGGCCAACTTCATGCCGCCGGAGATGGCCGACGACCAGAACATCCAGGACGCACATCGCATCGTGCGCTGCGCCGCGGCGCCCGATGTGCTCTGGTGCCAGCACCACGGCGGGATCTGGCGCTCCACCGACAACGCGGCCAGCTGGCATGAGATCACGACGGCGCCGGTGTCGAATTTTGGCTTTGCCGTGGCGGTGCATCCGCGCGACCCAGACACCGCCTGGTTCGCCCCGGCAGAAGCGGACCAAAAGCGCGTGCCGGTCGGCGCGGCGATGGCGGTCAACCGCACGCGCGACGGCGGCAAGACATTCGAAACGCTGCGCGCCGGCCTGCCCCAAGAACATGCCTATGACCTGGTGTACCGGCATGGGCTGGCGGTGGCCGATGACGGGCAAACCCTATTGATGACCAGCACCAGCGGCGGCTTGTGGGCCAGCGGCGACGGCGGCGAGCAGTGGCAGACGGTGAGCACTTCGTTGCCACCTGCCGTGGCCGTGAGATTCGGCTGAATATTCTGTTGCGCTGTGACACAGCACTCCCTGAATGCGGGGATGCAAAGACAGGCCTTGCTCTTGAAAAATGCCTGTCATGCATCTGGTTCATTCTGTCCGCACCTCAATACTGCACAGGGAGCGCGCCATGCCCAAAGTCATCGCCGTCGGCAACCACTCGTCCACCGCTTGGCTGGCCCGTCTGGCCGAGTTGCTCATGGCTCGACTGGGCTGGATCGCCGGGCGCGTACCGGCAGGCGTGACGCCGACACTGAGTACTTCGCGCTGGTGGCGCTGAAGCCGAATCCAAGTAAAAGGCCCCGCACTGCGGGGCCTTTTTGCTGGTGAGCGCGGCGCGGCCTACTTGACCGACAGGACCCAGGCGGCGAGCTGCTTGGCTTCGGCGTCATTGACCTGCGGGTTGGCCGGCATCGGCACTTGGCCCCACGCCCCGGAGCCACCCTTGACGATCTTCTGTGCCAGCTTGTCGGCTGCATCCTTCTGGCCGGCGTATTTGGCGGCCACTTCCTTGTAGCCGGGTCCGATCAGTTTCTTGTCCACCGCATGACAGGCCATGCAGTTTTTCTTTTGCGCCAGATCGGCGCTCGCCAGGGCGGGCATCGACGCCAGCGATGCCATCGTGGCGCCGAGGATCAACAAAGATTTCATGACTTCCTTCCGTTGAGCGGCTGTCAGCCGGTGAGGTCAGCGCGAGGCGCTGCGTTACAGTTTGCTGCAACGCGATTCTAGGCACAGCCGTTGACCCGGCACTGGCTGCGAACCGCGCTTCAAGGAGGCTGGCCGTGGTGTTCATCGTCATCGGAATCTTGCTGATCGTGCTCAAGTTGGCCGAAGTCGGGCCGGTGGCCGGCATGGCTTGGTGGTGGGTGCTCGCGCCGTTTGCGCTGGCCGCGGCTTGGTGGGCTTACGCCGACGGTTCGGGCCTGACCAAGCGGCGCGAAATGGACAAGCTTGAAGACAAGAAGAAGGAACGCCGCCAAAAAGCGATGGACGCGCTGGGCATCAACCGGGGCCGACAGGACCGTGAGGACGCGGCCGACCGCGCGCGTCGACTGGCGGCCAGCCGCGTCGAGTCCACGCGTACCGAAACGCGAGAGAAGAACAAAAAGGTCGTTCGCGACAGCGTTTTCGACGAGCAGCGGAGCACCGGCTTCGACGATTCGCTGGACCCTGCACCGAAGAAAAAAAGCTGACCCTTCGACGGGTTCAGGTTGAACGTGGGTCGAAGCTGTCGAGCACCGCGCCGCGGCTCGCACTGGCGGCGTTGAACGCAAACTTGGCCAGCACACCGCGCGTGTAGCGCGGCTGTGGGGCTTTCCAAGCCGCACGGCGGCGCGCCAGATCTTCATCATCGACGTTCAACTGCAGCACCAAGCGGTGGGCGTCGATGGTGATCGAATCACCTTCTTGCACCAGCGCGATCGCGCCCCCTGCATACGCCTCCGGCGCCACGTGTCCGACCACCATGCCCCAGGTGCCGCCTGAAAAACGGCCGTCGGTGACCAGACCAACGCTTTCACCGAGGCCTTGGCCAATCAACGCCCCCGTGGGCGCCAGCATTTCCGGCATTCCCGGCCCACCCTTCGGGCCGAGGTAACGCAACACCATCACGTCGCCAGCCTTGATCTTCTTGGCCATGATGGCGGCGAGCGCGCTCTGTTCATCGTCGAAGACGCGCGCCGGACCCGTCATGACTGGATTCTTCAGGCCAGTGATCTTGGCGACGCAGCCTTCCGGCGAGAGGTTGCCACGCAAAATGGCGAGGTGGCCCTCGGCATACATCGGTCTTGCGATCGGGCGGATCACATCCTGGTCGGCGCGCAGTGCGGGCAGATCGGCCAGGTTCTGCGCCAGCGTCTTGCCGTTGATCGTCATGCAGTCGCCGTGCAGCAATCCGGCGTCGTGCAGCACCTTCATCACCGCAGGAATGCCGCCCGCCTTGTGCAGATCGACGGCGAGGTAGCGGCCGCTGGGTTTCAGGTCGCAGAGCACAGGGACCTTCTTGCGCATGCGTTCGAAGTCGTCGATCGTCCACTCGACTTCTGCAGCGTGTGCGATGGCCAGGAAGTGCAGCACGGCATTGGTCGAGCCGCCGGTGGCCATGATCACCGCCACCGCGTTTTCGATCGCCTTCTTGGTGACGATGTCGCGTGGTTTCAGGTCGTGCTTGACTGCATCTACCAGCACGCGCGCCGCCTGCCGCGTGTGCTCGACGATCGGGTCTTCCACGTTGGCCATCGTCGACGAAAACGGCAGGCTCATGCCGAGCGCCTCGAAGGCCGAGCTCATCGTGTTGGCGGTGTACATGCCGCCGCAGCTGCCGCTGCCCGGGATGGCGCGCTTCTCGATTTCGCAAAAGTCTTCTTCACTCATGTTTCCGGCGGAAAACTGTCCCACCGCTTCGAAGACGCTGACGATGTTCAGATCCTGGCCCTTGTAGCGGCCGGGCAGGATGGTGCCGCCATAAACGTAGATCGCCGGCACGTTGGCGCGCAGGATGCCCATCATGCCGCCGGGCATGTTCTTGTCGCAGCCGCCGATGACGAGCACGCCGTCCATCCACTGGCCGCCGACGCAGGTCTCGACGCAGTCGGCGATGACCTCGCGCGAGACCAGCGAGTACTTCATGCCTTCGGTGCCCATCGCCATGCCGTCTGAAATGGTCGGCGTGCCGAAGATCTGCGGGTTCGCACCCGCGGCCTTGATCGCATCGACCGCCGCATCGGCCAGCTTCTGCAGGCCCGAGTTGCATGGCGTGATTGTCGAGTGGCCGTTGGCCACGCCGATCATCGGCTTGACGAAGTCGCTGCTCTCGTAGCCCATCGCGTAGTACATGGAGCGGTTGGGCGCGCGCGCGACGCCCTGGGTGATGTTTTTCGAGCGGCGGTTGGTTTCATCGGTCATGGGGGTCTCCAGAGATCGTCCGACTCAGTATGGCCATCGTGCCAATCGGGTGTCCAATATATTTGTCCAGGCCGATTGATATGAACGACAAACAAAAGATCGAATTGCGGGCTCTGCGCCAATTCGTCGCCGTGGCCGAGGAACTGCACTTCGGACGCGCGGCGGCGCGCCTGTCGATGACGCAGCCGCCGCTGACGCAGGCCATCCAGGGGCTGGAGCGGCGCCTGGGCGTGCTGCTGTTCGAGCGCACACGGCGCGCGGTGCGCCTCTCGGCCGGCGGCGCGGCGCTGCTCGATGCTGCGCGGCGCGTTCTCGCTGACGCCGCGGCGCTGCCGGCCGCGGTGCAGGCCGCTCAGCGCGGCGAGAGCGGGCGCCTGCGCCTGGCCTTTGTGTCGAGCATTGCCTACGGGCCGCTGCCGCAGTGGTTGCGCAGCTTTCGCGAAGCGCATCCGGGCGTGCGCCTGGATTTGCACGAGGCCACGCTCGACGTGCAGATGGCCGCTTTCAGCGCCGGCGAAATCGACGCCGGCTTCGTGCTGCATGCACCGGGCGCGGCGCCTGCGGGCTTCGAGTCGCAGACGGTACTCGACGAGCCGATGTTGTTGGCCTTGCCCGAAGGCGCACTGCCCGCGGGCCGGGTTCGCGTTCGCGCTGTGGACTTGCAGGCCTTGCCGCTGCTGGCGTTTCCTCGCGCCGTGACGCCGACGCTGCACGATGCGATCTTCTCGACGCAGCGCGCGCTCGGCTGGACGCCCGACGTTGCGCAAGAAGCGATCCAGATGCAGACGCTCGTCAACCTCGTGTCGGCTGGAATGGGCGCTGCATGGGTGCCCGAGTCGGTGACGCGGCTGCAACGGCCGGGTGTCGTCTATCGGCAGGTCGTCAACTGCAAGTTGCGAGCGCAGACAAGCCTCATCTGGTCCGCGCCCGCAGCCCCTGTGGTGCAACGTTTCGTGGCGCATGTGCGTGCGCGGCCGGCGCCCACGAAGCGGCGACAATCGCGCCTCGTTTGACGGAATCCTCGATGCTCACGCACCCGCAGTTCAACCCGATCGCTTTGCAGCTTGGCCCGGTGGGCATTCACTGGTACGGCCTGATGTATGTCGTGGCCTTCATGCTTTTCCTCTGGCTCGGCACGCTGCGCACGCGCCAACCGCACTGGGCGCAAGGTGGCTGGACCAAGCGCGATGTGGAAGACCTGCTGTTCTTCGGCGTCATTGGCGTCATCATCGGCGGGCGGCTCGGCTACGTGCTGTTCTACAAGCCCGGCTACTACGCCGCGCACCCGCTCGAAGCGCTGATGGTGTGGAAGGGAGGCATGGCCTTTCACGGCGGCCTGCTCGGCGTCATCGCAGCGCTGGCACTGTTTGGCAAGCGCCGCGGCCGCAGCTTCCTGGCCGTGACCGACTTCGTGGCGCCTTGCGTTCCGACCGGTTTGGCCGCGGGCCGCTTGGGCAACTTCATCAACGGCGAACTGTGGGGCCGCGCAGCCGATTCGTCGCTGCCGTGGGCGATGGTGTTTCCGCAGTCGGGTGAAAGCTTTTCTCGCCACCCGTCGCAGCTCTACCAGTTTCTGCTCGAAGGCCTTTTGCTGTTCGTTGTGCTTTGGCTGTATGCCAGGAAGCCGCGAGGCCTCGGCCAGGTGTCGGGTGCTTTCCTGATTGGCTACGGCCTGCTGCGTTTCATTGCCGAGTTCTTCCGTCAGCCCGACAGTTTCCTGGGCTTCCTGTCGCTGGGCATGACCATGGGCCAATGGCTGTGTGTGCCGATGGTGCTGGCCGGCGTTTGGATGTGGCTGCGCGGCGCGCGGTTGGGCTTGAAGTGATGCGACAGATTTTTCTCGACACCGAAACCACCGGCCTGTCGCCCGACAGCGGCGACCGCCTGATCGAAATTGGCTGCCTTGAAATGGTCAACCGGCGTCTGACCGGCGGTCACCTGCATCTGTACGTGAACCCCGAGCGGCCGAGCAGCGAAGAGGCGCTGAAGGTGCATGGCATCACCGACGCGTTTCTCGCCGACAAGCCGCGCTTCGCCGACGTGGCCGAGCAGTTGCTGGCCTATGTGGCTGGCGCCGAAATCATCATCCACAACGCCGCGTTCGACGTCGGTTTTCTCGACGCCGAGTTGAAGCGCGCCGGGCGCGATGTCTTGCGCAAGCATGTCGCCAAGGTCACTGACTCGCTGACCATGGCGCGCGAGCTGTTCCCCGGCAAGTCCAACTCGCTCGACGCGTTGTGCCGCCGTCTCGAGGTGGACCTCTCCGGCCGCACCCTGCACGGCGCGCTGCTTGACGCCGGGTTGTTGGCCGAGGTCTTCATCCGCATGACACGCGGCCAGGACTCGTTGGTGATCGACGCCAGCGGCGCGTCGGCGGCCAACGGGGCCGCAGCCACGGAGCCGCAGATTGACCTCAGAGTTTTCACGCTCGTGGCCGTGACGGTCAGCGACGAGGAGCGTGCCGCGCACGCGGCCGTGTTGGCTGATCTTGACAAGGCGAGCGGGGGCAAGACCGTGTGGCGTCGCATGGCATAATTTCCTCTGACGTTGGGGCGGTTAGCTCAGCGGTAGAGCACTGCCTTCACACGGCAGGGGTCGCAGGTTCGAACCCTGCACCGCCCACCACATATCGTGTTTTGAATCAAAGACTTGCGGCGCCTTCGGGCGCCGCTTGCTTTTGTGGTGGGCCAAAAGTGGGCCAAATGTGGCCTCTCGAACGCCTTCACTGCGAGTGTGCGGGCGGCCACACGCGAGCCCTTGGTCGTAGCGACCATCGTCGCTTGATGGACTGGCTTGCCCATGGCTGCCGATGATTTCGGCACCACGGTCACCGCAACAACGCTCACTTTGGTGCCCCTTCACTTGCGGCCAAGGCGACGCATCGCCGATGCCACAACGGACGCCAGATCCTGCAACCGAGGTATGTAGAGGGACGGGTCCAGAGTTCAATCTTTGCGCGTGGCCTGGCCTTGCCCGCTCGCACGCAGTCATGACCGAGGGTCTTCCCGGCACCCCTCGGGAAACTCCCATCGTCAGACCTACCGATGCCCCCCCGCAAACGGATGCCGAAATCCAAACGGCGTCCAGCACACTTCCGCCCGCCAGCGTGCATGTCGGGATCGGGAGGCGGAGTTGTCGAGTAAAGCAAGCGCGGCTGTTCAAGCCGCAGATGAATTGCTGTGCCTGCCCGCCAGTGGCAGTGCTGGCGAGAGCGGCGATACCGCCAAGGATCCGCTGCCGGCGCTGTGCCTGATTGCGCGGCTGCATCACGTCGCCGCAGACCCGGCCTCATTGCGCCATACCCTTGGCCAGGCCACCAGCGACGTACTGCACGCTGATGACGTCCTGCTCGCCGCCAAGCACCTCGGCCTCAAAGCGAAGCGCAGCACTTCATCAGCCGAGCGCCTGAACGTCGTTCCGTTGCCTGCACTGGCGCGCCTGTCTGACGGCCGCTGGGTCGTGCTTGCGCAATGCGACAACCAGCGCGTCCTGCTGCAGGACCCGAGCAGCGAAGGAAGCCGCCCGACCATCCAACCGCTGGAAGTGTTCGCAGCGTTATGGAGCGGCGAGCTCATCCTCGTCACCAGCCGCGCGTCCCTGGCCGGCGACCTCGCCAAGTTCGACTTCAGCTGGTTCCTGCCGGCGCTGGTCAAGTACCGACGTCTGTTCGGCGAGGCGCTGCTGGTCAGCCTGTTCCTGCAACTGTTTGCGCTGGTCTCGCCGCTCTTCTTCCAGGCCGTGATGGATCGGGTGCTGGTGCACCGCGGCATGACCACCCTCGACGTACTGGTGATCGGCCTGCTGATCGTCGTCGTTTTCGAGAGTGTGCTCAGCGCGCTGCGCACCTATGTCTTCAGCCACACCACCAGCCGCATCGACGTCGAGCTCGGCGCCAAGCTGTTCCGCCACTTGCTCGCGCTGCCGCTGGCCTACTTCCAGGCCCGGCGCGTCGGCGACTCGGTGGCGCGCGTGCGCGAGCTGGAAAACATCCGTAGCTTCCTCACCGGCCAGGCGCTCACGCTGGTGCTCGACCTGCTGTTCTCGGTGGTGTTCATCGCCGTGATGTTTCTCTACAGCGTGCCGCTGACGCTGATCGTGCTGGCCAGCCTGCCGCTGTACGTCGGCCTGTCGCTGTTGGTGGTACCCG
>CAWFCX010000041.1:0-21118 GCA_963814385.1 uncultured beta proteobacterium
AGAGTGTCTGTGCCACGGTGGCGGGGCCGCGTTGCGTTGACAGGCCGCGCACGATCACGGTCTGCACCGGGTTGCCCGTGTGGCGCAGCGCCAACTGGTCGCCGGGCTTGAGCTCGCGTGAGGCTTTGGCCGGTTGATCGTTGACGCTCACGCGACCGCGCTCGATGGCCTCCGCTGCCAGCCCGCGGGTCTTGAAAAAGCGGGCGGCCCAAAGCCACTTGTCCAGGCGCGCGCGGGGTGCGGATGGTGTCATTTGATGTTGGCCGCCAATGGCAAGTGCACCACTGCATCCAGTCCGGCGGTGCGCGGGCCATCCTCACGATTGAGCAGCTCGATCCGGCCGCCGAGCGTGTGCACGATCTCGTGGCAGATGGCCAGCCCGAGGCCGGTGCCACTGGTAGCGCCACGCGAGTTGGCTTCACCGGTGGCCTGGCCGGTTGCAAAAGGCTGGAACAGCCGTTGCCGTTGATCGCTGTCGATGCCCGGCCCGCTGTCGGCCAGCGTGAGTCGCGCCATGCCGCCATCGGCCGCGAGCGATACAGCCAGCCGCCCATGGTCGGGTGTGTGTTTGATTGCGTTGTGCATCAGGTTGCGCACCAGCTCGCGCAAGGCCCATTCGTGCGCCTGCACCATCGCCGGCACAGTATCGAGTTCGAAGTCGAGTTGATGCTCGGCGATCAGCGGCGACAGGTCAACCGCCACGGCACGCACGATGCCCGCCCAGTCGGTGCAGGGCGCATCGCCCTGGTGGCGCAACTGCTCGACCTTGGCCAGCGACAGCATCTGGTTGGCGAGTTCGGTGGCACGCTCGACCGTGTGGCCGATCTCTTCGAGTGCCTGCACCGGGGCCACGTCGCCGCGCCGCGCCGACTGCAGCTGCGTCTTCAGCACTGCCAGCGGCGTGCGCAACTGGTGCGAGGCATCGCGCACGAAGCGCTTCTGATGCGCCAGCAACCGCTCCAAGCGGCCCATCACGTGATTGATCGCCTGCAGCAGCGGTAACAGCTCGCCCGGCGCGCGCGCTTCGTCGATCGGCGCCAGGTCGCCACTGGCGCGCTGCTCGATGCCCAGGCTGATCTCGCGCACCGGCTGCGTCGCGCGTTGCACCACGACCACCACCACCAGCGCGATCACGGCCAGCAACACGGCGTGGCTCCACAGCGTGTCGGTCAGGGCGCGGCGCGCCAGCGCACGTCGCAGCTCGAGCGTCTCGGCCACCTGGATCGTGGCCATGCCCGTGCCGCCGGTTCCGGCCACAGGTTGCAGCAGCACCGCCATGCGCACCGGCTCACCGAGGTAGTGGTCGTCGTAGAAATCGACGAGCGCCGCGTACGGCCCTTGCACCGGCAGTTGCCCGGTCCATCGCGGCAAGTCTTCGAAGCCCGACACCAGCTCGCCGCGAAAGCCCAGCACGCGGTAGAACATGCGGCTGCGCGTGTCGGCCTCGAATGCTTCGAGCGCCGCATAAGGCACACGCGCCACGACCTGCATGTCGCTGCCTGTTCCTGCCAGTTCAAGCGTCTCGCCGATCGACTTGGCCGATGCCAGGAGCGTGCGGTCGTACGCGGTGTCCGCCGACTGCCGCGCCTGTCGGTAGAGCGTGAAGGCGTTGATGGCGATCAACCCCAGCACCGGCACGAGAATGCCGACCAGCAGCCGGCTGCGCATGGTGCCGCGGCGCACGACGGAACCGGTCACGTCTTGGGCGCCAGCAGATAGCCCAGACCGCGCAACGCCACCAGCTTGGTTTCGGTGGTGGCCAAGCGCTTGCGCAGCCGGTAGGCGACGACGTCGATGGCATCGGCGCTGATCTCCGACGGGCCCGGGAACACCAGCTCGACCAGACGTTCGCGCACAACCGCGTGGCCTGGCCGCGCCAGCAGCGCACGCATCAGCGCGGCTTCGCGCGGCGCCAGCTCGAAGACCTTGCCGTGCAGGTAGATCGCGCCGCTGTCGGGCTCGCAACGCAGTCCGCAAAACTCGGCGGTGGCGTGCGTCGCATGCAGCTCTGTACCGTCTGCCGTGGACGCGCGGCGTGCCAGCGCCCGCACGCGCGCTTCGAGTTCGTCCAGATCGAAGGGCTTGGGCAGGTAGTCGTCGGCGCCGGTGTTCAGGCCGAGGATGCGGTCGCCGACGGTGCCGCGCGCGGTGAGGATCAACACCGGCGTCGCCAGGCCCTCGGCGCGCGCCTGCGCCAACACCTCCAGGCCGTCCAGGCCCGGCAGCGTCAGGTCGAGCACCACCACATCGGGCACCGACGCACGCCAGCGGTCGAGCGCTCGCGCGCCGTCGGCACAGGTGGCCACTTGCACGCCGCGGCGCTCAAAGCTGCGCGCCAAGGTGGCGAGCATCGCAGCGTTGTCTTCGACCAGCAGCAGCTTCATCGCCGCGCATTGTTCTCTGCTGCTGCCGCGCAGCGGCCGGCAGCGCCTAGAGCTTTCCCTAGGTAAAGCGCCAGCGAATTGACAGTTTTTGGCCCGAACATCGACCTCTCTTCCCATCTGCAATCTGGAGACACAACATGCGCCGTGATGACTTCATCAAGTCAATGATCGCCCTGGCTGCCGGCAGCGCGCTGCCGCTGTCGGCGTGGGCCAACGCGAACGTGAAGATGATGATCCCCGCCAACCCGGGCGGCGGCTGGGACACCACCGGCCGCGCCTTGGGCAAGGCACTGCAAGAAGGCGGCGTGGCGGCGACCGTCGCCTACGAGAACAAGGGCGGTGCCGCCGGCGCACTCGGCTTGGCGCAGTTCGTCAACGGCAGCAAGGGCGACCCGAACGCGATGATGGTGATGGGCGCCGTGATGCTCGGCGGCATCATCACTGGCAAGCCGCCCGTCAACCTCTCGCAAGCCACGCCGGTGGCGCGCCTGACGAGCGAGTACAACGTGTTCGTGCTGCCCGCGTCGTCGCCGCTGAAGACGATGAAGGACGTGGTCGAGCAGCTCAAGAAGGATCCCGGCAGCGTCAAGTGGGGCGGCGGCTCGCGCGGCTCCACCGAGCACATCGCCGCGGCGATGCTGGCGCGCGAGGTCGGCGTCGATCCGGCCAAGATCAACTACGTGGCGTTCCGAGGCGGCGGCGAGGCCGTGGCGGCGATCCTCGGCGGCAACGTCACCATCGGCGGCAGCGGCTACAGCGAGTTCGCCGAGTACATCAAGGCCGGCAAGATGAAGGCCATCGGCGTCACGTCGGACACGCGCATCAAGGGCATCGATGTGCCGACGCTCAAGGAGCAGGGCATCAACGTCGTCATCGGCAACTGGCGCGGCGTGTACGGCGCGCCTGGCATCAGCGCCGAGCAGCGCAAGTCGCTGACCGAGATGGTCGCCAAGGCCACCAAGACCAAGGCCTGGGAAGAAGCCTTGGAGAAGAACGCCTGGACCTCGGCGCCGATGTCGGGCGCGGCGTTCGACAAGTTCGTCGATGACGAGTTCGCGAGTTTGCGCGCCGTGATGGCCAAGTCTGGAATGCTCTGATGATGAATGCGCGGCAGGCCATGGTGGGCGCGGGAGTGCTCGCCATCGGCGTGCTGTATGCAGCAGGCGCGGTCACGATCCCGGGCGAAGCGGGGTACGGCGGCGTCGGCCCCAATTTTCTGCCGTGGGTGGTGAGCGTCGGCCTGCTGATCTGCGGCGCCATGCTTGTCTGGGAAGCCGCAAGCGGCGGCTTTCGCCAGATGGAGGAGCCCTCCGGCGCCGAGAGCGGGTTCTGGCCCGGCTTTGCCTGGGTCAGCGCCGGCATCCTGGCGAACGCGGCGCTGATCACGACGATCGGCTTCATCCTGAGTTGCACGCTGTGTTTCGTGCTCGCCGCGCGCGGCTTCCGCGCATCGCAAGGCAAGGCCGGCTTCGATGCGAAGCAACTGGCGATCGACGCCTTCACCGGCTTCGCGATTGCGGCGCCGGTGTACTGGATGTTCACCAAGCTGCTGGCGATCAATCTGCCGGGCCTGACCGGCAGCGGCTGGCTCTGACGAAAGCGCGCGATGGACATCTGGAACCAGCTGATGCAGGGCTTCATGACGGCGGGCACGCCGATCAACCTGCTCTGGGCGTTGGTCGGTTGCACCATCGGCACGGCGGTCGGCGTGCTGCCCGGCATCGGCCCGGCCACCGCGGTGGCGATGCTGTTGCCGATCACACTCAAGGTCGAACCGACGGCCTCGATGATCTTCTTCGCCGGCATCTACTACGGTGCGATGTACGGCGGCTCGACGACCTCCATCCTGCTCAACACGCCGGGAGAAGCCGGCTCGATGGTGACGGCGATGGAAGGCAACAAGATGGCCAAGAACGGGCGCGCCGGCGCTGCGTTGGCCACCGCAGCGATCGGCTCCTTCGTCGCCGGCACCATTGCCACGGTGCTCGTCACCTTCTTCGCACCGCTGGTGGCCAAGTACGCAATATTGCTCGGGCCGCCGGAGTACTTTCTGCTGATGGTGCTGGCGTTCTGTACCGTGAGTGCGGTGCTCGGCAAGAGCACGCTGCGCGGCCTGACGGCGCTGGCCATCGGTCTGGGCATGGGCGTGGTCGGGCTCGACCAGATCTCGGCCCAGGCGCGCTACACCGCCGGTGTGCCCGAGCTGCTCGACGGGCTCGAAGTGGTGCTGATCGCCGTGGGCTTGTTCGCCGTGGCCGAAGCGCTGTACGCGGTGCTCTACGAAGGCCGCGTCGCCGAGAGCCAGAACAAGATGAGCAAGGTCCACATGACGCGCAGCGAGTGGAAGCGCTCGTGGCCGGCGTGGATCCGCGCCACGTTCATCGGGTTTCCCTTCGGCACGATTCCGGCCGGCGGCAGCGAGATCCCGACCTTCCTCAGCTACGCCACGGAAAAGAAGATCTCCAAGCACAAGCAAGAGTTCGGCACCACCGGCGCGATCGAAGGCGTGGCCGGACCCGAAGCGGCGAACAACGCCGCCATCACGGCCACGCTGATCCCGCTGCTGACGCTCGGCATCCCGACATCGAACACCACTGCAATATTGCTCGGCGCGTTTCAGAATTACGGCATTCAGCCCGGGCCGCAACTCTTCGAGACCAACGGCCAGTTGGTGTGGGCGCTGATCGCGTCGCTGTACATCGGCAACGTGATGCTGCTGGTCCTGAACCTGCCGCTCGTCGGCCTCTGGGTGAAGCTGCTGAAGATCCCGAAGGCGCCGCTGTATGCGGGCATTCTTGATCTTCGCCACCGTCGGCGTGTACGGCATGCGTCAGTCAGCCTTCGATCTTGTGCTGCTGTACGCGATCGGCCTGCTGGGCGTGGTGATGCGGCGCTACGACTTTCCGACGGCGCCCGTCGTCGTCGGCATGATCCTCGGGCCACTGGCCGAAGCGCAGCTGCGCAACGCGATTTCAATCGGCGAAGGCAAGTGGACCGTGTTCGTCGAACGGCCGGGTTCGCTGTTCCTGCTGCTCGTGGTCGTGGCAGTGCTGGTGCTGCCGCGCGCGATAAGCCGCTTCAGGCGTTAGCGCGGGCCAGCGCCGGGCCGCTCCCAAGCGTCCGGCCCGCGCACGCCCTCGGGGGTGACCGCGGTACTCCGTGGCCGGGGGCTAACGCGCGGCGCCCATCGCTCGCGCACGCATGCGTTGGGCGTCGAGCACGGCGTCGTCCGCAGCCTTGATCTCCCAGCCTTGCAGGTGCTGCATCGCCACGCCGGCCAGCGCCACGATCCACTCGTGCTGGTCGTTGAGGGCAGGGATGTACTCGAAGCCGCGCCCGCCGGCGCCCAGAAATGCATCGCGCGCTTCCTGTGCGATCTCTTCGAGGGTTTCGAGGCAGTCCGAGGTGAAGCCCGGGCACATCACATCGACACGCGTCACGCCTTGCCGGGCCAGATCGATCAGCGTCGGCTCGGTGTAGGGCTCGAGCCACTTGGCCTTGCCGAAGCGCGACTGGAAAGTGACGAGCCACTCGTCCTTCTTCAAGCCAAGACCTTCAGCCAGCAGCCGCGCGGTCTTGTGGCACTCGCAGTGGTACGGATCGCCAAGCAGCAGCGAGCGTTCGGGCACGCCGTGAAAACTGAAGACGAGCTTGTCGCCGCGACCATTCGTTTGCCAGTGTGACCGCACACGCTGCACGAGCGCACGGATGTAGCCGGCGTCGTCGTGGTAGCGCTGCACGAAGCGCAACTCGGGCTGGCGCCGTTGCTGCATCGCCCAGGCCATCACGGCGTCGTTGACGCTGGCTGTCGTCGCTGCGGCGTACTGCGGGTACAGCGGCAGGATCAGGATGCGGCTGGCGTTCTGCGCTTTGAGTTCGTCGAGCACCGAGGCGACTGAGGGATTGCCGTACCGCATGGCATGGCGCACCAGCAACTGCGGCGGCTTGAGACCGCGCTCGCCGAGATAGCCTTGCAGCAGCGTCGCTTGTTTGGCTGTCCAAACGGCGAGGGGCGAGCCGCCCTCAGTCCAGACGGTCGCGTACTTCGCGGCCGACTTCGCCGGCCGCGTGTTCAGGATGATGCCGTGCAGGATCGGCCACCAGACGATGCGCGGGATCTCGACCACGCGCGGGTCGGAGAGGAACTCGCGCAGGTAGCGGCGCAGTGCGGGTGCGGTCGGCTCGTCCGGCGTGCCGAGGTTGACGAGCAGGATCGCGGTGCGCGCGGGCGTGCCGTGGGAGAGCGTCGGTTCGGCTGCGAATTGCACAACAGGCATGGGCAGTCATTGTCAGCCAAGGCGAAGGCCCCGGCGCCGCGGGCTTGTCAGCCCAAGGTATCGCGCGGTTGCGTGTCGCCGAAGTGCACGACTTCGAACTTGACCGTGGCTGCGCTCACATCGACCGGCGAGCCGCCCAGCCCGATGACGCCGCTGCCATGCAGCGTGCAGGTGCCGCGCTTCAAGCTCAGCACCTCTTCGCTGCCGGCAAAACGCACGAAGGTGCCGTTGATGCTGAGATCAACCAGCGAAAACACGCCACCCTGCCAATCGATCCGTGCGTGCTGGCGCGAGACGCGCGAGTCTTCGACACAGAACGCACTTTGTGCGCTGCGGCCCATCACCAGTGGCAGCCGGTCGCTGGTCATCAGACGGCGCGTGCGGCGCCACGTCAGGCGAATCCCTTCGGGCTCCTGCATCGGTGCCATCACCGCGCCGAAGGCCGTGGCCGCCGCGTCGTAGGCCGGCCGGTTGCCACCGAGAAGGTGCACATGCACCGGCTCGGCCCGGCCACGCAGATGCATCCAGTCGAGGCTGCGATAGCGCTGCTGTTCGCCTTTCACCAAGCCGCTGAAGACCTCATCGGTGATCAGCGTTTCGTTGTCGCCGGCATGGTCGAGCAGCCGTGCTGCCACGTTGACGGCATCGCCGAAACAATCGCCGCCCATCTCGACGACTTCACCGCGCGCCAGCGCCACTTGCAGGCGCAATGCACGCAGGCCGGCCGACGCACCGTGCTCGCTGCCTCGCTGCACCAGGCGTTCCAGCGCTTCGTGCATCTGCGCGGCCGCCTGGATGCCGGCCGGCGACGAGTCGAACACCGCCATCAGCCCGTCGCCCAAGGTCTTGACGACACGCCCGCCGCACTCACCCACACTGGCGCCGAGCATCGACACGGTGTGTGTGATGACCGATGTCGCCTCAGCGTTGCCGAGGCGCTCGAAGATCGAGGTGCTGCCGCGCAAGTCGGCAAACAGCACGGTGCGTTGGGCGATCAAGGTCATTCGCCGAATCTGGTGATCAGAGGTTGTCCAGATAAGTGCGCAGTTTGTCCGATCGGCTCGGATGCTTCAACTTGCGGATCGCCTTGGCCTCGATCTGGCGGATGCGCTCGCGCGTCACGTCGAACTGCTTGCCCACTTCTTCCAGCGTGTGGTCGGTGCTCATCTCGATGCCGAAGCGCATGCGCAGCACCTTGGCCTCGCGCGGCGTCAGCGAATCCAGGATGTCCTTGACCACGTCGCGCAGGCCGGCCTGCATCGCCGCGTCGACCGGCGCCACCGAGTTGGTGTCCTCGATGAAGTCGCCCAGGTGCGAATCGTCGTCGTCGCCGATCGGCGTCTCCATCGAGATCGGCTCCTTGGCGATCTTCATGATCTTGCGGATCTTGTCCTCGGGGATCTCCATCTTCTCGGCCAGCGTCGGCGCGTCCGGCTCGTAGCCGAACTCCTGCAGGTGCTGGCGCGAGATGCGGTTCATCTTGTTGATGGTCTCGATCATGTGCACCGGGATGCGGATGGTGCGCGCCTGATCGGCGATCGAGCGCGTGATCGCCTGGCGGATCCACCACGTCGCGTAGGTCGAGAACTTGTAGCCGCGGCGGTACTCGAATTTGTCCACGGCCTTCATCAGGCCGATGTTGCCCTCTTGAATCAAGTCGAGGAACTGCAGGCCGCGGTTGGTGTACTTCTTGGCGATCGAGATCACGAGGCGCAGGTTGGCCTCGATCATTTCTTTCTTCGCGTCGCGCGAAGCCTTCTCGCCCTCGTTCATTTTCTTGTTGATCTGTTTCAGGTCTTCCAGCGGCACGACAGCCTTCGACTGCAGATCGCTCAGCTTTTGTTGCAGCTCCTGCACGGGCGGCAGATTGCGCGCCAGGATCGTGCTGTAGGGCTTGCCGAGCGCAATTTCCTTCTCGGCCCACTTCAGGTTCAGGATGTTCGGCGGGAAGGTCTTGATGAAATGGTCCTGCGGCATGCCGCACTTGTCGACCACGATCTTGCGCAGCTCGCGCTCGTAGCGGCGCACGTCATCGACCTGCGAGCGCAGGATGTCGCACAGGCGTTCGATCGTCTTGACGGTGAAGCGGATGCTCATGATCTCGCCGCTCACCGCCATCTGCGAGCGGTTGTATGAGGGCGACTTGTAGCCTTCCTTCTCGTACGCGCGGCGCATCTTCTCGAAGTGGCCGTTCAAGGCATCGAACTTGACGAGCGCCGCCAACTTCAGCTCTTCCAGCCGCTTGGTCAGCGCCTTGCTGATCGCGCCTTCGTCTTCTTCTTCGGCCTCGTCGAACTCGTCGAAGTCTTCTTCGGCCACGTAGTCGTCGGCCTCATCGTCCGACACGAAGCCATCGACGGCTTCGGAGATCTGCATTTCACCGGCGCGCAGGCGCGTCGCCATCGACAGGATCTCGGCGATCGTCGTCGGCGACGCGGAGATCGCCAGCATCATCGCCTGCAACCCACCTTCGATGCGTTTGGCGATCTCGATTTCGCCTTCGCGCGTCAGCAGCTCGACCGTGCCCATTTCGCGCATGTACATGCGCACCGGGTCGGTGGTGCGGCCGAACTCCGAGTCAACCGTGGACAGCGCCGCTTCGGCGGCTTCTTCGGCTTCTTCTTCGGTCGCCGTGGTGGTGGTGCCGCCGGCGATCAGCAGCGTCGCTGCATCGGGGGCCTGCTCGTACACCGCGATGCCCATGTCGTTCAACATCGACACGATGGCCTCGAGGATTTCCTCGTTGACCAGTTTCTCAGGCAGGTGGTCGTTGATTTCCTGGTGCGTCAGGAAGCCGCGCGTCTTGCCCATCTTGATGAGCGTCTTCAGCTCATGTCGGCGCTTGGCCACTTCTTCTTCGGTGAGCTGTGTCTCGTCCAGGCCAAACTCGCGCATCAGCGCGCGCTCCTTGGCGCGCGAGACCTTCATGCGCAGCGGCTTGACCTTGGCGGCCTTGGTTTCGCCGTCTTCACCGCCTTCGCCCTCGGCCTCGCCTTCGAGTTCGGCGGTCAGCGCCTCGAACTCCTCGTCGCCAGGCTTGGGCAGTGCGCCCTTTTTGCCGTCCTTGGCCTTCGGTCCACGCTTGCCCTTGGCTTCTTCCTTGGGTGCCGGTTTGGTGACCGCTTTGGAGGCGGGTTTGGTCACCGGCGCCGTCTTGGTGGGCTTGTCGTCGGCCTTGCCCTTGGCGGCGGCCTTGGCCGGCTTGGTGGGCTTCGCGGGGGCGGTCTTCTTCGCGGTCATTCGCAGTCCTTGGGATGGTCTCGGTGCGCGTGGGCCAAGGCTGTGGCTCGCTGCAGCGCGCAAAGCGCTGCAGCGGCTCGCCACCTTGACGGGCGGATCGGGGCTTTGGCCGGTGACGGCCGAGCAGTCGGTGACGACGCGCGGTACAGGTGCAGTCCTTGCGGGTGGGGGTGGCCTTTTCGGTGGAACCCGTGTCGCGGGTGGCCGGGGCCCGGAGGTGCTGCTGTCACTCTTGCCGTAGCAGTTAGCCCCGAATTATCGCCTATGGCGCAAGACGGGTCAAAAAGTCGGGGTCAATCGGCAGATACCGCCTGGCGTGCGGCGTGCATCCGAACTTTCAGATCCCGAATTCGACCCCCCGCCTGTCGGTGCTCGGCAGCCGCACTGGCGTCGTTCAAAGCCAGAGCGGGCTCGAGTTCGCGCTGGCGTGCATGGAGCATTTGCACCAATCGGTCATCGAGCAGCAACCGCAGGGCCGATGCGTCGGCTTCGAACTCTTCGCTGTCGTCCATTCTGAGCGCAGCCAGTGCTTGGGCCGTGCCGTCTTCAGCCGCAAGTGCGGTGCGAATGGCGGCCCACGGTCGAGGTCCATGCTCGACGATGTCACGCTCCAGCCACGCCACCAGGTCCCCGTGCGGCGCTGGCAGTGCATGCAGCAGGTCGTGGTCTTCAGCGGTCAGTTGATCCCACCAGGCAGGCTGCGTCAGCAAAAGATGGACGATGCGATCTTCCGGCTTGTGTGGCGCGCGGCGGCTGGCAGCGAAGGCGCTGGCCGGGCGCGCATGCCGAGGGGTGCTTCGACCTTCGGCCGCTTTGGGGGCACTGGCCGCCACCCACAGCGCCGCCAGTTCGCCCTCGGGCAGCGCGGCGCTCTTGTTCAGCTCGCCGAGCATCTGTCTCTTCAGGCCGCCCTCGGGCAGGGCAGCCCACAGCGGCCGTGCCTGGCTGACGAAGCGTGCGCGGCCCTCGGGCGTGCCGAGGTCGCAGCCTTCGCGCGCCACATCGACGATCTGCCGCGACAACGGCACAGCCTGCGCGATCGCACGCTCGAACGCCGGCGCGCCTTCATCGCGCACAAACGAATCGGGGTCGTGTTCAGGCGGCAAGAACAGAAAGCGAATCGAGCGCAGATCGGTCGCGTGGGGCAGGGCGGCTTCGAGCGCGCGGGTCGCGGCGCGACGGCCGGCGGCATCCCCATCGAAGCTGAAGACCACGGCGTCGGTGAACCGAAACAGCTTGCGCAGGTGTTCTTCGGTGCAGGCCGTGCCGAGCGTGGCGACAGCGTTCTCGAAGCCCATCTGCGCCAGCGCCACCACGTCCATGTAGCCTTCGACCACGAGCGCATGCCCGCGCGCGCGGATGCCGGCGCGCGACTCGTACAAGCCGTACAGCTCGCGGCCCTTGACGAAGACCGGCGTCTCCGGCGAGTTGAGGTACTTCGGCTCGCCTCGGTCGAGCACACGGCCGCCGAAGCCGATGGTCTCGCCGCTGACGGCGCGAATCGGGAACATCACGCGGTCGCGGAACCGGTCGTAGCGCTTTTCGTCCTGGCCTTCTTCGTTTTGCAGGATGACGAGCCCGGCCTCCACAAGCAGCGGGTCGTCGTACTGCGCGAACGCGCTGGCCAGCGCATGCCAGCCGTCGGCTGCATAGCCCAGGCCGAAGCGGGCTGCAATTTCGCCGGTCAATCCCCGGCCCTTCAGATAACCCACCGCGCGCGTGTTGCCCTTGAGCTGCACGCGGTAGTGCTGCGCGGCGCGTTCGAGCACCTCGGTCAGCGTGGCTTGACGCGCCTTGCTCTGGGCCGCGACGCGGCGCTCGTCCTCGCTGCGTTCGTCATCGGGCACCGCCAGCCCGACCTGCTGAGCCAGATCAGTAACCGCATCGCGAAAACTTGCGCCGGTGTGCTCGGTGAGAAAGCGGATCGCATCGCCCGAAGCGCCGCAGCCGAAGCAAAAGTAGAACTGCTTGCTCGGGCTGACCGAAAAGCTCGGCGACTTTTCGCCATGAAAGGGGCACAGCCCCATCAGGTTCGCGCCGCCCTTCTTGAGCTGCACATGGCGGCCGATGACCTCGACGATGTCGACGCGTGCCAGCAAATCCGCGATGAAGCCCGATGGAATCACACAGCAAGTCTAGCGAACGCGCTTGCGCCCGCCGCTGTGGCGCGCGGACGCCGCGGGCGGGTCAGACGGCGAAGTCGGCGAGCTTTTTGCCGCTGGCCAGGGCCGCCTTCAACCAACGCGGCTGCAAGCCACGGCCGCTCCAGGTTTCGTTGGTGGCCTTGTTGCGGTATTTCGCTGCCACTTTGGTGCCGCCGGTTTTTGCTGGCTTGCCGGCGCGGCTGGTCAAGTCAGCCGCCGTCAAACCGTGCTCGGCCATCAGCGCTTTGATTTGCGCAAGGGCGCCGGAACGCTCTTCGCGTTGTGCATCGGCAATCTGCTTTTCCAGCGTCGCCTTTTGTGCCAGTAAATCTGTCAGTTTCGCCATCGAATAACTCCGTGGTGTGTGGGCCGGCGCAATATAACCTACGACCACGGATTGGGGCGGCGGGTTATTTGTAGCCGACGCGATCGAGCATTTGCTGTACCTTGACTTGATTCACGCCGACAGCCGCTACGGGCACGGTTTCCGATTTGAAATCGCCCATGACGCGCAGCGCTGGGTTGTTCACCTTGACGCCAACCACGGCCGGCCATTCGTTGTTGCCTTCGGCAAAATAAGCTTGCGCCGAATCGCTGGCCAGGTATTCGAGGAAGCGCACCGCAGCCTCCCTGTTCTTGCTGTTCCTGGCCACACCCGCCCCGGCGATGTTGACATGCGTGCCGAAGTCCGACTGGTTCGGAAACACGACGCCGACTTTCTCCATCGCCGTCTTGTCCTCGGGTTTGTCGGAGCGCAGCAGCCGGGCGAGGTAATAAGAATTGGTCAGGGCAATGCCGCATTCGCCGCTGGCCACGGCGCGAATCTGGTCGGTATCGCCACCCTTCGGTGCGCGGGCCATATTCGCCGCGAGGCCGCCGAGCCAAGCCTCGGTCTTTTCCGGTCCCATATGCTCGATCATTGAACCGAACAGCGACAGGTTGTACGGGTGCGAACCGGATCGCGTGCACAGCTTGCCCTTGTTTTTGGGGTCGCCGAGTTCCTGATAGGTGTCGACATCGCTGCGCTGCACCTTTAATTTGTCATAGACGATGACACGGGCGCGCGTCGAGAAGCCATACCACTGAGCGCCTTGCCCGTCGTCCTTGCCCCGCAGCGTTGCCGGTATGCGGCTGTCGAGCGTCTTGCTTTTGATCGGCTGGAACAAGCCCTCGACTTCAGCGCGCCACAAACGGGCCGCATCGACCAGCAGGATCACGTCGGCCGGGCTCGCAGCGCCTTCTGTTTTCAGCCGCGCCAGGATGCCGGCGTCGTCGGCATCGATGCGGTTGAGCTTGATCCCGGTGGCCTTGGTGAAGTTCTCGTAGAGCGCTTCGTCGGTTTGGTAGTGGCGTGCCGAGTAGAGGTTGAGCGTCGGCTGCTGCGCTGATGCGGCGACGGCCGTCAAGGCCAACGTGGCGCAAGCGACTTTGAAGGCGAGGTGCATGGAAGCTCCCGGTGGGTGATGCCGGGAGTATAACCAACAAATGCGAATCGTTCGCGTTTAGATTGACATCACTCCGCGGGTGGGACATAGCCTGCTGGCTTGTCCGCGCCGCCGCCAAAAAAGAACTGCTCCATCTGCCGTGCCAGGTACTGCCGCGCCCGCGCATCGGCCAGATTCAAGCGGTTCTCGTTGACCAGCATCGTCTGGTGCTTCTTCCACAGCTCGAAGGCTTCCTGGCTGACGTTGTCGTAGATGCGCTTGCCGAGCTCGCCCGGGTAGGGCGGATAGACCATGCCGGCCGCTTCTTTCTTCAGGTAGATGCACTGCACCATGCGCGTCATGGCAAGACCCGCCCGGCCGCCCGAAGGGCATTGCACGCCCCCTCGGGGGGCAGCGAACGTAGTGAGCTTGGGGGTTTCATGTTTGCTCCAATCGAATCACTTGAATGTCTTGACCAGCACTTGCGAGCGCCGGTCCCAGTTGTACTTGCGCTTCCGTGCTTCAGGCAGCCACTCGGGCTCGACCTGAACGAAACCGCGCTTGATGAACCAGTGCATCGTGCGCGTCGTCAGCACGAAGATGCTTTTCAGGCCCATGCCTTTGGCGCGCTGCTCGACGCGCTTCAAGATGCGCTCGCCATCACCCTGGCTCTGCACCTGCGGGCTGACCGTCAGCGCCGCCATCTCGGCGGTGCCGGCTTCCGGATACGGGTACAGCGCGGCGCAGCCGAAGATCACGCCGTCGTGCTCGATCACGGTGTAGTTCGTGATGTCGCGTTCGATCTCGGTGCGCTCGCGCCGCACCAGCGTGCCGTCGCGCTCGAAGGGCTCGATCAACTGCAGCACACCGCCGACGTCATCGCTCGTCGCTTCGCGCAGGCTCTCCAGTTTTTCATCGACCACCATCGTGCCGATGCCGTCGTGCGTGTAGACCTCTTGCAGCAGCGCACCATCGACTGCGAACGGCAGGATGTGCGTGCGCTCGACGCCTTCGCGGCAGGCCTTGACGCAATGGCGCAGGTAGAAGGCGACGTCGCTGGGCTGCGTCGGATTCGGCAACGCAGCGACCAGCCGCTCGGCATCGGCCAGCGCCAGCTCGGTGTCGATGCCGCTGTCGGGGTCATCGGGCTGCTCGCGGATGCCCGGCAGCTCGGTCAGGAAGAGCAGCTTGTCGGCCTGCAAGGCGACGGCGATCGACGTCGCCACGTCTTCCATCACCAGGTTGAAGGCCTCGCCCGTCGGCGAAAAGCCGAATGGCGACAGCAGCACCACCGCGCCCGAGTCGATGGCATGGCGGATAGCCACCGAATCGACACGCCGCACGACGCCGCTGTGCTGGAAATCGACGCCATCGACGATGCCGACCGGCCGCGCGGTCAGGAAGTTGCCCGAGACCACGCGCACCGTGGCATTGGCCATCGGCGTGTTCGGCAGCCCTTGAGAAAACGCGGCCTCGATCTCGAAGCGCAACTGGCCCGCGGCCTCCTGCGCGCAATCGAGCGCCACCGCGTCGGTGATGCGCAGGCCGTGCGAGAAGCGCTCCGGGTGGCCCTTGGCCTTCAACTGCTCGCTGACCTGCGGCCGAAAGCCGTGCACGAAGACGAGCTTGATGCCCATCGCATGCAGGATCGCCAGGTCCTGCACGAAGGACGTGAGCTTGCCGGCGGCGATGCCTTCACCCGCCATCGCCACGACGAAGGTCTTGCCGCGGTAGGCGTGGATGTACGGCGCCACCGAGCGGAACCAGGGCACGAAGGTGTGCGGGAAGACGAGGCCGGCGGGCAGGTTCATCGGTGCGGATTGTGCCGCAGGGTCTTGACGTGCACGCCGCTCGGGCTAACGATTGCGGCTTCACCCTGAAGGAGCTGCGCAATGAAGGCGTATGACGATGTGTTCAAGACCCCGGGTGCCGTCAGCTGGACCGAGCTGATGACCAGTGACCCGAAGGCCGCCTGTGAGTTCTACGGCAAGCTGTTCGGCTGGAAGACCGAGACCATGGACATGGGCACTGGGCCCTACAACGTGATCAAGGTCGGCGACGCCGCCATCGGCGGCATCATGGGCAAGCCACCGGGCACGCCCAAGGACATGCCCTCAATGTGGGGCAGCTACGTCACGGTGGCCAACCTCGACGAGACGCTGGCCGCGGTCAAGCGGCTGAGCGGCGGCGTGCTGATGGAGCCGATGGAGGTCAAGACGGTGGGCCGCATGGCGGTGATCCGTGACCCGCAAGGCGCGGCGCTGTCGGTGATCCAGTACACCGGCTGAGATGACGACCCCTCGCCCGCTGCGCGGGCACTCCCCCGAGGTGAGGCTCAGGCCGACGCTTGGGAGCGGCCCGGCGCTGGCCTGAGCTAAAAAGCACGGGGCCGGATAATCCGCGCCCCGTGCCGCTTCCGCCCATCACCTTCCCCGAATCGCTGCCCGTCTCGGCGCGGCGCGACGAGATCGCGCGCGCGATGCAGGTGCACCAGGTCATCGTCGTCTGCGGCGAAACCGGTTCGGGCAAGACGACGCAGCTGCCGAAGATCGCGCTGACGCTCGGCCGCGGCAAGGCGAACAGCGGCAAGCTGATCGGCCACACGCAGCCGCGACGCATCGCGGCGTCGAGCGTCGCCGCGCGCATCGCCTCGGAGCTGAACTCGCCGCTCGGTGAAGTCGTCGGCTTCAAGGTGCGCTTCACCGATCGGCTCTCGGCCAACGCCTCGGTCAAGCTGATGACCGACGGCATCTTGCTCGCCGAATCGCAGAGCGACCCGCTGCTGCGGGCCTACGACACGATCATCATCGACGAAGCGCATGAGCGCTCGCTGAACATCGACTTCCTGCTCGGTCACCTGAAGCAGATCCTGCCGCGGCGGCCGGACCTGAAGGTGATCGTCACCTCGGCGACGATCGACGCCGATCGGTTCTCGAATCACTTCAACGGCGCGCCGGTGATCCAGGTGTCAGGCCGCATGTTTCCGGTAGAGCAACGCTGGAGACCCTTCGAAGAGACGCGCGAACGAGACTTGAACATCGCCATTGCCGAGGGCGTTGATGAACTCTGGCGAACAGGGACCGGCGACATCCTGATCTTCCTGCCCGGCGAGCGCGAAATCCGCGAGTGCGCCGACCATCTGCGCAAACACCTCGCGCACGACCCGCGGCACCGGCACGCGCAAATCCTGCCGCTGTTCGCGCGCTTGTCCGCGGCCGAGCAAGACGAGGTGTTCTCGCTGCATGGCGCACCGCGCATCGTCATCGCGACCAACGTCGCCGAGACCTCGCTCACCGTGCCCGGCATCCGCTACGTCGTCGACGCCGGCCTGGCGCGGATCAAGCGCTACAGCTACCGCAACAAGGTCGAGCAGTTGCAGATTGAGGCCATCAGCCAGGCAGCGGCCAACCAGCGCGCCGGCCGCTGCGGGCGCGTCTCCGACGGCATCTGCATCCGCCTCTACGACGAGAAGGACTTCGCCGGCCGACCACGCTTCACCGACCCCGAGATCCTGCGCTCGTCACTGGCCGGGGTGATCCTGCGCATGAAGTCGCTGAATCTCGGCGCAGTCGAGGACTTTCCGTTTCTCGAACCACCGCCGGGCAAGGCGATTGCCGACGGCTATGCGCTGCTCAGTGAACTCGGCGCGGTGAATGACGACAACGAGCTCACCGCCATCGGACGTGAACTCGCGCACCTGCCGCTCGATCCGCGCGTCGGCCGCATGATCCTGGAAGCACGCGAGCGTCAATCGCTGGCTGAGGTTTTGATCATTGCGGCGGCCTTGTCGGGCCAAGACGTGCGCGACCGGCCGATCGAACAACAGCAAAACGCCGACGCCAAGCACAAACCCTTCGACGACGAGAAGTCGGAGTTCATCGGCACGGTCAAGCTGTGGCACTGGATCGAAGAAGCGCGCGGCTCGCACGGCCACAAGGAAGGCGGAGACACGCACAAACTGTCGAACCGCCAGCAGGAGCAGCGCCTGCGCGACCACTTCATCTCCGTGCGCCGCGTGCGCGAGTGGCGCGACATCCATTCGCAACTGCTGACCGTCGTCAAGGACAACGGCTGGCGCCTGAACACCACGCCGGCCACCTACGAGCAAATGCATCTGGCGCTGCTGGCCGGCCTGCTCGGCAACATCGGCCTGAAGGCCGAAGACGACGAGTACTACCTCGGCGCGCGCGGCATCCGCTTCTGGAAGCACCCGGGTGCGAACCTGTCGAAGAAGCCGGGGCGATGGTTGATCGCTGCGGAACTCGTCGAGACGACGCGGCTGTTCGGCCGTGGCCTGGCGGCCATCGAGCCGCAGTGGATCGAGCGCCTCGGCGGCCACCTACTGAAGAAGCAACTGCTCGAACCGCATTGGGAGAAAAAGGCGGCCGAGGTCGTGGCGCTCGAAAGGGCCACGCTGTATGGCGTGCTGATCTACAGCGGCCGGCGAATCAACTTCGCGCGCATCGACCCAGTGCAGGCGCGCGAGATCTTCATCCGCGAAGCGCTGGTGGCGGGCGAGTGGGAGAGCAAGCTGCCCTTCCTCGCCCACAATGCGCGGCTGATGCGCGAGGTCGAAGCGCTCGAACACAAGTCACGGCGGCAGGACGTGCTGGTCGATGACGCCTTGATCGCTGCTTTCTACGAGCAGCAGGTGCCGGCTGAATGCGTCAGCGGGGAAACTTTCGAGCGCTGGTACCGCAAGGCCTCGCAGAGCGATCCGAATCTGCTCAAGCTGACACGCGAAGCGCTGATGCGCCACGAGGCCGCGGGCGTGACGAGCGACAACTTTCCGCGTGTCGTGCGCCTGGGCGGCATCGACTGTGCGGTCGAGTACCTGCACGAACCGGGTGATGCGAAAGACGGCATGACGGTGACGGTGCCGGTCTATGCGCTGAACCAGGTCAATGAAGAGCGCTGCGAGTGGCTGGTGCCCGGCATGTTGCACGCCAAGGTCGTGGCGTTGCTGAAGAGCCTGCATCAAAAACCGCGCTCACGGCTGGTGCCGTTGCCGGAGTCTGCGCAGACGTTCTGCGATGAACGCGGATTTGCGCAGGGCGGCCTGATCGACACGTTGCTGGCGGTCGTCAAGGAACGAACACAACTGCCCATCGTGCGCGCCGACTTCAAGGTCGAGACACTGTCGCCGCATCTGTTCATGAACCTGCGGATCATCGACGAGCATGGGCGGCAGCTCGGCATGGGGCGCAACCTCGCGGCCTTGAAGGGCGAACTCGGAGCACAGGCGCGCGGCGCGTTTCAGGCCCTGGCTGGTCTGAAGGTGAGCCCTCAGGCAGCGGCCGGGGCAACGTCAGCCAAAGCTGCGTCGCCAGCGGCGGCCGTTCCATCGAGCGCCGCCGCGGTGCCATTCACATCGTGGACCTTCGGCGAACTGCCCGAACTGATGGAAGTAAAAAAGGGCGGCCAATCGATGATCGGCTTCCCGGCACTCGTCGACAAAGGCGCGCATGTCGAGATCGAAGTCTTCGATGAGCCCGACATGGCAGCACGCCGTCACCGCGCCGGCTTGCGCCGCCTGTTCGCGCTGCAGCTCAAGGAGCCGCTGAAGTACCTGGAGAAGAACATCCCCGACCTGCAGCGCATGGCGGCGCAGTTCATGGCCCTGGGCACGCTCGAAGACCTGCGAGACCAGATCATCGCGGTGGCGATGGACCGCGCCTTTCTCGGCGAGCCGTTGCCAGCCGATGCGAAAGGATTTGCGTCGCACCTCGAAGAGGGCCGGGCACGCTTGAACCTGATCGCTCAGGAAGTGGCGCGCGCCGTGGCGTCGGTGTTGCTCGAGCACGCCAACGCACAACGCAAACTCAAGGACAGCAAGCCGCCAAAGGAAATCGCCGACGACGCCGCCGCGCAGTTGCAGCGCCTGGTCGGCAAGCGTTTCGTCATCGACACGCCGTGGGCGGCGCTGAACCACCTGCCGCGCTACCTGCGCGCGCTTGTGATGCGGCTGGACAAGGTGCGTGCCGACCCGGCGCGCGACCTGCAACGCCTGGCCGAGCTGCGTCCGATCGAACAACGATTTCAGCGTCGCATCGCCGATGCGCGCGGCGCCACCGACGCACGCCTGGACGAGTTCCGCTGGCTGATCGAAGAGCTGCGCGTCAGCCTGTTTGCGCAGGAGCTGCGCACGCCGCAGCCGGTGAGCGTGAAGCGGCTGGAGAAGGTCTGGAGTCAGCTCAGCGCTTGAGGCGCTCGATCTGCGGCGAAGGCCGTGTGACCTGCGCGTCGAACGCGTGCGGAGCGTTGCCGAACCGGGCGACGACCCGCTTCACGTACTCCTGCGTCTCGGCAAACGGCGGCACGCCGCGGTGCTTGTCGACGTTGCCTTCGCCGGCGTTGTACGCCGCCGCCACCAGCTTCACATCGCCCTGGTAGTAGGCGAGCAGCCAGCGCAGGTAGCCCATGCCGCCGCGGATGTTCTGCTGCGGGTCGAACGCATTGCGCACGCCGAAGCGGCGCGCGGTGTCGGGGATCAACTGCATCAAGCCCATCGCGTTCTTGTTCGACAACGCAGAGCTGTTGAAGTTGGACTCCACGGCAATGATCGCCAGCGCGAGCTTCGGGTTCACATTGAACTGCGGCGCCAGTTGGTGCACCAGGCGCTCGATGTGTGGCGGTGCCCGCAACGCGATGGTCGGTCCGAGGCTCGACACCGCCGTTGGCCGAACGCAATCGGGCACAGCGGCCTGCGGCCAGGTCAGCGACAGCAGCACCTTGCGGGCATCCTCATTGCCATTGGCGGCCGCGGCAAAAAACAGGTAGTGCGCCCAATCGTCGCGGCGTTCTTCGCCGCGCGCGTGGGTGAAGATCCATGCCAGTTCGTACTGCGAGTTGGCGTCGCCGAGTCGCGCGCGGCGGCACAGCGCGGCGATGGTCGACGGATCGGCTTCGATGGCGGCCGGCGTGCTATCGGTCTCCTGGGAGTGCGCCAGGCCGAGCGCGCCCAGCATCAACAGCGCCGCGGCGGCGCACGCCGCAAGCTTCATGGCCGCGCCACCTCAAGCAAGCGGTCCAGCCCGCCGGATTCGATCGACACCATCGCCTGCTCACGCACCTTCGGCTTGGCGTGATACGCCACCGACAGGCCGGCCTCGCCCATCATCGGCAAATCGTTGGCGCCGTCGCCGACCGCAATCGCTTCCTGCGGCATGCAACCGATGCGCGCGCAGGTTTCGAGCAGCATGCGCCGCTTCTCGGCGCCGTCGCAGATGTCGCCCCAGAGTTGATCGACCAGCCGGCCGGTGAGCTGGCCGTCGGCCACCCCGAGCACATTGCTGCGCGTGAAGTCGAGCTGCAGCCGGTCGCGGATGCGGTCGGTGAAGAAGGTGAAGCCGCCGGAGACGAGCAGCGTCTTCAGGCCGGCGCGTTGGCAGGCGCGCACGAGCACCTCGGCGCCGGGGTTCAACTGCAGCCGCTCGGCGTACACCGATTCGAGCGCCGCCACCGGCACGCCTTCGAGCAGCGCCACGCGCCGGCGCAGGCTGTCCTTGTAGTCGGCGATCTCGCCGCGCATCGCCGCTTCGGTGATCGCCGCCACCTCAGCCTTGCGGCCGGCCGCGTCGGCGATCTCATCGACGCATTCGATGTTGATCAGCGTCGAGTCCATGTCGAAGGCGATCAGTTTGAAGTCG
>CAWFCX010000042.1:0-21050 GCA_963814385.1 uncultured beta proteobacterium
CGGCAAGCGTTCGAGCGCGTGGCGGTACACCGGGTCGTGCATCAACTCGTCCCACGGCAGCGGCGGCTGACGCGGCAGCAACGCCAGCCGACGCGCATCGCCTTGTGCGCTCAGATTGACGCGCCCCGCATCGACCGCGCGCTGCAAGCCGCTGATCAGTTCATCGACCGCAGCGCCACCATCAACGCTCTGGTTGCACAGCAGCACCATGTCGCAGCCCGCGTTGAGCGCCACAGCCGCCGCCTCGCTGTAGCTGACGTCGCGGCCATCGATGCGGCGCGCGCCTTCCATGCTCAGGTCGTCGGAAAAAACCGCGCCGGTGAAGCCGAGTTGTTCGCGCAGGATTTCTTGCAGCCAGCGCTCTGAAAAACCGGCAGGCCGCGCATCGATCTTGGGGTAGATCACATGCGCCGGCATCACGGACTGCAGGCTGGTCGACAACCAGCCATACGGCGCCGCGTCGTCGGCAAGGATCGCCTTCAAGGGGCGTTTGTCCACGGGCACATCGACATGCGAATCGGCGGCAACAAATCCATGGCCCGGAAAGTGTTTGCCGCAGGCCGCCATACCGGCTTGGAGCAGTCCGTGCATCAGGCTCTTGGCGAGCATCGTCGCCACACGGGCATCGCGGTGGAAAGCACGGTCGCCGATCACACCCGACGGGCCGTGGTCGAGATCGAGCACCGGCGTGAACGAAAAATCGACACCGCAGGCGCGCAGCTCGCTCGCGAGCACATGGCCGCAGGCGGTGGCGGCGTCGGTGGCTGCGAGCGCATCCTTCATCCACAGCTCGCCGAGCGCGCGCATCGGCGGCAGGTGCGTGAAGCCATCGGTCTTGAAGCGCTGCACGCGGCCGCCTTCGTGATCGACGCAGATCAGCAGGTCTTCGCGCAGCGCCTTGATCTCGGCGCACAGCAGCGTGAGCTGGCGCCTGTCTTGCCAGTTGCGCGCAAAGAAGATGAGGCCACCGACCAGCGGGTGCGCAAGGCGCGCGCGGTCGGCATCGGTCAGCGTGGTGCCGGCGATGTCGATGATCAGGGGCGAGGCGGTGTCGTTGAATGGCTCATGTTGTTGCTTTCTGCTCGACGACGACGAAGGCGCAAGCGTAGCTGCTTTCATCGCTGACACTGACCTGCGCCGACAGGCCGCGCGCCGTGAACCACTCCTGCAAAGCGCCGTGCAGGCGGATTTCCGGCTTGCCGCTCACCGCCTTGACGACTTCGCAGTTCTGCCAGGTCATCGGCGAGCGCATGCCCAGGCCGATGGCTTTGGAGAAGGCTTCCTTGGCCGAAAAACGCGTGGCCAGGTACGCTACGCCGCGCGCTTCGACCTTGGCGCGCCGAGCGCGAAAAACGTCGATCTCGTGCGGCCCGAGCACGCGCTGCGCAAACCGCTCGCCATGGCGCTCAAGCGCTTTGGCGATGCGCGTGATGTCGCAGATGTCGGTGCCGATGCCGTAGATCACGGCGGCGAGGCGTAGGCGCGCTGGATGCAACGCTGGTAGTCGCGCACCGTCTCGGTGTAGCCGAGTTCGAGCGCGTCGGCGATCAGCGCATGGCCGATCGACACCTCCTGCACGCCCGGCACGGCGCGCAGAAAGTCTGTGAGGTTGGCGCGGTTCAAATCGTGGCCGGCATTGATGCCCAGGCCCGCCGCCAGTGCGGCGTTTGCCGCTGCCGCGTAGCGCGCGAGTTGCGCGGCCTGCGCGGCAGAGCCATGCG
Source organism: uncultured beta proteobacterium (assembly GCA_963814385.1). Taxonomy (GTDB): domain Bacteria; phylum Pseudomonadota; class Gammaproteobacteria; order Burkholderiales; family Burkholderiaceae_C; genus CADEEN01. The sequence continues at coordinate 1,722 of CAWFCX010000042.1, forward strand.
CAGCGGCATAGGGCTCGGTGTAGAGCTCGACGCGGTCGGCGCCGATCGCGGCGACATGCGCCATCGCCGCAGGATCCGGGTCCATGAACAGGCTGACGCGCACGCCGAGCGCGCGCGCCTCTTGCACCAGCGGCGCGACGCGCGGCAGGTCATCGATCGCAAAGCCGTGGTCGCTCGTGAACTGGCCCGGCGCATCGGGCACGAAGGTGGTCTGCTGCGGCCGGTGCTCGCGCACGAAGGCCATCAGGTTGTCGAACGGGTTGCCTTCGATGTTGAATTCGGCGTGCGGCCACTGCTTCATCAGCGCCGCAAGTTCGCGCACATCTTGCGCGCGGATGTGGCGCTCGTCCGGGCGCGGATGCACGGTGATGCCTTGTGCACCCGCTTCGAGGCACAACGTGGCCGCGCGCAGGACGCTCGGGATGCCGAGGTGGCGCGTGTTGCGCAGGTGCGCGACCTTGTTGACGTTGACCGACAACGCGCAGCGGCCGTGGCGGTCATGGGCCTCTGGAGCAACGAGGGGATTCATCGTGAAGTCAAAAGTGGTTGCAACTCAAGCATGACCTCGCGCGTGCGCAAGGGCGCGCCGCCCAGATGGTACGCAAGCCAGTGCCGCAATTGGCGGCGCAGCGGCTGCATGACCGGCCGACAACCCACGCGCAGCGCGTCCAGGTTGCGCGATGCCAGCGCGCTCTGCAGTGCGAGGAAGTGCGAGCCCTCGATCGCGGCCTCGTCCTGACTGCGCGCGTCGATCAGGCCAGCCTCGGGCCGCAGCAGGTAGCGGCGCTCGGGCTCGAGCGCCTGCTGCGTTGACGTCGTGCGTGCCATGTCCGGCAGGTGACCCGTCTCCACGAGCAGCATCAGCTCAAAAGCGCGCAAGGCAGCTGCCTCCTCGGCGGTGCCGAGGTGCGGCAGCGTGGCGGCATACGCGTCCCACAACGCCGGGTGCGGATCGTCTCGCGCCAACAGCTTCATCAGCAGTTCGTTGAGATAGAACCCAGCCAACAGCGCTTCGCCGCCAGCCATCGGCACGCCACCGCCCCACTCGGCGCCGCGCAGGTTGTGGATGTCACTCGATGCATCGTCGCGCGCTGCACGGCCAAACGACACCTGGATGCGCTGGAACGGCATCAACACCGCGCGCAGGTTCGACGTCGGCCGCTTGGCACCTTTCGCGGCCACCGCGACGCGCCCGGCATCGCGCGCGAACAGATCGACGATCAGGCTCGACTCGCTCCAGTCGTATTTGTGCAGCACGTACGCCTGCGACCTGTGAGCCCCTCGGCCGACGAGTACGTCAGCCGATCCCCCGAGGGGATGCGGGCCCGCTTGGGAGCGGCCCGGCGCTTGGCCCGGCGCAGCCCTCATGCGCGCAGCGCGAGCACGTCGTCCACCACCTCGCGGCATGCGGCCTGGTCGTCCACACTCAGCCGGTCGAAGACGTCCCACATGGACTGCGCGTGGTGGGCGAGTTCAGCCTCCTCGCCCCGCGCATGGTGCACACGGGCCATGGCTTCGTGCGCTGACAAGTGTTCAAGCGGCGCAGCATGGTGACGCAAACACACGGCCAGGCACTGCGCAGCATGCAGCCAGGCCTGATCGTGCAGACCCGCCGACACGTGAGTCAAGGCCAGACAGTATTCCGCACGCTCGATGTGCAGCCAGGTGCCGGCGCGCGACCAATGCTCGCGGCTGGCGGCAGCCAGGCGCAGCATGGCTTGTGTTTGCGCCTCGCTGCGCAGCGCGCCGACTTCTTCCAACTCCCAGGCCATGTTGTTGCAGGCCACGGCGAGCGGCCGGTGGTCCTGCGGCGCGGCGTCGGGCAAAGCGGCCAAGCGCTGCGTGGCCGATGCGATCAGGTCCAGCGCACGATCCAACTGATTGCGGCCGAGGCATATCGCTGCGGCGGTGCTTTCGGCGCGAACGGTTTCGGTGGCCGTGAGGCGCTGCAGCGCACCGCGTCGGCGTTGCGCAATGCCCAGCGTGGCATGCGCAACACGCAGGTCCGACTGTACGGTGTCGTCCGCCAACGGATGCGTGCGCAAGGCATCAAGCCGCCAGCGTGCGTCGTCGAAGCGGCCGAGGTGCTCGCCGAGCAGGTTGACGACGAGGCGAACAAGCGCGCTCAGGTGCTCAGGCTGTTGGGGTGGCGGCGTGCGCAGGCGAAGGCGTCTGGCGACCGCGTCGCTGCGTGTCGCGTGGTCGGCCCAAGCGCGCGCAAGAAACGAGTCGAACGCCGCGCTGCGCCTACTCGTAGCCATAACTGCGCAAGTGCTCCTCGTTCTGCGCCCACCCGGCCCGCACCTTGACCCAGACTTCGAGAAAGACCTTGGCGCCGAGCAGACGTTCGAGTTCCTGGCGCGCTTCGCTGCCGATGCGCTTCAGGCGCTCGCCGCCCTCGCCGATGATCATGCCCTTGTGCGCTTCGCGCATGACGACGATGGTGGCGGCGATGCGCCTCAGATTGCCTTCTTCCTCGAACTTGTCGATGACGACGGTCGAGCTGTAGGGCAGCTCGTCGCCGGTCAGGCGAAAGAGCTTCTCGCGGATCAGCTCGCTGGCCAGGAAGCGTTCGCTGCGGTCGGTCAGTTCGTCTTCGGCATAGAACCAGGCTTGCTCGGGCAGATGCTTCGAGACGATGGCGGCCAGGCGCGGCATGTCGGCCGGCTTGGTCGCCGACAGCGGCACGAATTCGGTGAAGTCGCGGCGCTCGCGCATCGACGCCAGCCACGGCAACACGTCGTCGCGGCGCTTCATCGCGTCGAGCTTGTTGGCCACCAGCAGCACCGGCTTGTCCTCGGGCAGCAGCGCCAGCACCTTGGCGTCGGCGAGCGTGAACTTGCCGGCCTCGACGACGAACAGCACAACGTCCACATCCGACAGCACGCTGCGCACCGTGCGATTCAGATTGCGGTTCAACGCATTGCCATGCTGAGTCTGAAAGCCCGGCGTATCGACGAAGACGCATTGCGCGCCAGCCTCGGTTCGGATGCCGGTGATCCGGTGGCGCGTCGTCTGCGCCTTGTTCGACGTGATGCTGATCTTCTGGCCGACCAGGGCGTTGAGCAGCGTGCTCTTGCCGACGTTGGGCCGGCCGACGATGGCTACCAAGCCGCAGCGCTGCGGCGACTCGGACATGGACTCAGTAGTCAAGGGGATGCGCGGATCCGGCTTTGCCGGTCCGCTGCATGAGCCCCCTCGGGGGGCAGCGACCGGAGGGAGCGTGGGGGCTCATGATCTTAAAGGGCCGTCAGGCATGTCGTTGGCTTTGAGGCTGTCGAGCATACGCCGAGCGGCATCCTGCTCGGCGCTGCGGCGTGACTTGCCTTCGCCGTGTTCAGCCAGGCCGAGCGCCGGCACCGCACATTCGACGTCGAACGTCTGCGCGTGCGACTGGCCGCGCGTGGCGACGATGCGGTACGCCGGCACCGAGAGCTTGCGGGCCTGCAGCCACTCCTGCAACTCGGTCTTGGCGTCTTTGCTCCAGCCATCGACGTCGGTGCTGGCGATGATTTCGCCGAACAAGCGCTGCACCAAAGCCTGCGCCGGCGCGTAGCCGCCATCGAGGAAGGTGGCGCCGATCAGCGCTTCGACACAGTCAGCCAGGATCGACGGCCGCTGCGCGCCGCCCCCGCGCGCTTCTCCTTCCGACAGGCGCAGCACGTCCGGCAGGCCGATGGCCAGGGCAACGCGAGCGAGGCTGTCCTCGCGCACCAGGTGCGCGCGCACGCGTGTCAGGTCGCCCTCGTCGGAGCCGCCGAAGCGCTCGTAGAGCAGCGACGAGATGGCAGTTTGCAGCACGGCATCGCCGAGAAACTCAAGGCGCTCGTTGTGCTCGGCGCCAGCGCTGCGGTGGGTCAGCGCTCGCGTGAGCAGCGCGCTGCTGGCGAAGCGATGCCCCAGGCGTTGTTGTAGTGCGGCCAACACCGACATCGCTATCTCAGTCGAGCGCCGGGCCGTCCCAAGCGGCCTGAGCTCCCCGTGGGGGGCACGAGCGACGCGAGCTTGGGGCCGACATCTAGTTCGAACGGCCCTCGCCGGCGTACTTGATCAGCAGGAACACGGGCTCGAACAATGGAATCTCTTTGTCGTAGGCAAAGCGGATCACGATCTTGTCGTTCTCCTTGGTGATCTGCAAGTCCTTGCCGTCGATGCTGGAGATCGAATACTCGATGTTCCTCTGGCGCTCGAAGGCGGCGCGGATTTCGGGCACGGTGCCCGGGCTCTCCTGCGCGAGCTTCTTGACGGCGCGCTGGATGGTCGTGAACTCGTTCAAGGTCGGCAGCACGCGGATCACCACCAGGGCCACCATCGCCACGAGGATGCCCCAGAACAGCAGCCCGATCAGCGTGAGGCCGCTCTGGCGTCCAGCGGACGGGCGACGGATCGTGGTACGTGTCATGAGTTTCCTCTCGCGATCTTTTTTCAGCGGAGCCATCAACGGAAGGTGCCGATGCGCCCGAGGTTACCGAAATTCATCCACACGAAGAAGGCCCGGCCCTTGAGATTTCGGTCTGGGACGAAACCCCAGTAGCGCGAATCGACGGAATTGTCACGGTTGTCGCCCATCACGAAGTAGTGGCCGGCCGGCACCTTGCAGGCCACACCCTCGGCGCTGTAGCGGCAGGCATCTCGGTTCGGGAACGCTTCGGCGCCGGAAACGAAGGGCGGCCGGTCGGCATGCAGCAGGATCCGGTGGTCGACGCCGACGAGGTTTTCACGCAGCTGCTGCGTGTACTTGTGGCTCTCCTCGTCCAGGTAGTCCGGCAGCGCGGCCGTTTCGATCGCCTTGCCGTTGACCGTCAGCTTCTTGTTCAGCCACGCCACATCGTCGCCAGGCAGGCCAACGACACGTTTGATGTAGTCGATGCGCGGGTCCGGTGGGTAGCGAAAGACGACCACGTCACCACGCGCCGGCTCGCCGGTGGCCAGCAGCTTCTTGTCCACCACCGGCAGGCGCACGCCGTAGGCAAATTTCTGCACCAGGATCAGGTCGCCAGCCTCAAGAGTCGGCAGCATCGAGCCTGACGGAATCTTGAATGGCTCGAACAGGAACGAGCGAAGCAGAAACACGATCAGGATCACCGGGAACAAGCCCGCCGTCCAGTCGAGCCACCAGGGTTGCGCCAGGATCTTGGCGCGGGCTGCCTCGCTGAAGCTGTTGTCGACATTCTCGATACCTTGTTTCGCCAGGTCAGCACGGCGAGCTGCGATGTCGCCTTCGGCCTTGGCAGCGGCCTTAGCGCGCGCCGGCGCAAAGTACAAGCGCTCGGCCAACCAGTACAGGAACGTGAAGAGCGTCAGCAGGAACAGCAGCAGCGAGAAGTCACCGATCCAGCGGTCCTGAAACCAGCCGCCGAGGTAGACCAGCAGCGCGCCGTAGAGCAGCGCCGTCAAGGTAGCCATGAAACCCATCAGTGGAGCCCGGCCGGCCGAAGCCACTGATAGCCCCCGGGCCCACGAAGTGGCCCCTTCGGTGCCATGGGGGCAACGAGCGAATGCGAGTGTGGGGGTTTCATGTCAATCGTCCACCTGAAGAATGGCCAGGAACGCTTCCTGCGGCACCTCGACAGTACCGATCTGTTTCATGCGTTTCTTGCCGGCCTTTTGTTTTTCGAGCAGCTTTTTCTTGCGCGTGATGTCGCCGCCGTAGCATTTTGCCAGCACGTTCTTGCGCAGCGCCTTGACATCTTCCCGCGCAATGATGTTCGCACCGATAGTGGCCTGGATCGCCACGTCGTACATCTGGCGCGGAATCAGCTTGCGCATCTTGGCCGCCACGGCGCGGCCGCGATGCTGGCTCTGGGCGCGGTGCACGATCATTGCCAGCGGATCGACCCGCTCGCCGTTGATCAGGATATCCACCTTCACCACATCGGCGGCGCGGTACTCCTTGAACTCGTAGTCCATGCTGGCGTAGCCACGCGAGACGGATTTCAACTTGTCGAAGAAGTCGAGCACAATCTCGGCCAGCGGCAGCTCATAGGTCAGGTGGACTTGCTTGCCGTGGTAGGCCATGTTGAGCTGCACGCCGCGCTTGACGTTGGCCAGCGTCATCACCGGCCCCACCGAGTCTTGCGGCATGTAGAGCTGCACGGTGACGATCGGCTCGCGGATTTCGCGGATGCGGCCGAGATCGGGCATCTTGCTCGGGTTCTCGACCTGAATCACTTCACCGTCGTTGAGCTCGATTTCATAGACCACGCTCGGCGCGGTCGTCACCAGGTCCTGGTCAAACTCGCGCTCCAGCCGCTCCTGCACGATCTCCATGTGCAGCAGGCCGAGGAAACCGCAGCGGAATCCGAAGCCCAGCGCCTGACTGACCTCGGGCTCATAGCGCAGGCTGCTGTCGTTCAACTTGAGTTTTTCCAGCGCGTCGCGCAGCGACTCGTACTCGCTGGATTCTGTCGGGTACAGGCCGGCAAAGACCTGGGGCTGGATTTCCTTGAAGCCCGGCAGCGCCTGGGTGGCCGGGCCGGCGTTGTTCGGTAGCTTCTTTTCCAGCGTGATCGTGTCGCCAACCTTGGCCGCCTGCAGCTCCTTGATGCCAGCGATCAAGAATCCGACCTCGCCGGCTCGCAGCTCGTCGCGCGGAATTGATTTAGGCGTGAAGACGCCGATCTGCTCCAGCGGGTAGACGGCGTTGGTGGCCATCATGCGGATGCGGTCGCCTTTGCGCAGCACACCATCCACCACGCGCGCCAGCATGACGACGCCGACGTAGTTGTCGAACCAGCTGTCGATGATCATCGCGCGCGGCGGCCCGTCGGGGTTACCGCGTGGCGCCGGCATGCGGGTGATCACCGCTTCAAGGATTTCGTCGATGCCCTCGCCAGTTTTGGCCGAGCAGGGAATCGCATTTGTGGCGTCGATGCCGATCACGTCCTCGATCTCAGCCTTGGCATTTTCAGGATCGGCCGAGGGCAGGTCCATCTTGTTGAGGACCGGCACCACTTCGACTTTCAGATCGAGCGCGGTGTAGCAGTTGGCCACGGTCTGCGCCTCGACGCCCTGGCTGGCATCGACCACCAGCAGCGCGCCTTCGCACGCCGACAGCGACCGGCTGACCTCGTACGAAAAGTCGACGTGCCCCGGCGTGTCGATCAGGTTCAGGTTGTAGGTCTTGCCGTCTTTCGCCTGGTACTGAAGCGCCGCGGTCTGCGCCTTGATCGTGATGCCGCGCTCGCGCTCAATGTCCATCGAGTCGAGCACCTGCGCTTCCATCTCGCGGTCGCTCAAGCCTCCGCAGCGCTGGATGAGCCGGTCGGCGAGCGTGCTCTTGCCGTGGTCGATGTGGGCAATGATCGAGAAGTTGCGGATGTGGTCCATCGAATCGGAAACGTGAGCGCTGAGGGGTTGTGGTGAAGCGCGTGGCGGATCAACGGCCGTCGCGCGGCACCGAACGGCTCACCAAAGCGGATGAGCGGGCGCCGTGTGGTTCTTGTAGAGGTGAAAAACGCATCCGCAAGGGACGAAAAAAAGGCGCGTCGAAGAGTGGACGCGCCTTCCAACAAAACGTTATGGCAACTGCTGTTGGGCTTTCATTCTAGCCACAGCCTCCCCGCCGGAACCCGCACCAACACTCGTTTTTTTGTCGTTGCAGGGTACCAACAAGGAAATTTATCAACAGCTTATCCACAAAGCGGTGTGGATGGCTTGGGGACAGTTTTGACGGGCCTCACTGCATGCCAAAACAACGTGAAACAAGGCCTTCAGTGAGGTCATTATAGGTTTTCGTGCCCTCAATCGTGCTGGGTCGATCATCAAGTGAATGCACGCTCACAATAGTCGGTCCACTTTAGTGATTTGTGACTTTCCAGAGGGTGAAAAGACCCGTCGCCGAGATCAACGAGTGGCGGTCGGTCGGATAACGAAGTAGGTGGTCGACTCACCGCGCCTCACCATCACGCTGACCGCTTTGCTCTTGTCGAGCTTGGCGACCTGTGCGTTGAACTGCTTGGCGTCAGTGACTTCGGCGTTGTCGAGCGTGACGATGACGTCGCCGTCGCGCACACCCGCGCGCGCCGCTGCGCCTTCGACCGATTCCACACGTACACCTCCGCGCAACTTCAGCTCTTTCTTCTGCGCGTCGGTGAGATCGGCCACAGCCAAGCCGATGGCGGTCTTGGGCGCAGGCGTTGGAGGCGGCTCTGTGTTGGCTTGCGCCGTGCGACGCGGCTTGTCGGCTTCGAACTCAGCCACCATCACGCTAACGTCTTTCGTCTGCCCGCGGCGGAAGAGTTGCAGCTGGCTCTTCGCCCCGGGCTTGGTGCCACCGATCAGCCGCGGCAAGTCAGCGGACTTCTCGACGTTCCGCCCATCGACTTTCAGGATGATGTCGCCCGGCTCGACACCCGCCTTGTCTGCGGGCAATCCAGCTTCGACGCCTTGCACCAGCGCGCCGCGCGGTGCGCCGAGGCCGATGGCCTCGGCCACTTCTTTGGTCACAGGAGCGATCGACACGCCGATGCGCCCGCGAATGACGCGGCCGGTGCTGCGCAGCTGATCGGCCACACGGATCGCCTCGTCGATCGGAATAGCGAAGCTGATGCCCATGAAGCCACCCGAGCGGCTGTAGATCTGCGAGTTGATGCCGATGACCTCGCCGCGCATGTTGAGCAGCGGCCCGCCCGAGTTGCCGGGATTGATGGCCACATCGGTCTGGATCATTGGCAGATAGTCGCCGGTATCGCGCTGCTTGGCACTCACGATGCCGGCCGTGACGGTGTTGTCCAGACCGAACGGCGCGCCGATGGCCATGACCCAGGCGCCGACTTTGAGCGTGCTCACGTCTCCGACCTTCACCGCTGGCAGGCCGGTGGCTTCGATCTTGACGATCGCCACATCGGTTCGGCGGTCGGCGCCGATGATCTTGGCTTTGAGCTCGCGCTTGTCGGTCAGCGTGACGATGACTTCGTCAGCACCATCGACGACGTGCGCATTGGTCATCACGTAGCCGTCGGCTGACAGAATGAAGCCCGAGCCGACGCCGCGCGGCTGCGGGTCGTTGTCGTCGGGCTGCTGCGGCCCACCGCGCCGCGGCTGCCCGGGCATGTTGGGCATGCGATCCGGAATCGGGATGCCGAAGCGGCGAAAGAACTCGCGCATCTGCTCGTCGATTTCGCCGCCACCGCCACCACCACCGACCGAGGCTTCGGTGCTGCGCTTTTCCAGCGTACGGATGTTCACCACCGTTGGCCCAACGCGCTCGACGAGCTCGGTGAAGTCGGGCAATTCGCGCGCGGCTTGCGCCATGACAGGCTGTGGCGCGAGCACAAGCAGCGCGGCTGCCAAAGCCAGCAACACGGCGGCCACCATCCAACGACCGCGCGCTGCGGTCTGCGATGCAACAAGGCTGGAGATCATGGGCAAAAGGCTTTCGAAGGGTTCGACACGAGACTCGGGTTTTCAGCGCGGCGACCGGCCGCGAGGATGACAAGTGAATCAGCGGGGTTTGTGTTCGAGCGCCGCGGCAAACTGCTTGAGCGTGGCCAGGGGCACGTCGCCGACGACGGTAATCCAATGCGCGCCCTGGGCCTGCATCCAGGTGTGCGTCGCGCCGGACGCGGCGCCCCCACCGGTATGGCGCTCAGCGCGGTACGGCTCGATGAACAGCGAGACATGGGTCAGACCGTCGGTAAAGATCGCCTGCAGCACGTCGGCAGCGCCTTGGCTCTTGTCGTCGGCCACCGCGTCGAGCTGGCGCCTGACGCAACTGCTCTGCCGAAACCCGGCCACCGGCGCTTTGAGTTGCCAGCCCTCGGATTCGAGCGACGTGCGTTGCAGCAGCGTCTTGTGCACGCGCCATCCTTCGAGCTGCTTGAGCGCCGCTTGGACGGAGTGCATTGCCTGCGGTTTGGTGTTGCCGCCGATCGTGACATCGGTGAAGGCGCTGCTCTCGAGCACACGGCCATCGGCCGCGACCACGTCTGCGCGCAGCAGCAATCCGCTGCCCTGCTCTGCCCACAGGCGCTGCGCAAAGCGCGCACCGTCACGCGGTCGCAGCACGAACACCGCAGCGTCGAAGCCGGCGATGCGGCCGGCGCCTTCGCTGACCATGTCGTAACGCTCGAACAGTTGCTCCTGACTTCCGCTGAGAAGTGACGGAAATGGCTGCACCGCTTCGCGCTGCTCAAGCAGCGCCGTCCTGGCGCGCGGCCACAGCGTCAGCACCTGGTCGTTGTGACGTAGCACCCGGCGCGGCTGACCATCCTGCATGTCGATGCGCTCGAACGACTCCTTGCCTTCGCAATAGTGGGCGATGCGCGAACTCGACATCGCGCCTTCTGCAGAGACGACGAGCGTGCCCTGGTAGTTGCGCTGCGTGGCCGCGTTGTGCATGCGCAGCAGCCATTGCCGCGCCTCAGCGCCGCTGACCACGTCGCCGCCAGCCCACGCCGATGACGCGAGCGCGAGCACCGCAGTCAACAGCAGCTTGGCAGGTCGCCGCATTCAGCGCCCCGGCGCGGTCGCGGCCGCGTTGCGCACGGCGCCGCCCGGCGCCACCTGGCGCGCGCCGTTGGCGTACTGGCGGTGCGCAGCCAGGTAGCGGTCGAGTTCGGCGCTGCGAATCATCGGCGCGCTTTCGACCGCGGCTTGCGACGCCGCTGGGCCGGGCATGGCGACAGCGCGCACATCGGCAGTCGGCGCGGCAGTGCTCGCCGTCAATCCGGGCGTGACGCCGTCAGGCACGGACATTCGCGTCACCATCAATACACCGGCCACCGCCACAAAGCCTGCCGCCGCTGCGGTGGGCACCATCCAACGGCGATCCCGGCGCCTAGCCGCCGACACCGGCGCGGCAACAGGCATTGGCGCCAAGACCACGGGCTCGGCCGAAAGTCGTGCGCGCACGCCCGCCAGCAGGCGGGCATCGCCCGCCGCGTCAGCGCGGTGCTCGTCGCTGCGCATCAGATCGCCAATCAGGTGGTAAGCATGCCAGTCGGCGCGCGCCGATACACCGCTACGCCAGGCCCCGCAGGCCTCGTCAGCGGCGCTTGCGTCGCCGTCCATCAGCGCCGAAAGCGCGGCGCGCTGTTTGTCTGGGAATTCGGTGGACATCAACAGGTCTCCAACACGCGAGCGCTACCAACGCTCGTCTTCACGCGTGCCCAATAGCGGGCGCAGCTTGACTGCGATCGCTTCACGGGCACGAAAAATCCGTGAGCGGACGGTTCCAATCGGGCAATTCATCACATCAGCGATCTCTTCGTAGCTCAGGCCTTCGATCTCGCGCAGAACGATGGCTTGGCGCAGATCTTCACTCAGGGCATCGATGGCGGCATTGACCGTGGCAGCCACTTGCCGGCCGGCCAGCACCGTCTCCGGCGTTTCGCCGTCGGTTAGTTCGTTCTCCACGCGCGAAGGTTCCTCACCCTCCTCGGTGGAAACCATGGCGCCTTCAAACACCAGCGGGTCGCGCTTCTTCTCGAGCAGGGCCTTCTTGGCGGTGTTGACCGCAATGCGATACAGCCAGGTGTAAAAAGCACTCTCGCCACGGAACTGCGGCAAGGCGCGGTAAGCGCGTATGAACGTTTCCTGGGCGATGTCTTGTACCAGGTCGGTGTCGCGCACCATGCGCCCGACCAGGCGTTCGATGCGGCGCTGGTACTTGACAACCAGCATCTCGAACGCGCTGACCTCCCCGCGCTTGGCGCGTTCGACCAGCAACGCGTCGGCGTCGCCTTGTTCGCTCATTGCGCGATCATGGCGGCGGCGCAGGCAGCGGATCGGCCGGACGGCGCGCATACAGCGCCGCGCGCAATGCTGTCCACGAGCCGATGGCCGAGTGGCGCGACGCCGCAATCCAGCACCGGCCGCGTTGAACCGAATCGAAGCGCAGCAGCATCCAGGCATCCAGGTCGAGCGCGACCTGCGCCTGACCGCTCATGCCCAGCCATTGCCACTCTGCGCCATTCCAGTTCAACTCGGCTGGCGTATGGGCGCCGCGCATTCGCCATGCCGTCAGCGCCGCCGCGAGGATCCCCACCGCCAGCGCAAGAACAGCAGAAGTCTGCCTGTGCAAGAGCACCCAGGCCGCAAGGTTTGCGACTGCGCTGCCAACACACACGGACATGAGTACGATCCAGCCCGTGCTGCGGCCGAGGCTCACGCGCACGGGTGGCGCGGCGTGCATGCAAGAGTCTCAGGCGCGACGGAACAGCAGCGTACCGTTCGTGCCGCCGAAGCCGAAGTTGTTCTTCACCGCAACGTCGATCTTCATCTCGCGCGCGGTGTTGGCGCAGTAATCCAGGTCGCACTCCGGATCCTGGTTGAAGATGTTGATTGTCGGCGGGCTCAGTTGGTGGTGCAGCGCGAGCACCGTAAAGACCGACTCGATGCCCCCGGCGCCGCCGAGCAAGTGGCCGGTCATCGACTTGGTTGAGTTGACGACGAGCTTCTTCGCGTGGTCGCCGAATGCCAGCTTGATGGCGTTGGTTTCGTTCAGGTCGCCGAGCGGCGTGCTGGTGCCATGCGCATTGAGGTACTGCACCGCGTCGGCATTGATGCCGGCATTGCGCAATGCGGCCTTCATCGAGCGCTTCGGGCCATCGACGTTAGGTGCCGTCATGTGATGCGCGTCGGCACCCATGCCGAAGCCTGCCAGTTCGGCGTAGATCTTCGCGCCGCGCTGCTTCGCATGCTCATACTCTTCGAGCACCACCACGCCAGCGCCTTCACCGAGCACGAAGCCATCGCGGTCCTTGTCCCACGGCCGCGACGCGGTCGCTGGATCGTCGTTGCGCGTGGACAGCGCACGTGCCGCAGCAAAGCCGCCGATGCCCAGCGGCGACACCGTGCTCTCGGCGCCACCGGCCACCATCACGTCGGCGTCGCCATACTCGATCATGCGGCCGGCTTCGCCGATGCAATGCAGGCCGGTCGTGCACGCGGTGACGATGGCGAGGTTCGGGCCTTTGAAGCCGTAGAAGATCGACACATGGCCCGAGATCATGTTGATGATCGATGCCGGCACGAAAAACGGCGAGATGCGCCGCGGACCGCGCGTGCGGTACTCCTCGTGCGTTTGCTCGATCATCGGCAAGCCACCGATGCCGGACCCCACCATCACCCCGATGCGCTCGGCGTCGTCCTCGGACAGTGCATCGCCCGTCGTCAAGCCCGCATCGCGCACTGCCTGGATCGATGCCGCCATTCCATAGTGGATGAAGGTGTCCATGTGGCGCGCATCTTTGGCCGGGAAGTACTCCTCGACGTTGAAGCCCTTGACCTCACCGGCAAAGCGGCAGGCCAGCGCCGACGCATCGAACTTCGTCACATTGGCAATGCCAGTACGCCCAGCGGTCAGGTTGCTCCAGCCTTCGGCAACGCTGTTGCCCACCGGGCTGATCAGCCCGAGACCTGTGACGACGACGCGGCGACGAGTCAAGGGAGCACCCTCGCGCTACGCGCGGTCCCGCCAAGCGGGACAGAGCACTCGCTTCGGAGCGGCCGTGCGCTCGTGCTCATGCAGCCTACGCAGCCTTCTGATGCGACTTCGCGTAGTCAATCGCCAACTGCACGGTCGTGATCTTCTCCGCCTCTTCGTCGGGAATCTCGATGCCGAACTCGTCCTCGAGGGCCATCACCAGTTCCACGGTGTCGAGCGAATCGGCACCGAGGTCGGCGACGAACGCTTTTTCGTTCGACACGTCGGCCTCAGGCACGCCGAGCTGCTCGGCAACGATCTTCTTCACGCGGGCTTCAATATCGCTCATTGACTCCTCCAGGAGTAGGGAAACGCAAAACGGCCCGAATTCTACGTTGGGCGGCAGGAAGCCTGCTGCGCCGCGCACCGGTCGGGCCCAACCGGTTCTCAGTTCATGAACATGCCACCGTTGACATGCAGTTCGGCGCCGGTGATGTAGCCGGCCTCGGCCGAGGCCAGAAACGCCACCGTGGCCGCGATCTCTTCGGGCGTGCCCAAGCGTCCCAGCGGAATCTGCTGCATCAAAGCGGCTTTCTGCACTTCGGCCAGCCCTTCTGTCATGTCGGTGGCGATGAAGCCCGGCGCCACACAGTTGACCGTGATGTTTCGGCTGCCGAGCTCCCGCGCAAGGGCTCTGGTCATGCCGGCGACACCGGCTTTGGCCGCAGCATAGTTGGCTTGGCCCGGATTGCCCGCGGCGCCGACCACCGAGGTGATGTTGATGATGCGGCCCCAGCGCTGCTTCATCATCGTGCGCATCACAGCGCGGCTCGCACGAAACACCGCCTTCAGATTGGTGTCGTGCACGGCGTCCCACTCGTCGTCCTTCATGCGCATCGACAGGTTGTCGCGCGTGATGCCGGCGTTGTTGACGAGGATGTGCAGGCCACCGTGCCGTTTGACGATCGCGTCCACCGCCGCGTCGAGCGCGGCGCCGTCGGTGACGTTGAGGACGATGCCGTCGCCAGCGAATGGCGATAGCGCTTCGCGGATCACAGCCGCACCGGCCTCACTGGTCGCCGTACCGATGACTTTGGCGCCGCGAGCAGCAAGTGCCATGGCGATCGCGCGGCCGATGCCGCGCGTGGCGCCGGTGACGAGTGCGATTTGGTCTTTCATGCCACCAGTGCCTTCGCTTCGGCCAACGTCGCCGGGTCGTAGATCGCTGCCGAAGCCGCTTGCGCGTCGATGCGTTTGGTCATGCCGGCCAGCACCTTGCCCGGGCCACATTCGATCAGCGCGCCCAGGCCGCGCACACGCAACGCCAGCACGGTCTCGACCCAGCGCACCGCGCCGAAGGACTGCCGGTACAGCGCGTCGCGGATCGCCGCCGAATCGGTCTGCATCGCAACGTCAACGTTGTTGACCACGGGGATGCGCGGCACCGCGAGGTTCACCGCCGCGAGCTTCTCGCGCAGGCGCTCGGCAGCCGGCTTCATCAAACTCGAATGGAACGGGGCCGACACCGCGAGCACCAGCGCCCGCTTGGCGCCCTTGGCCTTGAGCAACTCGCAGGCTCGATCGACGCCAGCCTTGCTGCCCGAGATCACGATCTGCTTCGGGTCGTTGAAGTTGGCGGCTTCGACAACATCGCCGCTGGCTGCCACTTCGGCGCAGCCGGCGCGCACTGCCTCGGCGTCGAGACCGAGGATCGCCGCCATCGCACCGGTGCCCACGGGCACCGCTTCTTGCATCGCCTGCGCACGAAAGCGCACCAGCGGCAGCGCATCGGCGAGCGTCAACACGCCGGCCGCCACCAGTGCCGTGTATTCGCCCAGCGAGTGGCCCGCCACGGCGGCAGGTTCGGCGCCGCCTTCGGCACGCCAGGCGCGATAACACGCGATGCCCGCGGTCAACATCACCGGCTGCGTGTTCGTCGTCAGGGCGAGTGCTTCGGCTGGACCTTCGCGGATCAGCTTGGCCACATCCTCGCCGAGTGCGGCTGATGCTTCCGCCAGCGTGTCGCGCACTGCGATGTGATCGCCCCAAGCGTCGAGCATGCCCACACTTTGCGAGCCCTGGCCAGGGAAGAGAAAGGCAAATGCAGTCATGGCTTTGCGAAAAGTTCAGAACTCGACGAGCGCCGCGCCCCAGGTGAAGCCACCGCCCACGCCTTCCAACATCAGCTTGTGGCCGCGGCGGATGCGGCCCGAACGCACGGCCACATCGAGCGCCAGCGGGATCGACGCCGCCGAAGTATTGCCATGTTCATCGACCGTCACGATCAGCTTGTCGGCCGAGAGCTTCAACTTCTTGGCCGTGCTTTGCATGATGCGGATGTTGGCCTGGTGCGGGATCAGGAAATCGATGTCGGCTTCGGTTTTGCCTGCCTTGGCCAGCACCGATCGCGCAACCGACTCCAACACACCGACGGCAAGCTTGAAAACCGCCTGCCCGTCCATCTTCAGCGTCGGATCGCCGATCACCTTGCCGCCCGCCACAGTGCCCGGCACGCACAGGATTCCGGCATGACGGCCATCGGCGTGCAATTCGCTGGCGAGGATGCCGGGCTCGTTGCTGGCTTCCAGCACAACGGCGCCGGCACCGTCGCCGAACAGCACGCAAGTCGTGCGGTCGTTGAAGTCGAGGATTCGCGAGAACACTTCAGACCCGATGACCAGCGCCGTCTTCGCCGAGCCGGTGCGGATCAGTGCGTCGGCCACCGTCAGGGCGTAGATGAAGCCCGAACAGACTGCCTGCACGTCGAACACGGGGCAACCGTTAGTGATGCCGAGCTTGGCCTGCAGGATCGCCGCCGTGGACGGGAAGATCATGTCCGGCGTCGAGGTGGCGACGATGATCAGGTCCACATCCTCGGGCTTGCGGCCGGCGGCCTGCAACGCGGCCAGCGCAGCCGGCAGCGCCAGATCGCTACACACCACGCCCTCGGCGGCGAAGTGCCGCGCCCGAATCCCGGTGCGCTCGACGATCCACTCGTCTGACGTTTCGACGCCGCGCGAGGCCAACTCGGTGGCCAGATCCGCATTGCTCAAGCGGCGCGGCGGCAGGTGGCTGCCGGTGCCGGTGATGCGCGAGTAGCGTGTGGAGGTTGAACTCATGCAGCTTGCGACGTGGCCGCATCCGCCGCGGGCAGCGATCGCATCGTCTCGGCAATGCGGTCGTGCACACGGTCCTGCAGCCGGTTGCGCGCGGCATCATAAGCGCGCGTCAGCGCCTGCTCAAAGGCGTAGGCGTCGGCCGAGCCGTGGCTCTTGAAGACCAGGCCGCGCAAGCCGAGCAGCGCCGCGCCGTTGTAGCGCCGGTGATCGACGCGGTGCTTGAAGTGCTTCAACACCGGCATCGCCGCCAACGCCGCAAGTTTTGTCAGGGCGTTGCGGGTGAACTCCTGCTTGATGAACTCGGTCAGCATGGCGGCCAGGCCTTCGCTGGCTTTGAGCACGACGTTGCCGACAAAACCGTCGCAAACGACGATGTCGGTCGTGCCCTTGAAGATGTCGTTGCCCTCGACGTTGCCGTGAAAGGCGATGTGGCCATCAGCCGCCGCCTCGCGCAGCAACTCGCCGGCGCGCTTGATGATCTCGCTGCCCTTGATCGCCTCTTCGCCGATGTTGAGCAGGCCGACCGTCGGGTCTTCCTTGCCTTGCACGGCTGACACCAGCGCGCTGCCCATGACGGCGAACTGGAGCAAGTGCTCGGGTGTGCAATCGACATTGGCGCCAAGGTCGAGCACGGTGGTGAAACCATCCTGGCGGTTGGGCAACACGGTGGCAATGGCCGGGCGGTCGATGCCGTCCATCGTCTTCAACAGGTAGCGCGCCACGGCCATCAGCGCGCCGGTGTTGCCGGCCGAGACGCAGGCATGCGCGGGCTCTGCAGCCACGTCGGCCTTGAGCTGCGAAATCGCCACGCGCATGGACGAGTCTTTCTTGCGGCGCAGCGCCACTTCGAGACCGTCTTCCATCGTCACGACTTCACTGCACGTGACCACGCGCGTGCGCGGCCAGCCGCGAGCGCTCGCCACTGCATCGGCCAGGCCGACAAGCACGAGTTCGGCTTGTGGATGTTTGTCGAGGAAAGCCTTGCAGGCCGGCAGTGTGACCGCGGGCCCATGGTCTCCGCCCATCGCATCGACGGCCAACCGCACCAGCGGAAGAGGGGGCAGCGCGGAGTGCAAGGTCGTCAGGCGCGGCGTGACGGCGGCCTGGCGGGGGAAGTCGCTGAGGCTTCGACGCCGATCAGGCGTCGGCCTTGGTCTTCAGCACCTTGCGCCCACGGTAAAAGCCCGTCGGACTGATGTGGTGGCGCAGATGCGTTTCGCCCGTGGTGGATTCGACCGCCGTGCCGGGCGTGACCAGCGCGTTGTGCGAGCGGTGCATGCCGCGCTTGGACGGGGATTTCTTGTTCTGCTGAACGGCCATAGGGTTCTCCTTCAGGGCGGGCCAAAGCGGGGGCTGGCCCGGCCGGAAGCTTGAATATTGCAGTGGATGGGGGGTCGCCGCGTACGCGTGCACCCCGACCGGCAGGGTGGGCACACGCCCCGCGAAAAGCCGCGCAGTATAACAGCGGCAGCCGCTTCGTTGCCCGCTGCCCCGCCTGCGGGTTCATTGGCCGATTCCTCGTTTCAGCAGCGCGAGTGCGGCAAACGGGTGGGAGGGCGCGACACTCGTCTCATCCTGAAGCAGCGCCGCCGAAATCAGTGGCGTCGGACACGGCTCATGCTTGGGCACGATCGGCAGCGCCAGCAGGAGTTCGTCCTCGATCAATTCACGCAGATCAAACTGGCGCGACAGCGCGAGCACGTCATCCTCGCTTTCGGCATCGATCGCCGCGGCTTCGTCTTCGGAGGGCGCAAAGCGAAACGCGCGATCCACGTCCAGCACCAGCAGCACCGGTTGCAAACAGCGCTGGCACT
Organism: uncultured beta proteobacterium; assembly: GCA_963814385.1. Taxonomy (GTDB): domain Bacteria; phylum Pseudomonadota; class Gammaproteobacteria; order Burkholderiales; family Burkholderiaceae_C; genus CADEEN01. The sequence goes on from CAWFCX010000042.1 coordinate 20,024, forward strand.
CGCGCGCTACATGAGCCCGAGCCTGCAATTGCAGCCAGACCTGCGGCGGGCCACCCGACTCGCGGCGCTGCTCGAAGCGGGCCGACCACACCACCGGCTCGTCGACCTGCCCGGCCGCACCGTCGGCCAGCCGAGCCAGCTCCGACAGTGGCCCACGACCGGCAAGCTCTGCCCCGGCCGCTGCGGCAGCAGCCACGTCGAGCCGACGAGGATCGTGCACCCGGGACGTCATGCGGGGCAGTTTACGGCGAGCAGTGGAGTGAGGCCCCCACGCTCGCTTTGCTCGCGCTCCCCCCGAGGGGCGGTCAGTGGCTTGGGGCGGCCCGGCGCTCGCTGACATGACAATGCAGCCATGCCCGCGCCACGCCTGATCCTCGCCTCCACGTCTCGCTACCGGCGTGAGCTGCTGGAGCGCCTGCGCATGCCGTTCGAGGTGGTGTCGCCCGGCGTCGACGAATTGCCGCGGGCCGGCGAGGCGCCGGCCGCTCTGGCCACGCGCTTGGCACTGGCCAAAGCTCAGGCTGTGGCTGCGCATGCGGCGGACGCCGTCGTCATCGGCAGCGACCAGGTGGCCGAACTCGACGGCCAAGCCATCGGCAAACCGGGAAACCACGAACGCGCGATCGAGCAGCTGACGATGATGAGCGGCCGGCGCGTGGTCTTCCACACCGCCGTGGCGGTGGTGCGCCGCGAGCGCGGCTTCGAGCGCGCGCTGCTGGCGCCGGTGACTGTGCAGTTTCGCCGACTACGCCACGAGGACATCGAGCGCTACCTGGCGCTCGATACACCGTATGACTGCGCCGGCAGCGCCAAGAGCGAAGCGCTCGGCGTGGCTCTGCTTGAAAGCATCGACTCCGATGACCCGACCGCGCTGATCGGCCTGCCGCTGATCCGCACCTGCGCGCTGTTGCGCGAGGCCGGGCTCGACCCGCTGGGCACGGTATGAGCCACGCAGCGCCGGGCCGCGCCAAGCAAGCGGCAGTCTCCTCGGGGGACCGGCCGCGGACCGCCACGGACGAGGGGCGGA